>JAHBXT010000003.1:0-600000 GCA_019636385.1 Pirellulaceae bacterium | reverse complement strand
TTCGCGGATCGTTCGTCCACTGCTCAAGATTTCGTATACGACCATCGCTAGACACGCTGAATGGCGCGAAGCTCATACCCAAAAACCCAGGCCCAGGACTTGCTCCGCCGATAGTGATAAATGGTGGAATCTCTAGATCGCTGCGGCGCGCCATCAATTCTCGAGCCACCACAGAACCCACGCTGGGATGCTCGACAGTAGGATTCGGAACATAGCCTGTATGCATGTAGTAGCGTCCACGGTCATGATCGGCTTCGCGAGTACTCATCGACCGCACCACGGACAGATGCTGCATTTGCTTGGCGATCTGTGGCAAGTGTTCGCAAATCTCCACATCACCCGTGGTACGAATCGGCTGGAATGGACCGCCAGTGGCCGCACCGGGTTTGAGATCCCACAAGTCAATCGTCGCTGGACCACCACCCATCCACAGCAGGATGGCAGATTTACGTTGTCGCTTGAGCTGATCAGCATGAACCGTCAGTGAATGGCCCAGCGCCAGAGCCGAAGCCGCCAGCGGACAGGCGCTAGCCGCATGTTGCAAGAAATGCCGCCGGGACATGCCAGGCGGCTGACTGTACATCTTCCAAAGCATCGTTAGTCGACTCCAGCTAGAACCTCAGTTTCGACGATCGGCCTACTGGCCACTACCATCGTCAGATGGTGGTAGGCCAATTCTTCCACCGTCTGGCGACGCTAGCGACACTTATTTCAATTTGTGGCGCAGCTCAGTGCACCAGAATGAATTCATTACTGTTGAGTATCGCCCACCACAAGTCCTGGAGGGCCTGAGTGACATTGCCACTACGGGCCGTCAGCAACTGAGCCGCGATATCCAACTCGCGCTGGTTGGCACGCCGCGCTAGCCCCAGAGTAAACAACATCTGCACCTTATCAGGATACCTGGACGGCCTAGCAGCCAAATCGTTTAACAACGAACCTGGTTCAGCCTGAATAGCCCGCTTGACTAATTCGCCGTTGAACATCATCAGTGCTTGAGGAATGGAGCCATTGAATGTCGTGGCTTCGTCGCCGGCATCGTTTCCAAAGGCGACCACAAACTGATTTAACCACTCTTCTCGCTGTCGTTGCTGATCCTGGCTTGATATTTCTCCCTGATCTGCCACCGTCAACAGTGATTGATACAACTGCTCAGCCGTCATCTGTCGCATGTAGAAGCGGCTGAACTGCGGCGGGACTCCCAGGGCCGGATCGTCTTGGCGGTTACCACCGGACTGGACACTGGAGATCTGATAGGGCTGCGATAGCACGATCCACCGCATCAACGCCCGCAAATCATAGTCGGAGTCTATGAAGGCTTGGGTCAGGTCGTCCAGCAATTCGGGATGCGATGGGACGTTATGGGGACCAAGGTCGTCGATGGGTCGCGTGAAGCCATACCCCAGAAACTGCGCCCAAGTTCGATTGACGACTGCAGTGGCCAAGTCTCGACTACCCACAATCAGTTTCCCCAATTCCTGACGGCGGTTGACTTTGGCTACCAGTCCACTGCGACCAATGGCGGTTCCATCTACGAACACGGGGTACGCACTACGCACCACTTGATTGCGTTCTTCGTAGAATATGATTGCCTCTTCGGGCTGCGCGCGATTGCCTTCGCCGCCAAAGTCTTCGTCAACCAACTCAATGAAATCTACATTCTGCGTGCCAGGGACAAACCGCCGGAGCGCTCGAGTCTGCCGAAAGAAGGCATTCAGTTGCCAGAACCTTTCTTGTTTCCATTGATTGAAGAAATGGTTGTGGCACTGAGTACACTGAACCTGCATCCCCAGAAAGATGCGGGCGGTGGCGGCGGTGGCCAGCGTCGCATTGTCTTGATTGACTTTGTCAGCTAAGTAGTTGGTGGCACCATTAAAATCACTCTCGCCCGGCTTGTTGGTTCCGGTGGCCGTAATCAACTCGAAAGCCATGCGATCGTAGGGCTTTTGCTGGGCAAAGCTGGTACGCAGATACTCAAACATACCGCCACGATTGGTCAGCGAATTAGCGTTGTTACCGCTAGAGCGACCGATCAAGATATTGCTCCACACGCCAGCCCAATAATCGGCAAACTGAGCAGCATATCGCTCGTCGCTCAGTAATCGCTCGACCAATTTGCGGCGTTTGTCGGAACTCTTGTCGCGACCGAACTCCTGTTGCTCTTGATCAGTGGGAATGCGACCGACTACATCCAGCATCAGCCGCCGCATCCACTTCAGATCGTTCTCGTTCTTGGATGCGACCAGTCCGGCCGCTGTCCAGCTCTGCTGAATCGCCTCGTTAATTCGCTTAACCTCTGGCAGCTCAGAATCTGCCCCGGCAGCCGGACCCAGGCAGATCATGCCGCACGCCAGCAGCAGGCAGCTGGCGATAACGCCCCGCCTCAGTGGCAGGAACCAAATTCCCGTTACGATACGCCTGGACACCGTCGGTTACTCGAATACAGTAAGCCAAATTCACTGGGTGCTCCTGAGAGCCATGACGACCACGTCTTGACATTATACTCTACTGCCCCAGCAAATAGGCCTCTTCAAACTCGACATGCTTCATGCTTTTGCCCTCATCGCTGAAGTAACTGTAGACGGCGTGTATTTTGCCGTCGCGAGTCTGAATGATGGCCGGATAGTGGTACGCTCCCTTGGGCTGATCCTCTAACAGCACCGTGATCGGCCAAGATTGTCCCTCGTCTTTGGATACGGAAATGGCCAACCGATTGCGACCGACGATCGTATTGTTGGAGATCAGTAGCCAATTGCCACTGCGAGTCTGCACAGCATCCAGTCCCGAGCCGGGATTGGCTATGGGGATCGTGCCGACCGGTCCCCAGGTCTGGCCATCGTCGCTCGATTCGCTCACGCGGACTTGTCTGCGAGGCCCGTTCTCGCGCATGTAGGCCACCAGCGTGCCATCGTTACGTCGCAGGACACTTGGCTGGATGTTTCCGAATCCCATTAGTGGTTCCGAAGCATGCCACGTTAGCCCACGATCGTCGCTGATCGCCATGATGGAGAAGGAGAAGGTGTCCGAATAAAGCGGCAGTAGAATACGTCCGCTGGGCAGCACTGTCGGCTTGCAGCGGCCTTGCCAACCTAGTCGCTGATATAGCTTATCCTGAACTCGCTCGCGAAACTTTACCACGTCATCCAGTTCCGCTTTGGCTGACTCGGGCAACACGCCCAGCAGCTTATCCAACCCCTCCAATGCTTGCGGGCTGAAGTCCTTGGGCTTGAGCCACAGCGAATCGCGCCGAGTCCACTGCGGCGAACCTATTCCTTCCGGCTGCTCAGAAATCAGCATTTGCGTGACACACGACTCCCACGTATTGGCCAGTACCAACGGCCAGAACAGAAACAGCCTACCGTCTGTGTCCACCATCAGGCAGGTGTTTCCATCGGGAAAGCCGGGGGTGTCGACCATCACGAATGGCTCGCTCCATTGCCGTGATCCGACGGGTCTCCGGGCTCCGTACACGGCGACATCGTCAGCAGTTCGTTCACCAGATCCGCGAAACCAAGAGACGATCAATTCACCACTGGGCAACTCTGCAATCCCCGGAGCATGATTATGTTTAGGATGCAGCGGGAAGATCAGCTCCGACTGCACCGCCTCCTGGGCACCACTCCAACTACCAACCAGTGCAATACAGCCAACGCAACACAGCAGTCGCAGAACATTCATTCCGATACACTTTTCTTGTCAAGCGAGTATGCAGGAAACCAGATTGCCAAGCGGCTCTGACAATAAGACACAATGCAGCCACGTTCGCCAGACGGTGGAGACCGCGTCACTCCCCATCTGCTGGCGAACCTGGCTACAGAGATTGTGGTTTACCCAGTCTGCACTCGCAACCGCCGGCGAACCCCAGTGCCAGAAAAACCTGCGTTTTTCTGGCATTTCAGGCTGTTGTCGTCAAGCGGCTTGACTCGGCGGAATGGCTAGGCGGCCTCGCTGCGCAGATAGCCTGCCAGTTGTTGCGCACGGACCGGATTCTGCATCTTAGAAACCGCTTTGGCCTCGATTTGTCGTACGCGCTCGCGAGTCACCTTGAAGATACGTCCGACTTCCTCCAGCGTGTATGAATAGCCATCCACGAGACCGTACCGCAAGCGAATAATTTCGCGTTCACGAAATGTCAGCGACTTGAGCATCGTATCGATTTGCTCCCGCAACAAACCATGGCTGGCATTGCGAATCGGGTTACCGTGGTCGTTGTCTTCAATGAACTCACCGAACGAGTTGTCCTCGCCTTCGCCTACCGGACGATCGACACTGACAGGGTGCCGGCCGATATCCAGCACGCGCCGCACCTCTTCTACGGGAATGTCAGTCTGCGCCGCAATTTCTTCGGTGGTCGGCTCGCGATGCAATTCTTGAGTCAACTGCTTTTGGATATTGCGCAATCGACTAAGAACATCGATCATGTGCACCGGAATGCGTATGGTCCGCGCTTGATCGGCAATGGCCCGCGTGATCGCTTGACGAATCCACCAAGTCGCGTAGGTGGAGAACTTGAAACCGCGTCGGTACTCGTATTTGTCCACAGCCCGCATCAGGCCGGTATTGCCTTCTTGAATTAAGTCCAAGAAGCTCATGCCGCGATTGCGATACTTCTTAGCGATGGACACCACCAACCGCAGATTGCCCTGGCACAATTCGCGCTTGACGGCCTCGAAATCGGTGTAGTGCTTGCGGAATTCCTGGCAACGACGGCGCAACGCCTGCGGACTCTCTTGAGTCACAATGATCAGCCGATGCAACTCGCCACGCAGTCGTCGATATTCCGACTGCCGATCGGGTTGACTGGCCAACTCTGCCACCAGCGTTTGCAGATTCTCCATGCGCGTCGCAAATTGTTCCAATTGCTTCATATTGGGAACGACGCGGCGCGATCGAAGACTAAGTTCTTCTGCCAGGACAATACACTTGTCTCGCAGCCTGCGATGACGTTGAACCAAGACCGGCTTTTCTTCGGCTGGTGTGTGGCGATTGACGATGCGGGCAAACAACTGACGCCGCATCGCCGTCAATCGCTTGAGGGTTGCCAGATTGGCGGGCATGCGCAAGCTGATCTGCTCTTTAGTCAAACGCTCGGTCAGCGATACTTTGATCGTGCGATCAAACGGCAGATGGCCCTTATGAACGCGATTTAGAATTTCCACTGTCTGCCGTAACGCAAAATCGCTGCCTAACAGGCTGCGTCGGAATCGCTTGCGAGTAATTTCGATCTTTTTGGCGAGAGCGATTTCCTGTTCGCGCGTGAATAGCGGAATTTCCGACATCTGACTGAGATACAGGCGAATAGGATCATCGCTTAACTTGGCAGTCGAGCGTTTACCAGCCTTGCCGTGGGCCTCAACGTCCAACAGGTCATCCATCCGAGCATCGGCGTCGACAGCTTCCAAGGCGTCCAGTTCCACCAAGCTCTCATCGCCGGGAAATCCATCTTCCATAGTCGCCAGCAATTTGATTTTGCTGGTGGCTGGCGGTTGATCGACCAGCTTGATGCCCTTCTTTTCCAGGGCGACCAGCAAATTATCCAGCTTTTCGCTGCTGCTGGCTTCGTCCGGCAGGTATTTCCCGACCTGTTCGTAGGTCAGATAGCCTTGCTGACGCCCGGTGTTAATTAGTTGCCGCAAATCTAGGTCTAATAATTCCACAGTTCAACTCCTTTTGAAAATCCCTGGGTCGCGCCGACAGCGTGCCCAAGTGTGGATGGGGTTATGTCCTGAGTGGCCCTTGAAAGAGCGTCTCGTCACTGGCGATGCGTGGACCGACTACCGACTGGCGGGTACGTCCGAGTCCTGTTCAGGCTGCGACGGAACCGCTGGATCGGCGGATAACGCGGCAGTCTGCAAACCTTGACGCAGGCGAGCTTGACGAATCACATCTTGCAAGAGATCCATTTCCTCCTTCTCAGAAACACCTTTTCTCAATTGTTCCACCAACTGCAGTCCGCGCAGCTCGTCGTGCCGCTGCCCGATGCGCTGCGTCAGAGCACGCAACCGCTCGTCCGCAGACGCCTTCGTGCTGCTGGACTTGGCAGCCGCCTGATCGTGCAGCGTCACCAGCAGACTCTTCAGTGATGGATCCTCAACCGCCGACAGCACGCTATTGAACTCCAGCGATACGCCGCTGAAGTCCAACTGCTGATAGGCGTCCAACATGGCTCGAGCCGCTTTGCACTCAAGCCATCCCGATTGCACTCTTTCCAGTACAATCGGGGCAACTTGCGGAGCGATGATTAACAGCTCTAACAATTCGCGTTCAAACGGCGACAAATCGCTGAGATGAAAGGCGATGGGCGGAGCAGTTTCCTGCGGCTCCTGCGCTCGACTGCGAACCGACTGAGTCAGTTGGGATTGCCGCTGGCGCAGTGCGCTTAACTGCTGCCGCAACACCTCTTCACCAATCGTAAACTGCCGCGACAACCTGGTCAGCACTTGATTTTGGCGGATGCGAAAGGCTTCATTGGATATCAGCCCCGAGTGCGGCACTTTGGCCAACAACGACAACATCTCTTCGATGGCACGGTGCACTCGATGGGTGTCGACCAGCGGATCGATTCCGGCGGTGGCTCGCCGCAACCGAAACTCCAGTGCATCACAGGCTGTGGCCACACTGCGTTCAAACGCCTCTAGTCCATACTTATTCAAGTAATCGGCGGGGTCCAAGCCTTCAGGCAACGTTACAATGCGCACGTCCAACTGTGCATGCAGGAACAACTCCAGCACCTCATCGCTGCGCCGCTGGCCCGCCTCGTCGCCATCCAACAGCAAGACCACCGAATCGCAGGAATGCCGCAAGGTGCGCAGGTGTGCCGCTCCCAAGGCGGTGCCCAGCACGGCTACAGCGTTATCGACGCCAACTTGATGCGCCACAATGACATCGGTATAGCCCTCCATGACCACAGCCTGTCGCTGTCGATGAATGGGTATGTGAGCCACATCAAAACCGTACAACTGCCGGCTCTTTTGAAACAGCCGGGTTTCCGGCGAGTTGATATATTTGGCCCCCTCGCCCGCGCCTGGCATGATTCGCCCGCCAAATGCAATCGTCCGATTCTCGCGGTCGCGAATCGGGAAAATGATTCGCTCGCGGAAACGATCGTAGTAGCCGCCTTGCCCTTCGCGCTTGACCACCAGCCCAGCAGCCTCCAGTAGCGTCGGCGAGATTCGTTCGCCAGCCGCTGCTTCCAATAAGGCAGACCAACTATTGGGTGACATCCCCAAGTGAAATTTTTCCTGGGAATGGTGGGTAATCCCGCGCTCGTTCAAATAATCCCGCGCCGCCGCTGCTTGTGGCGACTCCAGCAGATAACGATGGAAGAAATCATCAGCCCAGCGCAAAACGCGATATAGTTCGGCTTTTTGGTCGACTGTCGCATCCTGGCCACCGCGACCTGATTTGCCCGATGCACCGCGGCGGGCCATATTGATGCCCGCGCGCTCAGCCAAACGATGCAGCGCATCGGCAAAGCTGCACCCTTCGATGCGCATCACGTAGTTGAAGACATCGCCGCCAATATCGCACACCCAGCATTTCCAAGTCTGCCGAGCGGGATTGACTTGGAGACTGGGTCGCGAGTCGTTGTGCCACGGACAGTTGGCGACGTACATCGCCCCCTGCCGGCGCAACTCCAGACGGCTGCCAACCAGTTCCACAATGTCCGTTGCGGTGCGGACACGTTCTTTGATATCAGGGTCGAACGAAAACGACACTGGCACTCCGTTAGCAAGCCTGCCATAGAAGAATCGAAAAACAACGCGACGATCTGCGGAGCAATCAGAGAGCCACTGCAGGCAATCCGATTCATTACAGTCACACAAATTGTAACGCGCTGCCAGTTCCTCGCTAAGTCCTGGCCTGCTGTGTCGCTGAAGGTTCCATTTTCCTCGCGCCGAAGTCACGAATCGGGGGTTCATGCGTCTCCAGCGGTGCAATCCATTACACGGCCAAACAATATGAGCCCTGCAAGCACCCGGAGTCAACGGCAGAATGAGGACTGGTGAATAATTGGCAAAGAATTCACGCGGCCAAAGACAGCATTGCCAGAACATCTTTAGAGCCTATTGCGCCTGGATTTAGGCTCGAGTGCTGCTCAGTGCTCAGTGCTTCGACTCGCTGTACAGGCAGATGGGCATGCTGGACTGGAAGTTCGAGCAGCGTGGAGACCTCCATGCCCTTCCCGCTAAAGCCTGGCATCGCGCCAGGAAGTAACGGGCTTGTTAATGGCATCGTACAACGTAGGCTCCGGCCGAGTTGCCTTTAACAATTCGGGAGTCAGCAGAGGCATTGTCGCGCGTTCGAGTTCCAACTGCTCACCCTCCGGCGGGCACTGAGTACAGTCCACGATACGCGGCAACAAGGCGACGATTACTTCAGTTCGTTGCCGATCGACACTACGTCGCTGGAACAGTCGGCCGATGACCCATAGATCGCCCAATAAGGGCAGTTTCGATTGCCGCTCGATGTCCGACTCTTGAATCAATCCCCCAATTACTATCCCAGTACCATCGGGTACCATCACACTCGTGGTCAATTCGGTCGTTTCTTCATCAGGCAGTTGCGTGGTGGGATTGACCTGACCGCTGGAGACTTTGGGGCTAACATGCATCAGAATTTGGCCGTTGTCCGTGATATGCGGTGTGACGGTCAACAGCACGCCCACCTCTAAGAATTGAACGCCTTGCACGGTTGTCGTTTGGGTTGTGGTGCTAGTGGTATAAGCCAACTTCTGACCGATTTGAATCTTGGACTCTTGACCATTGAGCATCAACAGCTTGGGAGCTGCCAACGTCTTGGCGTCCGTTGTGGTATTGAGTATGTCCAGCAGTTTGTCAAATCGCGTGCTGTCTACTGAGAACACCGCACCTGGGCCGGTCGAGGATGCAAATGCTTTGGTACGAAACCAAATCTCATTGCTGCCACTGCGGCTCAATAGACCATCCAGGTTCACACCGTGCTTGCGATCGTCAGTCAATCGAACTTGTAAAACTCGCACCTCCACCATCACCTGTCGGGGCGGTTGATCGGCGCGCGCGAGATATTCACTAACGCGCGCCACGTACGGTGGCAAATCTTCGACAACCAGTTGTTCGTTACTGCGTCGCTTGTCGGATTTGTCCAGTTGACGCGAGAATACTTTACCGACTGGCGATAAGATGCCGGTAACCACTTTCTCGGCATCGTTAGCAGACATGTAGCTGAGATCAAACACCTGAATCATTCGGCCTTGTATCAGAAAATTCTGGTTTGCCTCCTTATTCAGGGGTGTTACATAGACCACATTGTTATACTGAGTCCAGACGCAACTGCTAACCGCCATGATGGCGTCCAAGGCATTCTCCAGATTGGTTGGCTGCAGAGTCATCGTCAGTTTGACATCTAGTTCAGTCGGCGAAACGATGCTCAATCCATGCTGCTGGGCAATCATGGACAGCACAGAATGCAGCGTCGCGTCGCGAACACTTAGTGCCACCCTGCCATCGACAGTGCGAACTTGATCGGACCCCATTTCGCTGCCCTGGATGGGGATCTCTATCGGGTCTGCCAAGGCACTTGGGGAAGGCAATATTGGGGGTGGCGGCGTCGTCACAACTGGAGAATCAGTTTGATTGGGAATCAATTCCCAGTCTTCCAGCCCGCCGTCAGTAACAACACTGGCACCGAGTGAAGTACCGGAGTCGCCATCTGGCATGGGCAATTGCACCGCGACCGTCTTAAACGGTGACCTGGGAGAATTTGAGCTGAACCTGCCGTCATTGACCACTGATCCAGGTGCCGGGGGAAGATCGACGAACTTCAGTGCATCAACGTTTGACTCTGCCAAAGATGCGTTTCGCTCAGCCCGTTGGCGATCGGTCAGAATGAAGTTCGGCGAGGAAGCCAGCTTGAATTCCGAGGCAGATTTGGCTGACAAATCAGGTGATTCTCGAACGAGGGGGACTCTCGGCAACTGCCCGTCGCCAAGCGGTGCGTGGGCGCGGTCATCTATCAGTGCATGGGGTGGTTTAGAATCTGCAGTTCGTATTGCCGATTCTACTGGGAATGCGACGGTGCCTGTCTTATATGGCTTGGATTGGCTTGAATCACAGCCGATGCTCGGCAGCAGAACACAGATGGCCAGGCTGGTGGCCAACACCAACAACCCCCAGGTTCGGCGACAGCACGAGGCAAGTAGATTGTGTTGGTGCTGACAAACCATGGCTGGTCCGCGAATTGAATGCTAGCTCAACGGTCGCCGGCAGCGGCAAACGACATTGGCGCGCTGGCAGACTGTATCAGCTGTATCGGTTCTAACGACTTGCGGTGTGTGGAATTCTGAGAGATTCACTCAGGAAACTTCGCTGGGCCAAAGTTTCGAGTGCTAGCAAAGCTTCGCTCCCTCTAAAGAAATCCATCAGGAACCTAACAGTTTGGCCGCGGCAGCGATTTTGCATGCGACGGGGAAAGAATGAATACTGGAGCTAATCTGGTTCGGCTTGCAGAATTGATTCTGCACGTCTCGCCAGTGGCTGATGATATTCATGATGGTGTCTATTGAATCCAGAAAGGCCTGCACAACCACTGGATCCCATTGGCTTCCGGCACCGCTGATAAGAATGGAGATCGCCTTGTCCGCCTGCATACCAGGCCGATAGGGGCGATCGCTGGTCATGGCATCCCAAGCATCGGCAACCGCCAGCACGCGAGCCATTAATGGAATTTTATCACCGCGCAGCCCTTCGGGATATCCTGAACCATCTACGGCCTCGTGGTGATAGAGCACGCCGGGAAGTAGTTTGCCAAGGGCTTAAGTCCGCGCAACAAATGAGCCCCGATAACCGGGTGTTGTTTAATCTCGTTAAATTCTTCGTAGGTCAACTTCCCAGACTTGAGTAACACTTCATCGCGCACGCCAATTTTACCGACGTCATGCAGCAACCCCGATGTATAGATGTCTTCGCATTCGTCAGCCGGCAAGTTCAACTGTTGGGCGAGTTGGCGGGCAACCAGTGCAACGCGGTGGCTGTGACCGCAGGTATATTCGTCCTTGGCTTCAACAATGCCTACCAGCGTATGGATCGAACTGACCACTAACTGTTCTAGTTCTTGAAACAGCTGACTATTCGAGGCGTGTGAGGCCAACAACTGGGCGGCCACTTCCAACAGCGATGCCTCCATCGACCCCAATTCATCATGACCCAACGAATTGATAAGCAAGTCCTTTTCACCCCCATGAGAACGCTTGTTGACTGCCAACAGCCAGCCAAATACTTGGCCTTCCTTTTGAATGGGGACTAAAGCCATAGAGCGCACACCCTGCGGGGCCTTGATCACTTCCTGCGAGTTCATCTGACTATTGAAATTCTTTACCAAGACGCGACGACTGCGCGGACCGAGTTCAGCAATGAACTGTCGCCATTGCTCAGCATCATGCGGCAAGGCTCCCTCTGCGACAGCAATATCCACGAAACTCTCGCAGCGTACCGAGTCCTGATTGTTAATTTGTAGCAAGGCTAAGCCTTGGACCTGAATCAAATCGAAAAGCTCGGTCAATGTGGTTTTAGCCACATCTACCAAGGAGCGATTGGCCATGCAAAACTCGACATGCTTGGACAAGCGGCGCAGAAAACACAACTCTTCGTAACTGGTTGACAGCCTGGCTGCATACTGATCGTGCAGCTCGTGTAGATCGGCCGCATCCACTTTTTGGACAGCCAATTCAGCGGCGCGCGTCGCCAGTTGAAGCGGATCGAGTGGCGCAACACCTCCCACAACTTCGGTCACACCAACGTCATTCATTGAAACTGCCGCCACGAATACTCGCTGTCCGTCCAGTGGCAACACCTGCGGCATATCAGGCAATTGTTCGACCAAATCGTCCAACCACAATTGCACACTTGCCCACCGCGACTCTTCGATCGCCGGGTTTGACTCCCAAGGTATCTCTGAACGCCATCCGTCAGAATGACGACACCAGATACTGAGCTTTGTATTGAAAGCCTCAGACAATACTGATTGCATTTGCAGGGTCCGACTGGATGAACTGCCGGGGCCAACAGACATGAAAAGCTGGGAAGCAGTCTCGATTGCGTTCATAACAGGTGCACCTACAAGCAGACCAATGACTAATGACCAGAAATGTTTGGAGCGAGCGTGCGGCCAGTCCGCAGGCGTTCTCAGCTGCAGAAAGGGTAGTTTGCGATAAGCGCTGGCACTCCTGAGTCTCCGCACTTTTGCTGCGGTTGGTTCATGCACTTGGCCAACCGCGCACTTACAGCCCCTACAATCGGACATCCTTTCCCAAGATGGGTGCGATAGTAGAGGTTGCAAGGCTTGTGAATCGGTTTGCGATGAAATTCAACACTAAAGCCAATATCTGATTTTTGACAAACCAGCCCTGAAACCTAACGTTCACTGGCCATCGGTAGGCCGACCCACCGGGTAGCCCGGTCGGCTCGCAGTCATCCTCGTTTGAAATACTCTCCAGTCAACCGTAAAGGAAATCCAATGAGATACGAAGTTGAAGCAACTCGCCGACGTAGGGCCTTCACACTGGTCGAGCTGGTGATTGTCATCCTGATTATAGGGATTTTGGCAGCCGTCGCGGCTCCCAAGATGTTCGACACGACAACCGCTGCGCGATCAAATTCAACACGGCACAGCTTGTCAGTGCTGCGCAATGCGGTGGAGCTTCATCGCGCTGCGCTGGGAACGCTGCCAGGTGATGCGGGGACAATGGCCGATCTCAAGGCTGATCTGACGCCGTTTCTGCAAGGGCAATTTCCGTCATCAGAAATTGGCAACAAAAACTCAGACGTACGCATACAAAACACCGGCGCGGCGCTGGCAGTTTCTGGAACACAAGCTTGGGCGTATGACAATCAGTCAGGCCAATTCATCGTAAACCACGCCTCCGCCAGCGACTGGTGATCCAGTTCACCACAAAGTATAAGAGACGACTACCATGATAAATCAACGCAGGGCTCTAGTTGCCGAAGACGATCGCGCACTGGCGGACATCATGCGCCTGTCGTTGGTTCGCGCGGGCTACGATGTCTTGGTTGCGCATGATGGTCAAAAGGCACTCAATCTGGCCCGAGAAATTAGATTCGACGTTATTGTCAGCGACCTGCAAATGCCGCGTTTGAACGGCGAACAGTTCTTGACCAGTGTCCGAGCTGGCAGCGAATCCAGCGCAGCCAAGCTGATTCTGTGTTCGGCCAAAGCCTATGAACTAGGAACAGAAAGCTTTGCACCAGAACTCAATTTAACCGCCGTGTTTTACAAGCCCTTTAGCCTGTGCGAATTAATCAATACCTTACAAGCTGCCATCGAACCGACGCCTGAGGTACCGGCTTAAGTGGCTCGCTTGACGATTTCCGACAGCCAACTGGAGTAACTAAGGTCCCAGCCCAAATTTCTCTATTGCATAGCAAACGGTTCATTCCTCTGGCAGCGACTTGACCACTTTCAGCCCAACATGCACTGATGATGAACACTCAGACGACTCTGGCACATCGCGATTCGCGAGCGGTGCTCATCATGTTCGGT
The DNA here is from genome assembly GCA_019636385.1 of Pirellulaceae bacterium. Taxonomy (NCBI): domain Bacteria; kingdom Pseudomonadati; phylum Planctomycetota; class Planctomycetia; order Pirellulales; family Pirellulaceae; species Pirellulaceae bacterium. Next base: position 586,464 of record JAHBXT010000003.1, on the reverse strand, counting down.
GCCTCCCTCGTGGTGGTTGGCTTTACTGCCTGGGCCGCCGATGCGGGTCATCAGTATCTGCCAGAGTACGTGTGCTGGTTGGCAACAGCGGTCTGTCTAGTGGGTGGCGGGCTATTGGTCCGCGAACGGCTCAGTCGGCTTTTGCAATGGAATCAATGGCTCTCGAGTTTGTCACAGTGTGACCCGCAGGCCATAGATGCTTTTAGTCTGCCGCAAGCCAACGAAAACGAACCGGCAGCTCGAGGCTGGAACCGGTTGATCGAAATTGGCCGCCGGTGGCAGACTTTGAATGAGCTGGAAGGTTCACTATCGCGAATGTTGGCTGGAGCTGAGCGACGCCATGGGCCGCCGTTGTTGGACGCGCTGTCCGAAGGCGTGGCCACGACCGATCAGTCCGGGACGATAACCTACGCTAACGCAGCCTTGGCAGCCATTTGCGGTGCCGAATCCGGCGATGCGTTGCTCGGTAGACCGTTCGTCGAGGCTCTGACTACGGACAATGACGCCGCTGTTGAACTCCGCACCGCCAAACCACTTACGGCAATTCAATGGGAGGTAGCCACCGAGTCTGGCAAGCGCACTCTGCAAGCGCGCTTTCGTCAGGGCCGTAAAAGCGATGGCGCGGCGATTGCTCACGTGTGGACCATCCGCGACATTACTCAGCAGCGCCTAGCCGACCAAATGCGCGACCAATTCTTAACTACGGCGACCCACGAATTCCGGACGCCGCTGGCCAACATCCGAGCCTACGCCGAATCGCTGGACGTCAGCGATGATTTGGATACCGAAACTCGAAAGCGATTCTACAACGTCATCCAATGTGAATCGGTGCGGCTATCTCAACTGGTGGACGATTTGTTAGATATCAGTCGCATGCAGGCCGGAGCATTGGCCCTGGAATCACACGAGACAGATTTGGGACGGCTGGTTGAGGAAGTAGCCGCTAAAGTTCAAGGCCAGGTGGCTGAGAAGCAGCAAGAATTCCGCTGTGAAATACCGCCCAAATTGCCGCCCAAAGTCTGTGTAGACAAGGGCAAGCTGGTTGCATCATTGGTCAACCTGTTGGGCAACGCCGTCAAGTATACGCCGGATGGTGGCTGTGTCACGTTTCGCGTGGATATAGCTGAACACAAAGTGCAGTTCACTGTGACCGACACTGGAATTGGCATCAGCCCACAGGAGTTGCCCCATGTATTCGATCGTTTCTATCGCAGCTCGGACGAACGCGTTCGCGAATTGACCGGTAGCGGCCTAGGCTTGGCGCTGAGCCAAGAGGTGGCTCGGCTGCACGGTGGCGAAATCACGGTCGAAAGCCGACTGAATCATGGCAGCACCTTCTGTCTGACTATTCCGCTGGAAACCAATTCGGCCACTTAGTCGGGAGACGTTTACGATGGCCCAGCGCTACCAACAAGGTTCGGTCGAAGTCATTCAATTGGACGACCGCCTAACCACAGATGAAGTTTCCAGCGTGAGCGGGCTGCTGGAAGCCGCCCTGCGCCATCGACTGCCGCAAGTTGTCGTCGATCTGCGCCGCCTGCGCTTGGTCGATAGTTTCGGACTGCAATTGCTGTATGACACGCACAGTCAGTGCATGCAACGTGGTGGAGCGGTTCACTTAGCCGCACCATCGGCCATGATACGCGATGTGCTTCGCGTCACCGGCCTCGATCAAGAATTCTCCATACACCGCGATGTCGTGGCAGCGGCAGGAGTGTTTGCGCTATGAGCGTCACCACTCGCACAGTACCGACGTGCAACTCATCGCCTCGCACGCTCCCCCATGAAATGCGCTCCGCCAGTGCTACCAAGCCTCGCTTGGGCGAACGGCTGATCAACGAAGGCATCATATCCCAGGAAGACCTGGAAAGCGCGCTCAGCCAACAGTCGCACGGAAAGCGATTGGGGGAAACGCTGGTGGCCCTTGGCTTGATCGACGAAGTCGATTTGCTGCCGTTTCTGGCCGAACAATTGGGGGTGCCACACGCGCTGTTGCGCGACGGTCTGATTGACCCGCTGGCTGCACGCCTAGTGCCGCGTGAATTGGCTGAAGCTTGTGCGTGCCTGGCTCTCTTCCGCGTGAATAAGACACTGACAGTTGCCCTGGCCGATCCTCAAGACTTGGATGTCATTGATCGCCTGGAAAGCGCAACCGGCTTACGTGTCCGCCCTGCATTGGCACTACGTTCGGCCATCGAACTACTGATTCCACGTGTCTACGGCGAAGGCTTTCAAGCCGATACTGTAACGGCCGATTTAGATCACGAAGCAGTAGCACTCAACGACGAAGCGGTGAACTTGGATATGGAATTGATGTCGGCGGCTGACGACAGCAGTCCCGTCATCAATCTCGTCAACTTTATTGTCCTGCAAGCGGTCCGACAGCGGGCCAGTGATATTCACATCGAAGCCGGTGGACAAACCAGCAGTGTGCGCATTCGGGTCGACGGAATGTTGCGAGAAATCTTGCGTCCGAGACGAGAATTTCATCCGGCGATTATTTCACGCTTGAAAGTGATGGCCAAACTAGACATCGCCGAACACCGCCTGCCACAAGATGGGCGCATCCATGTGGTCGTCGACAAGCGACCAATCGACCTGCGCGTTTCCACGTTGCCGACGGTCCTGGGCGAAAAGGCCGTGTTGCGAATCCTGGATCGCTCTAGCGTGACATTCCGCTTAAATGACTTGGGCATTCCAGCAGATCAGTATAGTACAATTCGGTCGATGCTCGATCGGCCCAATGGACTGCTGCTGGTCACCGGGCCTACCGGCAGCGGCAAGACCACTACGTTGTATTCAATGATCGAACTACTGAAGTCCGTGGAGCGGAACATTGTAACGGTGGAAGACCCTGTCGAGTATCGCTTGGAATTGATCAATCAAGTTCACGCCAACGCCGCTACCCAGATGACGTTTGCCAAGGCGCTGCGGGCGATCCTGCGGCAAGACCCAGACGTGATCATGATCGGCGAAATTCGCGACCTGGAGACTGCCGAAACCGCCATCCAGGCTGCGCTGACCGGACACCTCGTGCTCAGCACGCTGCACACCAACGACAGCGCCAGCGCCATTACGCGATTGTTGGATATGGGCGTAGCGCCGTTTAAAATCTCAGCGGCCTTGGTAGGCGTGATCGCCCAGCGGTTGACGCGCAAGGTTTGCAGCGAATGTCGCACTGCCTATTACCCCAATCCCGCCTTGCTGGATGCCATTCAATATGCAGGCGATCGCAATCGTGCGTTTGTCCGGGGCAACGGCTGCAATCACTGCTTCGATACCGGCTACTCCGGTCGCATCGGCGTCTACGAGCTACTATCGGTCGATCGTTCCATGCGTGAACTGATCGCCACAGGTGCTCCCGTTTCCCAATTGCGCGAATATGCACAGCGGCAGGGACTTCACAGCCTGGCCGAACAATCGGTGGCTATGGCCGAAGCCGGTGTGACATCGTTGGAGGAAATTCTGCGAGTCGCCGTGTTCGAATAATTCATGCAGCTCAGGCGAATTCCAATGAAAACTACGCTCCCATCACTGACAGCCAAACCCAACCGGGCACCGGCAGTAGGTGCAACCGCCAAGTCAGCGCTTTACACGGGCGGGCGTGCAAGCACCGTGGCCAGATCGGGTACGACTTGGAATTCCAGCCCAAATGGCATCAGTACCGCGACCGTCGCTCAACTAGCCGGTCGCATAAACAACCTGGGGAGCCGCAATCGCGCTGCAGCACACAAGCCGCTACGAATCCGCGAGCTCCTGACGATTGTAACACAATTGTCGATCATGCTCCGTTCGGGAGTAGATCTAGCCGATGCCGTGCGCAGCATTGCGACGCGTTCCAAACGAGAGTCCATCCGACAAGCGATGGCAGCTGTTTACAGTTCGCTTGAAAATGGTTGTCGCCTTTCCGATGCTCTTCAAGCTCAGCAGCGTCAATTCGGGGCGCTCATGGTTGCCTCTGTGGCAGCCGGCGAGGCGTCGGGAACTTTGTCTGACGTGCTCGCTCGCGTTACGCAAGTCTTAAACGACGAGCTGCGGATGCGAAATTCAATTCGTTCCGCTCTCAGCTATCCGCTGATTCTGACAGCCGTCACCAGCTTTGTCTTGGCGGCGATGATCTTTTTCGTGTTGCCGCAGTTTGGTGATATCTATGCATCTGCCGGCGCACGAACGCCCGCTATGACTCGCATGCTGCTTGATGCTTCCGAACTGGCACGCAGCTATTGGTGGCTGCTGCTGGCTGCTGCCGGCATGGTGGCAGCCAGTGTCTGGAGGTATTTCGCTTCCTCCAATGGCCGATTAGTCGTGGATCGCGTTCTGCTGAACACACCCCTATTGAGGTCTATTTGTGGTCCTCTTATTTCCGGTCGCGTGTTTCGACTTCAAGGCGCGATGCTGTCCAGCGGCGTGCCCATGGTCGATGCTCTGCAATTGACCCGAGAGTGCGTCAGCAATCAATGCTTCAAACACATGCTCGACCATGTCGAATCGACTGTCATCAATGGTGAAGGCGTCGCAGTGGCCCTCCGAAAGTACCCGTTTGTGCCCGATGAAGCGACAGACATGATTGCAACGGCTGAGTCCAATGGACAACTGGCCAGCGTCCTACAAACGGTGGGCGAGTTCTACGAATCGCAAGGAGAACAAAATCTGCGTGACACAATCAAATTTGCCGAACCAGCCATCATTATTGGTATGGGGTTGATGATTGGTGCCATCGTTTTAGCCGTGATGTTGCCCATGTTGGACCTGTCTACCGCCGCCCAGGCCTAAGATAGCTCATTACACAGTAAGACTTTATGATGAACCTCCGGTCACTGAATTTCCTAAATGACAACCACCGCCAGTCTGCCCCAACCTTTGGTTTGGATATCGGCACACACGCGGTCAAGCTGGTGGCCGCGCAGCTTAGCGCTGGCCAGTGCAACGTCACCAATTGCGGCCGGCTGGAGCTACCACCCCACGCATCTAAGGATGCCGTACGGCTTGGCACCTTGATTGCCAATTGGTTGGACGACATGGCCATATCGGCAGATGCTCAATTTGCGTGCTCCCTGCCATCCACATTGGTCGACTACGCATCGGTACCACTGGCGAATTCGCCAAGCGAGCCGGAAGTTTCCGATCTGGCATATCAGATGTTGGGGGACCTGCTGGGCGATAAATTGCCAGAGATGACTCACGATTATTGGCATGGGGATGCGTCAACATCCACCGATTTGCACCTGGTGTGGACATCGGCAAGCTTTGCCAAAGAACTGGTACAGCGCATCGCGCAGCACGGACCCAAATGCCGGCAGTTAGACGCACCAGCAACTGCCTTAGCACGACTGGGGCAATGGACACAGGAACACACGCTATCAACCAAACGCCGTGGTCGGCAGCAAACAAGTGCGGCGTCGCCGACACACGTAGAGGCCTGCTTGGTGGTAGATCTAAGCGGCGATCAAGCAAGCTTCGTATGGTCACGAAATGGTCAGGCCGTCTATGTCCGCAATCGCATCCGCTTTAGCGATCAAACGGCCATCGACACATTGTCTGCCCGCCTCAGCATTTCGCCGTCAGCTGCCGAAACGCTGTTGAGCACGTGGGGCGTTTCAGACGACCAGACACAGCCACTGGCATGTGCCAACAGTCGCTGGCTGTCCGATTGGCTGGACGGATTAGAATTTGAACTTCGACGCACAACTGGTTTTCTACACAATCGCCACGGCACTACCGCTGTGGGTCGATTGGTGTTGTGCGGAGGCGGGGCTTGCATCTCGGGGCTGGCCCCCTGGTTGAGCGCGCGACTGGAATTGCCTGTAGCTCTAGCCGAACCTGCCGTGGGCTACCGCTGGCGAGCCGCACATCCCTATCGCGCATGCTACGCTCAAGCTCTGTCGCTGGTTCAGCTCCAGTTACCACAACCATCGCTTCCTGCTCGGGCGATTGAAGTATCCCTGCCAACCACCGCCGGCCAATATGCCAACACCGGAGCATAATCGCCACAAGTACCGCCATGATATCCTCAGTTAACCTTTTGCCACTATCGACGGAATTACGATTCCTGCGCGCCAGGCAGTTTCGCTTTTGGTTACGCATGTGGATGGGCTCTGCACTGATATTCGGTTCCATCTTCGTCATGCTGGACCATAAGCGTCGACTGGCCGCCGAACAATTGCTGTCTATTGAAGCTGAGGTAGCCGAAGTGCGACAGGCTGCATCTGACGTTCAACGGCTCACAGAAATGACTGAGCTTCATCGCAAGCTGGTAAACGATAGCCAGACGCTGGAGCAGACCGATGTTCCACTGGCTATTTTGCAGACCATTGGTCAATGCTGTCGCGAGGCGGGGGATTCTATCCTCCTTAGCTCGTATAGGGTCAGTGAAATTAATACGACGGCTCCCACGACCAATGCTCAGAGCGCCCAGTTGACAATTGTCACACCGCGGAAACAGGTACAACTTTCAGGCCAAGCACATTCCGACCAGTGTTTAGGGCTGATCGACAACTTACGGAGTTCTGGAGCGTTCACCAAAGTGGAATTGCTGAGTGCGCAGACTAATTCGGAACAAGTCGGTTCCAGGCAGACCTTTCAAATCGTTTGTGAACAGTAAATCAACCAGGTTTAAATGCCAATCATGTTTGGACTCTGTCAGCACAACTGTCAAATTCAACTGCACCGTGTGACGAGTGTCTTGGGCGGAAGCATCACTTGCGCGCTGATGGCTGCTGGCTGGTGGTATGGCCTCATTCTCCCCATTCAGGCCACGATTCATCAAAGTCAGATCGATCAGCAGGCCGCTCGACAGTTGCAGTCCGAGCGGCCTGCCATTGTGCAGCGCTTGGCGGAAGTCCGTTCGGAAGCCTCGTATTGGCAAGCCGCCAATAACGCTCGGCTGGAACGTGTATCACCAACACTAGACGATGCTTCGTTTCTGGGCTGGCTGCATCAACAGGCAGACAACTGCGGATTGACTGTACACGACTTTCGACCGCAATCCAAGATAATGGACAGCGGTTATGTGAGCTGTGGAATTGCGATTTCAGCCCACGGATCCTACACAGCGGTGTGCCAGTTCTTGGATTGCTTGCGAAGTTGCCCGCGCATGAATCGGCTGACTACTATCGACTTGGTCCCGCGAAATCCCGAAGGCACACATTTCAACTTGAACCTACACGGCCTGTTGTTTACCCAATCTTCTGCCTCCACCAGTTCAGGTGCAGGAGCCTAATACAATGTCGCAACCGCAGTCAAAATCCACTCCATCAGAACAACGCAAGAAGCTGCTAGCCGCCGCGCTATTGGTGGCCCTGCTGGCTGTCGCGCTGATGAATGCTTTCAGCCCATCGGATTCTGAAGCAATCGACTCACTTGCTTCAGCTCAGCCGGCCTCCGGAGCAGCAGCGCCGGCAGTGCCTGCACCAAGCGTGCCCGTAGTCACTGCCGTTACCTTGCGGGACGGGGCTGCCTCATTTGGTGTTGCACAGCAGCCGATGGCCACACTACCCGAGGTCCATTTGGATCTAATCCTGGAGGCTAACCCTTTTTTCAACGCTGAAGCCGCTCGCCAGACCGCTGAGGCATTCGCGAAAACCAAGGCTAGCCAACTGTTGATAAGTGCTGGCATTGACGGCGCGGTTACCCCACAGGCCACTGTAGCGGAATTGTTGACGGCTCAAGCCGGTAGTCTGTCGGCCATCGTGAGTGGTACCGAGCGGCCTGCAGTGCTGATTGGCGATCGCGTGTATTACGAACAAGACGTTGTGGCTGATCGGTGGCAAATCGTATCCATCCGACCCAACAGTGTGGTGGTGCATCCGGTGGAATCACCAACAAATGAGATCAACTGAGCCTGCCATGGATCTGATATTCTCAGCCCTACGTTCGATGGCACGAACCATGTTAGGTTCCTCCAAACGCAGCGCCGTGACATTGCTGGAACTGGTGATCGTCTTACTCATTCTGGGCGTATCAGCCCTCATGGCTGCCCCGCGATTTTCTGGAGCTCTGAATCGCTATCGGCTACAGACCGCCGCCGAGCGCATCGCGTTAGACTTGCAAATGGCGCGGCGAGCCGCACGAAACTCAGGCATGGACATAGCGGTCATATTCGATAGCGCCACGCACTCCTACTCCATGCCTGGCGTTCCGCATCTGGACCATTCGCATCAGCCCTACGCAGTGAATCTGACTCAGCCACCTTACACGTGCTGGATACACTCGGTCGACTTTCCTGGCGGGTTGGGTGGTAGTTCCCAGGTAGTCTTTAACCGCTTCGATACTGCGGATGGTGGAGGGACTGTTGTATTGCACCGCAGTGGACAAACCAAATCAGTCGTCCTGAATGCCACGTCGGCGGAGGCGACCGTCCAATGACGAATTCTTATTCGATTACCTGGAACTTGGAACTAAAACCTGACAATCGAAAATGGATGGCCTTCACTCTGTTAGAAATGGTCATAGCCATGACGGTTACTAGCATCGTGATGGTGGGTATGGCGGCTACATTGTCACTGGCGATCCAGTCGGCCAAACCGCCAACCACGGCGACTGCTGCCGCAACTACTGGCGATCTGGCCGATCGACTGCTAACCGATCTTGCTACGGCGAATGCTTTTTCAGTTCAGTCGGCCAATGATGTGCAGTTCTCCGTTCCCAGCAGAAGTGGTGGTGCAGGCCTGGATACGTTGCGCTACCAGTGGACAGGTCCAGTACAGAAGCAATTGCTGTGGTCAATCAATAGTGGAATTCCTCAAGTCTTGGCCAGCGACGTTGACATCTTGCGCCTGAATTACTTTACTCGCGCCATGGGCCCCACGGTTCCGGCTCCCATCGAAACAGGGGAATTGCTGCTGTTCCAAGATGTTACGCCACCGGGCAGCCCCAGCAGCTTCACCATCTCCCTTACCGATCAGTGTGCCCAATGGTTCAAGCCTCGGCTTCACCCGGATGCAATTTCCTGGTCAATCACCCGGGTTGAAATGATTGTTCGTAAGAGCAGCATCAATCTAGGCGGCCAGTTCATGATCTCAATTCGCCAAGCCGACCCCATCACGAACAAGCCCATGCCAGGCCCGAGTACATTGGGCTCAATAACTGTGCCAACCAGTTCATTGCCCACCAGCTTTCAATGGGTTTCGTTTAGCCTAGGCCCGATCACGGGGCTGGTGCCGGAAAATGCGTATTGCTTGGTGGTTTCCCACGCCTTTATAGACATTTCCTTTCCAACGATCCAATACAAAGGCTCTGGAAGTGCACTGACCCCGCGTGCGCACTGGCTGAGTTCTAACACTGCGGGGTCAATATGGTCGAATCCTAATGACATTCAAGACATGCGGTTCAAGGTCTATGGAACAATCACCTATCAACCCTGGTAAGTGGCACAGGCGAACCACATCTAGTCAGATAAACTCGCACCGCAAAAGGCGATGCGGGTTTTCGATGATCGAGGCTATCGGCAGTACGCTGCTCGTGGGCACTCTGGCCGTCGCTAGTATGCGCAGCTCGGCTGCCACGGTGCGTTCCTACTTTGAACTGAGCGATCAACGGCGGGCGGCGGCGTTGGCTGAGTTGTATCTGACGGAGATTATGCAGAGTTACTACGAAGACCCTGTGTCTCCCCTCTTTGGCCCTGAGCCTGATGAACCGCGTACAAGCCGAGCAGCCTTTGATGACGTAGACGACTTCCATGGTTGTGATGAGTCACCACCACAATCAAGAACTGGCGCTCTACTGGATGGATTCGGAAATACGGGACAGTGGCGTGTGCAAGTAACTGTAAATCTCCTCCCAATTTCTAACTCTACATCGGGGACCGCAAATTCGGACACTGGGCTCAAACGAATCACCGTCACAGTTACCACTCCAGCGAAAAAGATTGTGAGGGTACAGGGACTGAGAAGTCGCTATGGAGGCAACGATCGCCCACCGAATGTGGCCTCTAACTTCGTGCAGGGAGTTGAGCTATCGATCCGAAAGTCGGGATTGAACTATAGCCACTTTGGTGGCACACAGACGCTCAATCACGCTACCAGCGCCCAGTAGACAATAATGACGAACATATTGCTTTCGATTCCTTGGAAACGCCAGCCGCTGATCGGACCACCGAGAGATTCCGGCAGGAATACATGGAGCCATTCGCGGCACCTGGGCCCATCGAATGGCCGCCGCGCCAGCACGTATTTGCTGGTCTTGATGGTCACCAGCATCGTATTCACCATCAGCCTAGCCAGCCTGACGGTAGCACGCGCATTCCGACGCAGCTGACCTGCTCCCCAAAACCTGATCCAGGTGATATGAAAGTCGAAGAGCCCGAAACGGGCAGGAGGACTTTCAATGACAAGGCGAAGACGCAAACACACAAGCGAACAGATCATCAAGAAACTACGAGACGCCGACGCGATGCTTGCGGCTGGCAAGAGTGTGGGCGAGGTGCTGCAAGCGTTGGAAGTGAGTGAACCGTCACTGAGCCGCTGGCGCAAGCAGTACGGCGGCATGAAGAGCGAAGAGGCCAAGCGTTTAAAGCAACTGGAAGATGAAACACTCGGCTGAAACGACTGGTGGCGGACCAGGCGTTGACATTCAGATGCTCAGGGAGGTCGCCCGGGAAACTGAGCACCCTCAGCGCGTCGAGAAGCAGTGGAGATGCTGCAAGCGAAGTATCAAGTATCGCAGCGTCGAGCCTGTCGGGTGTTGGCACAACCAAGATCCACCCAGCGTTATGAGGGGCATCCGAAGGACGAAGACGAGCGGCTAACAAACGCATAATGGAGCAAGTTAGGCGTAGACCGCGTTGGGGCTATCGCCGGATTGGACAACTACTGCGTCGAGAAGGGAGACAGCCTCAACATGAAGCGTATGTACCGACTGTGGAGATCGGCAGGGCTGAGAGTACCAAGGAACGCAGGAAAGCGAAGTCAAGGCCAAGCGGTGAACGCCTGTCATCGGAAGCCAGCCAGCCAACCGAATGATGTATGGACATGGGATTTTATGGAATCGACGACGCTCCAGGGCACAAGACTCCGATGGCTCAATGATCGACGAATACACGCGGATGTTCTGGCGATCAAGGTGTCACGAAGCATCACCAGCGAAGACGCGATTGATACGCCGGGCTGAGCTATTCTCGATGTATGGAGTCCCCAAGATGTTGAGAAGCGACAATGGGCCTGAATTCATGGCCAAAGCGATCCAGCAGTGGCTAAGCAGACTATCGATTCAGACGCTGTATATCGAGCCAGGATCGCCGTGGCAAAACGGAGTGTGCGAGAGTTTTAACGGCAAACTCCGAGACGAGTATCTGCAACCGAGCGAGCTGGTTTCAGTGGCAGACGCAAGACTCAAATCCCGACAGTGGCAAGACGACTACAACAGAGTCAGGCCCCACAGCTCGCTGGGCTACCTGACCCCCAACGAGTTCGCCGCTCGCTGTGCTGATTCCGTTCCGTTGTCGAGTAGGCACGGGGGATTGCTCCCCCGCACCTCTCACAGAACCGGACTTGTGGGCCCACATCCGGCTCCTCAAGCTGAACATGTTAGAACAGCATAAGCTGTCCTTGGACCTGCGCGGCTGGCTGGAGTTCTTGCCATCGGACGGAGAGCGATACAAGCCGTTGCTCGAACCATGCGTTCGAGTAGGCTTTGTGGACACCAAAGCTGCTGCTTCGCTTCCAAACGCTACGAATCTGATAGGCGGTTTTCCAAGCTTGGCCCCGGGATACGCCGCGGGTTTGCAAATGACGGTACAGGTGACGTGAGCGTTTCTTCTGGCGGACTAAGATGGCTCGTAGCCGTCGCCGGATATGAGCATCAAAGTTGCTGAAGGAACTTGGGCTGGTGCATAACCGAAAGTAATCAACCCAACCCGTTAAATAGCGGTTGGCACGTTCGACGCAGCGAGCGAATGAGTTACCCCATGTGCGAGGTGTTAGCTCGCGAATGCGGCAGACAAACGTTGCTTTGTCTTAGCGGAGATACTGACTGAGATTGAGCCATCGGATGCTTTCCGCAGGCTAAAGCCAAGGAAGGAAAGGTCAAATGGCTGACTCACCGAACTCTTTCCGTATTCACCTGGAGGCGAAGACGGTCTCGATGAATCGTTGCACGGATGCCATCACGCGTTCTCCAGCCCTGTGACTGCGGACGAAAATACGGAAATCATCAGCATGCGCACGAAGCGAAGGCCACGACGACTTAACTCCCAGTCGAGTTCGTCAAGGACGACGTTCGAGAGGAGTGGTGAAAGCGGACCGCCTTGCGGGGCCCCTTCTGCGTCGGAGAACTACTGCCATCTGGTAAGACGACTTTCGCTTTCAGCATCAAGTGAACGCTTCGGGATACGTCCATCGCCGACCGCTGGGCCAAGCGGCTAAGCAAGCGTTGGTGATGAACTCGGTCGAAGAACTTGAAAGATCAATATCGACCGAGGTGCCGTAACCTTCGCGAAGTAACCCCTTAGCTTCGGCGATCGCAGTCTGTGCACCGCGACGACGGCGAAACCATGACTGCTGTTATGGAAGCTTGGTTCAAAGATCGGCTCCAGAACCTGGAGGACCGCCTGCTGAACAATTCGATCCACGACATTGGGAATGCCTAAACCTCTTTCGCCACCCCCGGGCTTGGTATCCAAACTCGGCGGATGTCTCCAGGATATACGCACCCTCGATCAAGGCTTGATGAAGATCGGCCAGCAACTGTGGAGCATGCTCGACAGCCGATTCGACGCCTCTCCATCGACGCCGGGAGCACCTTTATTCGATGCAACCTTGAGCAAGCGCGCGTGCCAGTTCGGCAGCCATGCTACTGTTCCAACAACTGACCGGGGTCAGTTGCTCGTGTCTGTTTCGTTCGTCAAATTGACTTCCGCTTGATGCTGCAAGTACTCTTGGCCTGGCAGATACGTCTGTGGACCGCGCGAACTCGCCCCTGAACTCTGCATAGTGTCAGGACTGTCGGCAAACACGAACTTCAGTTGACGTGATTCAGAACTTTCAACTTGTCACTCCTTCGCTCCACCGGCATTACCCGGCTTCAACGCTACTACGAAGTGATCCGACTTCTCCATCGACTTTGGGCAGTTGTCGTTTCCTGCGTGCCCTACCACATGCTCGTGGGAGTCTGATTGTGGACCGATAGAGATCTCTTGGGGTAAGGTTGAGTAATGTATTGCCGCGCCCGCCTCGAATACTTCCTGGCCCCGATCGGATATTGGGCGTCGTGTATAGCGGCACACTAACCCGGGCCAACAAGCCTACAATGAGGTTCACTTGCGTTCGGTGCTGCAGTTCGCTAACAGCTTCCATCCCACATGGCCTCGCGGCGTATGAAACAGCTAGATTTAGTTGTCCATTCATGCAGTTGCCTTCGCTCGCGGTTACCTCCGATAGGTCCCGCAAAGGACTTTCACCTTCAATTACTCAACCATGCCCAACGCACCGCTGCGCTCACTCCTCTCCATCAGCACAGCGAACATTCCATTCCCTTACCTATTTCCTAACCCAATCTTTCATATCACGTGGTACAAATAAATGGGGCAGCTCACAGCACCCTAGATGCCAACGATGCGCAGCAAGCCATGTGGATTGCCTACTCAGGGATGGAACATTGTATCGCCACGCTTTCCAATAACCCCAACTGGCGAAGCACCTACTCCAATGGCACGCCCATATCTCAAATCACCATCGGAAATGGCACCTTCACCTGGAAACTTGTGGACAGTGATGGCAATCTGTCTGACGATGCCAACGATCATGTTACGGTAATCGCCACCGGTAAAGTTGGCACGACCACCCGCGTCTTGAAGCAGGACCTGGAGCCAACCGGACAGGGTTTTGATGTTCTGCAGACTGTTGTGCATTCCAGCGACAAAATGGAGGTCTACTCCGCAAATATCTGGGGTGGTAAATTCTCGAGCAACGTTCGCCTGAAACTTCCATCAGAAAACGTGCTCACCGGAAACAATCAGGGAATCATTGCCCAAGGTACTTCTATCGATATTAAAGGCACCCTCATCGGCGGAACCAGCGCAACGTTTCCGAACGCCATGGCCATGCCTGCAGATTCAGTCTTTGAATCGTATTTGTCGCGAGCCGCCATGCTCGATTACGCGACCGTCACCAGCGGTCAAGGATTCAGCGGCAAGCTAATAACAAGTCAATTCAATCCATGGGGCACACCCAGTCCGGACGGCATCTACGCCATTTCGGTACCCAGCAACGGTCTGTTGACCATCGCCAATTGCCGCATTCGCGCTACCTTGTTAATCGCACTCAATAGTGGCTCGGCACTTCGAGTAACAAACAATGTAATCTGGGAAGCCCCCTCGAATCGGCAACCTGCCAACATTACGAAGGCCAGTTCTAAAGGTAACACAATTGAATTTGACGGTACGGGAACACTCATTGAATCTGCATGGTCCATCAATTTCAATCCGCCAGGCACCCCCTATCGAAATTCGCAGAATGCCAATACCACCGATTGCCTGCCCGCCACACTGCGAGGGTTATTCCATATCATTCGGCCATCTGGTGACAGTACGGAGACCCTCATTAAAGGTGACCTACCGCACAGCGGTTGTTTCTTGATCAAAGGCGGTGCCCTGATTCAAGGCACCCATTTCACCAACAACATGGCGATCTGGCAGGAGGCCCCCATCGGCTACATCGCCGCTCCCATCATGCGCCCACGACAAAGTACGATGTCTTGGGAACCGACCAACTAACCCGGCACGCTCGGCGTCCCCGAAGCGTGGTTGCTACTACGGCAGGTTGCCGCAATTTAGACAAGCGACCTACTCGTAGCTATCGTCGCCAGCCGGTGGCAAGCCAAATCTCCAACGACTGGAAACGCTGGCTGCTGGCGCGATCTTGTGAGGCCGCCCATGTTATTTCGGCGTGGGGCCGGTGTGAAAGTCAATTCTACTGTCTAAAATGGAGGGCAGCAGCTGCGGTCTGAAGTTTCAGACTGTGAGTTTTACGATTTCAAATATGACATGAATCCTTAGTGAAGAGTCCAACTGGACTCCACTTGCCAACAGATATGAATGCGTCAGTGAGTACACGCGATTTTCGTATGTTCGTCGGAATTCTGGTGGCCAGTGCGGCCATCGGGCAATTGGCGGTGGCGAACGTCGATTTTGACACGCAGATTCGACCGATTCTGGTGGAACATTGCTTGGCTTGTCATGGACAGGACGAAGCCGCGCGTCATGGCGGACTGCGGCTGGATATCCAGCCGGCAGCGATTGAGGGGGGCGACAGCGGTCGGGCAGCCATCGTGCCTGGCGATTCCGAGGCTAGCGAACTGATGCAGCGCGTAACGTCCCAGGACACAGATGCGCGCATGCCTCCTGAGTCGCATGGTCAGCCGCTTTCGACACAACAGATTGCGGTACTACGACAGTGGATCCAGGAAGGTGCGCATTACGCCCAGCACTGGGCATTTACACCACCTCGTAAGGTAGACTTGCCAACCATAGACAACTCACAGCGACTATCCCGCGATGCGCCACTGCAACCGCATCCGATTGATGCTTTGGTGCACTATCGCCTGGCCCAACAGGGTCTATCGCCCTCTCCGCCTGAATCACCTTGGACACTGTGCCGCAGACTGTATTTGGACATCGTTGGCTTGCCGCCATCGATTGACGATCTGAATGCATTTCAGCGCGACGGGTATCTTGCCACTGTTCAGCGCTTGCTGGCCAGTCAGCGCTATGGCGAAAGGTGGGCTCGGCCCTGGTTGGACGCCGCGCGCTACTCGGATACCAATGGCTACGAAAAGGA
Source organism: Pirellulaceae bacterium (assembly GCA_019636385.1). Taxonomy (NCBI): domain Bacteria; kingdom Pseudomonadati; phylum Planctomycetota; class Planctomycetia; order Pirellulales; family Pirellulaceae; species Pirellulaceae bacterium. The sequence continues at coordinate 570,694 of JAHBXT010000003.1, read as the reverse complement.
CCTGCGTCGCGAACAATGGGCCTGGCGTGACTGGGTCATTCGACAGCTCAACGCTGATTTACCATATGACCAGTTTATCATTCAGCAGATCGCCGGTGACCTATTGCCGAATGCCTCGCAAGACGAGATTGTCGCCACCGGCTTCTTGCGCAACAGTATGATTAACGAAGAAGGAGCTATCGTTCCCGAAGAGTTCCGCATGGTCGAGATGTTCGATCGTTTGGACTGTCTGGGCAAGGCGGTACTGGGGCTGTCCGCACAATGTGCACAATGCCACACCCACAAGTTCGATCCGTTGTCGCAGGACGAATACTACGGCCTGTTCGCTTTTCTGAACGACACTTACGAAGCCCGGTCCTGGGTCTACACGCCAGAGCAGCAAGCGCAGATCGACCACATTACCGCCCAGCTAGTGAGTATCGAGCAGCAGATTCGCGACCAACGCCCAGCGTGGCAATCTGAACTCGATCAATGGTCTCAGTCGGTGCAGGCCAGCCAGGCCCATTGGCAGCCTATTTCCTTCGACGACATGAATAGCATCAGCGGCTTGAATCACCCGGTACAACAAGCAGACTTGTCGCTGTTGATGCTGGGCCACAATAGCGACGACGTCTATTTCATAGGCTCACCGGAGTTAACTGAAGCGACCGGTTTGCGTCTAGAGGTCTTAACGCATCGAGACTTGCCTTTCGGTGGTCCCGGTCGCAATTCTGTTGGCGGTTGGGGAATTCGCGAGCTGGAGCTGTTCATACAACCGCCCGATAGCGACAAATGGGACAAGGTCAAACTCGTCGCCGCCACAGCCGACTTTTCTGAGGCAGAGCAGAAACACAATTCTGACAAGGATCGCAGTGGTCCTGTTCAACTGCTGATTGACGGCGCAGACAATACCTGGTGGCGAGCCGACCGTGGAGTTGGCCGACGCAACACGTCGTCGGTCGCCGTAGTTCAATTTGAGCAGCCGCTGAGCGCTCCGGCTGGCACGCGGGTCAAGATCGCCATGCGCATGAACGACATGGCCGGTTGCTGTCGACTATCGTTGACCAAGTCACCGCAACCAGTTGCCGCCAACGTGAACTATGATGCCGTGCTGGCGATGGCGACAACACCTGAACAACGCACACCTCAACAAGCGGCTGCACTGTTTTGGGCTTGGCACAAGAGTGTGCCGGAGCTGGAGTCATTCAGCCAGCAGATTGACCAGTTGTGGCAACAGTATCCCTCGGCGCTGACATCTGTATTGCATTTGGCTGAGCGGCAGCCGCACCAGCACCGCGATACCCATTTCCTCAGCCGGGGGCAGTGGGATCGCCCCGAACACGTGGTCGCGCCCCATGTGCCTGCAGCGCTGCATGATTTACAACCTGCGGACGATCCCCCACGATTGCAGTTTGCTCGGTGGCTCGTGGACCGGCGCTCGCCATTGGCAGCTCGTGTGGCCGTCAATCGTGTCTGGCAGAATATCTTTGGGCGCGGCTTGGTTGAGACGGCGGAGGATTTTGGATCGCGAACACCGATACCCGAATACCGCGACCTGCTGGATTGGCTGGCCGTCGATTTTATGGAAAACGGTTGGAGCACCAAACATTTGATTCGGCAGATAGTGACCAGTCAAATCTATCAACAGACGTCACGAATATCCGAGGCTGCTTGGCAGGCCGACCCCGATAATCGTTGGTTGGCGCGTGGCCCGCGTTTTCGGGCTGATGCCGAAGTAGTGCGCGATATGGCGCTGGCGCTGAGCGGACTAATTCACCATGAACTGGGCGGACCAGGAGTCATCCCACCGGTGCCGCAAAACGTGTTGGATTACAACTACGTTTATCCCAGTTATTGGACTCCGGCCGAGGCCCCGGAGCGATATCGGCGGACCGTGTACAGCTTCCGCAAACGCTCCATGCCTGACCCCGCCATGTCCAGCCTGGATGCGCCCAATGGCGATTTCGCCTGTGCACGTCGCGTTCGATCCAATACCCCACTAGCTGCGCTAACCGGGTTGAACGAGCCAATCTTTGTCGAATCGTCGCGGGCCTTGGGACTGCGTATTTTGTCCGAAGGCGGTTCAGATGACTTGCAACGCATCAATTTTGCCTATTTGTTATGTATGGCGCGCTATCCGTCCTTAGCCGAACGGACTGCGGTGCAAGAACTGTTAGCCGCACAGCGTCAACGCTTGGCCGAAGGTTGGTTAAACGCTCGCGAGATCATTACCGGAAAACCCGATACCCTGCCCAGCCTGCCGCCAGCAACCACGCCGCAAGATGCAGCCGCCTGGGCGCTGGTAGCCCGAGTGCTGTTGAACCTAGACGAAACCATATCCAAGAATTAGCCGCCTAATCGCGTTGGCCAGAAGTTGTATAGAGCCCAACAGCCCTCGTGTTGGCGGACGTCGCTGCCCCAGCCACTGTGTTGCAATAGTCCTAAGAATATTTCCGGCTGCATTTGAACGTCGCACCTTATTGAGAACTGTGTTATGAACCTTGTTCAAGAATTACGCCAAGCCAGCGCCCAGTATCAGCGACGCCGCTGGTTCTTTCGCGATTGTGCGGTTGGACTCGCAGGCTTGGCTGCGGCGACTCTTGGTAGTGAAAGCGGTGCAGCCGAATCAGCAATCGCTGCCGACAATCCGCTGATGCCCAAGTCACCTCACTTTGAGCCCAAGGCGCAGCGCGTGATCTACATGTTCCATGCGGGCGCTCCCAGCCAGTTGGAGTTATTTGATCCCAAGCCAGAATTGCAGGCGCGAAGCGGACAACTGCCACCGGCGAGTCTCTTGGAAGGCTATCGCGCGGCCTTTATCGATCCGCGTTCTGCGCTGTTGGGCGGAAAATTCAACTTTGCGCCGCGCGGCGAGTGCGGCATGGAATTGAGTGAAGTCATTCCGCACATTTCCACAATTGCAGATGACATCTGCCTGATCCGTTCAATGCACACCGATGCTGTTAATCATGCTCCGGGTCAAATCTTAATGAACACCGGGACACAACAATTTGGCCGCCCGAGCTTTGGCGCTTGGACGTTATATGGCCTGGGCAGCCACGCCAGCGATCTGCCTGGTTACGTCGTCTTAACCAGCGCCAAAGGTACCAGTGGTGGCGCCAGCAACTACGGGGCGGGCTTTTTGCCGACGGCCTATGGCGGCGTGCCTTTGCGCAGCGCGGGCGATCCCGTTTTGTATCTTTCCAATCCGCCTGGCATTGATGCAGTGGCCGCGCGCAGCTCACTGGATGCCATCAATCGACTGAACGAACTGTCGCTGCAATCGCTGGGGGACCCGCAGACGGCAGCGCGCATCCAAAGCTACGAAATGGCTTTTCGTCTACAATCGAGCGCTCCGGAACTGATGGATTTGTCTGGCGAACCGCAGAATATTTTGGACATGTATGGCATTCGCGACCCCCATGCGGCCAGCTATGCTCGCAACTGCTTATTAGCCAGACGATTGATCGAACGCGGCGTGCGGTTTGTCCAGTTGTTCCATGAGGCTTGGGATCAGCACGGCAATTTGACGTCAGGAGTCAAACAAAATGCGGCCGATACCGACCTAGCCAGCGCCGCATTGGTGCAGGATCTCAAGCAGCGCGGCCTGCTGAAAGATACGCTGGTGATTTGGGGTGGCGAATTCGGCAGAACACCGATGGTCCAGGGCGGCAACGATGGACGCGATCACCACAATCGCTGTTTTAGTGTGTGGCTAGCCGGTGGCGGCGTACGCGGCGGCTATGTGCATGGACAGACCGATGAACTTGGCTTCAACGTGGTGCAAGATGCGGTACATGTCCACGATCTAAATGCCACTCTATTGCACTTGTTGGGCTTGGATCATTTACGATTGACCTATCGCTTTCAAGGCCGCGATTATCGGCTAACCGATATTCACGGTAATCTTGTCAAGCCTCTGCTGGCCTAGATCAAATGTAGCCGTTCACTCCCAGACTCCGTTCTCGCGCGTAGCATTCTGGAGTCGCTGGCCCGCGCCCTCTACCGCGAGTGGTTCGTCCACTTCCGCTTCTCTGGCCAGATCGATGTGCAGGTCATGGATTCATGAGCCCCCCGCCTACTCCGAAGACCAGCTCGTTGAACAACCCTCCATCGGGCTGATTGCGGCGCTTGGCTGGCAGACGGTGTCAGCGCTGGAAGAGACATTGAGCGCGGACGGCACCGTTTCGTGCAATCTTAGCCGCGAGACCAAGGGCGAGCTGGAGCTGGTCAACCTCGAACTCAATGAGGACAACTGTCAGCTTATCGAAGACGCCGCCCTGGACAACGAGCAGGAGCGCCTTACCGAGTGGCCACCGATCCCCTGAGAATTATTGGCGTTCGATCATCTTGTTCGGGAGCAATGTCACCTCTTACAAGTTCGCACTCGGCACGTTGCTACTCGGGCGTTTGCAGCCAAGTTGGTCCGTCTTCATAGGAACGGACCAGGTCTGCGGCCAGGCTTGTCATTCGATGGTCTCAGGATTCAACGGGTAGTCATCAGATGCTTCCCAGGAGTCAATAACCGTTTGGGATAGACCCAAGTGGTGCCATCGTTGAAAATTGCTCAGAGCTTTCCAGCTCACTAAACGGAGGAGAACCATGCTGCTGAGCCCCCAGGTAGCCGATCTTGAACAACCGCTGCCTTACTTACGAATTGGTAATGTGGACATCGGGTTTCCATGTGTCCAGGCGGCGCTCAGCGGCTACAGCGACTGGCCGATGCGATTGATCGCGCGCCAGCATGGTGCCAGTTATTCGCTGTGCGAAGTCATGTTAGATCAATTTCTAGTGACGCTCCGTGACCGTCAGCGCAATCGACACTTTTTGTTTAATACTGCTGACGAACAGCCGGTGGCTGGGCAATTGATGGGCGCGGAGCCCATTCAGTTTGCAGCCGGCGCGCGGCGTCTGGTCGAGGCTGGCTTTGCGGTCATTGATATCAACTTTGGCTGTCCAGTAAAAAAGGTGCTGGGGCGTTGCCGAGGCGGCTTTCATTTGTCGCAGCCGGCTGTGGCGTTGGAAATTGTGCGACGAACACGTGACATTGTCCCGCCGGAAATTCCAGTGACGGTCAAGATGCGCCGCGGTCTGGATGACACGCCGCAAAGCCGTGATCGGTTTTTCGAGATACTCGAAGGCGCATTCCAAGCCGGCATCGCTGCGGCCACGATTCACGGCCGAACCGTACTGCAACGTTACAACGGTCCCAGCCGCTGGCAGTTTCTGCGCGAAGTTCGAGATGCTTTTCCGGGACGTACTCTTTTGGGCAGTGGTGACCTGTTTACCGCTCAGGATTGCCTGCGCATGATTCGGCAGACGGGCGTGGACGGGGTCACCGTCGCGCGCGGTGCCATTGGCAATCCGTGGATATTCGAGCAGGCCCAGGCGCTGGCCAGTGGACGACCGTGCCCTGCACCACCTGACTTGCGGCGGCAACGAGAAGTCATGCAGCAGCACTGGCGGTTGGCCGAAAGCCTATACGGCCCCGAAAGGACACCTACGTTGATGCGCAAGTTCGGCATCAAGTACTCCGCTAGTCACCCACAGCACCTAGAAGTCCGACCTCATTTCGCTCAAATTCGTTCGCATCAACAGTGGAACGCCGTGTTGGACCAGTGGTACAACCATGACGGGCCGGGAGTCTTTCCCTCCCTCGCCACTGCCCAGGAAAATACAGAGGGTTGTAGCGATTGAAACCTTCAGGAGGTCACCGCCAACGGTACAAATTGGCCGACTTGGCCCAGAATCGCCAACGTTTGCTGCACAATGGTTGACACTCGGCCTGGCGCCCAAATAGCCTATAATGATAGGCATGTCGTGTGTCTTCGGTTCTTAGGGAGCGTAGCTGCCCCAACTGTAGCTACCTTCGCCAGACTTGTAGCCACCTTCGCCAGAGGTTGGATGTATCAGAAACTGACCACGTTGCGTTCAACCCCACGTTCTGGCGACCATAGCTGCGCAAGACATCCCAAGTAGAATTTGACCGGGAACTGGAATCCATGGATAAGTATTTAAGGCGGTTGTCGCTGATATTAGCGCTGAGCTGCACCCTGACTCGTGGCGTATCTCTAGCACAGGCCCCGCCCGCACAGCGCCCGCTGGACAGCAAGACGATCAAAGCTGCCAAAGATTTCATGGAGGGACCTGCCACAGACAGCGCGGGTCTGGAAGCCCTCAAGCAGTGCTGCGTTGCTTACCTCAGAGAGTTTACTCTACCCTATCAAGAAAAAGAAGCGCTCCCCAACTTTCGCACCACCTGGAGCAAACTGCAGGAATTGACCAACCACCCGAAGCAAACACCCGAAGCGCGTGCCGTGCTGGTTGCACAGCTCGTTCCGCTGGCTAGGAGGCTTGCCGATGATTCAAAACAGACTGCGGCGGCGCGCGTCAATTGTGTCGTCCTGCTGGGCGAGCTAGACGACGCTCGCGACATGCGCACCAACATCCGCATGCCTTCGAGGGAGGCGCTCAAGGGGCTAGGCGAGCTATTGAAGAACGACACGACGCCGGCCTACTTACACGCGGTTGCCTTACATGCTTTAGAGCGCCACACCAAGGACGGATGGGCTAGATGGAATGATAATGCGAAGAGTTATGTGAAGACCTTGGCACTGAAGTTCGCCGGCCAACTACCGGCCAACCCCACCGAAGCTCAGATGAATGCTTGGCTCGTTCGTCGCGGTTTGGATGTGCTGCGCATTGCTCGCGCCCCGGATGCTATCGACTTGGCTCTCGGTTATGTGGCTGATGCGGAGCAACTGCCCAGTATCCGATTATCGGCGCTGCAATATCTATGCGTACAGGATGCCACAGCGCTTACCCCAGAACAGCAAACGCTGTACGTACTGGGACTAACTCACTTTCTGCGCAGCCAATTGGTTGCTTGGCATCAACATGAAAACGATCTTCAACGCCGCACGAGCGGCTTTGCCGGCGGCGGAAACGACCAAGGCCTGGGTGGCATCGGGCGCAGCATGTCACTTGGCGGTGGCCTGGATGGTGCAGGCTTTGACAATCCGGCCTCGGACCGTAGCGGAGCGACACGCGGTGGACGCCTGCGTCCTGGGCGACCAAATCCCGGTGGTACAACGACCGTTCAGAGTCGCGATTGGGAAGCCACGAACTCGCGGCGGCGATTGAATGAACTGCTACAACCCGCGCGACTCGCGTTGGAAGGCCGCCGTATCGAGGCCGAAGAGAGCAAGCTCACCAATCACCTGACCTCCGACAAACTCGAGTTGGACAAGCAATATGATTTGAAGCGGTTGATCGAGTTAGTTGATGCCATACAATCGCAAATCAACAACACCTCGCGGGCCACATCCGTTCAGGCAATCATGAACCTCGCCCGAAGGGATATTGAAGGCATCATACGCTACTCAAACAACCTGTCTGGCTTCTTAGCAAAATACCCTGAACTCAGGGAAGGTGATGAGGAGTTGGAGGAAACAGAGGAAGAGCCGGCCGAGACACTTGGCGAAGACCAAGAACCAACTAGCCAAGACACTCCCGCCGCCGGGACGTAATGTAGGGACTTTGATGGACAGGTGGTCGCGAGGTCTGTTTGGCCTGATGACGGTCGGCTTGATTCAATGCTTGGCGTTGTGTCGCGAAGTTATCTCGTGGTACGCGCCGAGCACACCTCGGGGGATGCTGTGTTGCTTGACGATTGTAGTGCTTTCAGCCAATGCTCGACCTTGCCACGCACATGAACTGGTAGCCAATGCAGCCGGTTCGCTGTTGGAGTTGTTGCTGGGGCCAGGCATTGAGGTAACTGCGCAAGTACGCCAGCCGCTGCCTGGAGCTTTGTTGACACCCGCGGATAGTTTAGCCGAGCGCCGCCAGAAGCTGAATGCACTTGCAGCCCGACACGGTTGGGAACGTTTTGCTCGCCGGTCCGCGATGGCTCCGGTGCATGTCGAGCTGAATTACATCGTCGATGCAGGCGGACAGCGCGTCGGCCATCACGTCTATAGCGCCTTTGTAGCCTACGCTAAGTTAGAGCAGCTTCGCGACCAGCAACTGATGGAGGGCCTCTTCGGCTCGGCAGGTGCCGATCAAGAGCAGGTTGGCTTCGCACCCGAGGCGGTTTCCACCGAACTGTTGCAACAATTGGGTATTCAAATAGCCGACGAGTCTATGGAGCGTTACGCGACGTTCTTTGCGCCACTGATGAATAGGGTCGAGCTGCGCGGAACGGCTCGCGTGGAAAAAATCGAATCCGCTGGATTCGTGTTAATGGCCTGGCAGTTGGATCCTCGATTTACCTTTGCAGCAGATGCCACGCCTACGGACGAACTTCAGTCCCTAGCCAATCGTGCGTTTAAAGTGCAAAGAGATGAGCTGGGCCAAAAGACGCAATCGGCGCCTACTCCCTACTCGGGTTGCGGCGGATATGTGAGTGTTCAAGAAACAGGACTGGAGACCGACCAACTGCTGATCGAGACGCGACTGGTTCTGCACGAGCCACCCGATTGGTTCTCTGGAAGCAATTTCTTGAGGTCCAAGTTTCCAGCGGTATTGCAAGAGAGCGCACAGACATTTCGGCGGAAGTTGGAGTTGGCGCGCACCAGGCAGTAGTCATGGGATCAGCCGTCGAGCATGTGTGGTTAATCATCGCAGCGTCGTACTGAAGTGCTCTGGCCATAGAATTGCCCGCAGTGTGTTTAGCGGCAGCGCTCCAGCAGCCCAACTTTGGTCATTGATCAGAGATCAGCGTTACCACCGCCCTAGCTTCCCTCATTACCATTTATGGCTATCCGCACAACCGATAGGGGCCTGACGGCGAACCACTGCGTCTGGAGTTCCGAGTACGAATGCTGTATGATAGGGGCGCGCAGACGAGGTTAGTGTCGTATCAAATTTGAGGAGGTTATGTGCGATGAAAGTCTTACTGGCGACGGACGGTTCGGCCAACGCGGAGTTGGCTGCGTGGTTTTTGGCTCACCTGCCTCATCACGAAAAGCTTGAACTGGATGTGATGGCGGTCATTTATCTGCCAGACATACACGGCAGTCTTGAGGCGCAGACGTGGGTAGCTAAGAACGCTGACGCTGAGCGGCAACAGGCCGGCAAAACGCTGGAGAAGGTCCAGCAGATGTTTCAGGGTGCCAATGTTGTCATCAAACGCCACGTCGTCGAGGGACATGTTGGCAAGACCATTGTGGAGAAGGCACGTGAATTCTCGTCGGACTTGATCGTACTGGGCGCCCAAGGGCATTCGGCACTCTCGCGGCTACTGCTGGGCAGCGTGAGCGATTTTGTAGCGACTCATGCACCGTGCTCGGTGATGGTCGTACGCGATACCGGACTGCGCAAAGAGAATCACCGTCAACTGAGAATCTGCATCGGCTATGACGACTCTGCGCCCAGCCGACACGCCATCCAAGAGCTAGGACGATTTGGTTGGGGCAAAAACACGATCATCGACGTAGTTAGCATGGTCGCTTTCCCGGTGATTGGTTTAGACGAGATTCCGCTGCAACTGGACATACCGCAGATCATGAGCAGCACCGAAGAAATGGTTCGCGACGCAACAGAAGAATTGCAGGGGTTAACGCCTAATCTGACACCTCATGTGCGTCAATGCAATCACGTTGGGCTGGGCCTGTCCGATTTTGCCGACGAAATGAAGTCCGACTTAATTGTCGTGGGTGATACAGGCCGCGGCAGACTCGAGAGATTCTTCCTGGGTAGCGTTTCTCGCAATGTGCTCCGCAACGCCAATTGTTCGGTGTGGATTGTGCGCCAGCGAGCGAGCGCGGGCTAAAGGCCCTCGGCAAAATTGATCAACTATGCAGCGAACTGATCGACGTCCCGCAAGGCATCGTGCGCGCGCAAAATGGACCGCCACCAATCGGCGGTGGAATTTGCCTCGCGGCAAGCGAGTCTACTTCTGGCAGCGACTGAATCCATCGCAGTTGTTTGTGCTATCGTTTGTAGGCTTGATACTGATGGGAACTTGGGGCTTGATGGGTCTGCCAGGCCTATATCAAGGCCAACCTCTGGGCTGGCTGGATGCGCTGTTTACGGCAACCAGCGCTGCCTGTGTGACCGGATTAACCGTGGTTGATACCGGCACCTACTTTACGGCCTGGGGCCAAGTCTATTTGCTGATTTTGATTCAGCTTGGCGGTCTAGGAATGATGACCTTAACGAGCATGATCATTGCTACCCTGGGGGGCCGACTATCGCTGAGAACCGAGGCGGCGACGGTAGGCTACAATCAGATTGGGCCCTACGTTGGAGCTCGGCGCCTGGTATTGGATGTTCTGAGATTCACAGTAGTGATTGAATTGTCAGGCGCACTACTGCTATATCTGCTGTGGTCGCGCGATATGGGGCACGCCCGAGCTGCCTGGCATGGATTGTTTCATTCGGTAAGCGCCTTTTGCAATGCCGGCTTTTCGACATTCAATACATCGATGATCGAATATCGCCATTCGCCAGCCACGACTACCACGATTATGCTGCTGATCGTGCTTGGGGGCTTAGGTTTCTTGACGTTGGAAGAACTCTATGTGTCACGAGCACGACGGACTCGGGCAACACAGGTCCGGCGCCCGATCTCCATTCATACACAACTGGTGTTGTACATGACTTTCCTGTTGAGCTTGTTAGGGGGCCTGGCGTTTTTGGCGTTTGAGTGGAATGGTACATTGCAAACTCTGGCCTGGCAAGACAAGCTGCACAACGCGCTGTTTATGAGCATTACAGCACGTACCGCCGGATTTAGCGTCATCGACTACGGCCAAGCCTCGGATAGCACGAACTTCATTACCATCCTGCTGATGATGATTGGCGGCGCGCCTGGTTCCACGGCCGGAGGAATGAAAACAACAACCTTCGCCCTATTAGGGCTGCTGGCATGGGCACGCATACGAGGCCGAAGTTCGACGACCTTTGCTAGCCGCTCGATTCCGGACGAAACGATTCAGCGGGCCGTGGGCCTGTTCGTTATAGTAACGGGCACGGTCATGTTGGGGGTACTGCTAATGACCTGCACTCAGCCAGTATCGCAAAAACTACAACCATTCCTGTCTGCAGCTTTCGAAGTGGCCAGCGCGTTCAATACGGTCGGATTATCCATGGGGGTGACTCCCGAACTAACTACATCGGGTCGATGGCTGGCAATTGTGCTGATGTTCCTGGGACGCGTTGGGCCGCTGGCGCTTGCGTCTGCTTTTATAGTACGCCGAGGTCGCGTGGTAGCGTTTCGTTATGCCTACGAAGATGTGATTGTAGGCTAAGCCCGCTACGTCTATAGTTGATTTCTCACACACCAGAGTTGATTGATCCTCCATGAAACGCTTCATTATTATCGGTCTCGGGAATTTTGGCTCAACGCTGGCACGATCGCTAACGGATAACGGCCATGAAGTTGTCGCTATCGACATCGATGGAGAGGTGGTGGATCAAGTGGCTCCACATGTTGCTCGCGCGGTAGTTGGCGACGCTACGGTACTGGAGACGTTGGAACGATTAGGTGTTCGCGAAGCTGATGCAGGCATCGTTTCGACAGGAGAAGATATTGCGTCCAGCATCCTGGCGGTCATGGCGCTGAACGATCTGAAAGTACGTGACGTATTTGTGAAAGTCATTTCCGTCGATCACGCCCGCGTCATGAATCGGATCGGAGTTACGGAAGTGATCTTCCCCGAGCGAGATTCGGCCCTTGAATTGGCCAAGCGCATGGGGGGCGACGCACTGCTCAAGTATGTCAGCTTAGGTATTGGTTTCGGTCTGCAAGAGATGGGCGTGCCGGATGCATGGTGCGGCAAGTCCATTCGCGAGCTGGCGTTACGTCAAGGTTATGACGTGACCATCGTGGCCGTGCATGACATGCTTAAAGATCGCATCACCGCCTCTCCCAACCCCGACACTAGGCTGTTGGATTCCGATACTTTGCTACTGGCGGGCACCGATGAAGCCTTGGCGCGCATTGCCAAAGTCAAATAACGCAACCTTGATGCCGATGCGCACTTCACCAATCGGCACAATCAAGTCGCTCAAGCAATCCGGCCCAGCGGCGATAAAGCTGCAGTACAGGCTGCTTGAATTGGCGTTCTTGCCAGACTAGCCAATCCAACCATTGCATCGCCGAAAGTAGGGTCGAAACTTCATCCAACACACCAAATCGCCAAGCGGCTTCGCGCTTCCAGGAGTGTAACACGGAGACGCCAATTCCTTCACTAGTTGTCTGATTAAGATACCACTCAAGCGTCTCGTATCGCGCAGACTTGTCGCGCGGTGAAAGGCTGGTCAACAGGCGTACTAAGTCAATAAGTGGCTCGTCGGCCTGTACAGCTCCGAAGTCGATAACGCCGCTTACTTGATCGCCCGTAAACAGTACGTGTTGGCAATGGATGTCCCGCAAGGCAACGTGTACCAGCGTGGGAAATTGCAGCGCAGTTAGTTGCGTTTGTAGTCGGTCCGCTGAATTCCGAAAATGCTCAATTGTCCGTCGCGACAAGTCTGATAGCTTGGTGCCGGCAGATTGACCAATTCCTTCGGCAGACCATGGAAGAATCGCGGAATTGGTGCCTGCTGAATCCCATTGCCGTAACTGGGTTCGATAGTATTGAATCTTTTCGATACGAATCCCAACGGCCGGGGAGGTCGCCACTCGGCACTCGTTTTTCCTCCAAATACGGTGAATGCTGGCGAGTGCTACGGAGGCAGCTTTACGCCGCACTGGCCCGGCGGATTCACTACCATCGGGTTGGCCAGCTTGCCAAGAGGTGACCTCCCATAAATGCTGGCCAGATTCAATCCAGGTGCCTCCCAGCGGGCTGTTGGCCAATGCAGGAATGAAACTCAAGCCCGCGTCGGTCAGCATTCTTTGACAGTGATGGATGCGCGCAAGCCTGACGACGGGTGTGCAGGCCAACGGCCAAGCCTTTAAACAGCCATCACCTGCGGGGATCGCCAGTCGCCAAACACCAGCACTGGACAATCCGCTGTCGCAGGGCTGAATATGCTCCACACCAAGCGGTTGCAACCAATGCTGTTGAACGAACGAAGAAATCTGCATACAGTTTACCTGTAAGGTTTCAGGGGCTATGTAGGGTGGGACAAGCGGAGCCGGTAATAGCTGTTCGACGAGATATCGCGTATGCGTTTGGCGCATGAATCCATTCATGCATCATTGGTTTAGCCACGTGCCGGCCCACACTTACCCAAAGCAGCATTCTGCCTGAACTGTTACGTGAATCATAGTTGATGCTCAGTTGCTCAATAAATCCATGTTCCACTTTACAATATGAATCAGCCTGAACGTTCTTCCAGCAAGTTACGGCGGCAAATATGTCATGAAGCTGCCCGGTTCATGTACTATCGGCAAGAGTCAGAATACTATCGCGCTAAACAAAAGGCGGCCAGTCGCATCTGTAAGGGCTGGATCAAGCCTGCCGATCTGCCGAGCAACGCTGAGATTCGCGACGAAATTCAGGCCTTGGCCAGGTTGCACGAGGGCTCACAGCGCCTGAATCACCTACTGGATATGCGGCTGGTGGCTCTGCGGCTGATGCGTCAGCTGGATCGCTTTCGACCAAAGCTCATAGGTAGCGTGTTGACCGGTCATGTGCGGCAAGGTTCCGATATCGACATCCACTTATTCTCGGATAATCTGTCCGCCATCACCATGTGCCTGGATGGGATGCTACTGCCCTATGATGTCCAGCGGAAGCAGGTGCGCAAAGAAGGAAATTTTCAGGTCTACACGCATATCCATCTGCGCGATCAATTCCCAATTGAATTGACGATCTATCCTGCGTCGCTATCCAGCCATCATTTCACCAGTTCGATCACGGGCAAGGCCATTGAGCGGGCCTCGACGGCGGAACTTGAGCAGCTACTTTACCACCAATACCCGGACTTGAATCTGTCACAGAAGCTCGACGAAATGGAGGAATTGCCAGATCGTTTTCAGTTGTACATGGCGCTGATGCTGCCGCTGGAAAACGTCAAGCAGCATCCACGATATCATCCCGAAGGAGATGCACTGTACCACAGTTTGCAGGTATTTGATCTGGCCTATGAGCAATTGCCGTATGATGAAGAGTTCCTATTGGCTGCACTGCTGCATGACGTAGGCAAAGGGCTGGATATCGACAATCACGTTGCAGCTGGCCTGGAAGCACTGGCAGGCTTCATCACACCACGAACGGCGTGGTTCATTGAACAGCACATGCATGTTCATCGCATCTACGACCGAACGATCGGCTCCCGGGCTCACCGCAGGCTGCGTCAACATCCATCGTACGACGAACTGCTATTGTTAGGAGAGTGTGATCGCGGCGGGCGAGTGCCAGGCGTGCAGACCAGCGAATTGGAGGAGGCGCTGCAGATCATTCGCGACTTGGCCGATTACTCCGACGCTTGATAGTTCAAAATCAACTTGTCGCCAATCTTTTCGCAGCGAATCCACATCGGCACCGACTTGGAGCGTGATGAGGCGGGGATCTTCAGTTGTCGAACATGGCTGCTACTGCCGGTGGGCGCATCCAGAATTTGTATTCTCTGGTAAGCCACCGCTTGCGGAAAGAGCTTGCAGTCAAAGCTTACCGGCTGGTCCGTATGATTGACCAGTTCGGCCTGCATTTCGACCATCTCTGCATTGATTCGCCTGGCTTTCCAGGTGATCTCGTAGTCACGGTGGCCGAGCTTCAATGGCCGATACAGGCTAAAGGCATAGCTGCGATCGGCATCCAAGAAAAACGCGAATTCTAATTGATGGATGCCAGCAGACGCATCTTGCCGCAATTGAAATGGCACCTCCAGGCGAGAAGCACTGCGCGGTCCCAATTGCAGTTCTTGACTTACGCTTCCGCCCTTGAACAAAGTCTCGCAGTGCACCGTCAAGAATCCACTGGCGGGCTGCGCCAGGCTATTGTGTATTGAGACCGGTAGTTGGCCTTGTGCTGCAGATTCGCTAGCGATCAGATCAACCAGCAACTCGAAGTTCTGCTGCCAGCGAATTAGATTGGCGTTGATGCCGCGCACGATGACCGGCCACTGTGCCACAGGCACGCGACTGACCAGACTGCCCGACGGTAGCTGCTCAATCTGGATGGCCACTGGGCGGCCAAAGACATCGTAAGCGGTCAGGTCCTGACAGCCAAAAAGCTCCTCCTGAACAGGACTGCTATTCCAGAGTATCATCACACTGTCGACTTCATTTTCAAATATGTGATTGTGGCTGCCTTGCGGAAGCTCGATCGAGCCGATGGGCTGGCGGAGTGCAATTGCATCGGCAATGAGCGTCCAGGGCACCAGCAACTCATTCGCCTGAAGGTGACGACTGAACAATCCCGAATCATCGTCAACTAGCTTGGTTACAAAAGCCGCCTGAATACTGGACTGCTTTACGACAATCATTTTCTGCAACAAATCCAGCACGCGGTCCCGCAGACTATATTTTTCAGCCGAAACGGGGTTGATTGAAACCCAGGTCTGGTTGCTGGCAGGCGTTTGCTGAATGTAGGCGGCCAGTTCTTGAGCGGTAAGATGGGGATTGGTGGAGTAATGCACTGCGTTGGACAATGGTCTGCCAGCAAGTGCTGCACCAGGACTAGCTGAGTTCGCCCACGGCATATTGCCTGCGGAATTACTTGGTTCAGGCCGAGCGGCATGCGGTAAAATGTCGATAGGGTGCAACCAGTCCCAAACTACTGTCCAAGGCGCATCGTGTCCAATCGAGCGAAGCCGGGTCAACATCTGCGAAATATGTTGCAGCGCCTCCGGATTCTGAACGAAACTGAAATCCTGTTCATCGCCCAATTGAATGCCAGACAATTGGGCACCCCAAGCAGCCAACGCTGGCTCGATGGACTGCTCCCAAATCGCAGGGTCGCTAAAAGCCATGGCGGCACTAGGCAATTGATTGTCGCGCGATCTTCCTAGGAATTGACCATCTCGCGCGTGATCAAAACGACCCACACAGCGGACACCTCGCCTAGAAAGTTGTGAAAGCTGTTTGCGGAGCGTATCAACGTCTGGAGGACTGTGCGCATCATACCATATAGGCAACTTCACCCAGCCAACCGCTGCCCGCTCAGCCATCGTGACCAGCGGACCCAATTGAGTACCGGAAGACTCGGAAGGGATGGACCAACCGAACGGTCCACCCGATTGTGGTCGAAGATCCATCACTGCCAGCGGAATTTCTGTTGTGAAATCGCCATCAACGCTTGCCCGGACAAAATAGAATCCCTGCCGCTCAGGAACAAACTGCCATTTGGCTGCTAAGGCGAATGCATTTTCTGCTGGTGATGTACTAGGACCGGATGCCAAGTCCCGTTTGGCAACCAACCTATTTGTGGGTGGTGAGGATGTGCTTGGGGCGGATGGCTTGCTTATCAGACGAGTACCCTCTGTGGATTCAGAACCCATTCGCTGATTACCTTGGGACTTAGTATCTATTGATTCCAGGGGCACGTTCGTAGCTTCCACAATCTGCCGCTCTACGTCCAATAACTCGCAGCGAAGTGTCTGATAGGGACGAGGCAGTCCCTTGGCAATGAAGTTGAGTTGCACTGACCGCCCCGTTTGAGTTATATGGTGTGCGGCGTCCGTCGTAAGTGTTAACCGGGGGAACTGCAGCACCTTGATGTTGTCAAACCGAACTACCCCCCGTGAGAACGCATCTATGGTTGGACGAACGCGAATGTGAACCTCGCCTTGAATCAACTCGTCAACTGGTAATTCAATCAATTTGGACCGCACAGTTCGCCAATCAAAGTCACCAGTCTGCCCAGGCGTACATAACACTTCCACCGCTTCCGCACTTGCGCGATAAATATGTAGTTCAATTACTGCCTCATGCCCGGCCAACTTCTGACAGGCAATGTCTGCCTCCATGCAATAGCAATACTGCGAGTTCAGATCAAACCGCGGACTGACCAATTCGAAGGCCCCGCCATCGATCTGTACTTGGTAGCAATTGGTTAGAGCGACACCATCCATCAGCTGAGTGATCAGCGGAGGGATAGTCTCCGGCACATAGTTCGGGTCCCAGGACTTGGTTTTCCAGGCTTGCCACAGCCGAGCTAATAAAATTTGAGTGCTCTGTGCTTCGCGAAACTGCTGCGGGTTGCGAGGTACGATCTCAGCCGTCAGATACGCCGGATGATGTCGATCGCGGCGCCGGCGCCATCCGTCAGGCTGACGATCGGAGTTGGCATCGTAGCCACTCTGAAAATTGCATTGAAAGACGGCTTTCGCGGCCTGGCGGTGACTGTCGGCGTGAATCTGGCCGCTAGTCAACCCGGCGAAAAACAACACAATAGCGACCGTCCAACGCTGGTCGCGCGGGAGCCGACATGCACGTTTCAGGCTGAGAAGAGGATTCATTGTGCCAGAATTGAAAATCGCCATCGCCTTATCCGGTGTACGTATGCCGTTTAAGAAAGCTTTGCACACAGCGGCCAAAATGGGTGCCAGTGGTATCGAAATCGACGCCCGAAATGGCATTCAGCCCAGCGAAATTAGCGATACTGGACGTCGCCAGATTCTCAAGATGCTTACCGATCTGAATTTAACGGTTGCAGCGGTTCGCTATCCGACTCGACGCGGTTACGATGTGATCGACGACCTGGACCGGCGACTTGAGGCAACCAAACAGGCCATGACGTTTGCCTACAGTCTTGGTGCCAGGATCGTCATCAATGCAGTGGGGATTGTCCCTGAGGACGATCAACACCCGGCTCGCTCTCAACTACTGGCCAGCTTGACCGATCTGGCCCGCCACGGTGAGCGTGTTGGAGCCGTCTTGGCCTGTGAAACAGGGAGTGAACCCTGCCCAGTACTGGTTCGACTTTTGGATCAAGTGCCAGGGGGATCGCTGGGCATCCACTTCAATCCAGCACGATTGATCCTGGCCAATCACTACACCCCCCAAGACATTCGCATCTGCGCTCATTACGTGCGATCAGTGGCAGCGCGTGATGCTGTACGTGATTTTTCACAACGCCGGGGAATTGAAGTCAAAGTCGGACGCGGCTCGGCTGAGTTCCCTGAAATCCTGGGCGTACTGGAAGAGCACCGATTTAATGGCTGGTTTGTGTTGGAACGCGCTGGTGCAGGTGACGCCATCCAAGAGATGTCTGATGCGCTGGCGTATTTGAGGGCACTGTAATTGGCGGTGGTTCAGCAGATGCAGCGCGCCAAGGTAACCATTCACACTATTGGCAGGGCAGGACCAGCGGGGTGATGAGCAACCACCAAGCAATGCAAATACTGAACTATTTGCACAACAATCAAACACGACTACGCAATGATCTCGCCGCGCGCCGGCTCACCCCGCCAGTCGATAGGTTTGATAGGCATGCAGTGCATTACCCGCTAGATGTTGCCTAGCGGTTATACGAAGAAGTCGGGGGCCAGTTTTTCGGGAGGAAGGCTGTCGTCGACTTGGTAACTACGCAAGTCGACAATGCCTTGCTGAGCTAGCACTTCATCGTCGATCGCAAAATTGCCGGTGAATTCGCGACTGGGCTTGGTCAGAATCGCATGGGCAGCATCGGCCATGATATCGGGCTTGCGGCTAAGTCGCATGATTTTGTCACCACCTAACAAATTCTGAATTGCCGCCGTGGCAATCGTAGTTCGTGGCCACAGCGCATTAAAGGCGATACCTTCTTGACGAAACTCCTCGGCCATACCCAACACACACATGCTCATCCCAAACTTAGCCATAGTGTACGCGACATGCGGCGCAAACCAGCGAGCTTCCATGTTCAGCGGTGGTGAAATCATCAATACGTGTGGATTGGTAGCCTTTTTCAGGTGAGGCACCGCGTACTTGCAGCACACGAACGTCCCGCGTGTGTTAACACCATGCATCAGGTCATAACGTTTCATTTCAACCGCTTCTGTACCTACTAAGTTGATGGCACTGGCGTTGTTGACCAAGATGTCGATCCCGCCGAATTCAGCGGCCGCTTTAGCAAAAGCATCTCGTACCTGTTCTTCATGCCGTATATCGACGGCCAGAGGCAGCGCATTACCGCCTGCTTGACGAATCTCATTGGCAGCAGTGTAGATCGTTCCTGTCAGTTTGGGATGAGGTTCGGCAGTCTTGGCTGCTATCACTACATTCGCCCCGTCTCGCGCAGCACGTAACCCAATGGCCAACCCAATCCCCCGACTGGCTCCGGTAATAAACAAGGTCTTGTTCTTAAGGCTCATTGCCGTTCTCCGCTAAGTGACGTCAGATCCAACCACACCTGGGCGAGCGCCCCTGCAGACCCCAACCGTAGCCACCATCGACAGACAGTGGCTGGACTGAAGCTCCACCATCGGGCGACGTTGGCTACTACACTGGCCGCTCGCATCACGCGGCCAGCAAGTTTACTCAGGAAATGACTGGTTTTGGATGGGGGCGCTTGGCTCGCAGCCAATCTTGAGTCGAGAATTTCCTTTCATGCGTATTCCCATACGTCTGGCCGTGAGTGTAGCTCTCTCCATCCAATGGTCAGTGGCGGTTTAGCAATCCCTGGTCGTCCCTGGAAACTTCAATCCGTCAGTCTGTGGTGGGGCGGTGCGACACGCTATACTGCCTGGAATGAGTGGATAGCATTTCCAGCGCGGGTGTAAATTGAAAGCTGATAGCCAGGACTCGACGGACGGTTCTCTGCCTCCAATTGTTGGACTGATTGGCGTTGGCTTGATGGGCACCGCTATTGGCCAGCGACTGTTGGATCAAGGATACCAGGTGTTTGCCTGGAATCGCAGCCGCGACGAAGCCCAAGCATTGCTGGACTACGGCGCACAGTGGAGCGACAACCCGTTGGAATCCTGCGATCGCGTCATCGTCAGTTTGTACTCAAGCCCAATCGTCCATGAGGTCCTCCAGAATCTGCAGAGCGGTTTTCGACCTGGTAGCATCTTGATCGACACAACGACCGGCGATCCAGACGACGCCTGCCGCGCCAGTCAATGGCTGCGCAAATACCGAGTTGGATATCTGGAAGCCCCAGTCTCTGGGTCGAGCGTACAAATGCGAACTGGAGAGGCGGTCATCTTGGTGGGTGGAGATCGAGCTGACTACGAAGCCTGTGTTGACCTGTGGAAGTCACTTGCACACGCTGCGTATTACATTGGCCCTTCCGGATCAGCCGCGCGGATGAAGTTAATCACCAATCTGGTACTGGGGCTGAATCGCGCTGCCCTGGCTGAAGGGCTGACCTACGCTCAAGCTTTGGGAGTCGATCCAGCGACCGCCCTGGATGTCTTGAAGCATAGCGCGGCTGCATCACGCGTGATGGAATCGAAAGGCGATAAAATGCTGCGAGGCGACTTTAGCGTTCAAGCTAAGCTGTCACAGCATCGCAAAGATGTGTACTTGATTCTCAAGACGGCCCGTGAAGCTGGTCTAGACCTGCCGCTGACGCTGACCCATCGTCAACTGCTTGATCTGGCTCAGCAGGCAGGTCTGGGGGAATTGGATAATAGCGCGATCATCTCCGTGTACCGCAGGCGGACTGATGAGCAATGATTCACAGCTGACTCGGCCCACAGGTGCGTTGGTTCTGATAACGACGCTGTTGGCCCTATTTTTGGATGGAGTCGAGTTGGGTCTGATGCCGGTTGCGTCGCTGTCGGTTTCCAAGAGTTTACTGGGTACCGATTTCACACCGCAGCTTGGTGGCGATTGGTTCGCACGTTACACCGCCGCTTTGATGCTGGGGGCCGCCCTGGGCGGCATCGCGCTGGGGTGGTTGGGGGATCGCATTGGCAGGTCGCGTGCAATGGGACTGAGCATTCTGTTTTATTCGCTGTTTGCCGGCTTGGGCTCGTGGGTACAGACTCAAGAACAGATGCTGCTACTTCGTTTTATGGTGGGACTGGGAGTCGGCGGGCTGTGGCCTAACGGTATGGCGCTGGTCAGCGAATGTTGGCCAGGGGCTTCTCGACCTTTCGTTTCCGGCATCATGATGGCCGGCTTGAACGCGGGAATCTTGGCGCTGTCACAGGCGGTGCGACTGTGGCCCATCACCGCCGATTCGTGGCGATGGGCATTTCAATTGGCGGCGTTGCCTGCGGTGCTGGGAGCCTTTACACTTGTCTGGTTACCCGAATCGCCGCAATGGCTGGCGACGCGACATGCACTTTCTGGCTACTCGCCAAAGCCACCGCTGGCCGAGCTATTTCGCGGAGGCCTCCTAGCCAGGACACTCACCGGAATTGTCATCAGCGCTATACCGATGGTCGGTGCGTGGTCGGCCAGCAAATGGATGATCCCCTGGGCAGATAGCGTAGCGGGCTCGAGCAACCTGAGCTACAAAGCGGCCACACAAGGCTGGTGGGCGCTCGGCGCAACCCTGGGAAGCTTTTTTGGCGCTCAGCTCGCACACTGGCTAGGCCGTCGTCTAAGCTACTTTTTGATTAGCCTGCTGACCTTTGCTAGTACGATGACGATGTTCTTGTGGTCCGCGCCTTTACAGCCTTCGTTTCAACCAATCGTATTCGCACAGGGTTTTCTGGCGACGTTGTTTTTTGGTTGGCTGGCGCTGGCATTGCCCGAGTTATTCCCGGTTCGCGTGCGCGCGACTGGTAGCGGCCTGTGCTACAACTCGGGGCGCTTCGCAACAGCCACTGGAGTGCTGTTGGCCGGAGCTATCTTCACAGCGCTAGGCGGAGATTACTCGCGCGTTGGTGCCATTTGCGGATTGATCTATGCCTTGGGCATAGTTGTGATTTGGTTGGTGCCCTGGCAGGAACCACCATAGTTCGCAACAGGTCGATTGATTTTGATAAGACCTAGCCTCCGTTTTGTCGAACGAAATCTACCACCGCACTTTGGGGCACCGCAAACGATCGCACTCGACTGTAGCGGGCAGTGTTCAAGCCTACCCAATTGCCTTGCAGATCGAACACAGGACCTCCGCATTCATGGACGCCCAACGTCGCATCGTGACAAAAGACCTCTGGAAATCCATCGCGCCGGAGACTCTTTGCTACGAGATCGGCGGCATGATTGGCCGACGAGGGAACAGTACCCAGCACGATTTCAACCTCAAACTGCTGTGAATTGCGAAGCACGGTGGCTTGCAACTTGGCATGCGGATCGCTGTTTCCCAATTGATGCAGCACATCTCCACGCTGGCGAATGGCACGCCCATCCAATTTGACGATCACATCGCCAACGACCAAGCCGGCCCGCTGGGCCGCTCCGTCGTCGACCTGAATTAACACGGCTCCACCTTGGGGATGATCGCGGAGCACGACCCCTAAATAACCTTTGCTTGCTTCACGCTGTGACTGAAAAATTGACGAGCCTACGATGCTTACATAGCCCGGACCTTCTGGGTCAGCTGAAACTAGCAGTTGCCCCGGGCGGGGTTGAGACGCGGATTTGACCAAATGAACGCCATCTGCGTTCGGCTGCGGTGAACGCAATAGAACCAAGTCCCATTGGGCATCTCTAGCAACCACCTCCAACTCAATCCTCTGTCGGCCATCGAGCAAAATCGGAAGTTGCTCGACAAGTGAACTCTTGCCGACTAACCAGCGACTTTGCGCAATCGCAATTACAGGACAGCGCAACAACCTGTCGTGACGCTGCTCGGATTCCGTAGTTACCGTGCTCGCCCGCTGACTTTCGACGATCCGGCAAACATCATCCAGGCGGTCTTCCAGCGCCGCGAATTGTTGAGGGAAGGCTTCCAATCGCTTCAAGGATTCAGGCAAATCTGTGATCACTGCAGGTGGTGAATCCAAACCGGCAAAGCGTTCAGCCTTTGGCGTGCTCAACCGTTCTCTAGGGACCCAATACTCAACTTGATCCATGCCGCGCAACACGGCAACATTAAATTGTTCGGCCTGGGAATCAATCGCTTTTTCGAGTTGCGGTCGCAGATCGTCCAAGCAGGTTAAGTTGGCGTCATGCACGCGAGTCAGCACGTCCGCAGCCTGCAATCCAATTTGCTGAGCAAGGCTTCCGTCGAATACTTGCACAATGGTAATGCCGCTACGATCAGGAGTATCTTCGCCGACAAACCCAAGCTTGGGTACGGCGCGACCATGCAGACTACTAAACGTCTCAGGAATGTTCAATTGATCCCAATACTGCCGAAAAACTTCGACGGGCACATCAAAGTTCTGGTCCATGCGCGCACCAATTCGCGAATGAATGGCAATCAGTTGCCCGTTTAAATCGACCAATGCTCCACCAGAATCACCGGGTTCCATCAGCGCACTGGACTGCAACAAACGCCCTGGGCGCAGCGAGCGCTGTACGAATCCTAGCCGAACCACTGGCTGGCGGTCGGCGCGCTGTCCTCCGGGGTAGCTGAGACTCAGGCACGGCTGATCAGACCGCAATCCGGCCGTACTTCCCAAAGGCAGATACGGCAAACTGTCGGGGTATTCGATTTTTATCAGACCGCAGTCGATCCGTTCGCCCCGCATCTGTTCGCATTTACCCAGCGCTTGCCCCCTGAAACGTCGGCCATCAGGCAGCGAAATCGTATACGTCAAACCTGGCTGAATGGTATGACCAGCGGTGAACACATGCCCCTGAGGGCTAACAATCACACCGCTGAATGCAGATCCTGGCCGGTGTATTTCCACCACTGCGGGTGAAGCTGCTTGGACTGCGGCATAGATGCGCTCCTGCAACTGTCCGACAGAGCTCGGCTGTCCGGAACAGTGCGCGGAAAATACACCAAGTGCAAAGGTGCTCCACAGTACCATCGTCCACAAATGTCGAGTCGGCATAGCTGGTCTCCTGAGTCGAGATCCAAAGGTCTCCGTCATTCTAACGAAGGGGATCCCTCAATGACAATCTATACACTTTGGGTCGATAGCCCAATGTATCGACCTCGGTTGGCCGGAATAGCAAGTCAACTCTGACGATCGCGGGCCAATACAGGTCCGTCGAAGTTGCTTTATATCGACCCGGTGGTTTACAAGCGAGCGGGGAAACGGCTTGTGTCGGTGGACACTAATGTGCCGTCCAACCCCCGTCGACCGCCAACATGCTGCCGGTCGTGTAGCTGCTGGCGGGGCTGGCCAAATAGATGGCCGCTCCCTGAATCTCTTCCATCCGCCCCCACCGCTTGAGGGCAACGCAATCATCAACCAGCTGCCGGCCTTCATCGGTGTCGGCAATCGGTACGTTCATCTCGGTTAAGAATGGTCCGGGGCACAGTGCGTTGCAAGTGATACCGCTATCTGCCAGTTCAAGCGCCAGCGAACGTGTCAACTGCGCGACCGCCCCCTTGCTACTGGCATAGGGCGTGCGCTTGGCCAAGCCAACCGATGCCAGCGCGCTGGCCAGATTGATGATCCGGCCGTAGCGGGCTTGCTTCATCTTGGGAACCACGCTACGACATGTGTTCCAGGTACCGTGTACATTGGTTCGTATGACCCGATCAAAATCTTGTGGACACATCTGCTCGATCGCCCCACGAATGTTGATGCCAGCGCTGTTGACCAGAATGTCGATTCGTCGCCAGCGCACCCAAGCCGCCTGAACCATCCGCTCGACAGCCGCCAGATCGGTAACGTCACAGCCGTATCCAAACGAATCCAGCGCATAGCGATCGACCAGATCCATAGCTGCGGCGACCGCTTGACTAGTAGCGCGACTAACCAACATCGTTCTTGCACCCGCAGATGCCAAGCCAGCGGCGATGGCCAGTCCTAGTCCTTTCGAACCTCCCGTAATGATTGCCGTCCGGCCGGCCAAATTGAACAGTTCGACTCCCGGTAATTCAACGGATGCTGACATGATTGGCACTCACTGATGAAATGCGACGCCACAAAATGACTGAGCGCGGAAAAATTTGACAATTTGCAAACGGACCGATCAGCGATAGTTCTCGCTGGCGGCCACGGCCAGTTCGTCACAGCGTTCGTTTTCCGGGTGACCGCTGTGTCCACGCACATGATGGTAGCTTAGTTGATGCTGCTGGACGAGCTGATCCAGAGCTTGCCATAGCTCCACGTTTTTCACCGGTACCCGGCGGCTCCCGTCCTTGCGTTTCCAACCATTACGTTTCCAACCCGCCATCCACTCCCGCAATCCCTGCAACACATAGGTACTATCAGAGTATAGCTTAACCTGACAACTTTTCTTGAGCGTTTTCAGTCCCTCGATGACCGCCATCAGCTCCATACGATTGTTGGTGCTATCCCGTTCACCACCGCTGCCTTCCAGTTCTTTGCCGGTTTTAATATCGCGCAGGATAAACGCCCAGCCACCTGGTCCAGGATTTCCGCTGCAGGCACCGTCCGTATACAGATACACTTCACGCAAAGTGGTGCGGGAATGAGCAGATTTGGGTGTGGTGGATGTCAAAGAAATCTCCAGCGAGCTGCACGACACGGTTGAAAAGAGGTCAAGCTTGATCACTCGGCTGTATCCAAGTACGGATCCTGGCCAATTTCGCGCTGCATCTTGGTGCGTTCGCGCTCATGATGCAACAACATCATACGGTCGCGAAAGTGCTTCCGTTCGACTTTGCGCTGTGCCTTGCGAAACATGCCGGCCAGCGAGTGAAAGCTGCGGCCCCCCGCCTCGCCCAATTTCTTCAACGCTTCAAACCGCTTGTACCCGTAAGCGTTGCGCAGGATATCATCGTCCAGCGAGAGGTATTGGCAATACGAACCGGGATCGCCCTGGCGTCCACAGCGCCCGATCAATTGCCGATCAATCCGAGCTGCGTCGTGTAGCTCGGTGCATATCACGTGCAGGCCCCCAAGTTCTCGAACATCGTCGGCGATTTTGATATCCGTCCCGCGGCCAGCCATATTGGTGGCCACGGTCACTTTGCCACGCACCCCAGCCGCCTCGACGATCTCGGCCTCGCGAGCCACCTCGTTGGCGTTAAGTACCTGATGTTCGATGCCGGCCTCGTTCAATAATTGAGACAGGATCATCGACTTGTCAATGGACCGAGTACCCACGAGTACCGGTCTTCCTTGCTGGTTCAAGTGCGTGATCTCTTGGACGATCGCCCGAAATTTCTCCAGCATGGTACCGTACACTTGATCGGGCAAGCGTTGGCGGCGGGGCGGGCGGTTGGTCGGCACCAACACGACGGGAGATTTGTAAATCTTAGTCAACTCACGGGCGCTGGTGGCCGCTGTTCCGGTCATGCCTGCAATGTGCCGATAACGATGGAATAAATCCTGTACGGTGATACGAGCCGCCTGACCGGTCGGAACCGATACTTCGATTTTTTCCTTGGCTTCGATGGCTTGATGTATCCCGTCACGCCACTTGCGTCCCTCAGCCAGTCGCCCCGTAAACTCGTCGACAATCACAATCTCGCCATCACGCACCACGTAATGGCGGTCCAGATAAAACTCATGATGCACCTTGATTGCCCGCTCGGTGTACTCATACAAGTCGATCAAGGCCACTTGCCGCATCACGTCGTCACGAGGCAAACTGCGAACCAGCGCGCGACCACGACTGGTCAATTCGACTTTGCGTTTATCTTCATCCAGTGTCCAATGATCATCTCGCAGGTACTTTTCAGCGTGCTCAGCGGCCCAACGGTATGTAGCGATCACGGTTTCGCGTGTCTCGTCGCCCAGCGACCCGATGATCAGTGGTGTGCGTGCCTCGTCGATCAAGATGCTATCGGCCTCGTCCACCAGCGCAAAGTGTAGCGGCCGCTGAACAGGTTCGTCACCATGCCCCGTCCAACGCTCCGAACTACCTTCACCCAAAAAATCGCTCAGCAGTCGCCCTTGGGCCCGAAGCAATAGCCGATCGCGTAGAAAATCAAAGCCAAACTCTTTGGCTGTCCCATAAGTAATATCGGCTGCGTAGGCCGCACGGCGCTGATCTTGGCTGCTGTCCGTTAACACGACCCCGACGCTTACGCCCAGTCGGTCGTAGATGGGTTTCATCCACTGGGCGTCGCGCGCGGCCAGATAATCATTCACCGTCGCTAAATGTGCGCCCTTGCCGGACAGACAGTGCAAATACAACGGCAATGTGGCCGTTAACGTCTTGCCCTCCCCGGTCTGCATCTCAGTGATACAGCCGTCAAACAACGCTGCGCCGCCGGCGATTTGGACGTCGAAATGCCGCATTTGCAAACTGCGCCGTCCAGCCTCACGCACCAGAGCAAAGGCTTCTGGCAAAAGCTCCTCCAGCGCCTGACCGCTCATCGCGCGGTATCGCAACGAAAGACTACTCTTGCGAATTTTATCGTCAGGCAATTGCCGCATCGCCGGCTCGAGACCGGCGACCATTTTCAACGCCCCTATCCATTTCCGTACTCGCAATGCAGCCAATCCAGGCAGTGCCAGACCCGATGTAACTCTGGGATTGGATGGCAGCTTACCGCTATCGGGCGGAATAGCAGTACCGAAATCGGGCACAGGATTGACGTCGGCTGCAGGCGGCAGGGCTTCAGATTGGGTCGAACTGCTTGGCATAGGGTGTTGCTTGCAATTGCTCAGCTAGAAGTACGGCCAAATATGCCTCAGCCCGTCGCCACGACATCCGTCAAACTCGATGGCCTTCCTTAGCCAGGACCGCTCAGACCTCAATTGTATCAGCATTTGCAGCGATCCGCAGGGCAAATCCGGACCGAGACAGGTCTCTCAGCAGTGCTACTGTCAAAATGCAAAACCTGCGTTGAGTGTTCCGGATGTTCGATTTTTTCTTGCGGTATCGGTAGCACGGACCGATCTATGTGTAACGACTGTGAGACTCGATCCATTTAGTGAGAATAGAACGATGAAAAGTAGAATCTTGGCATTGATCACGTTGCTTTCCACTTGGACTTGGCAGCCTACCGCCGTGGCCCAAAGCGACATGCACTTCACTCCCAGCGCTGCAGTGCGTAGCCTCCAGGACGATTCGGGCAGTGCTACCCCGACCTTCAGTACCCCTGCCGCCAAGTCTCGAAACGTCAGCTTGGCATCGTCGAGCGGCCAGGATGTCGATCTGAGCGTAATTGCACCGTCCGCGCAGAACTATACACCCTACGATTTGTCGAGCCAATCGATTGGTGGCTGCGCGCAATGCACTTCGGACTGCGGCAGCGGCGGCTTGGGATGCGGTCGCTACGGATGTGCCATCCCCTCGTGCGGTTGGCTTTCTGCCGAGACACTGCTGTTCTTTGCGGCTGACCGACAGTCACCACCGCTGGTCATGACAGCTCAGGACGGGGTGAATCCTTTGGATGGTCAAGTTGCATTTGGCCAAACCTTCGAATCCGGCGTGTTACCCGGATTTCGTGTCTCTGCAGGTCGCTACTTGGGATCGTGCGGCCGCTTGGGCGTGGGTGCGCGAGCTTACGGAATTTTTGACGACCGCAATGATTACTCTATAACCAGCGACGGCTCAACTTCTGTTGGAGTACCGTTCTACAATCCCCTGCTGACACCGAATGCTGGCACCGATGCTTTTATCGTGGCGGGCAATCTGCCTAATAGCGACCCCATTTCGACTGGCAGCCTGCAAGCGGGTGAGCGACTATCGATGATCGGAGCGGAGGCTTCCGGATATGTATTGCTCAGCCGTACAGCCTGCCACCGTTTCGATATGGTCGCGGGATATACCTACAATCAATTGCGGAACTCGGTATTTCAAAACTTTGTCTCGACCAACCTGTTCGACGGGGATGGCATCGTTGATGGAACAGTGTTTCAATATAATGATCGATTCGCGACGGAAAACCAATTCAATGGAGCCCACCTGGGCGTGCTAAGCTCGGTGGTACGTAAGCGTGTCAACCTGTCGACGCTGGCCAAAGTTAGCTTTGGCAACATGAGGACGCGAACACAGATCTCGGGCAGCGGGTCAACGACAGTACCCGGTAATCCACCGGATGTTGATCAGCATGCTGGCTTTTTTGCACGGGCGAGTAACATTGGCAACCAGGAAGACAATCGCTTCGCATTCATTCCTGAACTAGGAATCAAGCTGGGCTATTGCGTCCGCCCCAATGTACAACTGAGCGTCGGTTATACACTGCTGATGTGGTCGTCAGTTGGACTAGCCGGACAGCAGATTGATCCGGTCGTCGATACACTGGATCAAACTGGCTATCCACGGCAACTAAATCAATTGTCCGCCTACTGGATGCAAAGCGTAGACCTTGGCTTGACTTGGTCCTATTGATCGTGACATCTCCACTGCGTTCCAGCCGCTTTACTGAACAGGATCGGTTGCCAGCCGAGTTGCGACTTGTGCCGGCACCGCATCCAGTTCGCGTAACTGCTCTGACAATCTCTGCAATTCTCGCGCGGTCTTTTCCAATTGTTGGCTGAGCGCTAGACGCAATTGCTGTTGTCGCTCTGCTGCTGACTGCTCAATTGCCAACAAGTCATCGGGGGCGGATGGCGAGTGGACAGTAGCACCGCTGCCAGCGTCCCAGGAATCGCTACTGACACCAGTCTGTTCACTGGTTGTTGACGGCGCACTGTCGAGGGCCGATGAAGTTGATGCAAACGACGGGGAAGATGAATCTGCGGTAATGCTGGGAACATGACTCCACTGTCGAACCTGCTGAGCTGGCAACAGAAATTCACGACCGTCAAGCGGTAGAATCACGAACAACGGGTTGCTGGATCGACTTCCACCCTGTGTGCGACGGTGGCTACCGATAGATTCAATTTCGCTGCTGGTGGCCGGGCTTGATAATTCGGCCGCCAGACGCAACCCACGTTGCCATGCATGCTGGCCCAAGCCAGATACGTTCGGGCTCAGTTGCCCGGCCACCATGCCGATTCGCGAAGCAGTTTGGCGTTCTACCGGCTTGTCGAAAACTGCAATCCAGAACGCCACTGCTTTGTGTAAAAATTCTCGAGCTTGAGCCAGCTCAACAGGCGTCGGTGAACTGGGGACAGGCTCTGCAATTGCCAACTCGCGGTCGGGAATGACCGTCACAAAATTGGTTGCCAGGTCCTGGATCGAAAACCCGTCCAAGCGATTCAAACCGCGATAGCTTTGATCGACTCGCCAGTCCCAGATCCCTGTCACGGCCGGCTTGGCTAACGCAACAGCCCTTTCGGCAGTCAGCGGCAGGTCAGTCAGTGGCAGGACTGCTCGCCCGTCAATCAGACCAGGTTCGAACTGCACGCAATCCTCGATTCGTTGCTGCTGGTTCAAGTAGTTGGGGCCAATCGTCCAACTCGGTGGCTGAAGACTCTCCAAAGCTTCGATCGGCACGACCGCCGTCGGTGGCAGGGCCATAGGCTTTGGTAGCAGAGCAGGCAGCGAAGCAAGTTCCGTCACGCTGGGACGCAGGTCCAGAATGGTAGGCTTGCTGGCAAATTGCCTTGGGCCGAGACCAACTTCGGCCAAGTTTTGCAAAGTAATGGCATCCGCCAATCTAAACGAAAGGGGCGAAACCGCTGCTCCCGACTCCAGGCTGGGAAAATCATGCGCTGCGCCGAACTGGCATACGCACGCCAGCAGTGCTGTTGCGACGAATGGCCGCCAACACATGTATGCCAATCCCGTTTTCATGCGAAGCACTCTCTCCTAACTACAAAGCTTGCCGATTTGGAATACTCAATCGTCTTTAGCTAGCATGACAATTCCCATTTCCTGCGAAATCTGCCAGTAGCTAGTATTAAACAGTTCCGAACGGGCAGTTTTGAACGGCTGTTCCTGTATTAACGACAGTGAATTGCAACGGACATTTCAGCTCGACCGACCACCGCTGAACCGTGCTGTGGTTTACAATGATGGCATTGGCCTGTGCGTCTGAAGTACCGGCATCTTCAGACCTCGCACGTCGCATGCCCCAAGTGAAGGCGGTTCAAAGTGCTGGACGATACGAGATTCTCAGTAGAGCAGCTCGCCAAGTCACCAGGTATTGCCGATCGGTTGTTGCCTGTGTGCCAGGCGCTCAGCGAGCGTGCCGATGAAGTTGATCGCGGTGGTGGTTGGCCATCCGAGTCGTTGGAGTGCTGCGCTGCTGCTGGCGTCTATCGTTGGTTTCTGCCGCCCCAGTATGATGGCTGGGGATGGAACCAGGCGCAAATTCTGGCGGGCCTCTTGGGGTTAAGTCAAAGCTGTCTGACCACAACATTTATAGTTACACAGTGGCACGCCGCTTGCCGCCGCATCCAATCAAGTACCAATTCGGCGCTGCGAGATCGAGTGCTGCCACAGATGGCCAATGGCCAGCTGTTCGCAACCGTAGGCATCAGCCATCTGACCACCAGTCGTCAGCATGTGTCTACACCTGTCCTGCGAGCCACCACGGCAGGTGAAGGCTATCAGCTAGATGGCTTTTCGCCTTGGGTCACCGGAGCTAGCGCAGCGCATTTGCTGGTGCTAGGTGCCACACTGCCCGATGGACAACAGATTTTGGCTGCAGTACCACGCCAGGCAACGGGAGTCACCTGCCATCCCGGCCAGAGTTTACTGGCGCTCAGTGCGACCTGCACTGACCGCGTGGAAGTGGCCGGTGTCACGATTCGAAACGAGGACATTGTGGCCGGTCCCGCTCAACAGGTCATGCAAGTGAACACCGGTGGCGAGGGAGGAGCCGGCGGTTTGCACACCTCAATTCTGGCCATTGGCCTTTCGATGCGAGCCGTCGAGTTCTTGCAACACGAAGCGCGTCAGCGTCCCGCGCTTCGAGCTGTGGCCGACAAGTTGGCCAGCGACGTCTCACGCTTGCACCGAGTTCTTCAAGCTATGTCGGCTGGCCAAGCTGTGATGACTGCCACCGGACTTCGTCAACAGGCAAACTCGCTGGTACTGCGAACCACCCAAGCCGCCTTGCAAGCCGCCAAAGGCGCTGGATTCGTTCAAGGACATCCCGCCGGACGCTGGGCGCGAGAAGCGCTGTTCTTCCTGGTGTGGAGTTGCCCACAAACCGTCGTAGACGCTAACTTATGCGAATTAGCTGGGTTGGATTCACTAGGCTAGTGTCACGTAGCCTGCCGTGAAGCCTTAGCTGTGACGCAACGCCTGAGCGGGATGCAACGTCAGCCGCCGTGTAGTTGAAGACAGATGACACAGTATTGCAATTGCCCATAGCCTGACGCGGATCATTGGTCACCTGGCTGCGAACTACTATGCTAGCTTTACCAACGCGCTGGATTTGAACTACTTATTGGCAATTCTGCCGCTCGCAAAATCTCCGTATCGCCCGTAGAACGGGTTCAGTACACTCGCGGCAACTTGCAGCCCTGCTCGCTAACTGCGACCGGTACAGGGCATTACATGAGTACTCAAGGCTACAGGGACCGGTAGATGTATCGATGGCTGTTATGTTGGCGATATCTGCGCACACGGTTCATTGCGTTGGCAAGCGTAATCAGTGTGACGCTGGGAGTTGCCACGTTGCTCATCGTCAATGCAGTGATGGACGGCTTTGTGACCGAAATGCAGGATCGCATACATGGCATTCTGTCGGATGTGGTCATTGAGAGTCACAGCGCCAGTGGCATGCCCAATCACGAACAACTGCAGAGCCGCATCCGGCAAATCGTGGGCGATCAAATCGAAGGTATGACCACCGTTGTTCACGTGCCGGCCATGGTCTGTATTGATCATCGTGGTGAATCGATCACCCGACAAATCAACTTGATTGGCATCGACACCCAGACGTATTCCAAGGTCAGCGACTTCAGCAAGTACCTGTTGCATCCCGAGAACTGCCGATTACTTTCCTTCGGACTGCGTGAGTCCGGTTACGCACCCGATCGACAAGGCTTCCCTGACTCCGGTTGGCAGCATCGTCGGCAAGTTGCGGCCGGGCGCAAGCGGATCGCTCAGCTACAAGCCGAAATCGAACAACAGCGTCAACAACGAATTCAACTCTTGCAGCAGCATATCGATAGCCAACCCTTGATTGGACCTGGCGAAGGGTCACTGGCCACCGACGAAAGTGACGGCGACTCACGGCAGTCGTCCGAAAGTCAAATACCGCTACTCACCACCGATGCCACTGTAGATTCTCCGCCAGTCGCGTCGTCACTCTTGTCCGGCCCTGGGCTAGATGCTGTGGACACACGTCCCGAAGATGTTGGCAAATTGTTTGATCCTGAAGTGGATCAGCATACCGGCATCGTGATGGGGATAAGCATCGGGGCAACTCGTTATCGAGATCAATACGACGAAGTGCACGACTATTACTATGTGCAGCCCGGAGACGATGTCAAAGTCACCTTTCCATCGGCGGGCACCAGCCCACGAGCCATCGAGCAGCGTTTTACGGTAGTCGATTTCTACGAAAGCAAAATGAGCGAATACGATTCGACCTTCGCCTTTGTGCCCCTGGATCAATTGCAGCAATTCCGAGGCATGTCAGCTGATGCCGTCAGCAGTATTCAACTCAAACTCAAACCGGGTGCAGACCTGGAAGCGGTTCGAGATCGACTGCGAGCCCAGTTTCCGCTGGAGATGATGATCCAAGTCAATTCTTGGCGAGATCTGCAGGGCCCGCTGCTAGCCGCGACGCAGATGGAGATCACCTTGTTGAACATCCTGCTGTTCCTGATTATCGCTGTGGCAGGTTTCGGCATTCTGGCCATTTTCTTTATGATCGTGGTCGAGAAGACCAAAGATATCGGCATCTTGAAGTCCCTGGGAGCCAGCGGTCGGGGTGTCGCGTCGATCTTTCTGGGTTATGGCCTGCTGCTGGGGTTGGTAGGCGCCGGAGCTGGGGCTGTGGCCGGGTTATTGTTTGTTGATAACATCGATGGCGTGGCCGAGATGACCGAGTTGATAACCGGCCGCGAAGTTTTTGATCCTACGATCTATTACTTCCAGTCGATACCCACGATCGTCCGTCCTGTCATGGTAATCTGTGTGGTGGCGGGAGCGATTTCCATAGCCGTCTTGGCAAGTGTTTTACCGGCGTTACGCGCCGCACGCATGCATCCTGTGGAGGCACTTCGTTATGAATAGTGCTGCCGGCCAATCGCCGCTAAAAATCGTCGCCGACGAAACCACACCGTGGTATCGCAGTCCTTCGCA
Source organism: Pirellulaceae bacterium (assembly GCA_019636385.1). Classification (NCBI taxonomy): domain Bacteria; kingdom Pseudomonadati; phylum Planctomycetota; class Planctomycetia; order Pirellulales; family Pirellulaceae; species Pirellulaceae bacterium. The sequence continues at coordinate 536,796 of JAHBXT010000003.1, read as the reverse complement.
ACCGTCCTATCCGGCCAATCTGCGCGTCGTCGATGCGTGTCTGCTAGAGGCGCGCCAAGTCAGCAAGACCTATCGCAAGGGTCGCCATGAAGTACCGGTCTTGATCGACTGCGACTTTCAGGCCGCTGCCGGCAAGGTAACCGCCATACTTGGGCAAAGCGGCTCCGGCAAAAGCACCTTGCTCCACCTGCTGGGTACTTTGGACCCACCCGACCAAGGCGAAATTCTCTTTGACGGTCAGCGAATTGATAATTTGCCGCGCCGCCATCGCGATCATTTTCGCAATACTAAGCTGGGCATGATTTTTCAGTTTTATCATCTGCTACCCGAAATTACGGCCCTGCAAAACGTGCTCATGCCGTTGATGATTCGCAGTGGCGTATTTTCCTACTTGCGACATCGCCGCGAGATCATTGATCGAGCCAAAGAGCTGTTGGTGCGCGTTGGCCTGGAGCATCGAATGCACCACAAGCCACGTGAACTGTCCGGTGGCGAAATGCAACGCGCAGCCATCGCTCGGGCGTTGGTGACTCAACCTCAACTGCTGCTGGCCGACGAGCCGACCGGGAATCTGGATCGCAAGACGGGTGGCGCCATTCTGGATTTAATTCTGGAGCTGAACCAGCAGGACGGCCTGACCATTGTGATGGTCACTCACGACGAGTCGATCGCGCGCACCTGCGATCGCACCATCCGCCTCCAGGACGGCCGCATCGAAGGCGCTTGAGCCGACCCAAGGACCAACAAAAACGGCGGCCAGGGCGGTTGCCATCACTGGCTGGAACAACCACAATAACTGAGTTGTCTAGCCGCTCCCTGTGGTACTGCAGAAATGGAGCGGTCCCGCCTTCAGCTCCCAATCGATAATTCCATCCATCCGAGGATTCCACATGACCGCCAAGCGTCGCCTGACCACTCGCCGTCAATTTGTTCAAACCGCTGCTGCAACCGGGTTGGTTAGCAGCGCACCCTGGATACTGCCCAAACTTTGTGCGGCTCAAGCACCGAGCGATCGACTAGGCGTGGCGTGCATCGGCGTGGGCGGCCGTGGTTCCGGAATTGGAGCAGAAGCCGCCGACTTGGGGCAAATCATCGCCTGTTGTGACGTCAGCGCATCCAACGCTCATAACTTTGCCGACGGCCAGGCAAAAAAGGAACGGCAGTGCAAGGTCTACAACGACTATCGCGAAATGTTGGAGCAGGAACCGGGTATCGACTTGGTCACCATCGGCACGCCCGACCATTGGCATGTGAAGATCGCCATCGACGCCATGAAGGCTGGTAAACACGTTTATTGCGAGAAGCCGCTGACGTTGACGCTTGAGGAAGGACAATTGGTCCAACAAGCGGTACAGAAGTATGGCAGAATATTCCAGGTTGGAACCCAGCAGCGCACCGAGCACGAAGGACGATTTATCAAAGCAGTCGCGATCGCTCGCAGTGGTCGCTTGGGCAGTAAGCTGGAAGCGGTCAGTTCGGTGGGTAAGTCATCCTCTCGCAGTCCAGACAAGAACAAGCCCTTTGGGCCGTTCGAAAATTCGCCTCCTCCGGAAGGCTTTGATTGGGATTTGTGGTTGGGCCCAGCACCCAGAGTCGATTTTTGTCCTGAGCGCGTCGGCTGGAATTTCCGCTGGTGGTTCGAGTATTCTGGTGGGCAAGTGACCGACTGGGGCGTGCATCACACCGACATCGCTTTTTGGGCTTTGGCTGGCGACGAGGGACAGGCAGTCGAAGCTGAGGGAACAGGCGAGTTCATGGGTACAGAGCGTCAGCAGTCGCTCGATTTTCTACTTGGCAAGATTGCGCCCGATCAGATGCCAGTGGCTTTCAATGTGGCTCACTCGTTCGATGTCGACGTCACGTTATCCACGGGCAATAAGATCAAGGTGCTCAGCGGAACCAACGAACTAGTGATCACCGGGGAACTTGGCAAGATTCGCGTCAATCGCGGGTCGCTGACGGGTACTCCGGTCGAAGAGGTCGATGCAGACCCGCAAGCCAAACGCGAAATCGAAGAGGCGATGGTGCAAATCTACGGCGGCGAAATTCCCAGGAGCCACATGGTAAATTTCTTCGATAGCATCCGCAGCGGTCGCCAGCCTGTAGCCAATGTCCGTGAACACGTGCGCGCCGTTAACGCAACGCACCTGGCCAATGTTGCGCTGCTGACCGGACGCAAAGTGCAATTTGATCCGGCTGCAATCAACTTTCCCGGTGATGCGGAGGCTAATCAGTTAGTTCGTCGCACGCGGCGAGCCGGTTTCGAGATTGAGATTTAGCACGGGTATCTGCTGACCCGGCCACATTATCGACACAATGCTTGGTCTGGCGATGATCTATTGCCAGTCAGCATCTGCTTGCGACAGTCAATGGAAAATCTGCTGGCTACCGCTGCCACTGCAGGTTCGGCGCGTTGTCACTGAAGTTAGCTCGCACAACCGGGGGCGTGTCCACAGGGTATGAGCTGCCGTCAGGTAAAGTATTGTTGAGAAGCGGAGCTGGGTAGCTGGATGCCGCTTGGGCTGGTACCGTGAATTGAGCTGCGGCGACATCTGCACTAGGTGTAGTGCTCAAGTATTCGGCGTTTGCCAGACCTGCGGCGGGTTGAATGGCAGGCGAAACTGCCGATTGAGCACCCATCGTATTGTTATAGTAGGCACCTGGCATTGGGTAAGATCCAGTGCCTGGTGGCGGCACGCGTGTCATGCTTTGCATAGGATAGCCCCCGCCGCACATGTTTTGGCAGCCACTCAGAGCCAATAGGCTCATTCCAAGGATTCCGACGATTCTTGTACGCATTGCAAAGACTCCTTGACGTTTTGATCCTGGCCAGATTGAAAATTCCACGACCCCGCATGTCAGGACGTAAGTCCTTTATCTACTGGACTCTATAGCTTTTCGGCCCCCGAACCAAGGTCATTTTCAACCATTCTCCGTAGCACGGACCCTCATTCCTGAGCCGGCTTCCAAATGCGCTCGGAAATCTAGCAAATTCAGTCCGATAAACATGCTCGCCAAAACACGCGGCTTGCGCTCCCGCCCCACTCCCCCACCTTTTGACCGTGCCTGTAGCTAATGATGCCTTCCCAATCCAAAATTGAGGTAGCTCGACGAATTGCATCAATGGTTTACTCGCTGCCGAAAGCTATTAAACTGATAACTAGTCCAACTTGGTACCATCGTACCACCTGAGAGAATCAGAATGACCATTTCATTGATCGTCGCCGACGACCACCACATCGTCCGCATCGGAATCCGTAATTTGCTGGCGGACAGCGGTGTAGAGGTAATTGAAGAGGCGGCAACGGGCGACGAGTTGCTGGCGAAACTTGCGCAGCGGCAACCGAATGTTGTGCTGTTGGATGTACGCTTGCCGGGCGGCGATGGGCTGCATTTCCTTGGTCGAATTAAGATTTCCCACCCAACCTTGCCGGTAATACTCTTCTCCACTTATGACAATCCGACCTACATCGCCCGGGCGGTCGCGCTGGGGGCATCGGGTTACGTTTTGAAGAGTGAACCTCGCGAACGTCTATTAGAAGCAATCCAAACCGCGTTGCGTGGCGAATTGGCCTGGACACGCGAAGAGTTGCGACGCGTGACTGGAGCGTTGGCCACGCCGCGGGTCGTCTCAGACATCGAAGTCCCCCTGACACAGCGCGAAAGCGAGGTGTTAGAGCAACTGGCTAGTGGGCTCACAAACAAAGAAATTGCTCAGTCGCTTGGAATCAGCTACGAAACCGTGAAGGAACACGTTCAGCATATTCTGCGAAAGATCGGCGTTTCTGATCGAACTCAAGCTGCTGTGTGGGCAGTGCGCAAAGGATTGATATAATCAGCCCTCAAGGAGACACGCGGCTCCGATTTTGTTCTTCACAGTTCGTGCATTGAAAAGGGGCAGCAATGTGCTCTCGCCGTACAATCGTCTGTTTGATTCTGTGGGCTGGTATCGGTTCCAGCTGGTCACTTTCAATGCCACTGGCAGTGGCGCAAAGTGAACTGGCACTGGCAGATGAAGTTTACGCTGGTGGCGACCTCGGTGCTTACAAACGCTCCGCCGGTATGTACGCCAAGATTTCTGACGGGACACCCAAGGATTATGAGGCTGCCTGGAAGGCAGCTCGCGCTTATCGCCAGTACGCCAGTTACTCCAAGGAGCAAGACGTTGACGATTGGGAGACGATTTGTCGCGAGTACGGCAAACAAGGCATGAAATATGGCGAGCGTGCCATCGCCAATAATCCGAAAGGTGTCGAAGGATATTTTTGGTACGGATGTGCCGTTGGAAACTATTCAGACGGTGTCAGCATTGCGACGGCACTTAGCGAAGGGCTAAAGGGCAAAACTCAGGCCAATCTCGAAAAGGCGTACGAGATCGACAAGACGTATCGAGATGGCGGTCCCATCAAGGCCATTGGTCGATTCTGGTATGTATTGCCTTGGCCCTTGACCGACAAGAAGCGTTCCCTTGAGTATCTGCGCGAGATGCAACAACTGTATCCTGACGATCCAGAGGGGCAAGTGTTTTTGGGAGAACTTCTGATCGACATGAAGGAAAAAGCGGAAGCCAAAAAACTTCTAGAGAAAGCCGCCAGGTCGGAAAACAGCTACTATGCGAATGAGGCCAAGCGTTTGTTAGCCAAAGTGAATTAGCCAGTTCACATGAAGCTATGCTCGCCAGAGCCTGGTCAATTCGCCCCGTCTCCTGGTGCTGCCTCCGCGTTTTGGTGAACGTGGCTACAGGGGTTTCTGGCAAATACGGCTACAGTAGGTTCTGGCTAACGATCCTGTACATCGCCTCCAGGTACCGCTGGGCCTCGTCGCAGGGCATGGTCAGTGGCGGACTGATGCGAATCACTGTGCCTGCCAGCGGGCCGAGCAAATGAATGGCCAATCCGTCGGCGCCACCTAAATAACAGGCATGAACAATTTCCACAGCCACTTGCTGGGCGGATCGTCCGCCTGCTGCTTGACACTCGATTCCCCACACACAACCTTCCCCGCGCACATGCGCGATTAGCCCGGTGTCTTGGAGTCGCAATAATCCTTGACGAATGACTTCGGACAATTGGCTGGCGTGCTGCAGTACGTCGGTCGCTTCAAACTCATCCAGCGTCGCCAGCACGCCGGCGCTGGCCAATGGATTGGCGCTCCAAGTGTCTGAACCTTCGCCATAAGCCAACGCCGCAAAAACGTCGGACCGGCCAACGGCTGCGCTAACTGGAATACCATTTCCCAAACCCTTGCCCAAGCAAACGATATCCGGCTGGATGCCATAGCGCGTGTACGCGTACATCGGTCCCGTGCGACCAAAGTTGGCTTGGATTTCATCCAGTATCAGCAGGGCTTGGTGTTGGCGACAGAAGTGCTCCAGCAATTGCAAGTATTCAGGTTGCGGGTGAAACGAACCACCTCCACCCAGATACGGCTCGGTAATCAAGCAAGCAATGCGATTGCCGCACTGCTTAGATATCTCTTCTAGCTCGCGCTGATAGATTGCCAAATCAATCGGCTGCTCTCGACGATGCACATTGATGCATTCTTGTTTGGGGAAGCCGATAAAGCGTACTCGTGGATCACGATCCGCATCTTGTTCGCTGCCGGTCACCGCTCCGGCCAGCCCCTTCTTGCCATGAAATCCGCCGCGCGTAGCCAAAATCAGATTGCGATTTCGATCCAGCGCCAACGCTGCCCACAGCGCCTTTTGAATGGCTTCGCTGCCACTGGCCGCCCACATCACGCGCTCCATCCGCTGGCCGCCAGGCTGCCCTTGCATATTGGCCAACAGACGTTCGCAGGCCATGACCTCTAATTCTGTCACGGCGTTGTAGGCGGTCAGTGGTAATGCGGGAAAGTAGCCTGCTGGACTTTCTGGTTGGCCTGCAGGTTCATTTGGAAACCGCTCCAGTCCCAAGTACTTCAGAACCCTCTGCCACCAACGGGTCGGGTTGTGACCTAAATTGGCAACCAACACACCCGAAGTGAAATCGGCCAACTTGCGGCCATCGGATGTCCAGTGATAGCTGCCCGCGCTGCGTGCCAAGATGGCCTGAGTGGGCGTAAAGGTCCGCAGTGCCAGCGGTTCAACCCGTTGCATTCTCTGCCGCCACTGGTTGGACTGCGGTTCAGCGGGATGTTCAATGGCTGGAGTTTCCATAGCAGGAACCGCAGTGGCATGCTGTTTCGTCATAAAACCCAATCCTACAAATTGTCTACGCGCTGAAAATGTGCATCCATTCACATCAATCGTTACACCGCAGGCTGGTACAACACATGACTTGATCCACTAGGCTCACGCAGAACGACACCACCCTCGGGCGCGTTGATATCGACCACACAATTTGCGACTCCCTGGACCTGGCGCTTCAGAATCGCTTCCAGTGCTTGCACAGCCGCAACTATCTGGCGATCAGCCGACAGGTCATTGTAATCGAGCGCCTGGACCTGGGCTAAGCGATCACCGCGTTCTGTTTGTGCGCCGCCAAATTCAACTAGAGCAACTTCTCTGGCAAACCTTTCGATGGTTTCGATGCCATAGCCGCGCTGTGCTCGTATCCCATACGGCTCGAGGACTTCTGCGTTGTAGTGATTGTTCATCGTGATCTTGGTTTCCAGTGGCGTGCGGCCCTCGATCGTACACTCGACGCCTCGCTTGCGGCTGTGCCCGTTCCAGACCCCATTGTCGAAGCGAAACTGCACTTCCTGCTCCACATAGCCAGGAAAATTGTCGGGCGTCACCCAACTGGTGTGGATATCAAATGCCGCCTGACGGCCGTCGGAGTACTGGTAAATCAAACGCAATTGGGTCGAATCCCAGGTCGAGCCATCGGCGGGGCCGACCAAGCCTCGTTGGCCCGAGCACAGAACATGCCGCAGCCGCCCACCAAAAGTAAAGTCGATCAGCTTGACATAGTGCACCGCCACATACGTTCCAGGATTGCGGCCCGTGATCCACTCAGCGAATTGCGAGCCTGAAATCACTTTGGGCTCCAGCAGCGAACAGTAGCCGTGGTTGACATGCCGCAATAACCCGTCCACAACCAACGTACGCAGTTTCTTGTGATCTGGATCTAACAGCTTATGGTAGACAACTTTCGCCAGGACACCGCGCTGACGAGCCAACTCGGTCAAGCGATCTAACTCGGCCAGCGATAGCACCGAAGGCTTTTCGATTAGCACATGCTTACCGGCCTCCAGTGCGGCCAGTGCAGCCTGAAAGTGCCGATCGTCCGGCGTGGCGATGCAGACAAAATCCACCTCGCTGCTCAGCAGCTGCTCGATAGCCCGCTCGCCAGACCAGCTCGTAAAATCACCGATTCGCTGGCCTGCCGACTGACGATACGTCTCGGCGCGTGTTCCCGTGCGGCTGGCAACTGCGGCCAGTTCGATCTCGCACACGCCGAATCTTCGGTCATATAGCGCATCGCGACGAACCTTCTCGAAGAAAGGACGATAGGTTTCTTCAAAGATCATTCCCATTCCCACCATGCCGGCGCGGAGGCGATGGGGGGCCGGCGAGTTCGTCAAAGCGGGGCTTGAGGCTGGTTTTTTCATGGTCAGCAGCATACTCGATAAACATCGTTCTGGCTACTTGCATTGGGTTTCCGTCGAGTCAGGACTGATGCTGTTTCAAGCTAGTCGAATAGAGAGATTCGACTAAACTTCTAGCCTCGCTGGCCCGGCCCGCACACAGCCAAATGCAATTCGACTGACGAGCATGTCTTCACATCCAGTTCAAATTCAAAAACCAGAGCGTCCCAGTCTGCATCAGCCAGAGGCCGTCGAGCAATTTCGGCGTGACCTGCGACTGGATCCCGAACGCGTCCGCAAGTTTCGCTACCTACTGTACCAGCAGCATCGGCCACTGGACCAGGCGCTGGATGCCTTTGGCCAGCCGGCCCGAAGCGTAGCACAGGAGACATTTGACACGCAAGTATTGAAGGTTGTCCAACGATTGGACTCCAGCGTCGATCCATCGGTCAAGCTGATTCTGGAAACGCATGACGGGCACCGCTTGGAAACTGTTCTGATTCGATCGGGACCATCGCGTGCAGCGGTCTGCGTGTCCACGCAAGTTGGCTGTCAAGCCGGCTGCCCCTTTTGCGCAACAGCCAGAATGGGATTGCGCCGCAATTTGACCGCCTCGGAAATTGCTCAGCAGGTTTTGTTGGCAGCACAGATTACCCGCGCCGATAACCGAAGATTACGAAACATCGTCTTCATGGGCATGGGGGAACCGCTGCACAATGAAGCCGAGCTGTACGAGTCGATTCACTGGTTTACCAATCCGCGCATCTTCAATTTACCGCCGCGCAGACTGAGTGTCTCCACTGTCGGTGTACCAGACGCCATGCGACGGCTGATCGATACGTTCCCTGGAATTCAAATGGCCTTCAGTCTACACAGCGCCCGGCCTGAGCTGCGCGCCAAACTAGTACCTTGGTCGCGACGCTACTCGTGGCAAGAAACACAGGAGGCCTTGCGCTATGTTGCTAGTCGGCCCAAGCTACATCGACATCAAGGTCCAGTGATGATCGAGCACATTCTGATCGAGGGTCTGAACGACAGCGATGCCGACGCCGACGCTCTCATTGAATACCTGGACGGTATGTACGTGATGATCAATTTGATTCCTTACAATCCAACCGATTTTGTCCAGAATTGGCAGCCCACATCCCGCGACCGGCGAGGCGAAATTGCCAAACGACTGCGCGAAGCTGGCTTCTTCACGACCATCCGCTATTCGATGGGCTCGGACGTCCAAGCCGCCTGTGGACAACTGGTCCAAAAGTCGTCGTTATAGTATTCGCAGAGTGGGACAAGCGAGGCGGCGAACTATGTTGGATGTTAGCCCTTGATTGGTAGATTGCGTAACTCTGGAACTTGCAATTCAAGCTGGTCCCGCCCTACGCCGGCCCACCACCCGCATGGCAATAATCCGCAGTCTTGCACTGCGGATATTTCAGTTGCTCACTACACAGCGGAGCCCCAGAATGAAAGTCGCCCGTGCCTCGGATTTGCCCCACTAGACAAATCCGAGGCACGGGCGAGAGCTAGTCATTCGCAAGCCTCTTAGCGAGAAGCCGAACGATCCGCCCGTCGCGGGGTTTTGGTGGTGTGAATTTGCTTGGTTTGATTTATGATGGATCGCTGCGCCACCGCGACCTTGCCCTAGCCTACGAAGACTAGCCCCAGCCTATTAAAGATAAATCCCACCTGACCAGAACCATAATCAAACCATGAGGAGTACTGCTGTGAGTCCCGAGATGTTGGCACGCAATCTGGGCATTGAATTTCCTGAACAGAAGCCTGGCTATCTGAACATGTGCATCCGGTCCGGCAATTTGCTGATAACCTCCGGTCATGTCAGCACGCTTAAAGGCGTTCTTGGACAAGACATGACTGTCCAGCAAGGCTACGAAGCCGCTAGAGATTGCGCCATTAAGATTCTTCAGTCCGTGCATTACCAACATGGAACACTCGATGGCCTACGAGTCATCAAGCTGCTAGGCTGTGTGTACTCGGCACCGACCTTTACCGATCAGCATCTGGTCATCAACGGAGCATCGGACCTGTTGCATGAAATTTTTGGCAAGGACGGTGATGGCTATCACGCTCGCAGTGCACTGGGATTTGCCGCTCTACCAACTGGTGCGGCGGTAGAGGTGGAAGCGATTTTCGAAATCAAGAATCCGTAAACTTTACAGCCAAGACTATGCCATGCCCTTACTCGAAACGCTGACACCTCGCGCTGGCGTCGTCCAAATCCAGCTCAACCGGCCTGAGAAGCGCAACGCGCTGAGCTTTCAGCTATTGGGGGAATTGTACGCAGCAGGACGCGCACTGCGACGCCGACGCGACATACGTGCCGTGATCCTTACGGGAGCCGGACCATCGTTCAGCGCTGGCATCGACTTGAGCGATTTGCGCAATCCGAAGAACAAATTCAAAGCCCTGCTGGCACTATTGAGTCCTCGGGCCAACATGTTCCAGAAGGTCTTTCTAGTGTGGCGAGAATTGCCAGTGCCGGTGATTGCGGCAATACATGGGCATTGTTATGGTGCCGCCATGCAGTTGGCTTTAGGAGCGGACTTCCGCATCGCCACGCCAACTGCCGAACTGGCGATTATGGAGGCCAAATGGGGACTGCTGCCCGATATGGCGGCCTCCGTAACTCTGCGAGGACTGGTGGGGCTGGATCGCGCTAAAGAATTGACGATGACAGCTCGCGTCGTTTCGGGACTGGAAGCCCATCAATTGGGATTGGTCAGTCACGTCGACGATGATCCGCTGGAACGTGCCTTGCAACTGGCGGCCGAGATTATGGAACGCTCGCCGGATTCGGTTGCGGGCGTCAAACAATTACTCAACGCCATGCAGTCTAAATCTGAGTACCGCACGTTGGCACTGGAGCGCAAGTGGCAACTGCGTTTGCTGCGCAGCAGGAATTTTGTGCGCGCAGCGAAACGCGCCGCCGACCCGGCTGTCGCCTATGAGCCCCGGCAATGGGATTAGGTCGATGAAGCTGAAATCCTTGCCTGACGACTTTCAGGTTAGCGAAGTCGTCCAGCTGACGACCGGAAATGGCCCGTTTGCACTGTATGAATTGCATAAGCGTTCCTTGGGAACACCAGAAGCGATTCAAGCCGTCTTGCGCAGTTGGAATCTGCCTCGTCAAAAGATCAGCTACGCCGGACTGAAAGATCGCCACGCCACGACAGTTCAGTTCATTACCATCCACCATGGCCCCAAACAAGACTTAACTCAGCGCTCGTTTGAATTGCGCTATGTCGGACAGGTCCAGCGTCCAATTGGCGCCAAGGACATCGTCGCCAATCGCTTTAGCATTCTGATACGCGGAATTGCTCGAGGGCGGCAAGCGGACTTAGCGACGCGACTACACGCCATTCAAAATTTCGGGGTAGTCAACTACTTCGACGACCAACGTTTCGGATCTTTAGGGGTTTCTGGACGCTTCATCGCCGAGCCATGGTGCAAAGGCGACTACGAAGCGGCCTTGTGGCTGGCAATTGCCGAACCCAACTCACATGATCGCCCGCGCGAGCGGCAGCAGAAAGAGATTCTTCGCCAGTCATGGGGACAATGGCCACGCTGCAAGCAAGGACTCGATCGTTCGCACCGTCGCAGCATCGTCACTTATTTGGTCGACCATCCGACCGACTTTCGTAGAGCCATTGGACTATTGCGTAGCGATCTACGCAGTCTGTACGTCGCGGCCTTCCAAAGCGCTCTATGGAACCAGTGGCTCAGCCGAATCATTGCCCAACGCTGCGGCACTTGGGGGCGACACTACCATTCTGCCATTGGAGCATTGGCGCTGCCAAACCTACAGCCTGATACCGGGTGCACGCTAGTTGAGGAGCTACAGTGGCTGAGCGCTTTGCAGTTACCACTTCCGTCCGCCCGCCAACACGATTGGCCACCTGAACTTGTCAGCGTGTTGGACGATGTATTAGCTCAGTACGATTTGCAGAGAAGCCAAATTCGCTTGAAATATCCACGCGACACCTTCTTTTCCAAAGGTCAGCGAAACTGTTGGCTGCGACCGCGTGACCTGCAAAGTCACTGGACTGATGATTCGATCAATCTTGACTGTCTAGCGCTCAGCTTGAGTTTTGACCTACCACGTGGCGCCTACGCCACCATGCTGATCAAGCAATTGCAAACCACATCGTAATGTCTGCCGTAGGGTGGGGCAGACAGAGCGGTGAGCGTCCAGAAAACGTTACATTTGGTTGGTCGTGAAGTACCCGCTGCTCTTCAAACACATACTGATCCCACCCTGTGACGCCCCACCCTTTCATAACTATTGGTGGTGCACTAGTTACCGGTTGAGTCGATGTTTTTGCTTCGTTCCTGCGGTATTTTATGCCATCCTGCGAACGCTACCCGAACAGCCAATCTGGCCATAGGCTGTCGCTGACCACCAGACCGGCGCGAGTTAACCTCAACTGGTTGCCAACCAGCTCTAACCATCCCTGCTCCAAATAGCGACTCAATTGTGGCTCCAGCAACGGCTCGACGGGCTGCCCCCAATCAATGGCTAGCTGCCTGAGGTCGACACCAGCTAACTGCCTCAATCCGAATACCAAACGCTGGCGCAATACCTGTTGGCGATCTAACCATTCTTGTTCTGCAATCGGCGACTGGCCGGACCGAAGGCGTTTGACGTACTGTGTGGTACTGCGGTGATTCGTAGATAAGGCCCACTGTACTTCCAACCGGGCTGTTGCATGTTCATCTATACATTCAGCCCAGTCGCTGGCTAGAAGGCTAGCGGCCCCCGGTCCAAAGGCCAGCCAGGATTGACCGCGCCAATAGGCCACATTGTGACGACACTGAAAACCTGGCAGACAAAAATTGGAGACTTCATAGTGCTGCCACCCGTGGTCGCCAAGCTGATCGAGCGTATGCAAATACATCTCGAGCTGAATTTCGGTGGGCACTTCCGACAATTGCCCGCGCTGTGCAAGTCCATAAAAAGCCGCGCCGCGCTCGATCGTTAAGCCATAGGTGGACAAGTGAGTCAGCGGTAGCTGGAGCGCCTGCACCAAATCCTGCTGCCAGTCCTGCAGCGATTCGCCTGGCGAGGCGAATATGAGATCCAGCGACAGGTTCTCGAAATACTGTGCGGCCAATTCCAAGGCGCCAATTAACTGGCGGCCACTATGATCGCGTTCCAGACGCTGCAGCTTCGGATCGCTGAACGATTGTCCGCCAACACTCAACCGATTGACGCCGCCCTCGCGCAGCAGACCGAGCAACTGTGGCGAGCAATCCAGTGGATTGGCTTCGCAAGAATACTCGCCGCCTGGTTGCACAGGCAACCACTGATTTAACAGCTCAAGCAATCTGCACAGATGCTCGGCTGGCAGATGCGTTGGCGTTCCGCCGCCTACAAACAGGGTTTGCACCGGATGCGGACCATGCAATTGCCGACGGAGTTCCCGCTCAAGGCAGTCCAGATAGGCCGCCATTAAATCATCGCGACCGGCGATCAACGTGAAATTGCAATAGCCACAGCGACGACGGCAAAAGGGCACATGCACATAGACAGATCGGGGGATTGTTTCAATCACATTGCTAAACATTCAGGTAGGCGATGTCTGCCGTACACGTCAGACTCTGCTGGCCAATGTGGCGGGCCGACGCGGGGCGCACTGAATCGGATTTGACCAAACTGTCGACTTCCGCATTTTGGGGACCTAACCCCCGCTTTGCGTCAGGACGGCTTGCCCCGGCCTTACGAGCCTAACTGTCGTTAGCCTTTTTGACAGACTTCTTGGTCGTCTTTTTAGTTGCCTTTTTGGTGCCTTTGTTGGCCGGCGTTTTCTTCTTGGTGGCTCGCTTGGTGCCAGTTGACTCTTTGGCAGCCCCGCCACGTCTAGCAACCTTCTTCTTTCCGCCACCCATTGCAGCTCGCGTCGCCAACAGGTCCAGCGCAGCTTCAAACGTCAATTGACTGGGGTCGGAGTCTTTAGGGACCGTGGCGTTGGTGGTGCCATCGGTGACATAGGCACCAAAGCGACCATCCAAGACCTGTACGATATTTCCGGTGACTGGCGACTCGGCAAAACTTTTGATCGGCTCGCGCTTGGCAGCTCCACGACCACGGGTCTTGGGCTGATTCAACAGCTCGATTGCCTGATCGGCGGTGATGTCCAGAGGCGACAAACCTGTGGGAAGGCTTCGATTCTCGCTGCCGCATTTGATGTATGGCCCAAATTTTCCATTGAGCACCGTGATGGACTCTCCTAGGGTTGGATGTGGCCCCAAATCGCGCGGTAGCGACAACAGCTTTAGGGCCAAAGCCAAGTCAATTTGGTCACCCGTCATTCCGCGCAGCAAACTGGCGTTGCGCTTTTCGGGATCGTCGTTGTCGCCTAACTGAATGTAGGTTCCAAAGCGACCGTTCTTGATGTAGATCGGCTTGCCTGAATCGGGACAATGCCCCAGCGGCTGCTCGGCCTGTGCCGCCCCCTGCAACAGCTCAAGCGCCTTAGCCAGTGTCAATTCGTCGGGTGCCAATCCCTGTGGAATACTGGCCTTGCGATCGCCGTGTTCGATAAATGGTCCGAAACGACCGTCGCGGACAAAGACTTCAGTATCACTGCCGGAATCGGCGGGCTTGCCCAAAGAATAGCGACTGGTGACCTTGGGATCGATTTCTCCCAACTTCGACGCCAGCAGCGGCTTGAGCCCAGCGGCGCTCTCATTGCCAAAATAGAAGTTGCGCAAGTAGTCCAAGTAGTCTCGTTCATCGCGACTAATTTCGTCCAACGATTCTTCCATCTGCGCAGTAAAATCGTAGTCCACTAGCGAGCCGAAATGCTCCTCCAGCATTCGCACGACGGTAAATGCCGTCCAGGTAGGCACGAGTGCGCTGCCCTTCTTGAACACATAGTCGCGATTTTGAATCGTATCGATGATCGATGCATAGGTGCTGGGACGACCAATACCGCGCTCTTCCAAAGTCCGTGTCAACGAGGCTTCGGTATATCGGGCCGGGGGCTGAGTCGTATGCGACTTGGCTTCCAGGCTGCGGCAATCGAGCACCTGGTCAGCCTGCATTTCCGGCAACAGCACCTCCTGTTCGGCCAGGGCCTCTTCGGGATTATCCGTGCCTTCTACATACGCTCGCAGGAATCCTTCAAATTCGATGGTCGTGCCGCTGGCCTGGAACACGGCTCCATCGGCTTCGATAGTCGCGATCACGCGGCGTTTGCGGGCGTCGGCCATCTGGCAGGCGATAGTCCGCTTCCAGATCATATCGAATAATTTGAACTGTTCGTCGTTCAACACACCTCTCACAACACGTGGCAATTCGAACGTATTGCCTGCTGGCCGAATGGCTTCGTGTGCCTCCTGAGCATTCTTGACTTTGGTGGCATAAACGCGAACGCTGTCGTGCAAAAAGCCATCACCGTATTCCTGACGCACCAGTTCGCGAGCCGCTTTGACCGCTTCGTTGGATAACGCGGTCGAGTCGGTACGCATGTAGGTAATATGCCCGTTTTCATACAGATACTGGGCGATTTGCATGGTCCGTCGAGCGGTAAAGCCGAGCTTGCGATTGGCCTCTTGCTGCAGCGTACTTGTGGTGAACGGCGGCTTGGGGCGCTCCGCAAACGGCTTAACTTCCACTGATCGCACATGGAACGGCTTGGCCCGCAATTGATCCGCCAATTCCTGTGCCTGTTGCAGATTCAGCCACAGCAACGCGGGGTCTTTCAGTTGCCCCGTAGCGGGATCGAAATCCTTGCCAGAAGGGATCGATCGACCCTGGTAACTGATCAGAGTTGCGTTAAATGGACTGCTGGACTGTGTAGCCAAGCCTGCCACCAAGTCCGCGTAGGTGGCACTATGGAACGCCATGCGCTCGCGCTCGCGGTCAACGATCAGTCGCACGGCCACACTTTGAACTCGGCCTGCCGACAATTTTGGGCGGACCTTAAACCACAGAATGCGAGAGACGTCAAAACCATACAGACGATCCAGAATTCGCCGTGTTTCTTGAGCCCTCACCAGGGCTTCATCGATTTCCCGCGAGTTCGCCAATGCACTTTGAATGGCTTCACGAGTTATCTCGTGGAAAACCAATCTACGTACTGGCACCTTGGGTTTGAGCACCTCTTGCAGGTGCCAGCTTATGGCCTCACCTTCGCGGTCTTCGTCAGTCGCCAGATACAGGTCTTTGCACTCCTTCAGTTGCTGCTTGAGCTTGGCCACCTGCTTTTTTTTGTCGGCTGGAACCACATAGACCGGCTGGAAATCTTCCTCCGTGTTGACGGCCAGGTAAGCCCAGTCCTTTTTCTTGTATTCGTCTGGCAACTCGGAAGAACGAGGCAAATCTCGAATGTGGCCAATACTGGCTTCCACGACAAATTCTTTGCCTAGGAACTTGGAAATTGTGCGTGCCTTGGCGGGCGATTCGACAATTACAAGGGATTTTCGGTCACTCATCGTTGCCTTGGGTTCAGTGCGCGAGGATGGCGAAAGTTTCAGTTCATTTTTTGAAAATGGCCTGCCAAGGCCAGTTGGTCAAGTGGGGTTAGCGGTTAATTATTTTCCGCGGCAACTTGCTATCGGTGGATTTGGACGTACCTGTTATCCTTGTGTTCCCAGTTTAGAACCATAGAATTGCAGGTTTTCGGTCGCCGCAGCTAGGCCACTGCTGCCGCCGGTTTTCGACAGTGTCGGCCCAAAAACTTAAACTCATTTCGCGCAAAGTCACGTTAGGAATCCGCAGGATGTCGAGCCCTTTTGCAACGTTTCGGAAGAATCGAAGATTTTGGATGGCATTGTTGACGCTATTG
This sequence comes from Pirellulaceae bacterium, assembly GCA_019636385.1. Taxonomy (NCBI): domain Bacteria; kingdom Pseudomonadati; phylum Planctomycetota; class Planctomycetia; order Pirellulales; family Pirellulaceae; species Pirellulaceae bacterium. Next base: position 520,459 of record JAHBXT010000003.1, on the reverse strand, counting down.
GCTGTCATTTCATTTGTTGTCTTGCCAACGATTGATCAGGCCCGACAAGCCCTCCAACGTGACAACTCAGCTGCGGCCGTCTACGTGCGATGGAACGGCGGCCGACTGACCGTGGGTGAATTGCAGAATGCAATGTCGCAACGTCGACAATTGATGGACTTTCTGGAAGCACTGGCTGAAAAAGTCATTGAAAAAGGTGGAGAACCAGCAGTTCCGTTTTTCTCGCGAGCGGCTGACGGCAAAATCACCAGTTTGGGGATCGACACGAATGTGAGTCCTGAGCGCATTGCCTTCACGCGAATCATTGCCTCGAAGGCGAGCCAAATGGGAATCGAATTCGACGATCTTTCGGCTGATGAATATCTCAAGGCCTATATTGACGGCCAAATCACGGACGCCGAATTCAACGAAATTCTAAAGTCGAGCACCAACGGCTTGACCATCTTTAATATCCGCGAGCTACTCAAGCAAGAATTGGCCTTCGTAGTAGCGCAAAGCGTAGCAGTTGAAGGCGTCAACGCCATGCCGCCCGGCAAGACATGGATGGATTTTTTGAAACTGACCCAGACCGTCAAAGTTGAAGCCTATCCAGTCGAAGTCAACAGTTTCATGGACAAGGTGACCGGTCAGCCTAGCGAATCTGAGATTCAGGCCCTTTACGATCAAGGCCATCAGCGGCCATTCGACCCGAACTCCTTTCAGCCCGGCTTTCTTCGTCCCGAACAAGCGAATATCGAGTACATCGAGTTTCGATTCAAAGACTTTGTTGATCGCGAGAAAGCCAAGTTAACCGAAGAGGAGATTCGCGCCGAGTACGATCGCATGGTCTCACTGGGACAACTGCGCGTTCCGGAAAACCAGCCTCCGAAGGATCCGTCCGATGAACAGGCTGCTCAGCCCACTGCTGATGCCCCAGCAACAGATCCAGCAGCTCCCGCCGAGAGCGCGCCGGCTGCCCCAAGCGACCCGAACGAGCAGTCGGCGGCGACTCCAGCCAGCGATACTTCGGACGCTCAGGCTCCGCTCAATCCACAAGCCGATGCACCAGCTTCAACTGACGAGACTCCTACGGAACCATCCGCACCCGAGGCTCCACAACCAGCGGGCGATCCTCAGGGGGCAAAGCTGCGCAAGTCTGCAGTGCGATTGGTAAGTCTTTCGCAAGAGGAATCTACCCCTGCGACCGATGCATCCGCCAGCCCTGAGCAACCCCCAGCGTCAACATCCAATTCGTCAGATCAACCACTAGCCGAGAGTCCAGCATCAGTTTCGACCGATCAGGCTCCGGCTGCTGCTCCATCGACTGCTGAAGGCGAAGTTCCTCAGGCAACCGCCTCGACTGCAACCGTCGCTGACAGCAGTCCCGAAAGCGACGCGGAGCAAGGCATCGCGACTGCCGAGCCAACTCAGCCAGCGATGCGAACTCAGACCTTTGAAGAGGCCAAGGACGAAGTGGCCACAAGTTTGGCTCGCACGAAATCGTCGCCAATTTTCGAAGCATTGGATGCACAACTTAAGCAGCTCATGAGGGACTTCAACCTCAAGTATCGCCAGTATGTGACGCTTCGAAACAACAGCAATGGTGCCAATGTAGATTTGGCAATGCCTTCAAAGCCTGACCTCAGGAAATTTGCCGAAGATAATCAGCTCAAATATGGCGAAACGGGCTTGAGTGATCGCAACCAGCTTGCAGCGACGCCGTTAGGCAGTAGCAGTCTGTTTCGAGAAGGTCGCTCGCTGGGAAATGTGGCCAATGTCATTCCCTCGGTGTCTATCGAACTGTTTGAGCCCATGGATAGCGTCTACTTTTCTCCAGAAGGATCCGAGTACATTCAATTCTGTTTCTGGAAAATCGATTCCCGGCCTCAATCAATTCCGTCGCTGGAAGAAGCGCGTGGCGACGTGATTGCCGCTTGGCAGCGGGGCAAGGCCCAAGTATTGGCCGAGACGGCAGCCCAGGAGATGTCGCGTAAGGTTGGCGATCCCGACGACCCTTGGAAGTCAGCATTGGCCGGCATGTCTCGCTCACTGGTCATCACCACAGACCACTTTCCATGGCTAACCCGCATGGGCAACAATATCGTGCCATCCACCATTCCCAACTTGGATCGCACCGGCTATGAGTTCATGCAAAGAGTGTTTACGACCGAGGTCGGCCGTACCGGCGTCGCTGCCAATAATCCAAAGAGCATCTACTATGTCTATCGCGTGGTCGAACGCGCTCCGGATATGGCAGAATTGCGGCAGCGCTTCGAATCCGATCCGACCAAACAAGGGGCAGCCATGATTGCAAACATGGAATTGTCGAATTGGGGTCAAACTTGGTTAAGCCGGATCATTACCGAGCTGGACGTCCAGTTCAGCAACGACGTGTCAGCCTTGTAAGATTTCTAGTAACCTAGTGTGGGACCGGCGGGGTACGACACGCTGGGACCGGGCCCCTGGAATCAAGATCACTGTGCAGCATGTCCTGAAAATGCTAAGAGCAGAAGAGGTCGCTTAAGAACAAGTGATCGCTTAGAAACGATGGGCATGGCGTCGCGCCAGCTCCCGTCACTTCGACGAACAAAATTGGGCGCCAACGGTTACCATGACGGTCTGGAAGATAAACAGCGGTTGGGGGCAGCCTGCGACGTCATGCTGCACATGGCTGACCGCTTTGTGCGTTCTCTTAAGCCCAGGCGCGTCATCGGTCTTCTGCCAACAGACCGCTTCCGAAGTGGAAACAGCTGCGACCACACCCCTGGAATCTGAGCAAGCAGCGATCGCCTTTCTAAATGATTACTGCCTGGACTGCCACGCAGCCAACGATCCACAAGCCGGCTTGAATCTCGCAGGCTTTTCGTCGGCAGCTCAGATCGCCAGCGATGTAAGTACCTGGAAAAAGGTGGCTCACCGCGTCCACGATAGCTTGATGCCTCCGGTGGACAGCCAGCAACCGTCCACACAACAGCGTAAGGAGTTTGTGCGATGGCTGCGACAGACGATGACCGACAGTATCTGCGGAGGGCCAATTGACCCCGGACCACCGCGTTCGCGTCGCCTGTCCCGATTCGAGTACTCCAATTCTGTCCGTGATCTACTAGGCATTCCTGTCAACTTCAGCGCGCTATTGCCTGACGAGGGGGCTGGCGGCGAAGGATTTGACAACGCCGCAGAAACGCTTTTCATTTCTGCGACGCATGCAGAGAAGTACATTGCCGCCGCGCGTGTCGCTCTGGATTACGCCGTCAAAGATCCGCCAACTCGCCAGGCCTTGCTGGTTGCCTTTCCAACAGCAGATCGAACCGCTGACGAAGCCGCCAGAGAGGTGCTGCAACGCTTTCTCCCACGCGCCTTTCGCCGCCCGGTGGCGGACATTGAAGTTGACGAATATTTGCAACTGTTCCGTGACGCAATCAACGACTCGGTCGACTACATGACGGCTATTCAATACTGCCTTGAGGCCGCGCTCGTCTCGCCGAAGTTCCTTTTCTTGAATGAAGCTCCGTGCAACGATGATCAAATGCAACCGGTGGCAGACTACGAAATGGCGTCGCGGCTATCGTATTTTCTATGGGGCACCATGCCCGACGCTGAATTGCTGCAACTGGCACAGCAGGGGCAGTTGCATGATTCGACAGTATTGCGACAACAGGTTTCTCGCATGTTGCACAGTCCGCTGAGAGATGATGGCATTCGTCCCGGCGCGCGAGTGCGCGACTTTGTTTCCAATTTCGTCGAGCAATGGCTGGGGACTCGGGCACTGGGTCGTGAGTTCCAACCTGATCCGTCGATCGCCCGTCGTTTCGATTCCGAACTGGTCGGAGCGATGAAATACGAGCCGATACTGTTCATGGAAGAGCTGCTGTCCGAGAATCGATCGCTGTTAGAAATAGTCGATGCCGACTTTACCTACGTCAATCGGCAATTGGCTCGACACTATCGCGTGTCAGGCGAATTTCGCGAACAGCCCAAGCGAGTCAGCTTGACGGTAGATGACAAGCGCGGTGGCGTGTTGGCTATGGGCGCGGTGCTGGCCATATCTTCGCTGCCACACCGTACCAGCCCGGTGTTGCGTGGAAAGTGGATCCTTGAATCGCTTTTGGGAACGCCTCCGCCGCCGCCCCCTCCCGGCGTGCCTCCGCTCGAATCACCGGCAGGGGAAGTCGAGAAGCCGACGACTTTGCGCGAGCGGTTGGAACGGCATCGGGCAGATCCCGCCTGTGCCGGGTGCCATAATATGATGGACCCGTTGGGGTTTGGCTTGGAGAACTACGATGTGCTTGGACGATGGAGAACCAAGATCGACGATCACGACCCCGTGGACGCTCGTGGACAGCTAGCCGACGGCCAACAATTCGATGGGCCGGTGCAGCTGAAACAGGTGTTGATGGAACGCAAGCAGCAGATCGCCCGCAATTTCACTTCGAAAATGCTGGGATACGCCTTGTCACGTCAACTGACCGATCACGACCATTGTACGGTCGAGTCGATTGTCGCGCGGCTGGAGGCTGACGACTACAAAATGCAGACTTTGGTGTTCGAAATCGTCACCAGCCTGCCGTTTCGATATAAAATGAACAGTTCCTCAGCGCGGTAGATGGATCGGTTATTTGTCGCGTGACGATACAGTCGTAGAAACACCATTTGACGTGTACTATCTGGGTTAGCATGTACTTTCTGGGCCTCTAGCTTCGAGACTTCAATGACAGGCAAACGAAGAATTCGGCCGACACCATCACCGGCCATGAAGTTCGCTTCAGGACGCTTACAACTTTCCCGTCGATGTTTATTGCGTGGCTTAGGGGTTTCTCTGGCGCTGCCCTGGCTAGAAGCGATGCAGGGCTCCCATGGTCCCAGCCGAACGATGGCCGCTGAAGCCGAAAGTGCGTCAACCGCACCAGTTCGCATGGCGGTACTGTATGTCCCGAACGGCGTTCGGCAGGATACCTGGACCCCAATAGGTGAAGGTACTGAGTTTGAGCTGTCTCCGACGCTTGAGCCTCTCCAGGAATTCAAAGATCAACTCCTGGTACTAACTAACTTGTGGAATCAAGGCAGCAAGTTTGGTGACGGTCATTACGTGAAAACATCGGGCTTCTTAACCTGCACCACGATCTCTAAATCGCTTGGCATTGACGTAAGTTGTAATGGCGTTTCTATGGATCAGGTTGCCGCTGCGGCGGTTGGTCATCAGACTCCCATTCCATCCTTGGAACTGGGAATTGACCCGGTGACAACGGGAGTCGATACGAACGTGGGCTACACGCGCGTCTACGGATCACACATTGCATGGAGTGGCCCGACCAGCCCGCTGCCTCGCGAACTTAATCCGCATTTGGTCTTTGAGCGGCTTTTTCGAGCGTCGCAACCCAATAGTCAGGCGGCCAAACGCGATCAATTGTTGCTGGATCGCGTTTTGGGCGATGCCCACCACCTGCGGCAGCAACTGGGTAGCGGGGATCGACAGCGTATCGACGAGTACTTGCAATCTGTGCGATCCATCGAACAACGCTTGCAAAATTTTCAACGCAACGCAGGTCAGCCCTGGCGACCACTGGCACCGTTGGACCCTGCGCAGCGACCAGCTGAACAGCCGCCCGAAGTACACATCGACCATGTGCGATTGATGCTGGACATGATTGCGTTGGCATTCCAAACTGACTCAACGCGGATTGCAACCTTCATGTTTGGTAACGCCGTTAGCGGGCGGAATTTTTCATTCCTGGAAGGCGTCACCGGTGGCCACCACGATATCTCGCACCATCAAAACGAAGAAGCCAAACTTCGCGAGTATCAGATCATCAATCGCTGGCATGTCGCCCAGTATGCATATCTCCTGCAACGGCTGCAGTCGATGCCTGAAGGCGAGGGCACAGTGCTGGATAACTGCATGATCCTATATGGCTCGGGGCTTCGCGATGGCAATAGCCACAATCCACGCAATCTGCCAATTGTCGTTGCTGGCCGTGCAGGCGGAAGAATTGCCACGGGCAGACATGTGAGCTACGCCCCAGATACACCACTGGCCAATCTTTACACCGCCATGCTCAACGCAATTGGATGTCCCCTCAACTCCTTCGCAGACAGCACCGAACTGCTGCCCGGCGTGCTGAGTTAGTGCTGTTAAACTTGCACTTACCGGAGTCCACTGGCGATTACCGCTTGGCAGCCAATGCAACCAGGATGCAACTGCCGTCGTCGATGACGTTTAGCCCGGCGGTCCGGGCGGCTTGGCTGGCTTGGGCATCTTCTGCGCCTGGCTGCATCCAGATCTGCCGGACGCCCAGAGCGATGGCATCTTCTACCACTTTCCGTGTAACCTGTGGCGGAGTGATGATCGACAACGCCTCAGGCACCTCTGGTAGATCAGCCAAAGAAGCGTACGCCGGCACGCCTTCTACGTGATCTGCTGTAGGATTCAGCGGATAGACTGTATCACTCCATCGCCGGAGTGCCAACAAGACTTTATTGCCGTATTTGGACCTGTCGGTAGAAGCTCCCGCGACCGCAAAGCTGGCCGCATCAAGAAATTGGTCGATTCGATTCACATTTTGCCTTTCAATCACTCGGCGGAGATATAAAGTCGCGCACTCTTGTTCAGGCAAATGTTACGCATCCCGCCAAATGTTGACCAGCTCGCCAAGGCTACTAAATCGGAAAGCTTCACGACCCTGGCGGGTATGGCTCGCAGAATAAGCGCAGACCAGACCACTGACGCTTTGGGAGACTTGCGGCCTGCGCTAACTATTCTGTACGAACTACCAATCTCTACGACGGATCGAGTATCACCGCTTCGGGAATGGGAAGTACGAATTTGCCGCCCCACTCGCGAATATAGCTGAGTTGCTGCATGATCTCGTCTTTAAGATTCCACGGCAGAACGACGACGTAATCGGGGCGTGTCTCCCGAATTTTTTCGGTTGGGAATACCGGAATTCGAACACCTGGCATGAATCTGCCGTGTTTGTAAGGATTTCGATCAACGGTGTAGGCAATCAGGTCTTCGCGAATGCCGCAATAATTCAAGAGGGTGGCCGCCTTTCCAGGAGCTCCATAACCGGCAACCTGTTTTCCTTCCCGCCGCAATCGAATCAACAGATCCAGCAGCTTGTGTTTGGTTTGGATCACCTTTTCACCAAACTCACGATAAACGGCCAGATCACCATAGCCCATTTCCAATTCCCGTCGACGAAGGTCTGTCACGTGCTGTGAAACCGGTTTTGAATCATCCTCAGCATGACGTGCATAAATACGTAGTGAGCCGCCATGCGTCGGAATTTCGTCCACATCGAAGAGCGTTAGTCCATGGGCTGCAAAGACTTTTTCGATCGTGTGAAACGACAAATAGCAATAGTGCTCCTGATACATGGAATCGAATTGGTTGCCTTCCATCGTGGTGACCAGATGCGGAAATTCCATTGTATTGACTCCCCGGTCGGCCAGTAGAACCTTGATTCCGCCTACAAAGTCGTTGAGATCAGGCACGTGTGCCAATACGTTATTGCCGATCAACAAGTCCGCGCGACAGCCTTGCTCGCGTAGCTCGGTTGCCGTTTTGACGCCGAAAAACTTGCAGAGTGTGCGGATGCCTTTTTCAATTGCAACCGCCGCACAGTTTTCGGCTGGCTCGATCCCCAGCACCGGAATGGCCTGTTCGACGAAGTACTGTAGCAAGTAGCCGTCATTGCTGGCCAGTTCCACGACTTGGCTGTGGCTACCTAATTTCCATCTGTCGATGGCCTGATGGGCGTAGCGTTTGGCGTGCGCCAACCAAGAGTCCGAATACGATGAGAAATAGGCATACTCGCCACCGAAGATCTCCTCACCGCTGACGTATTCGTTGACTTGCACCAAGAAACACTTATGGCAGACATACACATGCAGTGGATAGAAAGGCTCCATCTTGTTCAGATCAGAAGCCGCCAGCCAACTTTCGCACAATGGTGAGACTCCGAGATCAACACAAGTTTCGCGCAGTTGCTCGCCGCAAAACCGGCACCCCTGAATGGGTTTTAAAGACGTGGTCGAAGAGGTAGGCAGGCAGTTAGCTGTGTTCATAGTCTCGTTGGATCTGAAATGGACCAAAAGGGGACTGAGCTGTGCTCGAGTTCCGGAGGCTGGGTGAATTGAAACGTGGGAGCGATGCCGAGCTGGTCATGAACACCAGATTTTCGATTCCAGGTCAGTAGTACTCTGGAGCCGATCGGTCGATTTTCAATTGTGCTTAGCATCTTGGCGAGTTCAATTGATTTTGGTCAATAAATTGCAGTCGCTTAGTTTTTCAATGGCTCGTCGAAGCAACTGAGCATCAAGACCGCTACGAACAACAATATCGTCAAACGTGTGCTTGCCGTCAGATAGATTCAAGGCCCATAAAACAGCTTGCTGGAATGCCATGTTCTGCACCTGCCCGTAGCCTTTATACAGTCCGTAGCGATCTAATTTGGGCTCGCCAAAGGGATGCAGGTTTACATAGACGTCACTGCCCGAAATTGATTTGCCTGCACTACTGGAAGATGATTCTGCCACGGACTGGGCTGCGTGTATGTTTTCCGATTTCCGCGGGAACGACTTGGCGAACTCGGAGATAATCCAACACAGCACTTGCAAAGATTGACTCAGGTAGCCCGGCTGAATCAGGTTTAGGTCATCGGCAGAAGTATGATACTGTGGATACGCACCTTCTGGCGATCGCGTGAACCGTCCAATAGGAAGATCAAATCCCGGCGAGCAGAACTGGCGTTCATCATACCCCCAGGGTACAAAATCTCGCAGCCGTGCGCCAACCGTCAGGCGTTTCAAGACCAAGTTGACCGTTTGGTCAATCAAGGCCGTTCGCTGACGGCTGGATTTGTAAGTAAAGGCTCCTGAATCCCCCAGATTAGAAAGCACCAAACCACCGCAGATGCGCGAAACGTTTTCACGATTCTGATCGAGCCAGGCGATTGCTCCGATGGTCGCCGGTATGAACAAAAATCGAAACGAAAATGGCAATTGGGGCAGGGCGGCCAAGCGTCGAGCCAATTCCGTGGCGATCACGATTCCGGATAGATTATCGTTGGCCAAAGAAGGGTGACAGATATGTGTTGAGATCAGAAACTCTTCGGACCGCTGACCTGCAAGAAATACTTCGCCCCATTCAAGGTGCCCTGGCTTTTGCTGCGCGTCAATCAATGCGCGGAACGTACCCGCTGGTGGGTCGCTCTCCAGACTTTCCCAATCTCGATGACTCAAACAAAATCCCCATCGCGTTTGGAAATGGGCCGTCCGATAGGGAATCCAGTCGGGATGTTCTGGTAGCGTATACAGGAATGGCTTCAACTCTGGCCAGGAAAGCTGTTCATCCACGCCAACACTGTAACTGACTACATGCAGATTCGATTTGGCCAGCTGGATTACTTTGTGACCGGCCGGATGCTGCACATAGGCGTCACGAAGCTCCCATTCACTGGGCACTTCCCAATCCAGAACCGGAAGTCCTGTCGGAAGCCGCCGCACCTCCAGCGGGATGCGTTGCGCAATTGCGGTCAATGTGGAACGCACGCCGGCACCGGTGATCGCTCGATGAAAAGGAAACAGCTCCGCAGCAAACTGCTGCATTGACTGACCTGCTACCCGCGAATCAGCTACTTCCAGCATCAAGTTGCCCGTTGAATCTACCGTCATTTCGTGTGGGGCTGAGGATGATTGAAGCGGCGATAAACCACCTGCGAAGGCTTGCCCACTAAGTAATTCTGCGGTCCATTTTCTAATGCCTGCCGGTAGACCACCAGTGCCTCATTCATGGCGTCCAGAGTCCGATCAATGTCTTCCTCGGAATGCGTGTAACTGACTACCAGCGTCGTCATTAAGATGCCACGTTTGATCGTCTCCTGCAGAAACAGCGAACGCATTAACTGGGAAGGCTGAAGTTCAGCGTCCAGTGTTGAGAACACCAGGCAACATGGCCGACCGATGATCTGAATGTGATCGGACAAGCCATGACTGGCGATGATTTGTGTGCCCTCTTCCTGCAATCGACGCCCACGAGCATAAAGCGTCTCGATCACCGGTTCGCGTTTATAAAACTCAATGGTCGCGATTGCCGCGGCCAAGCCATGCGTTTCTGCTCCGTGTGTCGTCGAGAGCAGGAAAACCCGTTCGCGGTCATGGTGCATCCCACCCAGTTCCATAAATCTCCGTTTACCGGTCAGTGCAGACACCGAAAAGCCATTTCCAAGTGCTTTGCCCCAGCATGACAGATCGGGATCGACCCCATATTCGGCCTGGCCGCCTGCGCGATGCCAGCGGAAGCCTGTAATCATCTCGTCAATGATGAATAAACTGCCCTGCTGATGACACAAATCGCGAACCTGATTCAGGAAATCGCTGTGCGGTTCGTCGTATTTGGCCGGTTCCATAATTAGCCCGGCAATTCGGTTGGGATGCTCGGCAAACAGGCGATGAACACTCTGAATGTCGTTGTAACCAAATGTTACTGTCAAATCTTTGACGCATTGTGGAATGCCAGCATCCAGTGGGGTCGTACCGATGAACCAGTCATTGGTTGCAAAGAAGGGTTGGTCATGGCAGCAGGCCACCAGATCGCGCCCTGTCCAGGCACGTGCCAGCTTCAAGGCAGCGGTAGTGGCGTCCGAGCCATCCTTGCAGAACTTGACCATTTCAGCGGTTGGAATCAAATCCAACATGGCTTCGGCAGCCTCCACTTCGATCACCGATGGCCGCGTGAAGTTGACTCCCTTTGCCAACTCACGCTTGACGGCATCCAAGACTGCCGGAAAGGCGTGCCCCAAGGCCACGCAGCGATTGCCTTGTCCGTACTCAATGTACTGGTTGCCGTCGACATCCCAGACATGCGAACCCGATCCACGAACGACAAATCCAGGAGAAAGTTCCGGATACTGATCGTCGCCTTTGGCGTAGGTATGACATCCCCCCGGAATTATCTGATGAGCGCGCCGACGAAGCTGATTGGAATATTCGAAGTTCATGGCATCCAGTTACAAATCCGAAAAGGATGATGGTGGGATGGGGTGAGGATACAGCAAGTTACGTCCGATCAAATCAAACTGGCTTGCTCTGTTGAAGACTAACGCGCCATACGATTTCGCAGGAGCGATTCGTATTCTTCAATCTGTTTTAGACTGGTCTCTTGCATCGAAGCCGTACCGCGTTGTTGTTGAGTTCGATACCAATGCGCGGTCTGCCGAATGGTTTCACGAACGTCCCAGCCGGGCTTCCAGCCCAGGTTCCACAGCGCCTTGTCGATCGACAGCCGCAGAATACCAGCCTCTCTGGGCGCGTGAGGATCGCCAACATCAATCCATGAGCCTGACCCCCAGGCTTGAATGAACAGATCGACTACTTCGCGAACTGGAATCTCGTTGCCCGGCAGCGGCCCTATATTCCAGCCACTGCAGTACATCGGATCATCGCTGGACATAAGTTCTGCCGCCAGTGTCAGGTATCCGCTTAACGCTTGCAGCACATGCTGCCAGGGTCGAAAGGCCCCCGGACTGCGAATCGTAATTGGCTGGTTCACGGAGAGTGCTTTGACGACATCCACAATCAGCGCGTCCGGCGTCCAATCACCTCCGCCGATCACATTTCCAGCCCGGGCACTGGAAATCTTGATTCCATGTTGGCTAATCTTATCCACTGGAAAAAACGAGTCGCGGTAGGAACGAATGACCAGTTCGGCGGCACCTTTACTGCCACCATACGGATCGTGATCGCCCATTGCGTCGATCTCTCGATAGCCCCAGGTCTGCTCGCGATTCTCATAACACTTGTCGCTGGTTACCAACACAGCACTGCAAGGTTCATTCCTCAGCCGAATGGCTTCCAGAACACTAGCAGTTCCCATCACGTTGGTCGAGAACGTTTCCAACGGTTCGCGATAGCCCTGACGTACAATGGATTGGGCAGCCAAATGCAGAATCAGGTCAGGTTGACAACTGCTGATGGCCCGCAGCACGGCATCTGTGTTGCGCACATCTTCGATGTAATGATGTTCCAACACGTCCGCAATGCGGCTTTGCGTGAAGTGGTTCGGATCCGTCGGTGGTTCCCAGGCGAGGCCGGTTACCTTGGCTCCCAGACGAGCCAACCACAGGCACAACCAGGAACCTTTGAATCCGGTATGACCAGTGACCAATACCGACTTACCCTTAAAAATTCCGTTCAACACCGGTCTCATGGCTGGCTCTCCGAAGCTGGTATTTCAGCAGTATAAACTAAACTCCGAATGTGGGTCCAATAGCCTGTCGGCAAGTCAGCCTCCAGACGTAACCAGGGAACTTGAGTCATTGGGTTTTCATCTTCAAGCGGTTGCAGATATATCAATTTCAACGTTCGCGGAAACTTCTCTAGTGAGCGTTTGATTTGCTCCAGGGTTTGCCACAGCACCGTACCGGTGAAGGAATTGAACAAAAAAATGTGATTGATGTCAGCCGGTACTTCGAATTGAGTCGCATCCTGCTCAATGATCTCTACCTGCTCAGCGCGAAACCTCCCCTGAGATCTCAGGCGCCGCAACATCTCGTTTCCCACTCGCGCTAGACTCTGACTGAACTCGATTCCCATTACAGTTCCGTAGGGTTGCATACCAGCCAAAATGACGGCCCGGCCCATGCCGCAACCATAGTCGAGAAATCCGTCGGCTCTGGTAATGGGCTGCAAATAATCCATGATCTGATCGAAGCAGCGATAGTCGATAGGCTCGTAGCCAAGTTGTTCCCCTTCCGTTTCCACAACGATGCCATGCGCGAATTCGCTGGTATTTGCCCCCAAGCGCCATTCGCGATAACGCCATTGAAACTGATACCAGACCCAGCCACAAGCATCGCCCAATCCGCGCTGTCGCAGACGAACCATCCACTTCTGTGGAGCAGCGCACAGTTTTTCAACCAGGGACCTGCGGACAGTCATTAGCCGTTTTCCGGTTGGATAGTATTGTTTGAGTCAAGCGGGTGTGAGGCATCGGTCAACGGCGGTCCAGAGGACCTGAGCGAGCCAACATTCAAGGATAATCAACCATGCTACCACCGACCGAAAATTGACAACCCATCATGGCAGCATGGCACATCAGGGGCCTGCACGTTAAGTGAGATTGCATTTAACCTCTGCTTTGTGACGCTGACGATCCCCTTGAACCGACTTGGGGCGCTTATAGACCCCCACAAGCCACTTTTTTGTGTGGAACAGTGTGCGTGCCATTCGTTGCCGCCATTGGTTTCGAAATATCGCTCCAATAGCCATTTGAGAGGTCGAATTTGCCAGTTTTACTTTTAGCGGATTCTCGCCACGTCCCAGGTTGATATGAGTGATTCCCCGCTCCGAGCTACATCGCAGTAATTCCAAATGCAACAATGCCCCAGGGGAATAAGAGGAAAACTCCGGATGGTGCGTGGGAATCCAGGCGTTCAAGACCTGCCCGCTGCGTTGACCGAGATGAACGGCAACCAATTGACTTCCGGCGTACAAGGCAGATAGCCATCCAGCAAAATTCGGCGTCTGCTCGCGAACCGTCTCTTTCAGCAAATCCCGAGCCCATGGTGAGTGAAACACATTTTTCCAGCCAGCCGCCAGAATTTGTTGTTGTTTCCACTCTATCAGAGCCTGCAAGACAGCGTGATTCTCCGTATGCAATTCAAAACGCAGACTGCCGACTTCTCGTGCTAACTTTCTTTTTTTTCTCTCCAATTGCTGACACCACTGGCGGTGTCTGCTTTGCAGCCTGCACAGATAAGAAGCATAGCCTTGATCTAGGCACACCCAGTAGCTTTGATCAAGGTAGAACCGCTCCACTTCGGTCCAGCCGTTTTCAACAGGGACATGATCAAAACGAAATCCAGAAAGCCCGCAAGCTGCCAATAATTGGCGAACATCCACAGGAGAAACGCCCGAAGCCAGGATTGCTTGGAAGTCTGAAAAATGCCCACTTATTGGCGATGCCAAGTTAGCATAGCGTTCATATACAAACCATCCTGTGGAACCCTGGCATTCAAACTCGGCCGCTTCGACAGGGCGACCGATCCGTTCGGCAATTCTACTCCATTCTATGGTCATTTGCGGATGACATCGCCACAACTGAGTATCCATCAGTTGCCGCCAATGTTCCGTTTGTCGCATAGTTAGCTGGCTTGGTCTAAAGATTCTGGCGCGCATAGTCATTCTTACTTTTGAACCTGCCCAGCGGTTGCAGCATCAGCGAAACCGTGTGCTGGATTAGCAATACGCACTGAGTCGCGAACCGAGTTCTTTACAAAGCAAGCCGCCCAGGTTGCATGCATAGATGCGAACCCAGATGTCTGTCCAGCAGTCGTGCGCAGGCTTACGCGTATCATGGCGCTACTCCTTTTTGCCGACCGCGCATGTTGCGAATCCATTTCAAAGGCATGCGGAAATACGAGTTCGATGAGGCGACTTCTCGCGCTCGAATCCATGCGGACAACAACATCTGGTCCAATTTCTTTTGGCAAACGATGCCTTCGCCCACAGTCAATGAACCATTGCTGAGACTTGCCTTATACCGCTCGTCGCCTTGGCCTAGATCGATGCGTTCAATTCCGTAGGCTGTCGCATCTTCAATCAGTTTATGCATGACGATCCGACCAGGTGAAAATGCAGCGTAGGTTGGATCATAGGCATGAAACCAACTAGCCATTACCCGATTATCGCGCAGCCCATAGTGAATCGCAATCGGCTGCCCGGCGACGCTCAACGCTGCCATGACCCCACCAAACCGCTCGCTGGCCTGTTCCAGCAAATGACGGAGCAGATCGCGAACCGCAGGAACTCCCAACACGTCCAACATTCCGGTTCGTCGATACTGAATGCGCTTCCAGCGTATCAATTCGTCCAGCAGCTTTGAATCAGCTTGATGCCAAACCCAACTGAGAGGGCCTCGTTCGCGCTCGAGCTTTCTGGATTTTCGCGCGTTCTCTGCAAATTGCCGACAGTTTCGAGCGAGAAGCGACTCGCGATAGCTGTCATATCCATCTTGTAAACTGATGAAGCTCGAACTCATGTTCCGTATGATGAACGGCGAGAATGCAGATTGTGTTTCCGGTACACAGTCAAATCGCCAATGATGCAGTCCCATAGCAGGCAATACATCACCCAGATTTAAGGGACGACTGGCATCAAAAATCAATCCTGTCAGTTCGGTCACTAGCGAAGCGACGGGGCGTCCAGAACGCCGCTGAACTTCAAACGGCCAAAACCCTACAATCGACTCTTGGTCGCGCAGCACGGCAATACGCACAGCTGGGTTGAAATGGGCAACAGCCCGGACAAAATCAGCTGCGAAGAACGGTGAGTCTAACCACTTGGTCGTAGTGCGTAACGATTCCCAGACTTGCCATTCATCGCAAGTCAACTCGGCGGGCGTCTTAACCCGAACCAAGCAGTCGCAAGCTACACTGGTGATTGCCGCTGAATCGGGAGAATCGTGCTTCAGAATTAGTTCAGACAATATTGCGGAGTTCCCAATTTCAATACAACTGGCTGTGCGCACAACTCCAACTGAATATCGATCGGCATTAGCAGAAGAGAAGTGGGGCGGGTTAGGCAGGTGCTACCGGTGATTTTGCTACTGAGAACGTCTCACGAGCGACTAGAGCCAGTGAATTACAGTGTCCTCATTTCACTTGAAACTCGGATTCTTGGCTATTTTCGGAGAGGGGCTCCAGTTCTTCAGTTTCAAAGGGTGCAAGAACGGAAGAGCGAGATTCGCGAGCCCTCTGGAAGTAGGGTTCGTCCAGTATTGGTTCTGTTTCGTCAATGTCAGCGGAGGCTTCTGCCATAGCGAACCAATGTTGCAGGTCAGGAATTATTAGGATGCCTATGCCGCCCATCATCGCCAGTGCGTAGAATGCCAGCAGCAGAACAAGACGCGGCAATCCGACCGGTTTCTCCATATAGTTGGCTGGTTGGACTACGTTTAAGTTAGAGATGTTCTGAGAACGTAATTCCTGGTCCAAACGTGCCTGCTCCAAACGATCCGTGTAATTGCGAAGGCTGCCTTCAGCCATTTCAACTTCCCTCTGAAGAGCAGAGATGCGAATTTCACCCTCATTCAGCAGAGCCATGTCGCTCTGCGTGGTTTGAATCTGACGTTTGAGTTCATCAATCCGGCTAACCAGGGATTGAGCCATTGACTTTTCAGTCAAATACAGCAATTCCAAATTCTGCTTCGACGGGTGAATCGAGGTGGTTATCTGCTCTCGTTGCTGACCTTGGGCCTGATAAACCGATTCTGCCTCAGCAACTAGTTTTCTGACCTGTACGACCGCTGGATGATCCTCAGTATATTTCGCCAGAAGTTCCCGTTCGCGAATTTCCAACTGATAAAGCTGCTCGCGCATTCGATCTGTAGCTTCGTTGGGCAGACCTGATACATTGGCTGCAGGGAGTCGGTCGGGAAGTACCGACATCTCTCCTTGCAAACTGGCGATTTTCGCTTGGGTGGCAACTAGATTCGTATTGGCTTCAATGAGTTGCTTGGAAATCAACGCATATTCATCTTGCAACTTAGCACGTGCCCCTTCGATACTAACTAATTGCAATTTATTCTTTTCGCTTCTTAGAGCTTGTTGTGCCGCCTTCAATCGCTGATCCAAAACTTCACGCTGTCCCATCAAAAACTCGTGAGTTCCTACTACACGATTGATCCGAGCGTGCTCCTCCTGGAAGATTTCTAGGATTCTGGCCAAGACTTTTTGTGCCATGGCGGGAGACCTGGTATCGTACTGCAGTACCAACACCGTAGACTTTTTGGGGATGGTCACGCTGAGATTCTTGATCAAGCGACGTGTCGCACGTTCACGAAGTGAGACATCACGACCGTCATTAAAACGGCGAAGGGAATCGATAGCGGAACCAATCATTTGCTTAAGCTGCGATTCCTGCTCGTTTTCCGAATTGGGCACGAAGCCAGACAGAATATTCTCCGGACCAAACTCATCGACGACCCGTTCAGCTATAGCGCGGCTGCGCAACACTTCCATCATCGACGTGACTTCTGTTTCCCGTGTTTCGTTGAGGGCAACCGTGGAAGTCGTGGTTACTGTCGGGTCCAGTGCCACGCTCTCTCGCCCGAGTTTCACGAAGACAGATGCTTCTGAGCGATATACATTATTCTGCAGCAGTACTACAGCAGTACCTAACCCGGCCAGTAAACAGAAGAGTGCAATGCTGAGTTTCCAGTTTCGTTTCGGACGTTCAGCAACATTTGAGGCTGCCAAGTTCACTGGACTGCGATCCTTCGGTTGGGTGTGGCTGTGTGCTGATTTTCGGTGTTGCATAGTTGACCCAAATGATATTAAGTGGTCAAACTTGGACTTCATCAGGCAGCCGTAAAGCCATTCCAAGCAGAGACGAGACGTACTTCCAGGCATACCTGGACAGGGTTCTGGACATTATGTTCCGGCGAAATCTGATTTACAAGGTCGCCTACAAGTCCATGTATGATTCCATGTCCAGGCGAGCGAACAGTCATCAGAATCGTCACAACCCGGACTTTGCCCAGTAGCAGTGCCGTTGCGTCAGCTGGCGAGCATCAATTTGCCATGGTATTGCAAGGCCGAAGTTTGCGGGGCCAATGCGTCCGTCTATAATTACGAACGTCGTCCAAATTGGCTCGACAGCTATCGTTAACACGACAATGACAGTCCGGTGAGGGCCGCATGCTGCGACGGAACAATGGCTGTTTGCATTGCCGACCACGACGTTTCTGGCACCTCAATTTGACGATTCTCCATGCCTTCTTCGCCCGTCCGTACTTCGCAGCTCTATGAACATCTAAAGCTGGCACTCGGCGTTTCTATCAGCCTGCTGTTGATCAGTGCGTTTCGCGCGCCGGATGGTATGGAAGGTCTGCAATCGATTGTTTCAAAAATCAAGATTCTGATCCGCTTCTCAGTGCTAGGTGGGCTTGGATTCCTGCTGCTGACCTACGTGACTCGCAACCGTTTGAAACCGCAACTGTTGTGGCATGTGCCATTCTTCGGATTTGCAGGCTGGGGCATGGTCTCAGTCTTGTGGTCCGCTCGGCCGGACGAATCATTCGGCCAAGTCATCAGTTTGCTGACGTTAATTCTTGTGTCGCTGGCAGTGTCGATTGTCTTGCGACGGGAACGTGATGTGTCCGATGCAATTCGATTCATCACGCTGAATTTGATGGCCTTGTGCCTGTTTCTGTTGGTGACTGGAATTCTGATTCCGTCCTCGCATCACATGACGCGTAACGGCATGGGATTAGGACACTCCACCAACTCGGGTTCTACAGCCTCGTTGGGGCTGGTGTTACTGTTGGGTTGTGGCGCACTTTGGAACTGGCGCTGGATTCGGTATCTGATGGTTCCCGGATGCCTGCTGTTTGTGTCCGTGGCACTCTTTTCAGCCAATCGCTTGTCGATGGCCATTACAGTCTGTATGGTTCCCAGCCTATGGCTTCTGTATGGCAGCCGCAGATCCCTTGGGATCGCCTTGGTTTTGGCGGCGGTGGTCGGGAGCGTTTTCCTAATATCTGACCCCAATTTTTCTAGCATCAGCGATACGCTACAAACCGTAAATCGTAACCAATCGGCTGATGAGATTAGCTCGTTTTCAGGCCGTCAGCAAATGTGGGCCGCGATGTGGACCTCGTTTTTGACGTCTCCGTGGATTGGTCATGGATATTTTTTGAGTTCCCAAACCGGCGAACTCGAAGTCTGGTACCTTTACGACGAATTGACGGGAGTCAACTGGACAGCCCACAATCTTTGGCTTCAGGCCATGGTCAGTACGGGAATGATTGGGCTGGCCTTATTTCTGCTGGCTATGCTTGCCCCAATCACCGCTTTATGCCTCAGAGCCTGTTTCAATCGGACTTGGCAGAGAATCGACAGCTGGTTCTTTATTCTGCTGTTCTGGTACTTGTTGTGGGGCATGCTGAACGAATCGTTTCTGGGGCCTGTTCAGCCTGAGTCAGTCGTCTTCTTTTTTGTGCACGGGACGCTGATTGCCAGGCTTTGCGGAAATCTAAAATTGGAATCGAAAACAGCTAGTGGACCAACTGAATTGAAAAGTCGCTCCTCAGCTTCGTGGACCAGGCAGGAGGTCCTGCCGTCATTATGAGAGTGTTAGTGTGTCACAACTACTATCAGCAACGCGGTGGCGAGGACCAAGTCTTCGAGGACGAGGCATGGATGCTACGCGAACGAGGACATGACGTCATACAATTTGAGATGAACAACCATGTGATCCATGGTATGAAGCGGACCGACATAATTCGCAAGACTTTTTGGAACGCGGAAGTCGAGAAGGAGTTGCAACAGAAGATTGGGCAGTTTCGACCCCATGTCGTGCACTGCATCAATTTCTTTCCGCTCATTTCACCAGCGGTATGCCAGGTAGCAGTTTCCATGGGTTGCGCGATGGTTCAGGTTTTACAAAACTATCGTTTGATTTGCCCTAATGCCCAGCTTCTGAGAAATCATCAGCCTTGCCAACTATGTATCGGCAAGCGATTTGCTTGGCCAGCCATAGTGCACGGATGTTACCGTGAAGATCGCATGGCGACCTCTGTCGTGGCCGGAATGTTGAGCTACCATCGGTGGCGTCGTACGTGGGATCGGTTTGTCGATCGATTCATAGTGCCCTCACATGTGACTTGCCAAAAGTACGTTGAGGCAGGCTTTCCCGCAGAGAAGATCGCAGTCAAACCCAATTTTCTCCGGCCTGATCCTGGCGCAGGCGATGGCGCGGGAGACTACGCCATTTTCGTCGGTCGATTGTCGGTTGAAAAAGGCTTACTAACACTACTGGATGCATGGAAGAAGGTTCCTGGCAATCGTCGCTTGGTGATCGTCGGCGATGGCCCCTTAGCTGATGCCGTGACCCGGGCTGCGGCCAGCGATTCACGAATCCAGTGGCAGGGCCGATTGCCTCTGGAGCAAGTCTGTCGCCAACTCGGCAGCGCTACGTTTTCGATCATGCCTTCCATCTGGCATGAGCCATTTGGTCGCACGGTGATTGAATCGTTTGCAGTGGGCACGCCCGTATTAGCTTCACGAATGGGAGCGATGTCTGAGTTGATACTGGAAAATGAAACCGGTCGCTTCTTTCGCCCTGGCGATGCGGACGATTTGGCCCTTAAGGCTGTGGAAATGTTCGCCGATTCGACATTATCAGAAACTGGCCGGCGACTAAGAGTGCGACAGGAATACCTAAACAAATACACGGCAGAAAAGAATTGCGTTCAACTGATTGCAATTTATAATGACGCGATTGAAGCGCATTTAATGCGCAAGCAGATTTCTTCCTGATACACAGCATGAATTCTCTTACTCCCATAGCCGTCGGATCACCGACGTCGACCAAGTTGCCTTCACAATCTGCCCACCAACTTCAACAACGTCAGGTTTTGTGGCCGACGAAGTTTCGGGTACTGAATGTTCAAGTGAGTGCTACCAACTACCTTGAACTAACCCAGACGATTCTACAAGCGGCTGCACTGCATCAGTCGGCGATTGTCAGTTGTCATGCCGTTCATGCAATTGTGACGGCCTCAGATGCTCCTGAGCTTTGCCACAAAGTGAACTCATTCGAGGCTGTTACCCCAGACGGCCAACCAGTTCGCTGGGCTTTGCGTTGGTTGCACGGCATAAAACTTAAGGATCGAGTTTACGGACCTGAATTGACCCTCCGAGTTTGTGAAGCGGCAGCCAAAGAAAAGGTAGGTGTCTACCTGTACGGTGGCACCCCTGACGTCCTCGAAAGACTGAATCGTGAATTGTTACGAAGATTTCCCGATCTTGTGCTGGCTGGCGAAGCTCCGCCATTTCGACCGTTAACGGCAGCGGAGGACCAAGCTGTCATAGAGCGCATTGCTGCCAGCGGTGCCGGAATCGTGTTGATTGGTTTAGGCTGTCCGAAGCAAGATGAATTTGCGTTTGCACATCGCCACCAGATCGACGCTGTTCAAATTTGCGTTGGTGCGGCCTTTAATTTTCACGCCGGGGTACAGCCCATGGCCCCCTCGTGGATGCAGCGGAATGGCTTGGAATGGTTGTTTCGATTGTATCAAGAGCCGCAACGACTTTGGCGGCGTTACCTGCACACGAACAGTAGATTTTTGTATCTCTTGTTGTTGCAAATGCTGCGAACGCGGGGAGCAGCTGATTAGGATAAGTCCATATAAATATTACTTCTGAATCGAATCGAGAATTCGCAGCCATGAATAATAAAGTCATCTTGGTAGCCGGTGGAGGCGGTTTTATTGGAGGCCACTTGGTAGCCAGTCTACGACAGCGGCCCCATGTCGAGGTCCGCTCTGTGGACATCAAACCACTGGAGGAGTGGTATCAGGTGTTTCCAGATGTGGAAAACATCGCGGCTGATTTGCGAAACAAGTCCGATTGTGAGCGAGCTTGCGCAGGCGTGTCAGACGTCTACAACCTTGCCGCTGACATGGGGGGCATGGGGTTTATTGAGAATAACAAAGCCTTGTGCATGTTGTCGGTGTTGATTAACACGCATTTGTTGCAGGCCGCTACTGCAGCCGGTGCCAAAAGATTCTTCTATGCCAGCTCTGCCTGTGTGTACAACGCCGACAAGCAGGTGCAATACGATTTAGCACCATTGAAAGAAGGAGATGCCTATCCCGCGATGCCGGAAGATGGCTATGGTTGGGAAAAGCTATTTTCAGAACGAATGTGCCGACATTTTCAAGAGGACTTTGGCATCCAGACTTGGGTTGCCCGATTTCATAATGTCTATGGAGCCCACGGAACCTGGGACGGTGGACGCGAGAAAGCTCCAGCTGCTATCTGCCGAAAAGTCATCGAAGCAGTCGCCAATGGTCGGCATGAAATCAAGATTTGGGGCGATGGCCGACAAACACGCAGTTTTACCTACATTGACGACTGCATTCACGGAATCGACCTACTCATGGGGAGCGATTTCCACGAGCCGCTCAATCTAGGCTCAAGCGAAATGGTTTCCATCAATCAACTAGTCGATATCGTCGAGGGGTTCTTTGGTATCCGACTGAAACGCCACTATCAGCTCGATGCCCCTAAAGGTGTCAATGGGCGCAACAGCGACAACACGCTGATCAAGTCGCTGTTTGACTGGGAGCCGAGTACCAGCTTGGTACATGGTATGCGGCGAACATGTGCTTGGATTCGAGATGAATATATCGCTCGCTTAATGAAATCCGGAAGTGCTGCACAGGAAATCGACCGATTGCGTCAGGCGGACTTAATCGCTGCCAGCTAGTGAAGTGGTAGTGCAACCGGCGTCGCCAAACAAGTCGATTGTTGAACATGTCCCCCAGAAGACCAAAAATCAGTTTGGGAATGCCCATCTACAACGGCGCCGCGTTCTTGCGCGAAACGCTGGAGTCGCTGCTGGGACAGACCTATGGCGATTTCGAACTAATCATTTCAGATAATGCCTCGACCGATGAAACCGGCGAGATCTGCCAAGAATATGCCAATGGCGATGATCGAATCCGCTATCAACGCCTGGAGGCCAACCTGGGAGCAGTTGCCAATTTTAATCGCCTGATCGGTTTGGCTGGTGGCCAATATTATAAGTGGGTTGCGGCGGACGATATGTGCCAGCCAACTTTCCTGGAAGCTGCTCTGGAATTGATCGAATCAGACCCAGATTCCGCCTGGGTGCATTCGGCGTTCGGAAAAATCGACCAGTATGGCACGATTTTGGATGCAGGGGATGATGCGGCCGATGGGTTAGCTCACTCGCGGCAAGCCGGACATCCGCGAATTCACCATGATTCTCAGGCCCGGCACCAGCGATTTCAGGGAGTGTTGCTAGGCACATCGTGGTGCTTTGATGTCTTTGGCTTAATTCGCAAAGCGGTCTTGGACAAAGCGCTTCCGATGCCGGGCTGCTATGGTGCCGAAAAGGTACTATTGGGCGAATTGGCCCTCTGGGGCAAATATCGCCAAGTTCCGGAAACCTTGTGTTACCAACGGGTGCATTCGAAAGCGGCCGGCGAGATGGCCACTCGGGAACAGCAGGAGGCTTATATAGCACCCCAGCGCAAGAAGAAACACTTCGCTGGAACTCGATTGGCGTTGTTGAAAGGACACTTGAGATCGGTGCAAAACGTACCTATGAGTGGCCTCGAGCGCTGCTTGTGCTGGTCCGTCATCGGTAGGTACATGGGACAAGTATCGAAATGGCCACAGCTTGTACGTTCGGAACTTTATCACGAACCGATTCGGGGTACTTCTCACATTCCAGCCGCAGCAGGCAAACAGCCTAAGAAATTCCATTCGCTGCCGCACAATCAACCAGAACTGCGGCAACCATGAACTTGACTAGCTCCAGCTCCCTTACGCAGGCTCCGGCAGCTCAAATCGTAGCCTGCAATGCCTGCGGTTCTTCGGACACGACGCCGTTTTTCGACCTGCCTGAATTGCCCGTGCATGTCGGCAATTTTTATGATGATGCTGCTTCAGCTAAACGGACCCCGCGCGGAAGCATTGAACTGGCTTATTGCCAGGGGTGCGGTCACGTCTTCAATCAAGCCTTCCGTTCAGACTTAGTCGATTATCAGCCGGGCTATGAGGTTGCACTGCATCATTCGCCGGGTTTCCGAAACTTCATGCAGTCCGTCGCTGAGCGGCTCCGCGACAAGTATCAATTGAGCGGGAAGACGATCGTCGAAATTGGTGCCGGTAGCGCCTGGTTTCTGGAACTGTTGTGTCAGTTGGGCGGAAACAAAGGGATTGGCATTGATCCAACCATCGGCCGGCCTGGTTGCTATGAACAAAACGGTGTCCAGTTGGAATTAATCCAGGCTCGGTTCGACCGACGACTCCATTCGAGATTCGAAGAGTGGCTGCCAGATTTTGTTTGTTGCTTGTCGGTGCTTGAACATATTGCCCAACCACAAGTGCTGGTTCAAGATTTACGAAGTATGGTTGGTTCGCGTAACATAGGCATTTATTTTGAGATTTTCAACGCGTTTAGGGCCTTTCAACGTCAGGAGATCTGGAGTATCCACTACGAGCAATGCAGTTACTTCTCGGAAAGCTCCTTCCGCCGGTTATTCACGTCTTCAGGGTTTCAGGTGCTTGAGGGTGGGGGGTGCTATGGTGAAGATCAATACTTGTACCTTGATTGCCTACCCGCTTCGGTTGCTGCGCCAGTATACGGTCAGAGCAACCTTCGACCAACGGTCATAAGCGATTATCAAGACTCA
Organism: Pirellulaceae bacterium; assembly: GCA_019636385.1. Taxonomy (NCBI): domain Bacteria; kingdom Pseudomonadati; phylum Planctomycetota; class Planctomycetia; order Pirellulales; family Pirellulaceae; species Pirellulaceae bacterium. The sequence continues at coordinate 496,251 of JAHBXT010000003.1, read as the reverse complement.
GGCGTCATCAACAATCTGCCACCAGAGATATCCCAGTTCGCCTGTTATTTTCGGCAGCGTTGTGAAATTTGGAGCGAGCGATTTCAGGACTACCGCCGACAAGGTAAGGCCGTTGTGTTTTGGGGTACAGGCGGCAAAGGAGTGACTTTCTTGAATTGTTGCCCATGCGCGTCAGCCATTGAAGTCGTGGCAGAGATCAATCCCGCCAAACAAGGCAAGTTTGTTCCCGGCAGCGCCCAAAAAATTGTAGCGCCAGAGGACTTAATAGACTATCAGCCCGATGTGATCATCGTCTCCAATGCACTCTATGAACAAGAGATACGCGATCAGGCATCTGCGCTGGGATTAAGGAGCGAGATTCATGTCGCCTGATTCCAGTTTCGCTGATACTGCTGCGCCCAATTCGAATACTGGGCTGCAACGCCTAGTTGCCCAGGGCCATCAGATATTCGACCGCTTGTGGTACTCGCCGGCCAGTTGGGCTCTCTTGGATCAGATGATTGTCAGCGGCTTGAGGTTTGCGACAACGATGATGATCGGGCGGTTTTGCGGCCCGGAGGAATTGGGCATCTATGTCTTGGCCTTCTCAGCCATCCTGTTTGTTTCCTTATCCCATGAATCTTTAATTGCCAAGCCCTATCAAGTCTTTTGCCAATCCATGAAAGCAACTCGCCAGCGGGTTTACACCGGCAGCGCGTTAATTCAGCTAATCTTGTTGGCAGTGCTGGTTATCACCGTGGCTTTGCTGTCGGTGATGACTATGTGGCTCAATTCGCTGAGCCCCAAATTATGCTGGGTCGTTCTGACACTGGCAGCCACCATGCCAGGCATTTTGCTGTGGGAGTTTGTTCGTCGCCAAGCCTTTGCGATGATGGATATGCGTTCAGTGGCAATCCTTGATAGCTGTCTGGCGTTTTTGCAACTGTCCTCATTGGTCATCATGGGATTGCTGGGGCACTTGACCCTCGTGCGGGCGTTAATCCTGATTGCCATCTGCTCGTCGGTGGTTGGTATGACACGTTTGTGGCAGCTACGTTCTCGGTATCGGGTACTACGACGCCGATTGGGATCAGACTTAGTCAAGAACTGGCGGTTCGGACGCTGGTTTTTTGCAGGACAAATCGTCGGACTGGTGCAGTCCTATGCAGTACCTTGGATTCTAACGTTCTACTATGGTGCCGAGAAAACGGGGATTCTGATGGCGTGCCAGACGCTGGTGTTACTTTCCAATCCACTCTTGATAGGACTGGCAAACTGGCTGGGACCGGCTTCGGTGCGCACCTATGTGACTGCCGGTGTCCAAGGAATGAACCGATTGCTGCTGAAAGTCTCTCTACTATCTAATGGCTGCATGATTTTCTTCGCACTGATGCTCTACCTGCTAGGTGAGTGGGTGCTGGTGTTAACGTTTGGTCCTGACTACAAAGGCCACGGGCACTTGGTAGCCATTACCGGCGTCACGGCCTTGGGGTTCAGTATGACAGTTTCTGGAAGTAGCGGTCTCTCCGCAATCCTGTACCCACGAGTCATTTTACTGGGCACACTCACGGGCTCGTTGGTCTCCGTCTTAACACTGCCATTGATGGTACAGCAGTGGGAATTGACGGGTGCTGCCTGGTCCTTGGCGGCTGGCAGCTTAACCTCAGGCAGCATTCATTTGTTTGGTTACTGGCTGTTTTCCAAGGCAAATCATTTGCAGCAGGATGCACCAGCTACGGAGGTGCCTTGACATGAAGGTAGTACTGTTTTGTGGCGGATTTGGCATGAGACTCAGAGAGTACTCCGAGGCCATTCCCAAGCCATTGGTGGGAGTGGGTCATCGACCCATTCTCTGGCATATTATGAAATACTATGCACATTTTGGTCACCATGATTTTATTCTGTGCTTAGGTTGGAAGAGTGAAGCCATCAAAGATTATTTCTTAAACTACAACGAGTGTCTGGCCAATGATTTTGTATTGTCGAAGGGTGGCAGTTCGGTCGTGTTGCTTAACAGCGATATCCAAAATTGGAATATTACTTTTGTAGATACCGGTATGCGAGCCAATATTGGCGAACGTCTCAAGGCTGTGCAATCGCATTTGGCAGGCGAAAAGACCTTTCTGGCCAACTACGCAGATGGTCTCAGCGATCTAGATCTAAACGCTCTGATTGACTTCCATCAGCGGAATGAAGCCATCGCGTCTTTCATGACCGTGCGACCAACCCAAACCTTTCATTGCGTGAGTTCGCAAGAAGATGGTCTGGTGACTCGCATCGAAGCGATCTCGGACACCAACACACGAATCAACGCAGGTTTCTTTGTGTTAGACCAAGAGATTTTTTCGTATATGCGCCCAGGCGAGGAGTTGATCCTTGATCCGTTTGACCGGCTGATTGCCAAAGGAAAACTGTTCACGATGCCACATGAAGGTTTCTTTGGCTGCATGGATACCTTCAAGGAGAAGCAAATGCTGGATGACATGCATGCCGCCGGCAACACGCCATGGGAATTGTGGCGTGCCAATGGTGCCCTTCATCGTGCAGACCCGTGTGAAACGAACAGCCAACAGATGCCGCACTAGTCCACTATGCATTCACTAACTCTATCGAATATTAAGCATGTTTTATGCCTGGGCGCCCATCCCGATGATATCGAAATCGGTTGTGGCGGATTACTATTGAATCTGTTAGCTGCGAATCCCAAGATACAAATGGATTGGGTAGTGATGTCCGCTAACGAAACGCGGAAACGAGAGGCCGAAGCAAGTTTTGCGACCTGGTGCCAGAATCGAACGCAATGTAGGCTAATTTGTCAGACATTTTCAGATTCTTTTTTTCCTTGCGAGAGTCGAGAGCTTAAGCAAGCGCTGCACCGTTTAGCCAGTGAATTGCGCCCAGACCTGATTTTGACGACGCGTCGTGCAGATTTGCATCAAGATCATAGACTGCTGGCAGAACTAACCTGGAATGCATTTCGAGATCACCTAATTTGGGAATACGAAATTCCTAAGTATGATGGAGACTTGGGGAGACCCAACCTATTTTTTCCGCTAACAGAGGATGTGGCTCGGATTAAAATTAAGCGATTGATGACGCACTTCGAGTCGCAACACGCCAAAAGTTGGTATCGACCGGAAACGTTTGAATCGCTGATGCGCATTCGTGCCATCGAATGCAATGCTGCGTCAGGATTTGCTGAGGCGTTTGAGGCTGCTAAGGTTAGCCTGACGGTAGCTAGTTGAATTGAAAGTCCCTTCAAACGCAAACAGTTGAACAAGGTATTGCAAGATGAGCCTAAAATTCACCATCGAGAAATTACGACAACAACCTTCGCGGATGACCAAGCGAATTCGCGAGCAAGGTCTCGGAACGTTTGTGCATTGGAGTCTGTATCAACTAAAATTCCGACGGCGTGAACGCAAGCTAGGGATTGATACGTTGGAGCATGCGTATGGGATCAATGTCTGGGGCAAGAACGGTGGGCAATACTACGACCCCATTGATTACAACTGCCTAGATTTGATTTTGGATTACATGGATCCCAATCCAGCCAAGGATGTCTTTATTGATTACGGATGTGGTTTGGGTCGTCCCATCATAGCTGCGGCTCATCGCCCATTCAAACGCGTGATCGGGGTCGAGAATAATGAAGTGTGTCTTGATCTATGTCGCAAGCATGTGGCCAGCGCCCAGCGCAAAGGAAAATTTCGCTGTCCGGTAGAGATCGTCGAGACCAATGCGGAAGACTATGAATTGCCTAATGATGTGACCAAAATTTTGATGTACAATCCGTTCGTCGAACAAAAAATGATGGATCAAGTCTTAGCGCGGATCGAGCGCTCGCTGCAACAGCACCCCCGCGAAATTGATCTGGTCTATGCACCGCTTCACAAATACTCTCATTTCCTTGACAATTGTCAATTCTTGGAACACGTCAAGGACTTACCAACCGTATTTTGGGACCACGTCAGCATTAAGGCATACAAAAACAAACTGTGAAGTTGTGTGGATTGTTGACGGCTGAGCCATCCAAGAGCAATACACCATTGAGTTTTCTGCGAATTGAAGATGACTACGAAGCGAGTAGATTTTCGCGAATCAGCGGCGATTTCTGCGGATTCTGGCGAAACGGGACTCAGTGCTAAGGAGTCGGCCGGCGGAGTTCGGCTGACAACAAAGCCCGCTAAGCTGCTACCAGCAGACGCGATGAGGGCGGAATTGGAATACTGTCGAATTCGTGCCGATGAACATGAGACACCGTTTTCAATGCTTGTTTGCACATTTCCAAAAGCGGAAGGGATTGAGGCATTTTGGGAAGTGTTGTCTGAAGTTCTAGCGAAGTTTGAAGTGCGCGGACCGGTGGGATTGTTGAACCCAAATCAAATAGGCATTGCCATCGACCGCCCAAATTGGAAAAGCATCGATGATTTGCTTGAAGTAGTCGAGCTTGGCATCGGTTCTGGTAAATGCAGATTTGATTTGTATACCTATCCGATTCCGCTTGTGCTCGACAATCCATCAGGACATCTGCATTCAGATCGTCTTGGTCATAAGTCCATGCAGCCTGTGTTTTCGATACCACTTCCTTGGCAGAAGCGGGCTGTTGATGTGATTGCTGCGTCCATCGGCTTGTTGCTACTGTCACCAGTGTTCTTGATTGTGGCGATCTTAGTGCGCTGTACTTCTTCAGGGCCAGTCTTCTTTTGCCAGTTGCGGTCAGGCCTTGGTGGCGTTCCCTTTGTGATCTTCAAGTTTCGCAGTATGGTAAATCAGGCTGAATTGCAGCAATTCGATCTTATGAGTCTCAATGAGCAGGACGGACCCGCTTTCAAGATAAGCAGCGATCCGCGGGCTACGCGGTTTGGTCGGTTTTTGCGAAAATCATCTCTCGACGAACTGCCACAACTTCTGAATGTGTTGCGGGGCGAGATGTCATTGGTCGGCCCGCGTCCACTGCCGTGCAATGAAAGCGATGCTTGTCAATGGTGGCAACGTCGTCGCCTGGATGTGACTCCCGGTATCACCTGCACGTGGCAGGCCCGTGGTCGAGAATTAGTATCCTTCGATCAGTGGATGCGCATGGACTTGGAATATGTGCAAAATAGGTCTCTGCAAACGGATTTGCGGATCATCCTCAAAACCTTGAAGTTTGTTTTGCTGCGTCGGTAATGAGAGGCAATGGCGTACTCTAGAAAACGCACTGTTCGGGAATCGCCAGCGTTACATAGCTGGTGCTGAAGTCGTGCCTGGTCCACACCTGCTGGCGCAGCCAAAATGGACTTTCCATCATCCGCCTCAGGGTTGCCCCCAACGCTATCACCGGAGCGCTGGTCGAATGGATGTTGCCAGAATGGCTATGGCGAGATACTCTGTGAGCTACGGTGTGGCGGTGCTCTGGCTTGTATCCCGCCGGTAGATAATTGGATCCCCAGGAGTTGTGGGCAAGTGTATATAGCAGCATCAACGGATTGTTGGCCCGATCAGCCTTTGCAAGATGTGGCCGATTGGCTGGCCGATTTGGAGTTTTCGCATATCGAAATCTCGCTGCGCGAGAACGGTTCGTCGCTGTCACCCAGTCGCATCGACGCTGAGTTTGATAAAGCGGTGTTTTTGGCTCAACGCAGTCACCGGCTTGAGGTCTGTAGCTATGATGTGCATATCGAAGCAACTGGACCCGAGTATTTCGAGCAATTCTCAGCGATTTGCCGATTAGGGAAGGCTACCAAGGTGGTTACACTGACGATTCCGTCGGTGGAACTGGGTACGCCCTTCAACGAAGAAGTCGGGCGTTTACAGCGGATGGTCGAGATCGCGGAAAATGAAGGTGTGCGCGTAGCCATGAAAAGTCACGTGGGGCACCTGACCGAAGACCCCGATACGGCCAAGATGCTATGCGACACCATTAAGGGCTTGGGGGTGACAATGGACCCCAGTCACTATCTGTGCAGTCCACATGCCCACAAGAGCCTCGACAAACTCATGCCCTATGTCTTTCACACCCACCTTCGTGATTCGACCAAAAACAAGCTTCAAGTCCGTGTAGGGCAGGGCGAGATCGAGTATGGTCGATTGGTCACGCAGCTGAGCCAAGTGGGCTACACTCACGCCTTGAGTATCCAAATAGCCCCCATGCCAGATGTCGATCAACGAGGCGAGCTTAGAAAGCTGCGACTTTTGTTGGAAACGTTGCTGTAAAACCAGCAGGGCCGTGCGCTTGCCGTGGCCAGACGGTTTTTCAGTTGAGTATCGCGCGTCTGCTGATATTGGGCTGCTGGCATGTTGCGATCCGGCAGCAGGCTAGTCGCGTCCCGTTTCAGTAGGCCTTGTGGGGGATTTTGGCCTCCGGTACACTGTCTGCCTTGCGGTCAGGATTCAAACATCACCCCCAATTTGGGCCTGGAAGTTCGTAAGATCGGACCTGTCAGGCGACTTTGGTTGTTGGAATATTTTTGACGAAGTGAAAGTCCAATCATGCACAAGATGAAGACCCACAAGGCAACGAAGAAGAGATTTCGTGTCACAGCCAAGGGCAAAGTGAAACATCGCGGAGCTGGTACCAGTCACTTAGCTGTTCGCGTTAGCAAGAAGCGGCGGCGCAATCTGCGAGGCACGCGTGTTACTGCAGATGCTTCGACAAGAGCGGTTCTGGATTGCTTGCGAGGAAATAGTTACTGACCTGCGCTCGGGGCGCAGCCGTCTGAAATACGAAATGAACTGCGGCAGTTTTTAGTCAAGTTACCTGGGTTTCAACGCTAACGCATAAGCGAGCCGCCGACTTGCCCGACACGGTCAGGGCAATGCATAGCGACCTGAGGTATACAATTTTTCAAGGATTCTCCGATGAGAACCAGAAAAGGTGCGGCGCGGACACAAGCCAAGAAACGGCTTCTCAAACGCGCCAAGGGTTACGTTAGTGGTCGTCGCAAGCTGTTGCGATCTCGAAAAGAGACACTGCTACGTGCTGGTGCATTCGCTTATCGCGATCGTCGCGTCCGACGCCGTCAGTTCCGCCAACTGTGGATCATTCGGCTGAGCGCCGCATGCCAAGAGCATGGCATGCGTTACAGCCAATTCATCCACGGCTTAACGTTGGCGAGCATAACCCTGGACCGCAAGCAGCTTTCCGAAATGGCGATTAACGATCCGGCCGGTTTTTCCAGCGTCGTTGAGAAAGTCAAAGCTGCTTTGGCCGCCTAGGATTCCTTGGCTGGCTACCATTGAATCTAGCTACCATTGGAAATCGCAAAGTGGATTTAGCACAGTTCGTCCAGCAGCTTGAATTGCTGGCCACGCAGGCCGAGCAAGCGTTTGCGGCGGCAGCCGATCGTGATGCCTTCGAGGCGGCGCGGGTCGAGTTCGCCGGGGCGCGTAGCGGCAAGCTCAAGGCAATTCAAAAAGAACTGGGCGGACTGGCCACTGCCGACAAGCCGGCTGGTGGTAAATGCCTGAATGATGCCAAGGCGCGCATTGAGTCGGCATTGGATAGTGCTTCGCAGCGGTTCGCCTCAGGTGCCGCGTGTGGATCGTTTGTCGTGGGTGGCGGCGGGTCGATAGCGGCACGGGGTCCGATATTGGACCCCACGTTACCTGGGCTGCAACGACACCTTGGGACGACGCATCCGATCACCCAGACGATCCAGCATCTGCAAGAGATCATGGGGCGGCTGGGGTTTTCGCCTGTCGAAGGCCCCGAGGTTGAAGACTCATGGCATAACTTCATCGCCCTGAACATCCCCGAAGATCATCCGGCCCGTGATCCTCTGGACAACTTCTACCTGTCGGTAGCCGGACGGAGCGTGGATGCCAGTGCCGAGTCAGCTCGATTATTGCGGAGCCAAACCAGCACGGTACAAATTCGGGTCATGGAGCAATCGCGGCCGCCGATTCGCGTCATTTCGCTCGGGCGTGTGTACCGTCCCGACGAGGCAGACCGGACGCATTTTCCGATGTTTCATCAGATGGAGGGACTGTGGGTCGATCGTGGCGTCACGATGGCTCATCTCAAAAGTGTATTGCGGATGTTTGCCACCAGCTACTTAGGCAAGGATGTGCACATTCGCTTTCGCCCCAGTTTTTTTCCATTTACCGAGCCAAGCGTAGAAGTGGATTATCTGTGGAATGACAGTTGGGTCGAGTTCGGCGGTGCCGGGATGGTCGATCCTAATGTGCTAACCACAGTCGGCTATGATCCAGAAGAGGTCACCGGATTGGCGTTTGGACTGGGCGTCGAACGGCTATGTATGCGGCGTCACGGCGTGGAAGATATTCGCGACCTGTTTCGGGGTGACCTGCGATTCTTGCATCAGTTTTCGTGACGTAAATCGGACCTCCAGCGACTGGGGGGTGCAAGCCGAACTATTGGTGGCCCCAGTCCGATGAAGGGTTTTCACAACTTTTGGTGAAGTAGCAGATCCTCTAGATTTGGCTTGCCTGTCCCACCCTACGAAACCTTGAACTAACGAGATTTTTGGCGATGCTTGTAAGCTGGCAATGGTTGAATGATTATGTCGATCTGTCCGGAATCACAGCGGATGATTTGGCCAGTCGTTTTGCCATGTCTGGACTGAATCACGAGCAAACGCTGGCGGTTGGCAAAGACACGGTGATTGACTTGGAGGTAACCAGCAATCGCGGCGATTGCCTGGGACACATCGGCGTGGCCCGCGAGGCGGCCGTGTTGCTGGATCGCAGTTTGCGCGTGCCTGAGCCTCAGCCGCTTGGTGGCTTAACGTCCTGTCGTCTGTCAATTCGAATCGAAAATGAATTTCCCGAGGCGTGTACTCGTTACATTGCACGCGTGATTCGTGGCGTCCAGATCGGCCCCAGCCCCAGTTGGTTGGTGCAGCGTTTGGAGGCCATTGGCGTCAAGAGCGTCAACAACGTCGTGGATATTACGAACTATGTGATGTTCGAATGCGGCCAGCCATTACACGCTTTTGATTTGAAGCAAATCCGAGGTGGAAAGATCGTCGTTCGACCGGCCAGTCCCGGGGAACAATTCATCGCCATCGACCATCGTACCTACAGCCTGGACCAGACAATGGTGGTGATTGCAGACGCTCAGCGGCCAGTGGCTCTGGGGGGTATCATGGGAGGAGCCGAAAGTGAGATTTCGTCCCAAACCACTGATCTGTTGATTGAGGCCGCATTGTTTCAGCCGTTGGCGATTCGCCGTGCGGCTCGCCAGTTGAAGCTTCACAGCCCCTCGTCGTTCCGGTTCGAGCGGCGGCCTGATCCCATGGGGACCGATTGGGCTAGCCGACGTTGCTGCGAGCTGATTTTGCAGATTGCCGGAGGCAGCTTGGAATCAGACAGCGTTTCTACTGGCCAAGCCCCGAGTACTCCTGCGGCCATTCGATTGCGCCTGAATCAGATTCCGCGATTGCTGGGGATTGAAATTGATCGTAGTCGGGTTGCGAGCATCTTGTCGGCTCTTGGGTGTCGAATTGCGCAGCAGAGCGATAGCAGTGATGGAGAACTGTTAGTTACAGCGCCTAGTTGGCGCGGAGACGTATCGCGCGAAGTGGACTTGATCGAAGAAATCGCCAGAATTCATGGCTATGATCGCATACCTGAGGACGCGCAAGTTCCCATGTCAGTAGCTCAGCCACGTCCGAAGGATTTGGCGGTGGTTAAGATTCGCCATGTACTGAGCGCCTATGGTATTGACGAGGCCATGACGCCCAGCGTGGTGCAGGACCGGCTGGAATCACACGGCAGCCCGTGGACAGACCAAGCTCCGCTCGCGACCGAAACACCGCTTTTGGAGGGCGCACGGATGTTGCGGCGTAGTCTGCTACCCAGCCTACTGGCCGCGCGGCAGGCGAATCAGGCTCAGTCTATTCGCAATGCTCAGTTGTATGAAATCGCCAATATAGTCTTGCCCGACCCAAACCCTGGTCACTTGCCTCGCGAACTGCCTGCACTAGGCTTGGTAACGGCTGGTGACTTGCGACAAATCAAGGGTATTGTGGAAGCTATCTTGGATAATTTGGGCGGTGGACAACGTACCATCTGGGCAACTGCCGACCATCCCATGTTTGCGCCGGGTACCTTGCAGCGATTGGAGTTGGATGGGCAATTGCTGGGCTGGTTAGGACTGGTAAGCGCTGCCATGCTCAAGGCTCATGACTTGGACGGTGCTTGCGCGGCTGCCGAGCTGGATGTTGGCGGCCTGGTGAATTGTTTAGTTGAAGTGCGTCGAGCGGTGCCGTACAGCCTGTTCCCAGCCATCGAGCGTGATCTGAATTTTATCGTCGACGAAGCGCTGCGCTGGGATGATCTGCAACGGACCTGCCGCAGCCAGGGTGGAAATCATTTGCAGCGAGTGACCTATAGGGAAACGTATCGCGACAGCAAGAAAGACGGAGCGGACAAGAAGCGAGTGCTGTTGTCGTTGAGCTTTCAGGACATGCAGCGCACGCTGACCGGTGAAGAGGTCGATAGTGCCGTAGCCAGCGTTGTTGCGGCCTGTGGCCAACAATACGGAGCCAAGCTGTTAGGTTAGTGGCATTCCGTCAAATCGAAAAACTCAATAGCTTCCGTGACGACAATGTAAAAACGGTCTACCGGCCTGGCGATCCATGTACTGGCGAACGAAACTAAATTGAATTAGGTATCGATAGCTTCGGCAGCGGACAGCGGCTTCTTGTTTTCTTCAGTAGATTGCTCTTCGCGCCACGGTTTGTTCTGTTGGTAGGATTCCAGCTCCTTCTCTAACTGGTCGATCTGATCGTGCTTGGATTCGCGCCCCAATTCGACTGCTTTGCTAGCCCACTGTCGAGCGTTTTCGAAGTCGCCTGTTTCCGCGTAGGCGGCAGCCAGTGTGCTCAGGATGTGCGCTTCTTTGTATTCAGTGGCCTCACAGGCCTTGAGGGCTAACTCAAGCGACTCTGCTCCATTGCGGAGATCATCTTTAGGCGATGTTGATAGCAGCCAGGAAAGGTTGTTGTAGAGCCCACTCAGCTCAAGCATCAGGTCCTTGACGTCGCCTTTTAGATTCGGATCGTCCTTAGAAGCCTCCGCGATGCGCACCGCCCGACGATAGTCCTCAGCAGCTTCATGGTGCTGGCTGATGGCCAGCTTGGCGTCACCGCGCGTTCGCATGGCGCGCCACTCTTTATTGTTCTCGGCCAGCAGTTGGTCTAATAACTGGATAGCCAGTCGGGGCCGGTTGTCCAACTGGTAGAACGACGCCAATTGCATAATCCAACCGAGATTACTGGGATTATGTCGAACCAACATTTCCATGTCTTTGATGGCATCTGCATATCGCTTCTGTCGCGCTGACACATGGGCACGCAACAAGACGCCAAGCGAAGAGTCTGGTTCGATGAGTAACGAATCGCTGACATCGCGACTGGCCTTATCGATCTGTTCCTGGCCGAAGTAGATTTGACCTCGGAATAGCAGAGCTTCGAAATCTCGCGGATTGAGTTCAATCGCTTTTGAAAAATCAGAGATCGCCTCGTCGTTACGATCGCGGCTCATTTCCAATCTGCCGCGCCAACGATAGTAGTCCCCGTTTTCGGGCTGTTTTTCGATGCGTTTGGACAGTATCTCGTGCACCTCATCCAGCCGCCCCATTTCGATCAATGTCTCGACGACAACTTGAAATGCGAAGTCGTTGCTTTCGTCGTCAGCCAGCAGTTTTTCGGCATCTTGGCGTGCCTCCTCGAATTTGCGCGACGCTAGTTGCAGAGCGATCTTGGCCTGCCAGGCGTCTTTGTTGGTCGGGTCCAATTCGAGAGCCTTTGAAATATCGGCAATTTTGTCGTCGTTACTCGAACGCAAGCCAGCCCGCAACAGGTAGGCAGCAGATTGATCGACTGGTTTATCTTGCAGTGCTTCGATAGCCAAATTCATGTGATTCAGTGCCCGATCTCGGCTGCCGCCAGGCAACGTCTCTAATCGGGCCAGCAGCATGTGCGCTTCGGCTAGTTTATCGTTGTAGGAAATGGCCTTTTCCAGATCAGCTCGCATATTCATAGTCAAATTGCGCAGCGCGCTGGCGTTGTTGACGACCTTGGGCAGTTGCTGCAGCAAGAGCTGCGCCCGTTGTAACGATGAAGCGGCGATCATACCCTTGGCCAATTGGGTACTGACTTCGTCCAGCCCAGCCTCCAGCGCCTGTTCGCACAATTCGACCACTTTGGCCAAGTCCGCTTGGCTATTGGCGTTCAACTTGCGAGCCGTGGCTTCGTCCAGCTTGGCTTGGCCGGCATCCTGAGCCGTAGCCAGCCCTGCAGTTAAGGAAGCAGCCATCATCAGCGTTAGTAGGCCAAGACCTGCGCGTCGCGCAGCGCTTTCCAGGCCAAGTGTGCTACTCAACCATCCAAGTGCATGGCCCATCGATTATCTCCCTGAAATTCGCGTGGTTCTGGTCTTCGGCCGATTGAAGCCGCTTGCTGTTGCAGTACTATCCTACGCTGCCTACCGGAAAAGAAGAATACCAGCCCCCCGGCATTCTCCAGCCCTCACCAGACTCCTTGAGCCGCCACATGCAGCCACGAATCGTCATCTTAATGCGTCATGCCAAGAGTGACTGGAAGAGCGGTGTCACTAGCGATCACGATCGACCGTTGAACTCGCGTGGACGTCGCGCCGCCGGGCAGATGGGAAGACACCTAGAGAAACTGCAGATTACAGTGGATGCCGTGCTGGCCAGCACGGCTTGTCGAGTACGGCAGACGCTCGAATTGATGCGACAAGAGTGGCAGCGCCTCGATCCTGAGATCGTATACTGTCAAGGACTCTATCTGGCGACTCCCGGTCAGATTCTGAGACAGATTTCACAAGCCGACGAATGTTGGCAGCACCTGCTGGTGATAGGACATAACCCTGGAATGGAGGACTTGGCAAGCTCTCTGGCGGGTAGGCCGATCGAGTTTCCGACGGCCTGCGCGGCTCTCTTCGAGGTGACTGTGAACCGGTGGCAAGATATTCTGTCGCTACCTGGCGATCAGGTTAGGTCTAAGTGGATCTTCAAGCATGCCTATCGCCCCAAGGAGTTGGACGAGTAACGGCTTCAACTAGCCTATTCAGTCACTTTGGTCTGGATTTTGCTGCCAGGATTTTGGCCCGACGGAAAGAAATATCTGATTCCAGGGAAACGTGCAAGCCTTTTGTTAGCAACGACTTGCGAAAATCCACTGCCGCAGCTGCTTAGTTCTGGGCACCCCACAGACTGCCAAAACTACTTGTGGGATTATGATGTTTGTAAAGAATGTTTGCCGATGAACAGACCCAGGCGCTTGCCTGGTGCGTACAGGTACTATAGGTAGTGTTTCCTAGTTGAGCTACGAATTGGGAACTTTTGCCTTAAACAGCTTGTCACACCAGCTAGCTAAAGCAATTGCGGAAACCGTCACTCGTTGGCGCTTTCTTAGTGTTGCTATGCGCTTGCAGATGCTAAGGTTGAATTAGGATTGCCGGTCACGGATCGAACAGGACGAATTAGTAGAGTCCACGCGATGATCAACGACATGACCTCACCGCAAACCATTACCAAGCGATTTACGCTTGACCAGGCGACCGCGATGTTGCCTTTGGTCCGGTCGATCGTTTCGGACATCTGCGGCGTTTTTCGTGACGTTACCTCGCGCCGCGTCGAACTTCATCGTCTACTGCGCAAAGGCAGCCGTGGCGCAGGTCGAATGTACGACGACGAAATGGCCGAAAGCCGCGCGGATCTGCAGGCCCAATATGATCAAATCTGGCGATATCGCGAGGAACTAGAGTCTCTAGGAATATTCCTGCGCCAGCCCGAGAACGGCCTGATTGAATTTCCAACCCAGATTAATTCCCAGGAGGCCTTCTATAGCTGGCAGCTTGGTGAGACCAATGTCTGCTACTATCGACTCGCGTCTGAGCCGCAAAACGCACGCTGGCCGGTATCTTTAGACCAGAATTAGCGACCGGCGCTTGTTAGCCAGCTGTTACACTTAGGTATCGCCTGTCAAAACTATTGCGCTTCATGTAGCGTTCTATTGGGAACTGCCCAAGCCAGGCGATCGTCTACCACCTCTAGCGCCAATTCAGTCAACACCACGGATGCCGAGCGACCAGGAAATTATCGACGCCGTTCTAGCTGGCGACGCGGACCAGTTCGACGAATTAGTCAGCCGGTACCAGCGGCGACTGCTAGGATTGTTATGGCACGCCTGCGGAGATCGGGAACTGGCCGAAGATATCGGCCAAGAAGCCTTTTTTCGAGCCTACCGAAAGCTTGGGTTGTTCGCTGGTCAGTGCCAGTTTTTCACATGGCTATCGCGGATCGGACTGAATCTGATGTTCAGCTATCGTCGCCATCGTCGTGTGGAAAGCCAGCTTGGTCGAGTAGGCTATGATGCCGTGATTGACCGGTTAGGAACCGACGGTGCTAGTAGCGAAGCAATCGAGTTGTCGGAAACGCAAACCGTTGTTCGCCAGGCGCTGGAACTGTTAGACGAACAGCGACGGGTCATCCTGCTGCTTAGGGACTTTGAGGATATGGATTACGATACAATCTCGCAAATCCTCAAGATACCGATAGGCACCGTACGCAGCCGGTTACACCGTGCCAGAATGGAATTGAAGCAGATTCTCCAGCAGCGTTCCGCGCAACTTGGCATATCGGAGGATCCATGAATCACATTCGAATTCTTCCGCAAGGTTTTCCTGAAGACTGGCTAACGGCCTATCTGGATCGGCAGCTTAGCCGCGAACAAAGCCAAAAGGTCGAACAGGCTCTAGCATCCTCCCCTGAACTCGCGGAACTCTTGAAGGAGCTGAAGGCCGGCCGTGCGATGGTCGGACAATTGCCGCAATTTCCGCAGCCATCTGCCGCCATAAGTCCCACAGCCCAACCCATGAACTCGGCAGAAGATGCTCCGAGCAACTTTCGGACTTTCGCCTCAGAACTGGATGACGGCTTGGAGGGAGCGGCAGACGCACAACCACTCCGCGATGCGCTTTCAATCACACCAATGCAATCCGACCGCCCAGAGAGTCACTTATCGGTCGAGAGTCTTGATGCCGCATCACAGCCTGAACCTGAGACTAAGACCGATACTCCAGGACAGCTGGAGGCTGGCAATCAAAACACTGCCGCGCAAGCTCAGTCTGATAACCCAGTAGAACAAGAAATCGTGGGAGAACAGCCTCAAGACGATTTTGTCGAGGTTAACCAAGACCCATGCGCCGAAGAGATGTTCGCAGTGGCTCATCTCGATATCGCAACTCACCGTCCACCGTCCGATTTTACTAGCGGCACACTTATCACTCGGCGCTGGCCGTTGACAATCGCCGCTAGCTTGATTGGCATTTCGATTATCGTCGGTGGGCTGTTGATGATATCCCGTCCGCGAAACGGTATTGAACTGGCCAAACAAGAATCATCGGCTGCCCGTGAGTCGGAATTGCGGGCTGCAGAAACTTCGATGGCGCAGGCGGATGTTGCTTTCGATGCGACACCATCGAACAATACCGCGCGGGTGTTAGCAGCTGACAGCGCACTAAGGGCACCGGTCCCGATGTCAGCAGGCTCTGAAACACCTTCTGCTACAAGCAAATTAGCACGCCCGCAAGCAGACCACAAAATTCTCAATACTCCTGCTCCTGGTTTTGGGGACGCTCTAGCGTACTCTGAGCTTGCCGACATCGCCGCTGAATCCAACGCTAACCGGTACTCGAAAATGCTGGATGCGACTGCTGAGGCACTGGCACCGCCAGCGCAGGCCGCGCCACAAACCATTGCTCAATCTAATCAGGACCAAAGCCAGACATCAAATGAGACATCACAAGTCGATGACAGGAGCCGAGTTGGCAATCGAGCTCGTCGCGGAAACGCGACCTGGCACCGTTCAGCTAACTGGAGTGAAAGTTCCGTTGCCTCGCAAATTCAGTCAAACGATGTGCTGACACCGCTTCGGCGGCAGTTAAGCTCTCCACCTCAAAACCCCGCCTTCGCGGAAGCGGATAACACCCCAGCGAATACGCAATCAAAAGCAAGCGATGAGGCTGTTCCCATCGCAGTTCTAGCGGTCCCCAATTCGCAGCAACGAGTACTAGCGACTTGGGCTGAAAGCGTCCAGTTACAACCCGGCGTCACAGAGCAGGCGGATGTTGCCAGTCGCGTGCTGTTTTTGACTAACCAGGAATTGCAGCGATTACTCGACAGTCAACCCGAATTATCAGCGCAGCTTTTCTGGATTACGCCAACGCAAGCTGCTCAACCCACAGAACAGCGCATTTTGATCATTAACCAACAGTGACTCCACCGAGCGGATTTACATCCTTTGGCGGGCCGGTAGCGAGCATGGTGTTCTTGCAGGGTGGGTCAAGGTAGTCGCAGCAACACAACCGCGAAATGCGTGACCCTATTCAACCATCATCACGTGGCCAACAACCCGCCACCCAAAGCCGGCACTGACGGCGACCTCCGGTGATCGCAGTCGCACTGCTTGGCCGCACTACATTCCGCCAAGGAACAACTACGATATCATTTTCCAGTCAGTTCGCGATTTACCTGTGCTCGCTGAGGAAATAGACCGCGAGTGTTCGCGGCGGCCGCCAGCAGCCTGTGGCTATCGTCAAACTTGCCTTGCTTGGCGAGCAGGCGTGCCAGATAGTAGGCGGTCTGCGCAGACATTTGTCCGCGTGACGCCAATGGCTGTAGCAAGGTAGCTGCAGGACCCAGTTCACCAGAATGCGTTTTAACCCACGCCAACGTGGCTATTGTGGCCTCAGATGCTGGGGAACGCTTGCTGTTGGACTCCGCTAATTCGGCTGCCCGCTTCAGTTTGTCGGCATCGCCACTTTCCACCAAAACTTGTGCTAATTGGTCACTGAAGTCCAGATCGTCCGGATGCACCGCCATCGCTTCAGTCAACAACTGTTCTGCGGTTGAATAATCTTGCAGATAACGGGCCGCCAGACAGCGCAATAAGGTAACGTTGCGATCCAATTTGTGCGGCTCTGAGAGTGTTTGATACAGTGCAATTGCTTCCTGCGGTCGATCCGACAACAGCAGCCAGTGCATGTAGCTTGACCCGGCCGAAAGTTCATCGGGATGCTCTTTCAAGGCCAGTTCCATCCAACTGTCGATGCGCACCACATGTTCCCTATCACGGACCCAATCGGTATTGGCTTCCAGAACCTGTGCGATGGTTAATTCGGGTAATGGCAGATTGGGGTGATTTTGGCGAGCCTGTTTGAGAAGTTCGTAGCTACCCTTCAGGTCTCCAGCCAACACCTTCGTGCGTCCGGCACGCAACATAGCATATCCCTGCCCTGGCAGTAACTCATAGAGTTTGAGAAACAACTGCTCGCTCTCCGACCACTGCTGCCTACGTTCGGCGACTTCCGCCCGTAGCTCGGTCAGGCTAGGCAGTGCAAACTTGGTGCGAGCCTCAGGCAGCTTGCCCCGATCCACTAACCGCTGAGCGTACAGCGACTGCAGCCACGCATCGCTGAATCGCCCAGTCTTCATGGCGATGATCCCCAAGGCCACGTGAGCTTCGGCATCTTCTTGATTCTTGAGCACGTATTCTTCTAACATCTGAGTCGCATCGGCAATTTGATTGTTTGTAATCAGCAGCTTACCGAGGAAAACTTCTACTGCCGGCAAGCTGGAGCTAGTCGCCGCCAATTCGTCATAACCCTTCCTAAAATTCTGTATGTCGCCAATTTCAAGCGAACGAAGCGACGTCCCAAGTTTCGCAATGTCTTCTTCAGGCAATTCCCTGGCCACTAACTCGGATAGGCGATTCTGACGTTCGGTGTTTCGGGGGCCCTCTTGGGTAATTAGATCGCCAGTGACACGGGACGCTGCGCACCAGCATGCGATCCAAACCAAGAAGCGAACAATGCTCCGTGAGCACACAACCCCCTGGCGTGTCGTGCGTTTACAGACCGACCACGGCCCGTCGTTAGAGCGACTCATCACAGATTCTCCTTGGCTACGCTATCAATTAGGAATCGCGGCTGGCCCCGCGATATTCTTACATACACACAAACGCACTGGCCGACTACCAAACTACGTCCCGCTGTCATACGCTTCAGCCTATAATCGTAATCTAGCCCATGGCCACCGCAACGCACCCCACGCATACTTGCAACCGCTCACGAAGACCTTGGATAACGGCTTTCAGTGTAGAGCCATTGTCGCCAATGGCTTGATATCCTTGACGAGGTCGATCGATCTTGGTTCCGAAAATTATCGGGGCCATGGTTGTAAGTGACGGCAGCATGAACGGCTGCATAAACGCGAACACTCACCTTCCACCTTCTGCGACTTGCTCAATCATGACTCCAAGTGCCCTAGAATCCTCGTTTACCACGCATCAGGTTACCAATCAGTCACCAGTTTTCGGAGGGCACAATGCCTACGCAGATGATCCATTGATACGACACCTGACCAGCGACCTTTCAACCGCCGTGCGGCAGCAGCTGGATGCCCACGGCCAATGGGCGGGGCAGCACGACACTCTGGAACTTGCGCGACTGGCCAATCGGCATCTGCCGCAATTGAAGTCATTTGATACCAAAGGGCATCGCATCGACCAAGTTGAATTCCATCCCGCATGGCATGAGCTGATGCGGTGCAGTATCCAACAGGGGATGCACTGCTCGGTATGGCAGGATACACCAGCCGAAGTTGGCCAGCGTCATTTGGCACGAGCCACTCGTTACTATTTAACAGCCGGCGTTGAAATGGGCCACTTGTGTCCGATCACCATGACGAATGCCTGTGTGGCAGCGCTCAATGAGAGCCCCGAAATTGCACAGCAATGGCTGCCTCAAATCACCTGTCGCCACTATGATCCCTCCAATCGGCCTGCTAGCACCAAGCAGCAAGTCATATTGGGTATGGGCATGACCGAGAAGCAGGGGGGAACCGACGTTCGCGCCAATACCACGCGAGCCGAGCCGACCAGCGATGGTTGGTGGCGCATAGTTGGGCACAAATGGTTTATGTCCGTGCCCCAGTCCGATGCTTTTCTTATCTTAGGCCAGACGGCGGACGGACTGAGTTGTTTCCTGTTGCCTCGACTGCTGCCCGATGGCAGCGACAACGGCTTGCGATTTCAACGCCTGAAGGACAAGCTCGGCAACCGCTCGAATGCTTCCTCGGAAGTCGAGTTCCATGGTAGCCTTTCTCAGCTTGTGGGCCAACCGGGTAAGGGCGTGCAAACCATTATCGAAATGGTGACACTCACGAGGTTGGATTGTGCAGTGGCCACCGCAGGACTGCTGCGCGCCTCGCTGTGGGAGGCCGTCGAGCACTGTCGCCATCGCGAGGTACTTGGTAAGCGGCTGATCGCCCAACCGCTGATGCGGCGTGTGCTGGCTGACATGGCTTTGGATTTGGCTGCCGCCACCGCCTTGGCCTTGCGTTTGGCTCGTGCCTACGATCGCGCAACCCACGATGCTGCAGCGGCAAACTTTTCTCGTTTAATGACTCCCGTAATCAAATACTGGACCTGTAAGATCGCTCCAGGTCTGGTGTACGAAGCCATGGAGTGCCTGGGAGGCAACGGCTACGTAGAGGAGGGAAACCTTGCGAGACACTATCGCGAGGCACCTCTGAACGCCATCTGGGAAGGCTCAGGCAACGTCATGTGTCTGGATGTCATACGCGTGCTCAGCAAGGACCGCGATGCAATTGAAGAAGTTTTAGTCGAATTGCAGAATCACCTGGATACTCAACAACAAGCCGATGCTTTGAATCCGGTGCGAACTGCAGCCAAGCTGGTAGCCGATGATCCGGGCGGCTGCCGAGTACTGACCGAACGCCTAGCTTTGGCTGCTGCAGCCGCAGAATTCAATCGAGTTGGTCTGCCAGAACTCGCACAAGCTTTCATCGACAGCCGCCTTTGCGGCCCGTGGCGCAGTACCTACGGCATGATCGACGGTTGTTTTGAAGACGCCATCCTATCGGCAACTTTCATTTGACATTGGCCTTGGTAATGGTCATTGTTGCTTAAGATCGCCTGCCCTGGTTGATGCACGGCGTTCGCGCCATGCCCATCTGAACCCAAATACCCTTGCTTTGCAGCGTTGGTCGATGCGACCTCGTGCGCGTTGTGGTGGCGATTGGTGGGGTGCGTTCTACTTGCGCCGGGCCAGCGTTTGGTCTCCTAGTGTTTGGGTTTCGAATTCGTCTGAATGACGACACACATGGAGCCATGGGTTTCGGGACAGCTCAAGCGTTCGCTGACCACAATTCGGCTGAAATTTCCACGATTTCGGACCGGTGGCCAGAATTGGCCATGAATGGCGGGGTGGTGTCCCAACCGTGCAGGGTTTAATAGACTGGGACCCTGGCGAATTCACGCGATTATAAGGGGGACGTATCCCATGACCAAATTGACCGAATACCTACACACGGCCGCAGCAGCGGAATACCTGGGTGTTGCTCAAAACACAATTCGAAAATGGGCAGCTCGTGGCGACATTCCGATGCATCGAAACCCGGCCAACGGCTATCGCTTGTTCAAGAAGTCGGACTTGGACAAGTTTTTGAAGCAGGCGGCTAAACCGGTGAAACCAACCAAGGCGAAGTAGCTATTTCGAACAAGCAATCAAAGGCAACCTATGGCAAAGCGAACAACGACCAACGGCAGTTCCGCCAACATCGGCTTTGAATCCGAATTATGGCGGGCAGCCGATGCGCTGCGATCCAACATGGATGCGGCGGAGTACAAACACATCGTACTTGGGTTGCTGTTTTTGAAGTACATCTCGGATGCCTTCGAGGAGCAGCACGCCAAACTGGAAGCCGACCAAGCCAACGGTGCTGATCCGGAAGACCCCGACGAGTATCGTGCGGTGAATATCTTCTGGGTGCCCAAGGAAGCTCGTTGGTCGAAGCTCAAGGCCGAAGCGAAGCAAGCGACAATCGGCAAGACGGTTGATGACGCCATGTTGGCCATCGAGCGAGACAACCCGTCGCTCAAAGGCGTGCTGCCCAAAGAGTACTCGCGTCCTGGGCTCGACAAGCAGCGGTTGGGACAACTGATCGACATGGTTGGCAACATCGGCCTGGGAGACAAAGCCAATCGTTCAAAAGACATTCTTGGTCGCGTGTACGAATACTTTTTGTCGCAGCATTCCCAGGCCGTTGGCCTGGGCTGGTAGAACCGGCCTTTCAGGCCGAACGACGGTCTACGCAAACCCATACCCGGAAATGACTTCTGAATGTCGGTGGTCAAAACCGATCCGCAACTCGCCGTCTTGGCAGTTACCCATCGAGTTCCAATGTCGGCGTGGCATGTTGGTGGCTAGTACCGCTTGTTTTCAAGGGTCTGCGGCAACCGCGTGCCATGCCGGCGGCGTTCATGTGTGAAATGCCGGTCTGAGAATATCTCTCGCTCGGATGCAGGGCTCGCGAAGTTCGACTGGCTTGTTTCCCTGGCGGGCATTGCTTCGTAGCTTGATCGTGATTCCATAGGCCGTCATAGCTTTGCCGGTCGAAATATTTTCGTCATCACCCTAGCTTCCGCAGCTCTAACGCCGCCTCGCGCGCAAAATAGCTCAAAATCATATCGGCTCCCGCTCGGCGGAATGCCCACAGGCTTTCAATCATGCAGGCACTGCGATCCAGCCAGCCGTTGGCAGCGGCCGCGCACAACATCGCGTATTCGCCGCTGACCTGATACACGGCGGTCGGTACTTGAAACTCTGCCTTGATCCTGTGAACAATATCCAAATAAGGCATACCGGGCTTGACCATCACAATATCAGCGCCTTCGCCAAGATCCAACGCAACTTCGTGCAATGCTTCTTGGGTGGCTGACGGTGACATTTGGTAGGTTTTCTTGTCGGCCGCTCCCAGGTTGCCTTTGGACCCCACTGCGTCACGAAACGGCCCATAGAAGGCCGACGCGTATTTGGCAGCGTAACTCATGATGCACACGTTTTTAAAGCCTTGTTCGTCCAACGCTTGACGAATGACTCCCACCCGACCATCCATCATGTCGGACGGCGCAATCACACTGGCTCCGGCAGCCGCTTGCACGACCGCCTGCTGTTGCAACACCTCCAATGTTTCATCATTCAGAATCACGCCGTCACGCAACAATCCGTCTTGGCCATGGCTGGTGTAGGGATCCAAAGCCACATCACACACGATGCCAATCGAGTCCCCAAATCGCAGGCGCATGGCCCGCGCCGCCGTACATATCAGGTTGTCGGAATTAAGTGCTTCGCAACCGTCATGAGTTTTCAGCTCGGATGGTGTCACTGGAAATAGCGCCACGGCGGGGATGCCCAGTTCGATGGCGTGTTGCACATCGTCCAGCAACAGGTCGACCGACTTACGCGAAACCCCCGGCAAACTGGCGACAGGCTGTTCCTGCCCTCGTCCTGGCAATACAAACAACGGCCAAATCAGATTATTGGGCCCCAACGAAGTCTCTTGGACTAATGCTCGTGACCACGGATGTTGCCTCAGGCGACGCAGTCGAGTAGCAGGAAAACTGCCACGAGCTGATTGAAAGGTCATGGGATACTTCCGATTGAAGGAATTGAACACTAGCATCCACGGTAGGCCGGCGCGGGGCCAATTGCACTCCGCCGCACCTTTTACCGTAAATTACTGACCATATGGAGGGGGAAGTCTCAGGCTAGTCTGCGGCCCCGTGTGTCCCTCCCCACAACGCCTACGGACGACTAGTCATTGTCGGTGGATAACCGTCCGCGCCAATAGGCTGGTATTGCCGGATAGACGCCGTAAAAACGTTTGATGTAGTGCCGGCCTGGCCAGCCGCTGCAGTGCGGCTGCCAGCCCCAACGCCGCATCAAGCGGTCGGAAATTCGATCGTTGGTTACATGGCAAACGATGGCGTCTGCGCCGCGAATTCGTGCCTGCTCGTCTAGCCCCAGCAGGGCGACGTACACTGTGCTCAACGATGTGCGCGCGCTTGAGCGCAGGTAGCTGAGCGACAGAAATTTTCCAGTCCCATGCGGCTGATGAAAATACAACTCACAACGATCACCCCAGCCGGGGCGCCAGCGTCGGTCCAACATGGCTTGCAAGCAATTGCCGCGATAGGGCCACCACCTGATCTGGACGCATTGCAGACTTCCGTCCTGGCTGATGATCCGACCGCATCGCCAACGGTGATTGTTCAAAGCCTTGGTACTCATTTCGGCTTACGCGTTGCGAACACCGCTCGTTTGATCAACTGCCAGACCCACAGGATGATTCCGATTAACAGGACGCAAACGACGATAGCGGCCCAAATAGGGCCAACTCCAATGGCAAAGATCGGAGCCGCCCAGCCGATCCAAATGCTCTGCCATCCGACAGCCAGCACAACTACTGCCGCGCACAGATAGGGACCATAGGGTGTGGCAGTGTCACCCGTCAGCATCCAGCGAGCCATCACAAACACCAACGCAACCACTGGTGCCAAGAAGAATACAATCAAGCTGGGTTGCCATCCGATGTACGCCCCGATCATGGCCATCAGCGTAACATCGCCAAAGCCTAACGCTTCAGCACCGAAGCCGCGGCTGGCAGACACACGCACTGCCCACGTTACGCCACCGGCCACCGCAAGCCCGATCAGGCTGCTCATCAGAAATGGCCAACGGGCAACATGTGCCAGCCAGCACCAAGTCACCAGGCCCATCAAACCGCCAGTTGTCAGCAGTACGGTGGCCAGGAGTACTCGATTGCGAATTAACCGCGCTACGAAATAGACCACCGCCCTGTACATTCCACGTCGAAGAATGACTCGCCGATCCAGCAGGGCAAACCCCCAGACGGCCACAATGCCCATGGCCGTCAACCAGCCTTGCCAACCGCTGATCCACAGTGGCGCAGAGTCCGGCCAAGCGGCGTCCAGTTCAACGACACCATCAACGCCAGCGACTCCCCACTGGACAGTTAATGGTAGCCAAACCGGCGACAGGGCGGCACCCATCAAACCAATTACGGTTCCCGGCAGGGTCACGTAGTCCGGAATCGACTGCTCGTCGAAGTCAATAAACGTAGCGATCGTCATCAGGGTCAGCAGTACCCAGTGGCCAACGAACTGCCAATGCATCTGCGTTGCCAAAGGCAGCAAAAACCTGGCCGCGCCCGGTGGAAGCGCACAACCGGTTACCTGAAAACGGTAATACCAGGCCAGCGCGATCGGATACAGCAGCTCAACTAACATCGGTCGGACCCAATACAGCTTTCCATGCACTGCCGATTCGCTGCGCAGTCGCCACCAGCCGATGGCTGGTAGATGATCCAACCATGACCGAGCGCGCCAGTGCAGTTTCCGCCCGGGCGTTTGCTTTTTTCTGGCCTGGCGAGGTCGCGACTGAGCTTCAATGAATTGTTGCGCAGGACTCCAGGGGCCAAGCTGCCGGGGAAAGTAGGCCCAGGTGTAGATCGCCCAATTGATAAATCGCGCGCTTGCGATACCAAGTAGCGCCACGACCAGCACACGCAAGGCTAGCGGTAGATCCACGAAGTTTTGCACTAGGGATTCCCCACGCGCGCTCAACGGCGCGGCAACGCGACAACGGTGAAGTGGTGGTGTGCAGTCCGGTGCAACACCATGCATTCACGGGTGAAACGTCCGTGCAAAATACGGGGTTCATTCCATTGATGAAGATTGGCCCGCAGAGTTCAGCGATTGCCGGCGCAGAAGCTCAAGTACTTCCGCACGCGCTAGCCAGCGCATTTTCCTGGGGAGGTCGGACGCACGTTAAGCTAACGAGCGCAGCCAGACTACGATATCTTCGACTATCTCATCGGGCGAGCGCCCGGTGGTACAAACAGTCAATTCTGCCAGCGACTGGTAAATCGGTCGGCGTTGGGCCAGAACTTCCGCGACTTCCTCAAGACCGCCGCGATCGGTTAAATCGGGACGACGTAGCACGGTAGAAGAATCGGCACAAATGCGCGTGTACAGTTGTTCCACTGAGGCATCCAGCCATACACAATGACCGGTCTGGCGTATGACCTGTTGATTGGCAGGGCGTAGGACGGCACCGCCACCCAATGCCACCACCAGGGGCTCGGCCGATTCTGCTACTTGCCGGATCGCAGTTTGCTCCAAGTCGCGAAATGCTTGCTCGCCTTGAGTCGCAAAAATGTGGCGAATCGTGTCACCGGCCGCCGACTCGATCCAGTCGTCGGTGTCCACCATGTGCCTATCCAGGGCCTGTGACAACAGTTTGGCCGTGGTCGTCTTGCCCGAACCGCGATATCCCATCAAATAGGTATGCATGCCACTTGTTATCCTTGGTGATCCAGATTGTCGACTACTACAGTCGCCAGGGTCACGATTATAATGACGCTGTCCGGCGCACGGGGCGTCAATCCGGCATTCGCTGACCGACTCGTTGAACAGAATTAGACCTTTCCAATGACACGCCGCTGTTTGCTGCTGCTCGCTTTCGCATGGGGACCGGGTTGGACCTGCGCCGAAGATGTGAATTTTGCTAGCCAAATTCAGCCCCTACTGGCGCGGCGCTGCTACGCGTGCCATGGTCCAGAGCAGCAGCAATCGGGCTTGCGATTCGACCAACGCGAATCGCTGTTAGCAACCCCAGATAGTGGCGACACGGTCGTTGACCCAGGAAACCCCGATGGCAGTTCGCTGATCCTCCGCATCACAAGTGATGACCTGTCCAATCGCATGCCTCCCGAGGGCAATGCGCTCACCGACACTGAAGTTGCGCTGTTGCGCAATTGGATTGCTCAGGGTGCGCCTTACGAGCGGCACTGGGCATTTCAACCAATTACGCAGCCGATTCCGCCAATTGTCCAGCGTTTGGAATCAATATCTATACCCATCGACCTATTTGTGCAGAGCCGCCTCGAAAAGGCTGGTATTGGCTGGAGCGATCCGGCTGAGCCGGCGGTGCTGGTACGTCGAGCCTTCATGGATGTGGTGGGGCTGCCTCCTTCGCCGGAAGTGGTCGCCAGGTGGACAGGGGCCTGGAGCGACGAGACCTACCAACAATTGGTGGAAGACCTGCTGGCCAGCCCGGCGATGGGTGAGCGCTGGGCGCGTATGTGGTTGGATGTCGTGCGATATGCCGAATCAAATAGTTTTGAGCGTGACAACCCCAAGCCCAATGCCTGGAAGTATCGCGACTGGGTGATCCGGTCCTTCAACAGCGATAAGCCCTACGACCGCTTTGTCCGCGAACAGATTGCCGGTGATGAACTAGACGAAGTCAATTTGGAGACATTGACTGCTACCGGATACTATCGGCTAGGAATCTGGGACGACGAGCCAGCCGATCCACTGCAAGCGCAATTTGACGAGTACGATGACTTAGTCAGCACCACCAGCCAAGCCTTCCTGGGACTGACGATGGGATGTGCACGCTGCCACGATCACAAAATCGATCCGTTGACCCAGCGGGACTATTATTCGATGGTGGCTTTCATGCGCGATGTCACCTCATACGGCACGCGATCTGACCAGGAATCGAACAATCAACTCGACCTGCGACCCGACATCGTGGAAGAACACAAACGGGCGCAATCGAAGGTCAATCGCCTCAAGCGACGCCTGGAAAAAATGGAGCAAGCCGCCATTGAGAAGATGCCCGCGCCCGATCAACGCGCCACTGAGGGCCCAGAGCGCGAGGCGGTGCTCAACGCCAAGCTTAAGGACTTCATGGATGGCGATACCTGGCAGGCGTACAGTCAACAGAAACAAGAACTCGTTGCAGCACAACATGAGCTGAATGCCTTACCTCCGCGCATTACCACACTGGGGCTCGCGCGATTGGAGTCCCGTCCGCCTGCGACTTTCGTGCTGCACCGCGGCAGTCCCCACAGTCATGGGGCTGAAGTTTCGCCAGCCTTCCCTGAGCTGCTGGGCGGAGGCAACCCCGAGATATCACCAGCAGGCGAGGACGCGCGTTCTGCAGGACGGCGACGCGTCTTGGCGGAATGGCTGGCAGCCGAAGACAACTGGTTAACAGCCCGCGTCATCGTCAACCGAATTTGGCAGCATTATTTTGGCCGTGGCATTGTGCGTAGCCCAAACAACTTTGGATTGATGGGCCATCCGCCAACACACCCCGAACTCGTGGATTTTCTAGCCACCGAGCTGATCCGCAATGACTGGAGCCTCAAGCATGTGCATCGCCAAATCCTGCTTTCGGCTACCTATCGCCGGAGCACACAGAACTTGGATGCTGCTGTGGCTGCTGATCCAGAGAATAATCTATTCTGGCGTCAAAACCTGCGTCGCCTGAGTGCGGAACAGTTGCGTGATGCGATCTTGACGACGACCGGTCAACTCAACCTAGCCCAGGCTGGACCACCAATGTATCCCGAGTTGTCGGCGGAAGTGTTGGCCAGTCAGTCGCAGCCTGGCCGGAATTGGGAAAGATCTTCGGCCAGTGAGCAAGCGCGACGCAGCGTCTACATCCACGTAAAACGCTCGCTACCAGTGCCGTTGCTGAGCGTATTTGACTTTCCAGAAACGGACGTTGCTTGCGAGGCTCGATTTTTAACCGTTCAGCCCGGTCAGGCGCTCTCATTGCTCAACAGCCACTGGATGCAACAGCAATCGTTGGCGCTTCTGGGCCGCCTGGAACGCGAGGTTGGACAGGACTTGCAGCGCCAGGCCGAACGATGCTTGGAATTGGTTCAAGGTGTCCCCGGCACGCCAGAAGATGTAGGTAGCCTGCTCCGACTGGTGGATCATCTGCAACATCAACTGCACCTAGACGACACCGAAGCACGGCGGCGCATGTGCTTAGTAGCTCTCAATCTGAACTCTTTTTTGTATCTTGAATAGGAATCCACCATGAGCCACAAGTCGAAGCACAGGCGTTTTTGTCGTCGAATGCGGCGAGAATTCCTGTGGCAAGCCGGAGCGGGCATGGGGGCCGTGGCATTATCTGCCATGCTGGAGCCAAGTTTTTTTGATCACGCAGCATCGGCTGCGCCATCCTCTGAGCCAACGGATCAGCCAACCACCAGGGCCACGCATTTTGCGCCGCGCGTCAAGAGCGTCATCTTTCTGTTTATGTATGGCGGTCCCAGCCACATCGACACCTTCGATTACAAGCCGACAATGGTTGGCATGGACGGCAAGACCATCGGAGTGAAGACATTCGGTCGCGGCGGCCATCGCAATGAAGGCAGAATTGTAGAGCCGCGTTGGAAGTTTCAACAATATGGCCAATGCGGCAAGTGGGTCAGCGATTTATTTCCAAATCTCGGCCAGTGCGTTGACGATATTGCCTTTCTTCACAGCTTGACAGCCGACTCACCCATTCACGGCTCGGCCATGCTGATGATGAATTCAGGCAAGATCCTCAGCGGTTCGCCGGCTCTCGGTTCCTGGGTTAACTATGGCTTGGGATCGATTAACGAGAACTTACCCGGCTTTGTCGTCATGCTGGATCCAACCGGCGGCCCAATCAGCGGTGCCAAAAACTGGTCGTGTGGTTACATGCCAGCCACGTTTCAGGGCACGGTACTGCGCAGCAATGGCAGCCCGATTGTAGATCTTAAACCCGCCGACGGCAGCAGTCGGGAAGCTCAGCGCGCCATGCTGGATTCACTAGCTGAAATCAATCGGCGGCATTTAGCCGATCGCTCCGGGCATGATGAATTGAGCGCTCGAATCGCCAACTATGAGCTGGCGTTTCGCATGCAAGAACATGCCCCAGAGGCAGTAGACCTGTCTTCAGAAGATGCCGCAACATTGGAAATGTATGGTGTCGGACACAAGAAGACGGATGACTTCGGACGCCGCTGCTTGATCGCTCGCCGTCTGGTCCAGCGCGGCGTGCGTTTTATTCAGCTCTATAGTGGCGGTGCACACAACGATGACAATTGGGATGCACACGGCGATTTGGAAGAAAACCACAACAAACATGCTGGAGCGACCGATCAACCCATTGCTGCGTTGTTGAAAGACCTGAAGCGCACCGGACTGCTGGAATCTACCCTGGTGGTTTGGGGCGGTGAATTCGGCCGGCAGCCCACGGCCGAATACGCCAAAGGCTCAGGCCGAGATCACAACAGCTACGGGTTCACCATGTGGCTGGCCGGTGGAGGTATCCGTGGAGGCATGAGTTTTGGCACCACCGATGAACTAGGGGCCGCCGCAGTAGAACATCCGCTACATGTGAAACATTTGCACGCCACCATTCTTCATCAACTGGGGATCGATCCCAATCGTCTAAGCTACTTCTACAATGGATTGGACCAAAAGCTTGTCGGTGTGGAACACATTGAACCCGTTCGCGAGATCATGGCTTGAACCTTGAAACGCGATGGTCGGTGGTTGTCCAAAGGATTTCAATGGTCAGCGGACTGGTTCTGTTGGCCGCCACCTTCCGCTTGTGGGTGCCTGGGTGCCAGTCGTCCTTTCCGCAAGTTCCCTTGCTCGGCTGGGCGGTGTCCGCCGGGCCAATTTGGGATTGGGTTGGGCTGATCGTGCTTGTCAGTTGTTTACTGGCATCCGCAGTGTTTAGTGATCAATTGTCGATTCAGTCGGATACTGGCCATTGGTCGTCACGCTCGATTGGGGCACCAGTGCATCGGCTACTGCTCTGGGCAATCGTGTGCTCGGCCAGCCTGTTGGTTGTGCTGAACCAACACCGACTTCAGGCTTGGTTCTTTCAGTTGTTGCTCTTTTCCTTTGTTTTCCTGCTGTCGGACGAAAAGCGTCGCCTGCGTTGGCTTCAGTGGTTGGTCGTTAGCCTGTACGCATATTCAGCATGCGGTAAGTTGGATTACGAATTCTTGCATACAACAGGTCAGGATTTTCTGCGAGCCACTGTAGCGCCGTTGGGCCTGGACATTGAGGATTGGCCACAGAGTCGACGCTTGGCTGTCACCGCGTTAGCTCCCCTGTCCGAGCTTGCCATGGCGGCTGGCCTGCTATGGCGGCCCACGCGGAAGTTTTGCGGCTTCTTGGCCGTCGGTTGTCATTTGTTTATGGTCTGGCTGTTAGGATTTCAGCTCCACCAGTCCTTAGGTGTGTGTTTGTGGAACCTGCAATTTGCGGCGCAATCGCTGGCGCTGTTTGCACTACCGAGCATTGCCGGCGAGAACTCTAATTCACCCAAGCCTTCAATGCACAGACCTGGTATTGTATTGCGCGAGTACGCGATTCAGACACTATTGGCAGCTTCGCTGGTACTTCCATTGAGCGAGCGATTGGGCTGGTGGGATCACTGGCCAAGCTGGGCGTTGTACTCGTCTCACAACAGCCGGCTATATATAGTGGTCGCGCCTTGGGCAATCGACCGCTTACCACGCGAGCTGCAATCGCTCATCCAGCAACACCATCCAACCACTGTCGGTGGATATACTGTACCGTTAGCCGAGTGGTCGGTGCGCACTCTGGGAGTTCCAGTGTATCCGCAAGCTAGATTCCAACTTGGCGTAGCGCGCGCTTTGAGCGATACTGTCGACGCCAAGTTTGCCATCAGTGCCCAGGTGTGCTCGGCAGCGAACCGTTTGAATGGTCAGCGTGACAAGACCCGTTGGCTCTTGGACGATCAACTGCACGCTGCCAGCCGAAACTTCTGGCTCAACAGTCAGCCGCGTCAGGTCTGGATGCCATCTTCGCAAACTCAATCCTCGAGCCTAGCAATACGTTAATGGACGGCTCATTGACTATCAATCTGCCGGACTTGTCTGCTACTAAACGTATAGCGGAGCAGATCGCTGCTCTGAGCCAGCCTCCCCTGACCATCGCCCTGGTTGGCACGTTGGGAGCTGGCAAAACGCAATGGGTTCGCTATTTTGCCGCTGCCTGTGGAGTTTCTGAACAGTGCGTTTCCAGCCCCACCTATGTTCTGCTGCAACGCTACATGGGCCGCGACTGCTCCATCTACCATCTGGACTTCTATCGACTGGATTACGAAGCCCAGGTCTGGGATTTGGGATTGGATGAACTGCAGGAGCAAGCCGTGCTGATATTAGTTGAATGGGCCGATAAGTTTCCGCAAACTCTGCCTGGTGATCGCCTAGAACTCCGCTTTTCGCTTTTGCCCAATGACACGCGACGTATCGAACTACTGTCACATGGCAAGCGTTCGGCGGAGTTGCTCAGAGCCCTCCAAGCACCATAAACTGGACTTAGAACTCTTCTCGCGTTGCGACCGCCAGCCTGCCACATTCACCAACTTGTGAGCAATGTAGCAGTTATGACCTCTTTTCCGGAAGATCGGCGACGGACCCGGCTGGAATTCCTGAGAACCGACGACGCAAGTGCACTTCAAAATCCTAGATTCTAGGTGGCGAGAGCTTGTTCGATCAGGCTCAATCGATCGCCAGCCACCACAGCGCCGCATGATGTCATATCCAATGGCGAGACCCAGAAATGTTCAAAACCGAGTTAGTAGCGGCTTCAGAGTGGGCAGATTGGCTGACGGGGCAATGGAATCAATTGTGCGCTGCCAGTCGGTATGGACATCCTAGCAGCAGGTCCGAAATGTTGCGCTGCTTCCAAGCCCATTTTGCCCCGGGACAACGTTTGCATTTGTTGACCGTCCGTGACCAAAGCAACCGTTTGATAGCCGGCCTGCCCATGCTGGCCGATGGCACCTCACCCAGAATTCTCAAATACCAAGGTGTCAATAACGAGTGGTATCCGACAGGGCATTTGCTCGTTCACCAAGAGGTGCAACTGGCCACTGCCATCGCAGGCTTGGTCGAAGGTCTGGCCCAGCTTGGCGCCTGCAGCATCTGGCTTGATTGGATTCCGATTGACCGACCGGATTGGCGAGCGCTTATTGAACAGGTTCGAGGAATGGGCTGGGGGGTACAGGCCAGAACCAAGTTCGAAGTGGGAACCACCAGGCTTCCAACGACCTGGTCCGAATTTGAAAGCGAACTATCGAAAAATAGTCGCAAGCGTGTCCGGTCCGAATGGAAGAAGTTTTCGGAAGCGGGGCAGATGCAACTGCAGGTGTTCGCAGGCGTCGATCGCGTCCGGCTTGCACAAGCCATGAATACCGTCCTAGAAATTGAAGCCCGCAGCTGGAAAGGCACCGCCGGCACTACGATAGGCTGTAGGCCGGCAGCCAGAGGCTTCTATTGCGAATCCGTGGCCACACTGGATGCTATAGGTGCACTTAGGCTGTTTCTATTAACGCTGGACGGACGCCCAGTGGCATTTGACCTTGGAATCGTCGGCGGAGGAGTCTATCGAGCTAAGAAGGTGTCCTACGCAAAAGAATATGCAGAACTGTCGCCCGGGCATGTGCTGAATCAATTGGTCTTTCGGCACTTCATCGAGTCGGGCCATGCCCAGATCGTCGATACGGTAGGCCCCATGAACGATGCCAATCGCCGGTGGAGTAACGGCAGTTATCGTTGTGGTCGGCTTGTCCTGGCACCCGGCAATTGGTTCACCAATGCCACGGGTCGATCGACGGTCACCCTCTTAAGAGCCAAGGCAGCTTTGCACAGCGTCACTCCAGAGCTAACGCTGCCAAACACCTGGGCTGACGATATCTGGAACAGCACACGGAGTTCTGAGTTACTTCCGCATGCGCCAATCTCCGTGCCCGAATCAAGTCCAAGCTGCGTCTGACTGGAGGAGTCTATCAGTTGTATTCTATTTCGGCCAAGACAGGCAAATGATCACTGGCGAAGCGACCAGCTGGTGTGCGCGGATCCAGGGTGGTGTAATTGACTACTCTGATACCTTCGCCTTGATAGAGTATATGGTCAATGCGCTGTCCGTCAGCAATCTGTTTGAAACCATTCCAGGTGCTATTGGGGCCAGTCGCTGGGTTAGCCGTATGAGCTTTCGCGTCCACCAAAACTGGAAACGGAGCTGCTTCGGCCAACAACAGTTCGTCTAACGGTGGCGAGCCCACGGTCGCATTCAGGTCACCGATCAAGATCGCCGAAGATGGACCTCGGTTTTGGCTGATCCACTTGCGTAGTAGTGCCGCTGATTGTTTGCGGGCTTGAACGCCACGATGATCAAAATGAGCGTTGACGACTAAAACGGTAGTTGGCTCTCCCTGGGCACTCTTGCGTCGAGACGTCAAACGCACCCAACTGGCAACGCGGGGCAGCGCGGCATCCCAAGCAGCCTTGCCAACGCGATATGGCGAATCGCTTAACCAAAACGTGCCTTGCTCCAGCGCAATCAACTTCTTGGTGTTCCAACCTACCGCTGCCATTTCGCCGGCCCGCAGTCCATCGTCACGACCAACACCGTACCATTGCCATCCTGGCAACTGCTGCTGAATCTGGTCAAACTGCCCGGCTAGCACCTCCTGAAGCCCGACCACATCCGACTTTCCGATGGTCTCAATGACGATGTCACTACGATTCTCCCAGATGTCTTCTCCATCACTGCGATTTTGGTAGCGGATGTTATAGGTCATTACCTGAATAGGTTCGCCGGCCACCACACCACCCACGATCCACGCCGCGAACAGGGTTGCGACCAATTCAATTCGTGCGGCTACAAGCAGATGGCAGCAGTTCATAGGAAAGCTTCTTATGGGCCAGAGTGGAGGGAGTGGTAATTGGCAACTAAGAGTTTGCGACTAGCATACCACGACAAGCGGAGAATTGTGGCCCGCCACGCGTCCGAACATGGGTAGACGCAGTTACCAGCACAATCCACCCTCGGTCAAGCGACTTCGCCTTGCAGATCAAAGCTACTAAGCTGCCAGCGAACTGACCAGTGTACCGGCGATGTGCGACCCGCAGTATGCATGATAGTCAATAAACTGCATCAGCCACTGAGCGGAAGCGCAAAAATTAGGGCCCAATAGAAGAAAATTCTGATCGCACAGGCGGCCCAGCATGCGGCTGGGCACCAGATGAATTGGACCTAAATCTAGCAAAATAAGACTGTAGCCCAGTTTCCAGTTTACAACCCACCGAGGCAATTGCTGAAGTGCAGGGCTGGCGGTGCTGCCAAGTTGAATGGAGATTTCCGTTTGATGCCACGCTCCCAGGGCAGATTTCTGGACCAGGGGCTCGACCGACTCCTCTACGCCCGACTTCATGCCGGGTAGCTTCGAATACATACTCAAACGAATCAACAGTAACCCTTGATTCCCCGGAATCGAATTTATCGCCAGCGACAGTTCCTTCGCAACCATATACACGGCCCGTAAGTCACACGCATCGCGATGGCCACTGATCATACCAATCGATATTCCTCGGCCTGGCACGCGACCCACGACCATCCCCTCAGCCCAAGTTCTAAGGCTACTCGGAAACGACCCGGGTGTGCGATCGCATGGCTCAGTCGTCGTAGTTTCAGCAATCACGGTATCCTCAATCTCTTTGATAAGTCATCAGCTAATCAAAATGCCGATCTATTTTCGCAGTTTGGTAAATAGCTGGGAATATGGCGTCGTATGCGTAGTTGGCTGTGCAGTTGTGGGACGGCTCAGCAGTCGCGTGCTGCTTGGAATTTCCTCTTCAACCACCAGTAAATCGCGATCGTCGTCATATGCCTGGGAAGCGAACCAATGATCAGGCGACTGTTCGCTGCCAGCAGTCAACTTCGTACTGTCGGATGCTCGAAACGGCAGCAACTGTACCGGACTTTGGTTGTTAGAAAACCGTTGTTTCTCGGCAATATCCAGGGGAATCTGTTCCACGCTAAACGGCTCGACCTGAAACGCCGAAAAGTTCATTTGCGAGACGATCTCGGCAAGCTCGCGCTCAATTGGCTCCGCCTGACCGCTGGTTGGGGCCACGTTGTAACGCCACAGAATTTGTTGACTGGCGTCAGTATTTTGCTGATCCGGCGGCAAATTATTTAGTGCTTCCTGGCCATCCAATTTGGTGGAAGAGGTTGGCTCCCTATTCACACCACTAGTTGGTGACTGCTCGCTCTCCAACTGGCTGACCTGTATGATGGTTTCGGCGTATGCATTCATCCGCCTGACGTAATCATGGTCGCTTGTCGCCTGTTGAATTCTTGCTGAACTGGTACCAGCGTTTGCCGATTGCGTCGGTTGCACGAATGCACCGTGATCCGGAATAATTGCTTCGTCTTCAAAATCAGAGCCGAACAGATCACACGGCTGGGACGCTGGACCTGGACCTGGCGCCTGGAGTGCCATAGTTATTGGATTGTCACCAATCGCCAGGCCTGTCGGCTGAGGCGTTAACAACGGTGGATCGTTTTCCCATACGCCCATGGCGTCGTAGCGTTCGGGCTGCGCAACTCGATTGTCAGCGCACGAATGATCGCAAGCGCCAATCGAGTCGCAGCATTTCCGGGACGAATTCGGTTGCGAACATGAAAGCTTCTCAGCAGCAAGATTTGGATCGTCCAAGGGCTCAGCCGCGAAGGCTGAGAAGTAATTGAAATCGGTGGATGATAAATTTGGGTGAGGACTCAAATCTGATTCACAAGGCGGAGTGGACTCGGTCGCTTGGACAGGTTGAGCCAACTCGACTGACGAATCAGGCCATGGTTCAAACGTAACTCTTTCTTCACCAGCCATCTTAAGGTCACCGTTGTTGGTCCCGGTATCGGCATCCATATCATCAGCCAAATCGTCGGACAGTTCACCAAACTCGATGGATCCGGCAGGCTGCGAAAGTTTGGTCGATGCTATTGCCGAATAGCTTCCAAAGCTTGGCCTTTCGACATGTGCATCTTGCTGTATAGTTCCTGGGGTTTTACTGGATGCGGCGTCAACCCATTGTACTGGCAACTGTTGCAGATCCGCCCAGGCCTCGCCGATCATAGCCACCGAGATGGGGCTTTGAGCTTGCGCAAGTGCCATGACTTGAGCGTGATCCATTAGTTGGTTGGCCAACCGCGGAATACCCTGGCTGGCCGCATGAACCGCTTGCAACGCCTCGTGGGTGATCGTGGAATTCGGTTCCTGCCCAGCCACTCGCAATTGGTGTCGCACAAATTCCATCGTTTCGGCTTGGCTCATGGGTTGCAAATAGCAGCGGGCTGCCAACCGCTGATTGAATGATTCCAAGTGATGACTAGCCAGTGTCTCTTCTAAACGCATAGAACCTAGCAACATCAGGCGGACACGTGGCTGATGTTTTCGTGTATAGTTACTCAATAGTCGCAGTTCGTCCAATAGTTTCCAGTGCAGCAAGTGAGCTTCGTCGGCTATGATCAAGATGCCGTCGGGAGCAGTCTCTGGCGAGGGTTCCAAGCGGTCAAGAATTGACAGTCGCAGTTCGCCTTCGGACAGATCGCGGTAGGGAAGTTGTAGTTCGTAGAGTAAACACTGCAGCAACGCGCGGCGACTGCACAATTGCGACGCTTGCAAGCGCACCGTGTCCATTCGGTAGCTTAGTTCATCGGCTACCAGTTCTGCGAGCATACTCTTTCCCAGGCCGGTTCCGCCGATCACCAAGACCGGGCCCTCGGCTCGTATCAAGGCACGCATCGAAGTTTCGCGCGCCGCCTGAATGCTGGAGTGCGGAAAATAGAGACGCACATCTGGTGCTGCACAGAAAGGTCGATCTGAAGTTGGGTTCCAAGTATCGCTCATGGCATTCTCGTTTTGCAATTCTGGCGAGTAGTGGAATTCGCGTGACGGTGATTACTAACTTTTCCGAATCAAATTTGCCAGTTGAAGTTGACTCTAGTGCAGGCCCGTTACCAATCTTCCAAAGGCTGCCAAGGGATTGTCAAAGGCCAACGATCGCCAGATCGGATCCAGGGCGATTCTGCCCGCGATCAGCAAGCACCACGCAGCCAAGGTCAATTCGCTTAGCCAAATCAAATTGCGGGCGGTCCGACGTCCCGCTTCGCTCGCACGGCGTCCAGCAATTTCCATCCAATCTGTAGAGTCGATAAGATCACTGGGCAATTCGATTCGAGCCAGTGGGCTGTAGCCGCGACTGGCCAAATGAGTGGCCACATCTGCTGGGTCGTGAACGCCTCCGGATTGCAATCGCCATTGGAACCAGCCTGCGCTGGCACCCGCCGCTAGTCCGACGATAATGACACTGGCTGCGATCCACACTGGGATTCGCCCTGCAATGGGAGTGATCCGAGGTTTGTCGGTTATCTGCAATTGTCCCAAAAAACGCTGCATCCATAGATCCACCTCGGCTTGGCTGCGTACGACGCCTTGTTTCGCCCGATCAACTTCTTGCGCCAGGTGGTCACGCTCCCGACTCGCGTCAAGATAATCATGTCCGGTACGTAGTGGTGCAGATGCTAAGCGTCCTGTGCCCACAGCGGTTACCCTGGCTGGGGCGGCATCGCTCATGGTGTCGCTCAATGCAGGCTGGGTTGTGTCGAAGGCCAATTGCTTAGCTTCAAGCTGTTCAGCTAGTTCGCTGGGCGAATGACTCAGATAGTTATGTTGCGCTCGGTAATGCTCGGCAGCAGTTAGCTCCCAGCGTGCCATGCGCTGGGCCGCGACTAGTTGTGTTTCACGAGATTGACTGCTGGGCAGTTGCGTAATCGACTCAACCCAACTCCGAAACTGGTCTGAGTCACAACGTTGATGCCAAATACTGCGTATCGTAAGATAGATGCGGTCAGTCCCATCCAATATCTTCGTCGGCTGTTCTTTTAGGCCCGTTCGATCCAGGACGCGAAAATCCTGTAACCAGGCGGGAGATGCCAGGTTGGTGGCCTGCTTCAGATTGCGCATCAGCGCCTCGACACGAGCAGGCTCAACCATCAACTTGGCCTCGACGCGATAATGCATCGGAACGGGCGGCAACACGTTCAGTACCGTCAAGAGTATTGCGAGCGCGAACACCACGCCACACCACGTGGACTGGCGCGCAATTTGACGCGTGTAGATCGCTAAATCCATGCGTTCTAGTCGCTGCACGGTCAAGACGACTCCTTGTCTGAAACGCTGCCTACAGTTCGAATGGTCCGGGCTCCGGATCGCCGCGCCTGCAAGCCAGCCAGTACCGGATGGACCTTCCGGGCCCACATCGTAGTCCGTTATCGTCGGAATAATCGACAAAGATTAACGCAATCCACCTGCTGCAGGCCTAAGTTCGCTGGATTGACTGAAGTGCCGACCGTAAGATCGCAGTTGAAGATGCACCGTTTTGTCCCCGAGAGACACTTTGATGGATTCCGCCCCGAGAACCACTCGAATCTGTTTCCCCCAAATTAAAGTCTGTGGCGTAACCCGGTTGGAAGAGCTAGCACCCTTAGCAGCAGCCGGAGTTGACACTGTAGGCTTCAATTTGGTTCCCATCAGCCAGCGACGAGTGGATGTTGCGCGCGCCGCAAAACTGGTGGCGCGCGCCCACGAACTGGGGCTGACGACAGTTGCCGTCGTGATGGATCCAGGTCCGGCCGAGCTTACAGAGGCCCTGAACGCTGCTCCATGGGATTACGTCCAATTGCACGGTAGGGAGTCCCCAGACATCTCGGCCTACTGCCCGCGCGTTGCTATCATCAAGGCGATTTCCTGGAGCGGTCGAACTGAGGAGATCGAGTTGGCGGCGGCCTGGTCGAAGCGATTTGGCAAGCCCAACCTCGCAGCCGGTGGCGCTGGAGAGAGTCGGTCGCTGGGCTGGCCCGGATCACTAGCAGGATTCTTGGTCGATGCCTACGCACCGGGTGTCGGAGGTGGCACAGGAATGCAAGCCGATTGGGGCACGCTGAACCCCCGTCCGGCCCCGCTATGTGATTGGCCGCTGCTCCTGGCTGGCGGGCTGACGCCCAAGAATGTCCGTCAGGCAATCGTGTTGACGGGCTGCGACGGAGTCGACACCGCCAGCGGAGTCGAGCTGAGTCCGGGGGCGAAGTCAACCGAACTGGTGACCGCGTTTTCCAAACAAGCCAGACAAGGTTTTGCAAGCATCAGCAGCCAGAGGCTGAGTTAACTTGCCACCAGCAGGCGCATGGCACCACTAGAAATTCGCGTGGGCTTATCCTGCCCTCCCCTGCAACAAATCGGCAGCTTCCAGTAAAACGGTGCAACCTCGTCGGACCACTTCGGATTTGCCGTGGCGAAACTCCTTCGCCTGCCTTAAACGCGTCGAGGCACTCGATCCCGCAAACCACTTAAATGCCTCAAATCCAAGCACTGCGTGGACTACGATACAATCTGGCCCGTGTTGGTTCCCTAAGTTCGGTTGTCGCTCCGCCGTACGATGTGGTCGATGCTCAATTGCAACAGCATCTCTATGATCTTAGCCCGTTCAATTTCATCCGCCTGGAACTCACTCGCTCCGAACCGGGAACCATGGATCCGGATGGCGTCTACCAACAAGCCGCAAACTTGTACCGCGATTGGATCCGGCAGGACGTGCTGCAGCGAGAGCCCGATCCTGCGCTGTACGTCTATCACCAGATATTTGAGTACGCTGGTCGAACCTATACCCGCCGTGGATTCATGGCCCGCGTAAAGCTAGTACGATTTGGTGAGGGCGAGATTTACCCGCACGAACAGACTCACGCCAAGGCAAAGGACGATCGACTGAAGCTAACGCGGGCCTGTCAGGCGAACATGAGCCAGATTTTTGGGCTGTATCCCGACGCTGACAATGCGGCCCAGAATGCTCTGGAAAATTGCATAGCTGGCCAACCAGCCGTTGAGGCCGTCGATCACCTGGGAGTAAAACATCGTTTGTGGGCGGTTACGAACCCCGCGATCATTGCTCAAGTCTCCTCAATCGTCGACAGCAAGCCCATGTTTGTGGCTGACGGTCACCACCGATACGAAACGGCCTGCAATTACCGCGATGAATTAGCCCAGGCTGCGGGTGGCACTCTGCCAGCTGATCATCCGGCAAACTATGTGCTTTCCATGATGGTCAGCATGGATGATCCTGGACTGATCGTATTGCCCACACACCGTCTACTGCACGGCATTCCGGCGATGTCCAGTGCACAGTTGACTCAAAAGTTGACTCCGGTTCTCGATTGCCAGCCGGCAGGCTCAGGACCAGAGGCAGCGCCAGCGGTATGGCGGCAGATCGAGGAACTGAACGATCAGGGTGCGTTTGGATTGTATTCTGCAGCCGATAAGACCTGGACGCTGGTGACGGCGTCCACGGGCACTCAACATGCAATGGCTGACGCTTCGCCCAACCAAAGTCGCGATTGGCAGGGGCTGGGCGTAGCCATGCTGCACAATTTAATCATTGATCGCCTACTTGGACTGGCCGGACATCCAAAGCCAACCTACGTCCACTTAGTGCAAGAGGTAATCGACGGATTGCAAGGCAGATTAGAAGGCAACCTGGACTACCAGCTCGCAGCCCTTGTCATGCCCGCATCAGTCGAGGACATTCGTCGCGTCAGTCTGCACAACGAACGCATGCCAGCCAAGAGTACCTATTTCTATCCAAAACTGCTAAGTGGCTTAGTAGTGCACTCGCTGGAAAAAAACTGAGCGACGCTCATCCGAGTTTGCCTTCTGGAACTGCTGAGCTGCGTGCGTAGAATTGGCCGAAGGCAGCGATCGTTTCCCATGGAACACCGGTAGCGACTAGCGAAACTAGCTGCGAAAGCGACCTACGACCAAGGAGACATTCTGTCCGCCGAAGCCAAAGGAGTTATTCAGCGCGATGTCCAGCTTGGCTTGCCGAGCTACATTGGGAACGTAATCCAAGTCGCACTCCGGATCCGGATTTTCCAGGTTGATAGTCGGCGGCAAGACTCCGTCCCGAATCGCTAACAGACAGACGATCATTTCGGTCACGCCAGCGGCGGCAATCAAATGCCCCATCATGCTCTTGGTGCTGGAGACTGGAATGCTAGAAGCCAGTTGGCCAAATACGGCCTTACAGGCAACGGTCTCTACACGGTCATTGACAGAGGTACTTGTACCATGCGCGTTGACGTAGCCTACCTGCTCGGGTGAAATTCCTGCATCGCGAATGGCAGCCGACATGCATGCGATGGCACCACGCCCTTCAGGATGGATATCGGTAATGCGATACGCATCTGCGCTGCAGCCGTAGCCGAGGACTTCTCCGTAGATTGTGGCGCCACGCCGACGGGCGTGTTCCAGCTCTTCTAAGATTACCACGGACGATCCTTCCCCCAGTACGAATCCGTCGCGCAGCCTGTCGAAGGGGCGCGAGGCACCGGTCGGATTGTCGTTATTGGTCGATAACGCCGTCAGCAGACTGAATCCTGTCAATCCGAACGGATGAATCATGCTGTGCGCTCCGCCGGCCAGCATGGCGTCAGCGTCACCGCGACGGATCAATTCCGTAGCCTCGCCCACCGCCTGACTACTGGCTGCACATGCGGTCAAGCAATTAAGGTTTGGCCCCTGAAGATCATACAAACCGGCTACGTGGGCCGCCGGCATACTCGGCTCTTGTTCGATTTCCATGGCCGGATTGAGTATTTTAAGACCTCGCGCCATAAAGCGATCCAAGTCGAAATGTTCGGGCACCTGGGTCGCGTCGGCGATCATCTGCGTAAAGTTCGCAAAGTCCTGATTGCCCTCACCAGCTCCAAAATACACGCCGACTCGCGACCGATCGTTGATCGCATCCAGGAGACCCGAGTCCAAAATCGCCTGCTTGGCGGCTCCAGCGGCAAATTTGGCATGACGCCCACGATTGGCCCATTGTTCGGCAGTTTCTCCGCAGTCCGTAATGTCCCAGTCGCGGACTTCGGCGGCAATTCGCGTGGGATAGTTTTCGGCAGGGAATATCGAAATGTATCCGACGCCGCTTTGGCCATTCTTCAAGGCCGCCCACACGGTGTCGACACTGCTGCCCAACGGATTGATCATCCCCAAACCGGTTACTACGACTCTACGCCTCATCTTCCCCCTCACTCCTTGAACCACGAGCCAGCATGCCGGTGGAAGAGACCACTATAACCAGCGAATTGGCAGATCGGAAGGTCTCTAAACGTCTCGAAGTGCTCGGACCGCTTGTCGAGCACGAGCCAGAAAATCAGCCTTGGGCTCGCCAGCCTCGAGCCACATTGGCGGCCCAATTGTAATGCTGCTCAGCAGAGGTACTGGCAGGTATTCGCCGCGCGGCAATATGCGGTTTAAATTGTCCATATAGACCGGCACAAGCTCGATGTCTGGTCGTTTTTTTGCCAAATAGTAGATGCCGCTCTTGAACTCGCCCATCGAATCGTCATCGCTGCGTCCGCCCTCAGGGAAAACGATCAACGAGTAGACATCGCCAATGGCTTGAATCATTAGGTCCACAGGACTATGGTGAACTTTGATCGCGTGGCGATCAATTTGGAGCGCGTTGAAAGAACGGGCCAGAAATCGTCT
This sequence comes from Pirellulaceae bacterium, assembly GCA_019636385.1. Lineage (NCBI taxonomy): Bacteria > Pseudomonadati > Planctomycetota > Planctomycetia > Pirellulales > Pirellulaceae > Pirellulaceae bacterium. Next base: position 454,140 of record JAHBXT010000003.1, on the reverse strand, counting down.
CCATTGCGTCTTGTTCCAGTAGTCTTGGGCTGCTACGGGACGGGTCAGATTTCGTATCTCTGGCGGCAGCGCAGACCACAGAACCACGGCATCTAGGTGACTGGTATGATTGGCAAAGTAGATTCTCTGGCAAGTGTCTGGCTGGCAGTCTACCCAACGCACCGAGTAACCACTGAAGAACCTAGCCAACTGGATGACAGTCTCACTAGTCAGCTTATTGAGCCAACCTGATTCGCTGACAGTTTGCGGAAGAAATTTTGGGTTGATGGCGGCGGTCATAGCAATTCTGTCTCAGTGCTTGTCTGGCATCTCCGCAACAATTCAGCACTGTAGCCTCGAACCAAGTATCTAGTGCCCCACGCGTAAAATACACGCTAGAAATATACAGCCAGGAAATCGGAACATACTGCGCCGCAGCACAAAGACCGGACTTAGATCAGCTTGGCAACTCAACTGCCTTCCCAAACTACCTATCACGCGGCATATACCACGCCACAAACCCCACCAACGGTAATAGATTACCCTTCTGCGGAGGGGATTAAGTTTATGGAATTTCTGTGGTGGTCAGCTACCGGGCATGGACTCGAACCATGAATGACTGAACCAAAATCAGTAGTGTTGCCATTACACCACCCGGCAGTATGGTACGATTTTCTCGACTAGAGCACGTACAGGACTGACAATAATCTAGCTATGCCTCTCGGAATTCACAACGGCAAATGCCAACCGCTGCATTTCGATGCTCAGATCAACGTCAACTGTAGACAGTCCCGAAACGTGTGACAAGCTGACCGGCGAAAAGTTCAATATTCCGACAATTCCAAGATTGGACAGTCGCTTGGCCAAGCCGGGAGCAACGGCGGCGGGGACGGCAAGAACCGCCAGTCGCACGTGCAGTTTCGGAAGCACCTCTTCGAGGTCGTCCACCGAATAGACGGGGATTCCCTCGATTGGAATTCCGACTTTGGTGATATCAGACTCGAAGATCGCCTGAAGAACGAACCCCTGCATGGGAAATCCCCGATAGCGAACCAAGGCGCTTCCGAGGTTACCCAACCCGAGCAAGACTGTATTCCACTGGCCATCGGTACCTAAAGCGCGCCGGAGCGCCTGGACCAGACCCGCTACGTCGTAGCCAACTCCGCGTGTGCCAAATTCGCCGAACAGCGCCAAGTCTCGACGAATTTGCGAGTCGCTCAATCCCAGGCGATTGCCTAGGGCATTGCTCTTGATGGTTTGGATACCGCTGCGCAGAAAATGCTGCAGCTCGCGCAGGTAGAGTCCCAGGCGACTGGCGGTTGCGGCTGGGATCGTGTCGGGCAGGACGGCTGGTAGTTGTTTCTTCCTGGGGCTTGCCGTGGCTTTTTGTCGGTGTTTCATAGTGCATCGGTGAATGTAACCGCAGTGCTCTGAGCAACTTCGTCCTCCCTATTCTAGCTTAATCCGTTAAGCGTGCCGCTTAATGGCTGCACAGCCCTCTCGATTGCTACATCCGTCAAACGCCAACAAAACCAACATTAAATACTAGCCATTTGACACATATTTCCAGAACACCCCAAATCCCCTGAGCAATGCTTCTTCACTGGTCGATCTAAGTGGTGCTAAGAGCACATTCTCGGCGTAAGGACCAAACTCCGCTGGCCTAAGCTCCCACCTAATCAGCATGGCTTCGGGAGGAATGCCGGTGAGGTTAGATGGCGTAGCTCATTTGTATGAGAGCGGAATTGGACGCGCCGCGAGGATGCTTGCTTAACACCACGGGCGAACTGGCGCCCAACCAGAAAGTCACCCAGTTACAAACACGTTTCGATAACTAAGGAGAACGGGAGATGAGAAGGCTGTTTGTGGTACCGGTCTTAGTAGCCCTGCTGGCTGCTGTGTCCGGTCGAGCCCATGCCGGATACTGTGGAGCTGTAAGCTACCAGGATTGCGGCGGCAGTGCAGCCGGATGCTGTGAAGCACCGGCAACCCACACTGTCATGAAGACTGTACGTCGTACAGTCTATGAAAATCAAACTGTGCAGCGCACGCGCACCGAGTGGCAAACGGTTACCGAAGACAAGGTAATCAATGTAACTCGCATGCAGCGTGAGACTCGGACACGAACCGTCAATCAGACGATTCGAAAGCCGGTCTATGAGACGCGGACTCGTGAATACACCGTCATGAAGCCGGTCCATAGCACGGAAGTACGACAAGTAACGTACAACGTTCGTCGTCCCGTGTACGAAACGCACACCAAGGAAGTTCAGTACACGGTCCTGCGACCAGTGCACGAAACTCATGAAAAAGTAGTCAATTACACGGTCATGAAGCCTGTTCGTGAAACACACGAGAAGGTAATCAACTACACCGTTCGTAAGCCAGTCTACGAAACTCGTCAGCGCGTCATCAACTATACCGTGATGAAGCCAGTTCGCGAAAACCACGAAAAAGTTGTGAACTATACCGTCATGGTACCAGTTCAAGAACAGCGTACACGTGAAGTTGTTCGCACGGTGGTTACCCCTGTGAACTACACCAAGACGATCACTGTTCGTGGCGGTCACTGGGAAACTCGTACAGAAGAAATTCCTGGTCCTGTAGTTCGCCGAGTAGTTCGCGAGCCAGGTACTTGGACTTGGGACGAGTGCCGTTGCAAGTGCGTCTATTGCCCAGGTGCCTGCCGCACGGAATGCGTTCAGTGCCCACCGCGGACTGTCTGCAAGAAGTGCTGGGTTCCCACCTGCGAGACCAAGGAAATCAACTGCGTACGTCACGAGCGAAGCTGTGTTACAGAATCGGTTCCGTATACCGTATGCAAGATGGTTCCTGAGTGCCGACAGAAGACGGTTTGCTACACGACTTGCAAAATGGTGCCTGAGTGCCATCAGAAGACCTGCAACTACACAGTTTGCAGCTATGTTTGCGAGCCACGTAGCCGTACCGTTTGCTACACGACCTGCAAAATGGTTCCTGAATGCCATCAGAAGACCGTTTGCTACACAACTTGCAAGATGGTTCCTGAGTGCCGCACTCGAACAGTTTGCTACCGCACCTGCAAGTGGGTCTGCGAGCAGCGCACTAAGGACGTATGCGTGCGAACCTGCACCATGGTTCCTGAAACCCGCACTTGCAACTACACGGTTTGCAGCTGGACTTGCGAAAACGTATGCAAGGAAGTTCCTTACACGGTCTGTGTACCTGTTTGCGAACAGCGTACCGTCAAGTGCTGCAAGCGAGTTGCGGTATGTGTACCTTACGAAGTAACGGTTTGCGTACCTCGAGTAGTCTGCGAACAAGTTCCAGTTGAAGTTTGCTGCGGCGGTTGCGACCAATGCGGAAGCTGTGATCCTTGCTGCAACGCTGGCCGTCCAGGCCTGCTCCGCCGAATTTTCGGTGGACTGCGTGGCGCTCTGGGTTGTGGCTACCGAGCTGCGGCCTGTGACGCTGGCTGCGGCTGCAACGCCGGTAGTGACAGTGGCTGTGGCTGCTAGTCCAACGCCAGTCGATTCGAATCGTCCCCGCTGACCCAAGTGGTCAGCGGGACATTCGGAACGGGCCATTCGGGGAATACCGAACGGGCACCTGACCTGGCAAGATTCGGCATGAAACCATAGGTAACGCGACTTGGTCCAGGAGGCTGTCCCCAGCCTGAAGAAATACCACACTCCGCTGGTGTGGATTCGACCTTCGGGTCGACTACAGAGCCGGTAATGAACCTTCCACCCGTCCGGATGATGATCTGGTGGAGTTAAGCAAAGACGGTCAGTTTGCCATGGAGGTAAAACTGGCCGTTTTTTTTTGCTCTGTCGATTCTGCCAACCGCGACCGCATCCCGCGATCGGACTTGAACAAATCCAGATTTTTTTGGAAATTAGTGGCGGGGCTGAATACGATAGTAGTTGACAAGTTGTCCAGGAGAAATCGTGGCACAGCTCGTCCACCATGCACCCGCTCCAAATCTCGTGCATGGAATTGAGGTCACCTGAAGTTGCTCCGCTCCAAAACTCAGCAGCTTCCTCGTAAACCTCTGCAGTGGACGGCAACCTGTGGTGTTCGTTCGGTTCAGGCCCGAACAGAAGTCGCTCCCTGTCAATACCTTCCGTGGAGTATCGTATGCGAAAGCTCTTAATCTCCTGCGCGATAATCGCGCAGGGCCTCGGCGTTGTCTGCGCCCAGTCCATTTCGGATGTCATTCCCCAAGAACAACGGCACCATGACTTTGGGGCGGTCGCCAAAGCATCTCGGGCAGAACATCGTTTTGTGCTGCACAATCCGTTTTCTACCGACTTGGTAATTCAATCGGTCCGCGCCAGTTGTGGATGCACGACTCCCGTGCTCGAGACACAGGTCATCAAACCTGGCCAGTCAGGCAGTCTCATGGCTAAGTTTAACACCGACCGTTTCAATGGCGAAAAGAAGGCTACACTGACCCTGTCCATTGCTCAGCCTTACTCCACCGAGCTGCAATTGAACGTGCGCGGCTATATCCGTACCGATGTGGTATTGCAACCAGGTGAAGCGGTTTTCGGCAGTGTCCCCGAAGCCAGCCGACCAACTTTGACGTTAGATTTGAATTACGCTGGCCGGTCTGATTGGCAAGTCTTGGATATCTCCTGCCCCTTCGCCTACGTCAAAGCTTCCTTTACAGAAGTCAGCCGTGGGGGCGGACGCGTCAGGTATACCATCGAGATCTCATTGGAGCCGTCAGCTCCGGAGGGCTATCTGGAAAGCCAGTTGGTAGTTCACACCAACGATAATCGACTCAAAACACTCCCCATTCGATTAGCAGCCACCATCGAAAAGCCTCTGCGTGTCGCACCCGCAACCATTGCCTTGGGACGTGTGAAACCGCATGAGCCCATACCGCAACGGTTGACCATTACCAGCAAATCTGATTTCCGAATCAGCGACATTAAGAGTGAAATTGCTGAAATACGCTTTGACAGCCCTGGCAAGCCCAGTCGTGTACACATGTTGCCGCTGGTCATCGCCCCCAACCCGTTAAGCGACTTTTCCGAGGGCGAAGTGAAGGGCAAAATCCTGGTCCATATCGACACCAGTGAGACGCCAATTGAAGTTCCGCTGTCGTATACATTAGAGTCCGACAAGCTGGCCGATGCCCAACTTGCACCCTAGCATCAACACCAGGAATCAGGCCATCTAATGTAGCTGACTGGCCAGGTCTCCTTCCAAAACTCGATGCAAACCAACCCCAGCCAGCGGAAGAAGAACCGCTGGCTGGTTTATTTGCTGAACCTGAAGCGCGTTTTGACGTCGATACATTCAGGTCACAGGCCGTCTCGCTAGCTAGAGACGCTCGCCGCGTTGTGATCTGCTGGCAGGTTCGTTTTGGAGTCATGGATTTAGGCAGCAAAAACTGAGAAACCTTCCTCAATTTTGCGATTGTCCAGACGATGCACCGGTCCCGGCAGTTGCTTTCGATGGAAATCTTCTATCGCTGTCGGGCACTGCGTCGATTCACTGACCGGATAGCAGGCGCTATGGAGTGCGCAATTCGAGCATTGTCTACGCGGCAGATGGGTTAGTACCTTGTCTGCAAAACAATGCAATTGAGCCGGCGAGCCAACAGCTCGCTGCGTTCGGAACTAAGTGTCATACTCAGGGAGGAGTAAAAAGTGAAAAGCTATTTGGCTTTTGGTCTTGCCTTAACCTTAGGCATGGGAAGCGATCAATCGGCGCGGGCACAGTACGCGCCCTATCATTACAACACTGGCCCCAGTTCTTATGCGGTCCAGTCGCCCTATGGGCCGCCGGTTCCCGGCTACCATTTGGCAGCGGTACAGGACAATTCTGGAGCGTTCAACCAATCGGGACAAGCTTTGCCAGTTGTTCCAACGCCTGCGGCCAATCAGCCGGTTCCCATGGCGCAACAGTACGCTCCAGTACCCATGGCTGCTCCTCCGCTGCAGCAGTCGTACACATCGCCTGCAAACACCGAATCATCGTATCAGTCGATCGCGCCCGGCTGTACCTCGTGTGGTACGCAACCGGTCGGTCAGCCAGAATCGGGTGGCTATTTTCCTGGTTACGCCTACTCTGCTCCGAGTGTCGGCTGCGGACCTGCATGCCAGGCCGCTCCTGGTTGCGGAAGTGGTTGGGGCCACGGTAGCTTTATGGGTCATGGATTTGGTGCAGGTTGTGGCTTAGGAGGGATGCCGTGCGGAGCAAAACCCTGGTTTGCGGGCGGCAGCGTACTGATATTCCGACGAATCGACGACCACAATCGCCTGCTTTCGGTGGACGATTCTGGCGCAGGTGTTCTCTACACCCAGGATGCCCAGCTGGGCACTATGGCTGGGTTCGAGACCATGGCAGGTCGCTACTTCAACTGCGGCCGCAATGCAATAGCGGTCAGCTATTGGGGATTGTTCCCAGAGACGCAGTCAGTTGCGGTGTATGATGACGGAGGCGGACTGCGTTCCAGCCTGTTTCGCCCCTGGGGTGGACCGGATCCCTGGACTGGTGAATACCAATGGCAAGCAGGTCCTGTAGCTGACGACACCACCGACCCGGATGTGTACGGCCTGTATGACACGGCCGATACTCACCAACTTCGACGCTCCAGTAGCTTCCATAATGTGGAAATTAACTTGTTGGGATTTGGTGTAGGTGGTGCAGCTCGGAACTTCAATCGCTCAACGGCGGGTAGCTGCTTCTCTGGTTCTCGGGCAATGGCTGGACCTTGGCGAGGCGGCATGGCTGCTGGAGCCGGTCACAGTGCATACAATTCCTGCGGCGACTGCAACTCGTGCGCACCAAGCGCTGCCTGTGCACCGTGTGGTCCGCCAAGCAAATTTGCGACCGGGCCTTGCTGCTATGTAGCCCCCGCCTGCGGTTCACGACTGAACCTGAGTTGGTTGGCTGGCGTGCGCTATTTCCGCTTCGGCGATGATCTATACTACGACGCTTCGGACATTGCAGGATATCCAGCTCAAGTATTGAGCTACCATGTCTGCACGGTAAATCACTTAGTGGGTTTCCAGATTGGTGGCCGATCCGATTTTTGCGTAGGCAATCGATTGAATCTGTATTCTACCGCTAAAGCCGGCATCTACGGCAATAGTGCTTCCCTGGATAGTAACCTGCGCACCGCAGGCTACTTCGCATACGTCTCAGGCGATCCATCGACGCAGTTCAACATTGAACGAAGTGGTAGCGACGTGGCCTTCCTGAGCGAACTCGGAACCGGCTGCGGTGTTCGCCTGTCCTCGAAATGGACTGCCACGGCAGGATATCGCGCAATGATTGCTACCGGTGTCGCCACCGCAGTCGGCAATATCCGCCACCAAGGGCAAACCCTTGCACAAACGCAGATCTACAATCGCGATTGCCTAGTACTACACGGATTGAATATAGGAGCATTGTATAACTTCTAGGTTACCGACCAGTCTCCAATAGCAGCCTTTCCGTTGGCTGCAGCAACGCGGATTGTCGGCAAGCTGCAACTCTTCTCCCGAAGCCTGCCGCACACCCATCCTGGTCGCCTAGAACGTGAACCCAATCCCTATGCATCTGCTCGCGAAGCGTAGAACGCGAGTGTGAACTCAGGAAAGCACAAACGGCCACGACTCCATGTCGTGGCCGTTTTTCGTTGTGCGCCAGGCATGACGCGGAGCGTCATTGACTGACGCTCGCAACTGCTAAAGAACCAGAAAGTTCGGTACTAGCTCTCGACTCAATGCGCAGTGTTCAGTCGCACCGAATTTGCCATCTCGTCAAAAAACCACTCAATATCTTCGTCATCCTCATCCGCAGACGCAAACCAGCGGTCGACTTGATTCGCAAATTGTGAATAGTGTTCGACTTGCGGCTGTGACTTGCCGGCTGGTGCTGGCGTCACCAGCGGCTGGGCACTAGAAATTGGTTCTACTGGATCAGTGGCGCTTCGAGTCCCAACGGCGTCGAGCCGGTTGCTGCCGTTGCCAAGAGGTGGAGCAGCCAGGCGTGAGCTATCGCTTGGAGCAGCGACCATACTTTGGACGACGTGCGCCTCAAGGATCGCATTGGCACCTCCTTCACCCTCGCCAGAGCCTGACATCGCTCTGCGGTTAGAATTCAAGTAGTTGATCACCAACAAGGCATCGAAGGCGCTGATTCGACCGTCCGCATTGGTGTCAGGAAATATTCGGGTAGTCGCTTCGCCTTCGCCGCTGCGAAGAACTCCAGTACCATTCAGATGGTTAATGATCAGCAGTGCATCGATCGACGAAATGCGACCATCATTGTTCACATCCAACGGCCGTCCCGCATTGTGATATTCACCGCCAGCCCCACTGCTACCGGACGCGACAATTTGCACCTGGTCAAATCCATAGCGTATACGATCTGGCGTTACGACCTCGGGTGGCAAATAAGTCAGTGTATCGTGGAAAGGTGCGATGTCGGCTGGGTCGGCAATAAAGGTCGCTGTGCCCAATGCATTGGCCGTCATGGTAATCGTGTACAGCAGGAACCGTCCACTGCCGACCGGAGCCCCCAGATTTGATACCTGGGCTCCAATCTCATTAACGATTCCGGGTACACGAATATCACCTTCACGAACATCTGTGTAAGGCTCGGCAAAGCTAACCAAGAATCCCAGATTGGGATCATTGGTGCTGCTGAGTACCGGCGATACTAGACTGGCGTTGTACAACATATCCATGTAGGCCGTGAACAGCCCACGATCACTGCCCGCACCGCGCACATCTTGGATGTAGGCTCTAACTTGGAATCGGCTGCCCAGAGCCACCGTGTCAATCGGCTGGCCACTGAGGTCCGTTACAACGATATCAAAATCGGCGGTCGTATTGGCAGCTGGCTGAGGACCAACCCGCACACTGACCGTGGCTGTAGAACGAAATCCACGACCGTCCTGAATGGTGTAGGTGAACTGGTCGAATCCTGAGATTCCGAAGTTAGGCGTGTACTGAACTATTTGACCGGGAGTTCCACTGCGGCTGGCAAAGGCCACCGATCCACGCGTCCCTTGAGTGACCTCGACGATCGTAATGCTGCCGGTCAAGCCCGGTCGGTCGTTAGCTAAGACGTCAATCGGGAACTGAATCGCATTGACAGGAATCACCGTCGTCAACGAATCATCCACGGCCTGTGGAAACTGTACGCCGTCAGCGAAAATCTGCAACTGAGTTCCCAGGTAACGAATCCTGTCGATCGGGACCGCCGAACCAGGTACGTTAAACAGCAGGGTATCTGAAAGCTCGGCCAAATCGGCTGGATCTGGCATGAAGTTGGCAATACCGGCGGAGCGCGCGGTGAACGTTATTTCCGCCAGTCTGATTGGATCCGGGTTCTGCAAATTCGTTCGACTGCTTGTGGCCCCAAACTCATTGACAATTCCAGGAATCGATGCATCACCGGTTGTCGCCGCGTCATAATTATTCAGGAAACTGACTTCAAAATTGAACCGCGAGCCAGGGGTATTGTTAGCCTTGAGAGAAACCAACTGCATGCTGTATAGCAGGTCCATATAGGCTGCAAAAACTCCGGAAGCTACACCAGGGTTTGCCGCATCGAATCGCAAGTCGTCGACCTCGACCGCAATCTTAAAGTCCCTGCCCTGCTCGATCACCGAAATCGGAGTGCCAAACATGTCGGTCGCGATGAGTCGAACCTGAACCTGATCATCCAGGCGATCCCCCGGAATGGTGTGCAGCGTCACCTTGGCCGTGGAGCGTGCTCCCGACAAGTCGATCACTGTGTACGTGAAGCTCTCTGTGCCACCAAAGTTGCGCGCTGGCGTGTACCGCAAGCTCTTGCCGCCCGTGGCAATTGAGACTGCCCCGCCACGATTGGGCTGAGTTATCGACAGAATGGTTAATGCACCATTCTGCCCTTCAATGTCGTTGGCCAATACATTCAGAGGGAAGTCGACCGAATTGACCGGAACGTCAAAACTGTCATCGACCGCCAAGGGATTTTCGAAGAACAGATTGACGTTGACGGTCACCGTCGCCGTCCCCTGCTCGCCCAGCGAGTTTTGCATGGTATAGGTAAAGGTATCGATGCCAATGAAGCCGGCAGCGGGACGATAGAGGACGCCGGTACCATTGGGTGCCACCTCTGGCGTTCCTCCAGCAGCGGTCGGGCCGCTGGTTCGGATTACCCGCAATGTTTCGCCGGGTGCCCGAAAATCATTTGCCAAAACGTCGATCACATTCAGTACCGATCCAGCCCGCACCGAGGCTGTATCGTCGATGGCTAAGCTGAAGGAGTCGACAATGGTTAGACGATGGTCTTCCACTTCGCCACTGCTGCTGGCGCCGGTTGGCCCCAAACCGCGCTCATGACTGTAGCGTAAGCGAGTTATCACGTTGCCTAACTGGGCGGTTGCTGGAATGCTGAACGTGACGATGTGACTGCCGGAACCCAGCACCTGATCTGACACGAATTTTTCGTTGCTGTCGAATACGCCATTGCCATTGAAATCGGCCCACACACTCAAATAGGCTTCGCGACCTGTCGTATTGGTGGCCGTGATACGCAGTCGATTATCGTTTCGCCCACGGACCAACGGTCGAATCAATTCGACGCCATCTTCGTCGTCGATCACTGAGGCATCTGGACCAATCGTCCCACTTAAGTCATCAGCGTCGGCAGCAGCCGAAAACTGCGGGGCCGGATCTGCATCCCACTCGGTTCCCAACCGCAAACCGTCGGTAAAGCCATGGCTAGCCACGCCGTAGCTCGCCGGAGCGTCGCCGTAGTCAACCAAGATGCGATTGCCAAAATCCAGGCCAGTCAGTCGGGCCGCATCCGTGACTGGATTTCCAGTCAACGTCACCGTGTGCGCAAAATTGCTTGCGGAGCCGGGGAACGACTGAATCCAGCCAGATTCAATTACCTCTCGTATCTGAAACGTTCCCACGCCTGGATGTGGCAAGACGTAAGTACCGTCGTCCTTGGTTCGGACAGACGGCTCGCCGATATCCAGACGCCCATCGCCATCCAAGTCGATATAAACCCAAGTGCCACCAATGTTCGGTTCATCGGAATCTCGCAGCCCGTTACCGTTCAGGTCGTTCCACTTGCGGCCGGTGACGGTGGTCTCCACTAGCTCGAGACCAAAATTGCGACCAGTGATTGTCCCGGTAGCTCCAACGGTTACAACCTGGGCATTTGTTTGAGGGGCGACTAGGCGGAAGCCGGTAGGTACAACGACTCGAATCGTGCGAGATCCCGAGGGCACCAACAGACTGTAGGAGCCATCTGCTGCAGTACGGGCAGAAGGCTCGGAATTATCCAATACGCCGTTGCCGTTAAGATCCGCGTAGACCACGATATTCGAAAGCCGTGTGTCTATGGCATCGAGCGTCCGATTAAGATTGCGATCCTGAAAAACCACACCACTGACTCGCGCACCCTGTTGTCCTCCAATCAGGCCCCAGCCCAGCCAGTTGACGACATCGTTGACTCCTCCGTCAAAAAACGGCTGCGCACCGCCAAATCCATCCGCCGCAAACTGGATTGGCACATCGTCGGCCGTGCCCCAAATCCCGTCGCGGCCCGCACCGGTGCTGATCACAGGGTCAAAGAAAGCATCCATTATGGACAGAGTCGTATTAGAAGGATCCTGATGCCAGGCACCAAAATAGTGACCGGCCTCATGCGCAATGACCACTGCCATGGCTTCGGCAATGACGTTCATGCGAGGAACGGCTGAACTAATTGGGACTGAATTCATAGATGCGATGAGTGTATCATGCATGACCAGCGCAGTCTCTTGTGTGTCATAGTTGCCGGGGTCGATTGACTGTGCAATACCCAGCAATCCGCTGGGAGCTTCGGGGTCTCCTACGAGCTGCTGGAAGGTTCCCGCGATGACCACGCGACTAACATTCGATTCGCCCCAAGGATCAAAGTGATCCTTGCTGTTGCGAATCTCAATCGCGAAGTTTGGATTGGTCGTGAGGGCTCCCAAAGCCTGGAACTTGGCGGTTACTCGACTGACGATTTGGTCGATAAAGGCCGCTTCATCGCTCGGCTGCAGCCCATACTGCTGCATAAAAGTTCGCATTGGCGACATCCGCGCACTTCCGATGCCAAACCCAAAGAGTGAGCGACTGACAAAACCGCCTTCAAAGTCTAGATAGAGAATCTGTTTCGTGCCTGCCGGTTGCGATTCCATGGGCGGCCGGAATCGTCGCATATTAAGGGTATAGTTGTTCAGAGTGCCTGTTTGAGTCACACTGGCATCGCTGGTCCGCAGATAATACAGGCCGCTACTTGGAATCACGTAGTGAAAGGCTACCTCGCCACCGGTTGCTCCGGAACTTAAGCTGCCAGTTAATGGCGAATCATCCGGCATGCTCGACACCTGCGCGAGGGGACGCCACTGACTGGAAATCAGCTCTTTCCGACTAGCGTCAAAGAGCGACAACACCCCGGGGCCATTAACTCCATTTCTCAGGCCGCTCAGCCGAAGGTCCAGGATATCCCCAGCATTGAGTTGGGCGCGATAATAATCTTGATCAATGTTGCTCGACACTGAACCGGTCACAATGATGGTCGAGCCATTACCAAAATTCAGAAGCTGTGCCGTACTGAATCCATTGTTCGGCTCCGCCTCGACGACAGTCGTTACGCCGGCATCGTAGGCCCCCTCGGGAAAGGTCGCCCGTGAGTTGGAGCCGCTCGAACCGTTTGTCTGGAGATAGGAAATCACCGCCTGCTGCGACTGACTGTTCGTAAACCAACCTGTCTGTAGTATCTGCGGAACATCAACAGCCAAGAGTTCTCGCTTTTCCAGCGACTCCAGTAATCCCTGACGCAGCTGCGAACGCCTACTTCCTGCCTGCGCAGTCCGGCCAGCGGTCCTGCCAGTGATCCTGCGGATGAAGCTAATTAATCCTGATTTCCGAGACTTCACTTTGGAATCCTCTGCCCACCGCAAGGCCCAGGCCGGGTCAAACTGTGGTAATTAGAAGTTGCTACTGGGCCGTAATTTTGAAAAGTGCGCAGCTCCGCTTTGGCAACGCCCCCACCTTTTGGTGGCTGGTAATCTGGGAGCCCTGGGAAGAGCAGTCTCGATTCTAATTCCACCACCCGCTCTGTCAACGAAGCGTCCCGTGCCTAGGACGCGCTGGGGTCATGCGTAGTTCCACGTTTTAACAGTTTTAACGATTGCGCACGCCCCGCACGAGAGCCCACCACATGGCGGGTCAACTCATTGGCAGCCATGGCGTCGGTTCTTGCTACCGCGCTCGTCGGCAGCCAGACCGCTCTATGCACCATTGCGTCGGCAGCCTGAATCGGAAGCTGAGCCCCCAACAGCACACAGCGAACCTCAACTGCGGACCCGCCTAACAACCTGATTCCAAACCCAACTCGAGGCCGAGTGAACGGCTAGCTAACCACCCTCTAAGCGAACACACAATCAACAACCATATCCGACACGACGGAGATACACAGACACATCAGACATCCGATATCACACCGAGAAACGCAAAAAACCCAAAAAATTGGGCAACAAAAACCAATTCAAGACGGAACTCACAGCAAACAGCCAGAGACAAAGAACCAACAAGGATGTCAAATAAACATCCGAATACAAAAAGGAGAATAACGTACCTTCTCAGCCGTGGAACCCTGAGACAAGCCGCACAAGTTAGCCGAATTTCGATAGCTCCACTGGGATCCGCCCGATTGGACACTTGGTTTCTGGTGCATTTCGGCGACTGCTCATTTATTAGGCAGTCGCCACGACTAGTCATTTTGGGTGGATGCCAAAAACTTGCGCAGCGGACAGATCTGACTGTAACCGCTTGCAAGCAAATGGTTTACGAGCAATCGATTGCTTGCGTTAGATGATTGAACTGAAAGTCGAGCGACGGAGGCTCGGCGCTTTTGCTTCACTTTAACGCATTCGAGGACGCCATGAATCCAACTTCCCTCCAGCAACCTTCGGTCGGCCTTATGACCGGCACCGCCCCCCAGTACGTCGATGGCAACACCAGTCGGCAGCCCACCATTCGGACAGGACTATCAAGCTTCCCTAATCGGCTTGCGATGGAGTTGACTCAGTTTAACAAAGTCGCTCAAGGCATTCGTCAGGGCCTTCAGCCTGCCTCGGACTTTGGCGCTCGTTGCCAGCAAGCGTTTGAAGTTGCAAATGACCTGTTTGTGCATGCGCCAACTTGGGTGTGCTTCTACCGCGAATTGATGGGCGGTTCCGGCCTGATCAACGTGCTGTTTGCAGATGCCAACGACTTTGGCCGGTTCTTGCGGTCGGATCAGTATCATCAGATCCAATTAATGCTCACCGCACTTCGCAGCCGAGACCTGCCCGAAAACGATCCCAACGATCCTCAGCGGATGATTACCGTCCGTCTACCCAAGAGCCTTCATGAAGCGATGTGCGAAGAAGCTGGACGACTGAATATCAGCGTCAACCGACTGTGCATCTCCAGAATGCTGCAGCTGCTGGATCCCAAAATGATTCCCGAGATTCAGTCCAAGCCTCGTGGACGCAAGCCACGTACGCGCTCCAGTAATGAGGCCCGGCAGGATGAGGCCACGATGACCTGCTCGACCATGCCGCAAACACCACCAGCCACGCAGGCTACGCATATGCCGCAAACTGCACAGCTTAGCTAATCTCTCTGTCGGCAAGCAGAAGTGCCCTGCGCTGGTCGCAACCTCGACCCGCGTGGGGCATTGTGTGTTCGTTCCACCATTACCGCAGTCGATCGCTGAGCCTGAAATGTCTTTTCAAGTCGACATCGACCTGTTCAGCGGTCCGCTTGACCTGCTGCTTCACATTGTTCGCCGAGAAGAGTTGGATTTAGCCCGACTGCCGCTGGCTGCCATTATCGACCAGTACCTTGACTACCTCGAGGTGTTGGTCGAGTTGGAAATTGACGACGTAGCCGATTTTCTGGACGTCGCCAGCTTGCTGATCGAACTGAAGTCCAAACAGGCAGTGCCGACCTCCGAGTTGCCCTCCGAAGGCAGTGATCGCTCTCCCGTGGATGAATTGGGCGAGGACCTAGTTGAACGATTGGTGCAGTACAAGCAAATTCGAGATGCTGCAAGCGTTCTGGACGACCAGTCCCGTCGTTGGCAACTCCGCTACTCGCGGTTAGCCGATGACCTGCCAGTGCCTCGGCTTCAATCCGATCAACAGCCGATCGAGCCCATCGAAATATGGGACTTGGTTAGTGCCTTCGGCAGAATCCTTCGCGAGCGGCAAGCCCCAAAATCCGCCGAAGTCATCTATGACGATACCCCTATTTACACCTACATGCAGCGCATTCACGGACTAATCAGACAGAACCAGCAAGTCGAATTGACCTCACTGTTCGAAGGCGGAATGCACAAAAGCGCGCTGGTAGCTCTATTCCTGGCAACACTTGAGCTTACCCGGCACTACGGAGTTAGTACTCGACAGGCTGAACCCTCTATGCCGCTATACCTGACCGCCGGGCCCAACTTTCAACCGGATGTTCAGTTGCCTCTAGCATCCGCGTAGCTGAATTACAGGCGGACGCTCAGTTGTGCCTGCCATGTGAAACCCGCGAGTCGCCTGCGTGATCCTGCAGCGTAAACGAACTGAGCGCTTGCAAGGCTTTGACGACGGTGTCGGGAGAGACCTCAGCCCAATCGTTGCTTCGATGATGAATGATTGCTAGCTTGAACTGCTCCACGGCGTCCGACAGGTCCGGCGGCAGTTCGGGCAATCCTGCAAACGGTGACTGTATGGAAACGGATTTGTTGACATCTTCCCAGGGCGCGGCATCGTCATCTGCCGCCTGGCTACGAGTATCATCGGCATCGCCGAAGTCTGGATCGTCGTAACGCGGGCCGGCCTGCTGGATGTCGCGCGGCGCATCGTCAGCATCGGCCTGTGAATCGGAAGTGCGCGTGGTGGTCTCGGCAAGCGGTACAAAGTCTTCGTCTAGGCTGCTAGCCGCAATCTCGGCATCTTTGGGTTCGGCTGCTGGATCTGCCCCTTGGACTTCCCAGCGTGCACGACGCATTTCCGAAACGCTCCACTGGCTCTGCACAGCACCTTCCAACCACATCTCCGCATCATCCCACTCCAGCGCCGCCAGAAAATGGCTCCAGTACAGTCCTTGGAACGTCGAGAACTGCTGGGCAAATCGCTCAGAAACCCTCCTCAAGCGTCCGACGTGCTGTGAAGTGACTCCGCCCACACGCTGGCTCCATGCCTGATCGGAGTAACTGGCTGCGGGGGCACCGGAATCGACGAGCGCCTGACGCCAACCGCAAATGATTTTGCCCTTTTCCCAGTTTGTGGTGCTGATCAGTTGCGTCCAGCGTCCCACGTACTGTTCCGACAACTGATTTGTGGCTGCATCGCTGATGTCCACAGGTGCATCTATTTCCAATATTGCATCTCCAGCTCTACTCAAACGATCTTTGGTACCACTAGCTACCTGTGTGTCAACAGACGAATTTTTCCCTGATCCAGTCAATTGGCTTTCTCCTGACGAGCCTTTGAGTATTCCATAACAGTTTGCGCCACGCTTAGTTCACCTGTGCGGTTTGCCCGAGCGACGATCTGATGTTTTACCGAGTATGCTAGCAAGCAGAAAGCGATTGGAGTACAAAAAGACGTTGCATGGAGGTCTGCGCGTGAGCAAGTTACGCACTGGATAAACTTTACGGTGCGCCGCCAATTCTGACCCTCCGCTGAAATAATTTGATTCCAACGGTCAATCCATGTGGATCATTTGTCAATTAACGCCGCTGAGTTGCTTCTATGAATAGAGGTCTTCAAGCAACAGAAACTCGTGCGGTAGTTTTTGAGTCCCGCGACATCACCCGGGTTTATCGGATGGGCGAAGTGGACGTGTGTGCACTACGTGGAACGAGTTTGACACTGTTCGAAGGGGAATTCGTAGTTCTGGTTGGACCATCGGGCAGCGGCAAATCGACGCTACTCAATATCTTGGGGGCACTGGACTTGCCTACATCCGGTCAGGTGTTCTATCGCGGTCAAGAATTGACGAAGATGTCCGAAGCCCAGTTGACCCGATTCCGTCGAACCAACGTGGGCTTTGTCTTCCAATTCTATAATCTGATTCCCAGCCTGACGGCCGAAGAAAATGTAGCATTGGTAACTGAGATTTGCGAAAACCCGTTAGCGCCCAGTGAAGCACTGGAGCTGGTGGGGCTCGCCGAGCGACGTCATCATTTCCCATCACAGCTTTCCGGTGGCGAACAGCAACGGGTTGCCATTGCTCGCGCCATTGCTAAGCGCCCCGGTGTGCTGCTGTGCGATGAACCTACCGGAGCGCTGGATGTGACCACTGGAGTGCGCGTGCTGGAGGTCATTCAGCGCGTCAATGAAGAATTGGGCACAACGACGGCCGTCATCACGCACAACGCCATGATCGCCGAGATGGCCGATCGGGTAATCAGCATGTCCGACGGTCGAATCGTCAATCAGCGTCAAAACATGCGACGCCTGGCACCTCATGAAATCCAATGGTGAGACAGGCGTATGCGAGCCATAGACAAAAAGCTATTGCGCGACTTGTGGACCCTGCGCGGCCAAGCATTGGCGGTGTGCTTGGTGATTGCCTCTGGCATCGCCATTTGCGTCATGTCCCTCAGCACACTCGATTCCCTGACGGAAACTCGGGATACCTATTACAGTCGCTACAACTTCGCTCACTTGTTTGCTACGGTACGTCGCGCACCGTTGAGTGTAGCGCAGCGGATCAGCGAGATAGATAGCGTGGCACAGGTTGACCCACGAATTGTCCAAGACGTAACTTTGATTGTCAGCGGTATGGACCAGCCCGCCACTGCGCGCTTGATTTCCATACCGGACCTACGACAACCGGCGCTCAACCAGATTTACCTTCGTCGCGGCCGAATGCCCGAAGCGGGCCGAGGTTTGGAAGTCCTGGTTGGCGAATCCTTTGCAGAGAAACACGGTTTTCTCCCAGGGGACAGCGTTCAGGCAATCTTGAACGGACGCTTGCGAACGCTCAATATCGTGGGCATCGCGTTGTCCCCAGAGTACGTACTACAGGTTAAGCCTGGACAGATTTTGCCCGATTCCCTCCGGTTTGGCATTTTCTGGCTACCCAGTTCCGTCATGGAAGCGGCGTTCGACATGAAGGGAGCCTTCAACGACGTTAGCATTTCGATAATGCATGGGGCCAACGAGACAGAAGTCGCACGACGCGTCGATACGCTGTTGGATCCGTGGGGAAATGCAGGCTGTTTTGGTCGCAGTGAACAGATGTCGGCGCGGTACCTGGCCGACGAAATCCGGCAATTGCGCGGGACGGGCATGATTGTGCCCACTGTATTTTTAGCGGTCGCCGCTTTCCTGTTGAATATCGTGCTTTCGCGGCTCATACAGACTCAGCGCGATCAGATTGCTGCGCTCAAGGCATTCGGGTACTTCAATCTACAAGTTGGCTGGCACTACTTCAAGCTGATTGCAATTGTTGTGTTGGCCGCCTCAATTTTGGGGACGTTGGTGGGGTCGTGGATGGGACGCGGCCTAACCCAAATGTACACCACGTTCTACCGTTTTCCACTGTTCTATTTTCAGTTGGATCTTCGATCAACAATTGTCGCAACGCTGCTGAGCTTAGGGGCCGCATCCCTAGGTAGCCTGAACGCCGTCTTAGCCGCAGTACGATTACCCCCGGCCGAAGCAATGCGTCCCGAGTCGCCCGCGCGATACAGCGTGTCGCTGATCGAGAGGTTTGGTCTGCGTCGCCTAACTACACGCACGATGCGCATGGTACTGCGACAGCTTCAGCGTCGTCCCTGGAAGTCGGCTCTGAGTTGCATTGGCATCAGTCTGGGAACAGCTGTCATGGTTGTGGGTGGATTCATGACCGATGCGCTGGACTATCTGGTAGATTTTCAGTTTCGCTTGTCACAACGAGATGACGTCACAGTGGTCTTTCGCGATTCAATGCCAATCAGTGTCGTGACCGAACTGCAGCATCTACCCGGCGTAATGCGTACCGAGCCCTTTCGATCGCTGGCCGTGCGACTAACTCATGGTCCACGCTGGCGGCGCATGGGCATCATGGGCTTGGATGGACAGCAACAACTCTTCCGCTTATTAGATTCCAACGAACAACGGCAGGAAGTGCCCGAACGTGGCCTGCTGGTGTCGGAGAAGGTCGCACAAGTACTTGGCGTTCAGGTTGGAGACATGGTCGACATGAGCGTACTGGAAGGCAAGCGCCCGCGCTGCCAGGTTATGATCACAGGGCTGATCCGTGATTTTGGAGGCATGAACGCCTACATGCCAATTTCACAAATCAATCAGCTCATGACTCAACCGCCGGTTGCATCCGGAGCATGGCTTAAAGTTGACAGTCGTTGGCAAGACGAACTGTATCGGCGGCTTAAGGCCACACCGGGCGTGACCGGAGTCACTGTCAAACAGGCCAGTATTCAAAGCTTTATTGATACCATCGCCGAAAACCAATTGAAGATGCAGGCTTTCAATATTGCTTTTGCCTGTGTGATCGCCTGCGGTGTCGTCTACAATACAGCCCGCATATCTCTGTCCGAGCGCGGCCGCGAATTGGCGACTCTAAGGGTACTTGGCTTCACCGTAGCCGAGGTCTCGGCAATTCTGCTGGGCGAACTGGCCGTGATAACGTCTCTAGCGATACCATGTGGACTGCTGATTGGCAACTTGCTAACGTGGCTGACCACGCTGGCAATGCAGACCGAGATGTACCGCATTCCGTTCGTAGTCAGTTGGAACACCTGGTTTCGAGCAGCCTTCGTTGTATTGCTTGCAAGCGTGATATCTTCACTCATCGTCCAACGTCATGTCAAATTGCTCGATATGATTAGCGTGTTGAAGAGTCCAGAGTAACGGATAGCGGCTGTTCGGCCGCACAGGATCCTGAGCGTTCCCAGAAGAGTGAGGAAGTATGCGCCGCATGGCGATCTTAGCCGGACTGATCCTTGCTGCTGGAGCGGCCTGGTATTTATTTAGCGAGCAACCGGTGACTGTTGATTTAGCGACGGTTGCCAGAGGTCCGCTACGCTTGACCGTGCATGACGACGGGAGGACTCGCATCCGAGAAAAATACACGGTTTCTACGCCCGTTGGCGGCCGACTGATCCGCATAGACCTGAAACCTGGCGATTCAGTATCGGCCGGCGAGACAATTCTGTCGGTGATCGAACCAACAGATCCCGCCTTATTGGACCCACGCTCCTTAGCCGAAGCTCGGGCTCGCGAAAGCGCAGCAGAGGCTCGTCTCGCACAAGTTGAACCGCGACAGCTACTTGCCCAAGAACGATTGAAGTTTGCAGAGTCTGAGCTGCAACGTCTGCGCACACTACATGGCAGTCAAGCGGTTAGCCAACAAGAGGTTGACGCTGCTGTGCTAGCGCTGGACGCTGCACAATCAGAATTGGCAGAGTCCAATTATGCACACGAAATTGCCAAATTTGAGTTGCGGATGACTCGGGCAGCCATGATTCATACAGGTCAACAAACAGGATATTCAGACTCTGATTCATTTCGGTTTCCGATCTTAGCGCCGATCAGTGGCAAAGTCTTACGTGTGTTGCAAGAAAGTGCTACGATTCTGCCAGCCGGTGCACCGCTACTCGAAATTGGCGACCCTAACGACCTGGAGATCGAGGTAGATGTATTGTCCACCGATGCTGTAAAGATCCGGCTGGGGGCATCGGTTTACGTGGAGCATTGGGGAGGTGAACAGCCATTGCGCGGCAAAGTCCGACTGATTGAACCATCAGCATTCACTAAAGTCTCTGCCCTAGGGATTGAAGAGCAGCGTGTAAATGTGATTATCGACTTCGATCGCCAGCAAGATTTATCGGTGCTGGGGGATGGCTATCGGCTTGAAGCGTCGGTCGTAGTCTGGGAAGACGACGACGTACTAAAGGCACCCATCGGTGCTCTGTTCCGTTCCGATTCGGACTGGGCAGTGTTCGTGAATGCTGCGGGCCGGGCCGAGCTGAGGCGAGTAACCATCGGCAAACGCAACGACCTTGAGGCTCAAATCCTGGATGGACTATCCGAAGGTACGCAGGTAATAGTGCACCCCGGAGATCAGATATCCAGCGGTGCTAGGCTCAAGCCCCGACCACCTGAGGGCTCGACTGCCGGCCCATGATGCCGCCAACTCCAATCCGTTCCACGCAATTGAAGCTACCGGCCGACTCTAACCCGTGACCGTCTCTGCGATGTTCTCCAAGTGATCGCGAATGCGCGCATAAGCATTAAGTGCGGCCAGAAAAGCGACGCTGATCTGAGGCGCGATGTCACCCTTGGATAGGTCCTCCAGGTGCTGTTTGCGAAACTGCTTGATGCGTGACCTGATTTCCTTGGAAGTATTGTCGGTATCGCGAGCGACATTCGGATCATTGCGGGCAACTCCGGAATTTACCGCCTTCAAGTAGTTGAGCGTCATGCCGTTCAATTGCCCAAGCTGTTCGCGCTGACCTAAGGTGTATCGCAACCCGGATTTTCGTAACTTGCGATCAAACTTATCCAGGCCTACAAAGTAGTCACTGATCGACTCATATTCGTCAGCCATCGTCAGTTGCCGTCGTGCCTCATCGGCCACTTTGTGCGGCAAGGCTTTGGCTAACAGGTCGGTTACGAAGGAGGAGACTTCATCTTGAACGGAATCGAATACCTGTTCACGGTGTTTCAGTCGGTTTTCGAGTTGCGTATCCAGCACCTCCTGATCCTGCAGTTCCTCCAACCAACGAAGCATTTTTTCGCATCCGTCGCCCATCTTCAGTACTTCATTCCGAGAACGTTCAATGGCCAGTGCGGGTGTGTCCAAGTAGCGAATATCTAAGTCCGTCAATTTGGGTTTTTCTTTGAATTCTTTGTTGGGAGCGACGCTCTCCAGTATTTTCACGATCAATGGAACAAACGGCAGAAACAACATCGTATTGGCAATGTTGAACAAGCTGTGCGTCAGGGCGATTGAGGAGCTAATTTCGGTCGACGATAAAGTCGCTTGGCCTGGTTCGATACCGACGAAGTATTCAATCAGCCGAATGTAATACGCAAAGATCGACGAGATCCACAACACTCCCAGCACGTTAAATATCGAGTGAAAATAGGCGGCACGTCGAGCGGCAGTGGTTGTGCCGATCGAGGCGAGCAGCGCCGTAATCGTTGTGCCAATATTTTCGCCCAGCACAAGTGCACCGGCAGTCTGGTAGTCGATTAAACCCTGTGTTGCCAATGAAATCGTGATCCCCAAAGTTGCCGAGGAGGACTGCACAACGGCCGTCAATACACACCCGATCAACACGCATTTCAGTACGCCCAAATAGCTGTCGGCATGAAACTGGTGGAACCACTCAACGAACTGCGGGTTGGTCTTAACAATCGCGCAGGCCTCCTTCATGGTCTCCAATCCGAAGAATACCAAGCCGATTCCTAAGGCCGCCAGTCCCACGTACCTCCAGCGATCTGCCCTGGAAAACAGATACAACAACACCGCTATCCCGATGATTGGCAGTCCGTACTTGCCGATCTCCAGTACCAAGATCCAGCCGGTAATCGTAGTTCCAATATTGGCGCCCATGATGACGCCCACTGCTTGCCGTAGCGTCATCAAGCCGCTATTGACAAACCCAACTGCCAGAACGGTGGTGATGGAGCTGGACTGGACAATACAAGTAGACAATGTACCTACTGCAGCGGCCATAAGTCGATTGTTAGTCACGAGCCCTATCAATCGCCGGAGGCTTTCGCCGGCAATAGCTTGCATGCCGTCGGACATGTTTTTCATGCCCAGCAGAAACAGCCCCAATCCGCCCAACAACGTGCAGAATAGGTGAACTAGCGTTGAAGTATCCATGTGGTAACGGTCAAAGAATAGTGGACGGCCGCTGCGATTCCTCCAGCGGAGTGAACCGCCAGAACGATAGTTTTGAAGCGCGGCAGCGGCGCCATATTATCAAAAGCAGCGGTTTGACAAACCGCAGAGCGACCTCCAAATAGCCAATTAACCTATTCTTCACAATCCAGCTTGGCCCGACGATCCGACCTTGCTATGCCTAGAACTGGGCGGAGCGGTGGAATGTCGCAATTCTCCTTCCGCCAACGCCAGCTTGTATTCCACAGCGTCGATGAGCGCCAGCCAGCTGGCTTCGATTAGATTTTCACTTGCGCCAATAGTACCCCAAGTATGTTCGCCATCGGAGCTTTCAATGTTCACGCGGATCCTAGCGGCCGTTCCCGCTTCGCTGTTAACCACACGCACCTTGTAGTCGACCAAGTACATGTCCGAAAGCACTGGATAGAAGCGTTCCAGACACTTGCGCAAGGCAGCGTCCAGCGCGTTGACCGGTCCATGGCCTTCGGCCGCCTCGAAGCATTCCTGATCGCCGACTCGCAACTTTAGAATTGCTTCGGCAAATGCCGCATGTCTAGGGGCATCTCGATCACCGGCCACGACACGGTATTTCACAGTCTGAAAATGCGGCTTAAACGTATTGGCGACGCGCTGCACCAACAAGTCAAAGGAAGCTTCAGCGCTTTCGTACTGATAGCCGCTATTCTCCCGCCGTACTACTTCGGCCAAGATCGCGTCCATTAACTGTCGATCGGAGTCGATGTTATGCTTGGTGGTCAACGCTATGATGTTCGACCGCCCGGATAGTTCGCTGACCAAGATGCGTCGTTGATTGCCCACGAGGCTGGGGTCTAGGTGCTCGTATGAGTGCGCCGCCTTATTGACCGCATGCACATGCATGCCACCTTTATGCGCAAAGGCGCTTTGCCCCACAAACGGCTGATTATTACGGTGCTGCAGATTGGCAGTTTCATAGACAAACCGCGACAACTCGGTTAAGTGTTCCAACGGCCGACCGCCGCAGACTTCATAGCCCTGCAACTTGAGGGCTAAATTGGCCATGACGGGAATCAGATCGGCATTACCGCAGCGTTCGCCAATTCCGTTGATGGTGCCCTGCACCTGATTACAGCCAGCGTCTACTGCCGCCAACGAATTGGCGGTCGCCAAGTCACCGTCGTTGTGACAATGGATTCCCAGTTGCACGGAGTACTTAGACAGCTCGGCCAACACAGTTCGAACGATCTGCGCCACGTCCGCGGGTAGCGTTCCACCATTGGTATCGCAGAGCACGATCCACTTTGCACCAGCCTGAGCTGCCGCTTGCAGCGTTCTCAACGAATAGCCGGGGTTGGCTTTGAAGCCATCAAAGAAGTGTTCGGCATCGTACAAAATTTCAGCATGGCGTCCCAGAAATTCGATGCTGTCGCCGATCATCGCCAAATTCTCATCCAAGTCAACGCCCAGCACGTCGGTAACTTGGAAATCCCATGTCTTGCCAACGATCGTACAGGCCCCGGTTCCGGCTGCTAACATCGCCTGCATACCTGGATCTTCGGCCGCCTTGAAACCGCGACGTCGCGTCATTCCGAATGCGCTCACCACAGTCTGGCTCAAGTTCAACCGCCGTACATTCTCAAAAAAGGCAACATCCTTCTCGTTAGACAGCGGGTAACCACCTTCGACGTAGTCGATGCCAATCTCCGCCAAACGTTGACATATATTCAGCTTGTCTTGGAGCGAAAAACTGACACCTTCCCCCTGGGCTCCGTCGCGGAGCGTTGTATCGTAGATGGCGATCGTGCGCTTCATGAAAGACTGTATCCGATCTCATTGCGAAACTTTTTTGCCAGACGCAGCACTTTTGTCGTCGACACATAGCATCAACAAAAAACCCTGAAGCTGTATACGGCCTCAGGGTGTTGACGAGTCCCGTACATCGCTTTCGTCATCAATTCTCCGCCGGCACTGTCCCCTGTTTGACAGGCTTGCGTGTGGCAAAATACTAACGTGGTGGTTTGCAAACTAAGGCACACTCTCCAGGCTGTCAACTCCTAATGGTAGTCGAATTCAGCCGTAGCCCTCTCGGCAAATCAACGAATTCATGCCGATAGTCGCCGCGACTACTAATTTCGGCACTGTCGGCAATATCCGCAGAATGTGAATCGCGCGTTCAGCGACTAGCTAAACGTTGGCTGATTTCCAGCTCAGGCGCTCGGGTAGACAATTCCAATGGGCTACGGTTCCAAGAATCGTTTCTCTACGCGCGGTTTTGCCCGATTTCCCCTGCAATCCGTGCCAGGAACCCGTATCGCCCCGACTGTATCATGAATCGCGCAACATCGGAATCGTCAATCGCACAACTCAGTTACCTTGTCAATTCATTCTGGCAGTGGCGGAAGCTGTGGATCGGTTGTACCCTGGCATTTGCTGCAGCGGGTGTGCTCTACGCCATCCTGCTGAAGGACACGCTGTGGGTAGCCTCCCAGGGCTTCATCGTCCGGGACGAAGTCACAGGCACGATGATGAAGCTGGGGCGTTTCGAGAGCCAGTCGCAAATGAAGGCATCTCAAGAGACCATCCTGGAAATGGCTCAAAGTCCTCAGGTCGTCGCACACGCTCTAAGCGCCGTCGGGCGCAAGTCTGTGTGTTTTGGTCTATGGCAAAGCAAAAAGCCCTATTCTGCTGCCGAAATTGAAAGCTTTGCCAGGAACTGTGTCAAAGTTCGAGCGCCTCGAGGTGCAGAATTGGGCACCACCGAGGTTATCTATTTGGACGTCAAACACGACTCACGCGATCGTGCGATTGAACTCACAAAAGCAATCTGCGATAGCCTGGAAGCCCAGCTCCAGCAAGTGCGCCGCTCGCGGGCAGAATCGGTTTTGGTCGAATTGCAAGCGGCAATGACTGTGGCCGAAAACGAATTATCTGTAGCCACCCAGAAACTGCAACAAATCGAACGCGATGCCGGTGCCGACTTGGCCGACCTGCGCGGCATGACCGATTCCAATGTTGGTAGTACCTATCGTCTGATGTTGGACTTAGTACGCGACGATCTCAGAAAATGTGAGTTCGAATTGCAAAGTCATTGGCAAAACATCGAAGCCTCTCAGGCTGCCATCGACCATCCCGAAATGCTATTGCATGTCGCCGATCGACTAGCCGCAACTCTGCCAACTTTCGCTAAGCTCCGTGACGGACTGGCCGAAGCCAAGACTCGCACGGCTCAAATGCAAGGCAAATTCGCTAACTCGCACCCTGAGGTAGCCACGGCCCTGAATATCGAACGCCAGTTCGAGCAAAACTTGCGCGAACAACTGGCGGCCGCCATCACTGCCCTGCACGGATCGATTGACCTGTCCAAACAGCGCATCGGGGTACTGCAGTCCCAAGAAATGGAACTTGGTAGGCGTCTCAATCGCCTGGCCGACATCCGTGGACGATACACCAACATTGTGTCAGAAGTTTCTGCTCGCAATCATGAGTTACAAGAAATCAATCGTGAGCTCACTCAAGCCACAGCGGCCCGAGATGCTGCATCGGCCAGCAGCCTATTGACGCGGATTTCGGAACCATCTCTGGGAGATCGCCCCGTGGGTCCCGGCCGGACTACGATCGTCGGTGGTGCCACCCTGGGCGGTCTGTTCTTCGGATTGGGAATCGCATTTATGTTGATTCCGCTGGAAGGGGTTGTTGCGACTGTGCCTCAGCACACTTCGCCCACATCAACTTCAAGAAAGTCCCAAGTGTCTGGCGACGCTGGCAGGGAGTTGCAGAACCCTGGCCAGACTAAGTCAGCGGTCGCGGTCGAGTTAGCCAAAGCGTTGTCAAGTTCGAAAAGCACGCCTGAAATGCTGTCGGGAACACCCCAATCGGCAAAAGCCCCTAGGCCTGCGGACGAGATTGCATCGACGAGTATCACACCAACCGCTGCAGCCTCAAGTTCGGGATTTGATCAACAAAGACTTTCTGAAGTTCAAGCGATTATCGCCAGCGCCTTGAAATGTCAATCATCGGCAGCGCGCACGTAAACTGACACCGCACATTGCCCCGTGCAAAATCACGGCACAATGACCGGCAGACAACTACCACGCCAACGCTATTCCACTAACGATCCCTTCGCGGTACGCCTGCGACAGAGCCCAACCAATGGTCGAAGCAGATGGTCTCACGAAATCGTATCCAGATTATGAGGCCGGCCAGTTCCTAGCGCTGGACCGAGTGAGCTTCCACGTTGGGCCCGGTGAGATATTTGGTCTATTAGGGCCAAACGGTGCCGGCAAGACGACGGCTCTGCGGATTCTGAGTACCGTCCTGAAGCCCACCGGCGGCTGCGCTCGCATCAACGGCTTTGACGTGGCGACTCACGCCGATCAAGTGCGATATAGCATTGGTTTTGTTTCCAACAATACGGCTACTTACGACCGATTAACCGCCTGGGAAATGGTGGAGTACTTCGGCAAGCTGTACGGAATTCCATCCGAGCGACTGGAACAACGCATGGAATTAATCTTCGAGCAACTGCAAATGCAGGATTTGCGCGATATCGCATGCGGACGCATGTCCACCGGGATGAAGCAGAAGGTATCCATCGCCCGCGCCATCGTTCACGACCCGCCCGTACTAGTGTTTGACGAACCATCTTTGGGACTGGATGTGATGGTCGCTCGGGCTTTGCTAGAAATTATCGCTGAATTCCGACGGCATGGAAAATGTATTATCTTCTCCACACACATTATGCGTGAAGTAGAAAAACTGTGCGATCGCGTGGGAATTCTCTACCGTGGCAAGATGTTAGCTACCGGAACATTGCCAGAATTGGCAGCGCGTTACCAGCAAGACGATTTCGAAGAGTTGTTCTTTCACTTGCTGGTCGAATCCGACCGTCAACATCGCCAGCCCCAGCCGGTAAGCAGCTTTCCTCTTGCCGGCGAAGGACTTGATAAGGTGCGTTCGTGAACTGGAAGCATGTCCATCTGATTTTCAAGCGTGAGATGCTGGATCAGCTCCGCGATCGCCGGACGCTGTTTACCATTACCGTTCTGCCGCTGTTGCTGTATCCGCTGCTGGGCATGTTGATGATGCAGGTAGCGCAGTTCCACCGCGAAAGCCCTGTCCGCGTCTATGTGCTCGGCCATGAAAACTGGCCCGCAAGTCTGCCGTTGCTCGACGACACTGGACAAATCGTGTTAGCCAACGCAATGGACGAATCTCGGCAGCTGCTGGAATTCACCTTGCTGGATTGTCCTGACGATACCAAAGGTGGAATCGAACAATACGCCCAAAAGTTTCTGAATGCTCAACAAGCTGATGCCGTAATCATCATTGATCAACGTTTCACAGACCGTCTAGGAATTGTACACGCCAAGGAAGCACACGCCGACGGTGAAGAACAGACTCACCAACCGCCAGTAGCTCAACTGGCAGCCCTCAATGCCCAATCAGGCATAACATTGCTGACGAACATGGCCCGTGATCAGTCTATGATCGCCCATACGCGACTATCTCGCTTGATCGATCAGTGGTGGGACCAGTGGCGTATGCAGCAATTGGTCATCGCTGGTCTGCCGCCAGTCTTATCAGCTCCCATCCAGCTTCAGCACCTGGATACTTCCGTGTCGACGGTACGACAAGCTGTTCGCTGGACCAAAATCTTGCCATTTGTGATGTTGGTCTGGGCATTGACGGGGGCTTTCTACCCTGCCATCGACTTGTGCGCCGGCGAGAAAGAGCGAGGTACCCTGGAAACACTGCTGTCCAGTCCCGCCAGGCGGCGCGAAATTGTGTGGGGCAAGCTGTTAACGGTCAATGTGTTTAGCATTGCCAGCGCGCTGCTGAATCTGCTGAGCATGCATCTTACCACGGGTATGGTCGTCAAAGGATTGTCGGCTGGCATGCCCGGTGGACTTTCAGAATCATTCGGACCAATGCCCATCCATACCATGGGCTGGCTGCTATTGCTGCTGATTCCAATGTCGGCATTTTTCAGCGCTCTAGCTTTGGCTGTGGCCGCTTTGGCTAAGAGTACCAAGGAAGGACAATACTATTTGATGCCGCTGCTGTTGGTAACGCTGCCACTGGTGGGTGTGCCAATGATCCCCAGCGTGCAAATGAACTTGGGCACCAGTCTGATTCCAGTTTCCGGCGCCATTCTGCTGGTTCGATCGCTGATCGAAGGCCGATATGCCGAAGCCGTTTCGCATCTGCCGGTCGTGTTTCTAATAACCGGGCTGTGCTGCGCGTTTGCCGTTCGCTGGGCCATCCGCCAGTTTGAAAGCGAATCGGTCATGTTCCAGGAAGCGGGACGCTGGGATATGCGTAGCTGGGCTCGACATCTGTGGCGAGATCGCGAAGCTACCGCTCAGCCTTCGGTGGCGTTGCTGTGTGGCGCCTTGATTTTGGTAGTCCGTTTTTTCGCTCAGTTCTTTGTGAGTGCCGACACCTCGTTCATCACGCAAACCCTGCTAGTTCAATTGGGCATTATCCTTCTGCCGTGCATCCTCATGGCCTGCCTTTTGACTCGCAAGCCGCGATGGGCGTTGCGGATCCATCGCACACAAGGCTCACATTTGGTGGCCGCCATGCTAATTGGCTTTGCGTTGCACCCCAGCTATCAGGTGCTGGGACAAGCGATCGTCGAAGTCTATCCGATCAGTCAGGATACGCTGCAAGTTGTAAAGCAATTCGAAGGCAAGATCTTCGAACACAAACTGTGGGTTATCCTGGGATTGCTGGCTGTCCTGCCAGCCGTGTGCGAAGAACTGGCATTTCGCGGTTTCATCTTTGGTGGACTACTACGCCGACAGGGCGTGCTGCGGGCTGTCATTGTCAGTTCGCTGCTGTTCGGCTTTGCCCATGCCATACTGCAGCAGTCGATCACCGCGTCAGTAATGGGGCTACTACTGGGCTTGATCGCCTGGCGAACTGGCGGTGTGTTGTGCACTATCGTCGTCCATGCCATTAGCAACGCGCTCAGCCTGTCGCTTGCTTGGGGCAGCCGTAATTGCACGGAAATTCCCGATTTCCTGAGCTGGGCCGTTGAATCTGGGCCTCAGGGCTGGACATACGTTCCACACTGGCAATTTACCAGTGTTGTACTGTCGATCGCGCTGTTCTTGATTCTGTTCCAACGTAGCCAAAAAACAGAACGCGTTGTCTTGGCCGAGACGGCCTAGTGCGGTCTATCGCCGAACGGTTTGACTGGCCGGGCTGCTGTCTCTAGAATATTGACTCATGCAGCTACGAACCGCAATGGCTGCATCCTGCCGCCGAACACTAAGTAAAACCTGGGGTTTTCAATGACCTTACTCGCCATTTTAGGGCTGGGCACCACTGAACTGTTGATCTTCATGGGCATTTTGTTGCTGCTTTTCGGCAGTGCAAAATTGCCCAGTCTGATGCGCAATTTGGGCCGTAGTGCCAATGAGTTCAAGGCTGGTATGAGCGACCCCATATCGGCCACCAAGGACGAATCTGACGACGATGCCGGCGCCAAGAGTTAGGCGATTCGTATAGCATCTGCTAGTTATCGGCGCTGATTGGTGCTCGGTTCCTGCCGTAAAGGTTTCGCCAATGTTTTCCAGCTTCGGCTACACGGAAATGCTCCTGCTGGGGGTCATTGCGCTGATGCTGTTCGGTAGCCGATTGCCCGAGGTAGCACGCAATTTTGGTCGGGGATATCGCGAGGTTCGTCGCAAATTGGATGAGGTCCAACGTGAATTTCGCGATTGGGACAAGCCTGAACCCAATCCACCCAGTCGTCCTCAATCTTTAATTGGCCAAACGGACGATGTCCAACGCTACCAACCGGCCGCGCCCAGGTTCGTGCCTCCCACAGACAACGACGACTAAACGATCAGTCTTCGAACATCATCTCGCTTGGAACGTCCCCTCGCCTTGGTCAGGCAACATTGGGCGATGGGCGATGCGGCTTAAAGAACAATCCGGCGCGCATCGCTTGCTGGATAGGGATACTCCATGTGCCTCGCGGTAGCCTCAGCAATCGAACGGCTGTAGTAACGCTCGACCACCTTCAATGACATGTCAATGCCTGCTGATATTCCGGCGGACGTGAAAACATGGCCGTCGACCACAAAATGCTTATCCGATTGAACCTTTACCGCGGTCAGCGACTCGGCCATCCATGCCAATGATCGCCAGTGCGTTGTGGCTCGCCGGCCGTCAAGCAATCCAGCAAACCCCAGCACCATCGAGCCGGTGCAGACGGATGCGACGACTTCCGCCGACTTGGAACGGCTTTTCAGCCATTCGAGTAACACATTGTTGTTGATTTGAATTCGCGTTCCCCAGCCACCAGGCACCAGCAATATGTCAAGGTCTGGACAATTGGCGAAACTGCAATGGGGTTGAACGACCATGCCACCGGTGGTTGTGATCGGATTCAGATGCTCCGCCACCAATTGCACGTTAAACGGCGACAGCGTTTCGCGCCGTTGCGGCTCGTCTAGTCGCACCGCCGAAAACACCTCGTAAGGTCCACAGAAATCGAGAATCTCCACGTCGTCGAAGATGACGATGCCGACTTGTTTTCGTTCCATGCCAAACACCTCTTTAGACGCTTCTCTGAGCCGCAGTGCGCGCGCGTAATACCAAGCACACTATCATAATACCAAGCACACTATGGGGTCCAACCCGGCAGCGCGGCGGCCTGCCTTACCCAGCTGGCCAACTGTTTCTCATCGACTTGATCATTCTCGTAGATATCGATCCAGCGGGCATCCTTGCTGCGTTCGGTACCGCCCGGAGGCAGCGGTTGCAGAGACACTCCGTTAAAGAACGTCACTTTAACGTAGCGCGTGAACACATGGAATGACAAAAAATATCCTTGTCCCTGGACGCCATAAACTGGGGAATTCCACCGTACCGCTTTGTTCACCTGTGGAACCTGACGATCAACGATCGCATCGAGCCGCTTGCCCAAAGCACTTTTCCAACCAGGCATGGCTGCAATGTAGGCCTGAACTGGAGCATCGCCATCGCCCTTAGCAATCTGCGGATTTCCACCAGATAGTAACACGACGCCCGAAGCTTCACCGATATGCTTGCCGGTCTCTGCCTTGGTTGCAGCCGTCTTCTTCGAATTCGATGTAGACCTCCGGCCTGGGCGACAGTGGCATGGAATCGCGTTGTTCGGTTTCTGACTCTTTTTCGCCATCCGACGGCTCCCATTCAAAGCCCTATCGCTCATGCTCATGCTGGCAGACCGCCATGCAGCCTACAGTATATGAATGTTGACGCCTCAATGCAGCACGAAGCCGTACTGCATCATGATGATATTCGCCTCGATATTCATCCATCAATGACGACTCCACATAGCGGCAGGAAGCATACGTGATAGTCCGCTAAGTTTTCTGCCGCGTCAGACAGGAAGTGCAGATGATCCGAATTGCGAATGATTCATCTACAAATACCTGGCCAGTGCATCGTTGCGGCTGGCGCGGGCGTCGACCTGGGCGGATATTTGTGGGTCTTCAATCAGCGGTGGGGCGTGATGCGCTTTTCGGCGGGCGTCGATTACCAGCGAACCGAGGCAGCCAAAATGCTTGTCTACCAACTCGGCACCCAGCCCATATACATCTACCGCTGGATCGCTGCGAGTGAACGTTGCCCACAGCCAATTGTCCAGCGACTGCGCACAGAAGCGGCTATCATCAACGACCACAATCAACGGAAAACCCTGGGGATGTTGTGCGGTGGGCCAGTGATCACATTGCTGCCGAACCCAATCGGTACTTTGACGCGCAACATGAGGTTGCGTCTGAACGACCATGACCCCTGGCAAAACGACAGCCGGTTGACTCCAGCCAGCGGGCAGCGTCAAATCCGCAGGAATAGTGGCAGCGAGATTCCTCGACGGCTGGCGGCCACAGGCAACTATCAACTTCGAGCCTTGATTGAAACCAGTACCAGAGTAATCCAAGGTGTCCATGGTTGTGTGCGTTACGAAGTGCAAGTCCCGCTGCCATAGCACACGCTGCAGGATGTAGATGAAGAATTCGCGAATTTGGTTGGCTCTCGGAGCCTCCGGATCCAAGCCATCGATGATCCACAGATACTTGGCTAGGGAAAGTTGCCCTTGTCCCAAAATGGCGCAGGCCTGTGTCATCAACTCTTGCGGGCGTTCTGGTCGTTGATATGGCGTGTAACGCTCGCTACCGACGGCCAACAACAGCGGGTGGACTCCAGAAGCGTCCACGGCGTGCACTTGTCGCACTCCCGGCAGAACAGTCGGGATTACCGGATCGGTTAACTCGTGAATCAACTGTCCGAACGTCGTGTCTTCTTGCGGTGGTCTGCCGACAACGGTCATTGGCCATACGGCATCGTCGCGATGATACACGGCTTGCACTTGGAAGACCGGAAAGTCGTGAACTCGAGCATAGTACCCTAAGTGATCGCCAAACGGGCCTTCGGGCTTGAGTAACCCCGTGACTACTCGACCAACGATGCAGAAATCCGCGTCGGCGTATAAAGGTGCCAGCCCTGGCAGCATCAACATCGGAATGCGATGACCGGCCAGCGCACCGGCGAAGCCCAACTCGCTCATGCCCTCCGGAAGCGGCATGACGGCAGACAGCGTCATGGCCGGTGTCCCGCCAATGGAAATATTGACCGGTAAGTCCTGCCCACGAGCAATTGCTGCAGCGTGGTGGACACCGATGCCGCGGTGAATTTGATAATGCAGTCCGCACTCACGATCGGTCGCATATTGGTTCCCGGACATCTGCACCCGATACATGCCTAGATTCAGCCCGCTCAATCCACTGTTGCCCGGTGCTTGGCTGAGTACCTGGGGCAAGGTTACGAATGCTCCACCATCATCGGGCCAGCAGACGACGTGGGGCAGTTCACTTAGACGACATTGGTTGCGCATGACGGCTGCACCATTCGCCCTGCGCGGCATCATTCGCCAGCCGACAGCGGGCAATCTCCACAGTCTCCAGGGACGCCGCAATGCTTCGTGTGGATCAGTCTTGACTTGCACCGCTTGGCGCACAGCCTCAATTTGGCGCCGAAAAATAAAACGGGCTCGCTCGAGCGTTCCGAATAGATTCGATGCCACCGGAAAGCGGCTACCGTGGACATTGGCAAACAGCAGTGCAGGACCCGCATTGCGATAAACGCGGCGATGGATTTCGGCCAGCTCCAAGTGCGGGTCCACCGGATCGTCGATAATCAGCAAATGACCGTGCCGATGGAGGTCCTCCACCAATTGCCGAGTGCTTCGATATGTCATGTTGTAGAACGCTAGAGACAACAACGGGCTAGTAGTAATCTTCCAAGCCGCAGACGCGTTGCCCGACCAACTTAGTATACGTATTCCTCGGAATCGTCGCGATGAGGGAGTACTATGAAAACATGTCTAGTGCCATTGGGAAAGCTGGAAAATCCACCAGCCTAAAGGCTGCCACACCGGCTGTGCCTGGCTACTCAAGGTAAGGCTGCCCACGCATGTAAATTTCCCGGCGAGACTGGATCGAGCTGGCTAGCTGCGGATTTCTTTGGTCTACTGCCAGGGCAATCGCGCGATCAGCCTCGAGTACTGCCTGGTCAAACCTTCCGCCAGCAGCATAGGCGGCTGCCAGCGTATCCAAAATTGCCGGGTTCTCCGGCGACAGCTTGTTTGCCAACTCGCCAAGTCGAATCGCTTCGACTGGGTCACGCAACTTGCTATCTTTGACTGTGGCCAGAATCCAGGCGAGGTTGTTGGCCAGCTTCGAATTATCGGGGTACGTTTGAATCAGATTTCGGAAGCTCTCAATGGACTCGGCGAATCGGCGCTGAGCCGCCAGGGCGGTTGCCAGACCAGCTTGTACGTCCTGAGCGGGATTGATTGATTCTGCGCGCCGATAGGCCTGCACGGCCTCGTCGGCCCGGCCAGTCATTGTCAACGCCGCGCCCAGGTTCGACCACGCCAAGGCACTATCTGGACTGACTTGTGTCGCACGAGTAAACAATGCCTCGCTATCGCGCCAGAAACGCTGCTGGCGAAGAGTGGCAGTCACCAAGAGCGCTAACGCCACTGCAAGGCAGATCAAAATCGGCAGTCGCGTTTGTGGCGATCGTTGAACAAGCGTTGCCAAAGTCCAGCTGATGATCCAGGCCACTCCGATTGACGGTAAATAGGTATAGCGGTCGGCGTGTGCTTGACCGCCTACTTGCACCAGACCAATCACGGGAATTAAAGTGCCCAAATACCACAGCCAGCCAATCATGAAAACTGGAACACGACGCCGTAAGACTACGGCCGCCAGAATCGCTAAACTGAGTGCCATGCTGGCAGCAAACACAACGGGCCAACTTATTTGCGCAGTGCGAAATGGATAGAAGACGGCCAATTGCTGCGGCCAGATTAATTGCCCCAGGTAGATCCAATACGCCGACAGTGCGTTGGTCAACCTTGCCGCTAGCGAAAGCCTGTCGGTCACTACCGCTCCACTGACCCATTGAGAGTAGTAGGTTAGACAGCCAGAAATCAGGACCAGCCCCCCAAGCGGCAACTTTTCACGTACCAGTGGCACCAGGGCTCGCAGATCCGGCACACGCGTCGTCCACGAAAATCGACCAAGCGGCCAATAGTCGAGCAACAACAGCACGAACGGTAGAGTGATCACCATTGGCTTGGCCATCACTCCAGCCGCAAAACCAACCAATACAGCACAATACCGCCACCACGAATGACTGCCTCGCACATAGTGCACGTACAAGCCAATTGTGACGATCCAAAATAGCCCGCTCAGTACGTCCTTGCGTTCCGCAATCCAAGCGACACTTTCAACTCGGAGCGGATGCCAAGCAAACAGCGCCGCCAGCAGTGCACTGCTCCACAAGCTTCGGGTCATCATCCACCACACGCCGAACAGTAAGGCTGCATTCATACCGTGCAGTACTACACTGGTAAGGTGATGGCCAAAGGCCGACTGCGGGTTGACTCCCCATATCGTCGAATCCAGCAAGTGCGAAAGCCACGTCAGCGGATGCCAATTGCTGACCTCGGTGCTAACGAAGGCCCAGCCAATTGCCTCCAGGCTAAGCCCACGGCGCACGTGAGGATTTTCAGTGACATATAAATTGTCATCGAAATTGACGAAGCCACACCTGGTGGCTGGCCAGTAGATGGCTACTGTGGCCAGAGCTAGCCCCAGCGCCACGGCAACGATCTGCCATTGCCATAGACTTTCAGACACTATCGACGTCGACGGGCTTACCTGCGCCGATTGACTGGTCCTAGCCCGCGCTCGCTGTTTCGCTGTCGGCTCGTGTTTTTTCTTAGACGCCATGCCCGGCAACTCAAACTAGCGATTTCTAACATCAAGCCGCGATAATCATTATCAATTCGCATGATCTTAATCGGCAAGACATGTTAAACTAGTGCTCCCTAGTGTCAAGCAAAGCTGCCTTTGACAACATTGGTGCTCACCGCTTTCATATCTGCCAGAGGAGATCATCCGTGCAACCTTCGTTCATCGCTCCTTGCCTGTTAGCACTTTGCTGGGCAAGTAGTCAGCACCAGGCGGTGGTCGCTGCCGAATACAAACTACAACCTCTTCAGTACAACCATCCGAACTTGACTGTCGATTTAGGAGTTGGACTATGGGCTTGGCCAATGCCGCTAGACTACAATCAAGATGGCAAGCTGGACTTACTGGTCGCTTGCCCTGACAAGCCATCCAACGGCGTGTGGTATTTCGAGAATGCGGGTCGAGCCGGCGAGAAGCTACCGCTTTTCAAGGCAGGTGTGCGACTTGGACCTGCCAGCCACAACATGCAAGTGTCTTATGTTGCTGGACAACCTCGCATTTTGATTCCTAGCGCCGAGTACACCGACTTCCGTAAAGTGGGATTCGAAAGTCCAACGCCTATTTACTCGCGATCGAACGTCCACGATCCGGCACGGCGCATTCGAGCCAACATGTGGCGTTACGTGGACTTTGATGGCGATGGAGCCCACGATCTGATTGTGGGAGTTGGCGACTGGAGTGATCTGGAGTGGGACCACGCTTACAATGCTCAAGGCCGCTGGCGCAATGGTCCTTTGCATGGATACGTGTATTGGATGAAGAATCACGGCACGGACGACCAACCAAATTATTCGCAGCAGCCTGCGCTGTTAACCACCACCGATGGAAGCGC
Source organism: Pirellulaceae bacterium (assembly GCA_019636385.1). Taxonomy (NCBI): domain Bacteria; kingdom Pseudomonadati; phylum Planctomycetota; class Planctomycetia; order Pirellulales; family Pirellulaceae; species Pirellulaceae bacterium. The sequence goes on along the minus strand of JAHBXT010000003.1, from coordinate 417,166 downwards.
CATCGACGTATTTGGTTGGCCTTCGCCAAATTTTGCAGACTTTGATAACGACGGCGACTTAGACCTTCTGTGCGGCGAGTTTTTGGATGGCTTTACCTACTTTGAGAATATCGGCACGCGCCGGCAGCCAGGCTATGCCACAGGCAGAAGACTTACCACTACCGCCGGACTTCCGCTGGTTATGCACGTGCAAATGATTACGCCCACAGCCATAGACTGGACCGGTAACGGTTATATGGATTTGATCGTTGGCGACGAAGACGGGCGAGTTGCACTGATCGAACACTCTGGCACCTTCGAACACGGCGTACCGCAGTTTCACGATCCTGTCTACTTTCAACAGCAAGCCGACACGTTGAAATTTGGTGCATTGGCTACCCCGTATATCGTTGACTGGGACGCCGATGGGCAAGCGGATATCCTATGCGGCAACACCGCTGGCAACATCGGCTGGTTCAAGAATCTTGGGCGAGGCCAAGACGGATTGCCCAAATGGGCTGCACCCGTGCTGCTCGAATCCACGCTAGACAAACAGCCCTTTCGCGTCATGGCTGGCGACAACGGATCGATCCAAGGGCCCTGCGAGGCCAAATGGGGCTATACCTGCCTTTCGGCTGCCGACTGGGACCGCGATGGTCGCTGCGATATTATTTACAATTCGATTTTTGGGCGCTTGGGCGTGCTGCGAGCAACTGCCAATCCGCAACGCGTAACACCCACGGTCTTCGATTCTGGAGTTCGTGAGCTACCGCCTAAGTGGGCATGGTGGCAAGCACCAGCCAGCGATACTTTGACTCAGTGGCGCACCACGCCGTTAGTGTTAGATTTCAATGGTGATGCAAAACTGGATTTGATTGCGCTAGATCAAGAGGGCTACTTAGTACTTCGCCCAAATTGCGGTCCTGCCGAGAGAATTTTCGTCGACGAAGACAATCAACCTGTGCGTCTGAACGCCGGCTCGTGCGGCAAGAGCGGTCGGATCAAACTGGCCATGGTCGATTGGGACAGCGACGGGCGGTTGGACCTGCTGGTCAATTCGCGCAACGCTACTTGGTATCGCAATTGTGAGGATCGCGAGGGAAAGTTGGTGCTCAAGAAGGTGGGCGATCTGGCTGATCGCGATGTTTCTGGACACACCTGCAGCCCAACCGTCGGCGATTTGGACGGCAGCGGTAAGCCAGGACTCTTACTGGGCGCCGAGGATGGACGACTGTACTACATTCGACACCAAGATTGTCAACACTTCTCTAACGAGCAAATACAGGCCCGCCCAGCAGCTCCGACGGAACCAGCCAAGTTTCCGGGTTTTGTAAGCGAGGAGTTCATCTATCAGAATGCAAGTTTTCCGCAGTGCCACGCCAGTACCTTGGTCGAGACCAGTCGCGGCCTCGTGGCCGCTTGGTTTGGGGGAACCCGTGAAAAACATCCGGACGTTGGAATTTGGTCCAGCTACCACGATGGTCAGCAGTGGAGTGCGCCCGTCGAGTGGGCCAATGGAGTTCAGCATGACGGCAAGAGACACCCCTGTTGGAATCCGGTGTTGTTCCAACCGCCGGGTGACGCACCGACCTATTTATTCTTTAAAGTCGGTCCTGATCCGGATTCTTGGTGGGGCGAAATGATGGTCAGCTACGATCGCGGTCGCAGCTTCCGAGATCGTCGGCGTTTGCCTGAAGGAATCGATGGTCCTGTGCGCTGCAAGCCGATTCTATTGCCTGGTGGCGTACTGCTGGCTGGTTCGTCGACAGAATATGACGGTTGGACGGTACACTTCGAGCGGATTCAACTGCAGAACGGCATGATCAGCGGCCCCTGGCAGCGCATCGGCCCCATCAATCACAAGCAACAGTTTAATGCAATTCAACCTACATTCTTAAATCACCCCTCTGGCAAGATTCAGGTTTTATGTCGCACTAAGGAAGGCGTCGTTGCGACTAGCTTTTCTGACGATCGAGGACTAACCTGGTCGGAGATGAAGGCCATCGACCTGCCCAACAACAATTCAGGCGTCGACGCAGTGACACTGGCTGATGGACGGCACCTACTGATCTACAATCATCTTGGTAGCGGTGTCACCGGCTGGGGCAGACGAGGCCTCTTGAATCTGGCCATCTCAAACGACGGCATGCAATGGCACAAGGTTGGCATCCTAGAACAAGAAACTAGAGCCGAATTTAGCTATCCTGCCATCATTCAAGCGGCCGATGGCCTAGTGCACATGACCTGGACTTGGAAGCGCCAACGAGTAAAGCACGCAGTCGTCAATCCAACGCTGATCGAGGTTGGTGAGCCACTCGGTTTGGGGCCTTGGGATGCAGCCAGCCCTGCGCCATAGAGACAGTTGACTGGCATGCACTGCAAATGGCTTCAATATGGCTTCAATCATAGGTCGCAGGCGGTTGACCCCACGCGCGAAAGACTGTTACCAACAGCGTAATCACCGTAAGGGGTATGACAAACACCAGCATGATCAACGCAAACCAGCCAGCTGCGCCGGGCGCGGCTGCGTTTAGGATCAGGAAGACTGTATACGCAATATAGTATCCGAAAAACAAACCGCCTTCCCAGCGAGCGATCGTGTTGCCTGTGAAAAAAATCGGCAGGCAGGCCACAGTCACGGCAATCATGATTGGAATATCAAGCTGCAGAGCATCGCGGGAAACCGCGATGCCTTGTGGCGAGGCTAGGCTGGCAATCCCTAACACGCTCATAATGTTGAATAAATTGCTGCCCACAACGTTTCCAACTGCAATATCGCGCTCCCCACGAATCGCAGCCATTATCGACGTGGCCACTTCGGGCAGCGAGGTACCGACAGCTACGATCGTCAAGCCAATAACGAGTTCCGAGATTCCCAAGCTTCGCGCAATATCTACGGCTGCTTCCACGAACCACCTTGAACCCAAAATCAGCATTGCCAGCCCAACCGCAATCAAAGCCAAGTTCTTCAATATGCTGCTTAAGCCTGAGGATTTTTCAACAGGCCCAAATTCTGCTTCGTATTCTGCTCGAATACCAGCCTCTTCTTTGCGGCTCTTGACCACGGCAAAAGCTGTATAGGCAACCAATCCGGAAGCCAATAACAATCCGTCCAGCTTGCCGATCAATCCATCGTAGGCCATTGCGCCCATAATCAGACTAACCAAGACCAATAAGGGAACATCCAGCCGAATTAGCTGCTGCGACACACGCAGCGGCACGATCAGGGCTGAGATACCCAAGATGAAGAGTATGTTGAAGATATTGCTACCAACAACGTTTCCCAACGCCACATCGGGTTTTCCAAGATACGCCGATTGGACGCTGACCACCAATTCTGGCGCGCTTGTTCCGAAAGCCACGACTGTCAATCCAACTACCAGTGGTGAGATCCCACAAACCACAGCCAGCTTTGTCGCTCCGCGTATCAACAATTCTGCACCAGCGGTCAAAATTACCAAGCCAGCGACTAACATCAAAAGCGCCATCGAATCTCTCTTCGTATTGAGAACGCGGTAAACTACGCGGACTGAATCGGAAAACGACAGTCTACGAGACTTGGCTGAAGGCGATAAGGGGCCTTGCCCAACTTCCCAGCGCTGGTAAAGATCAACAGTGTGGTCGGCATCAAACGCTTAAAAACCAGTAAAAGATGTTTCGCACGCTAGAAACTACACATTCAGGCTCGATCTTCGGCACTAGCGACCTGGCTAGCGTTGACCTACCTGCCACGGGGTGCATCCGTTGGATCGACTTAACTGCTCAAGACGAAGCACAGCTTGCTATATTGGCAGAGCGTTTTAGGTTCCATCCGCTGACGATCGAAGACTGCGCACATTTTGATCAACGTCCCAAGCTGGAATCATACGGCGAGTATCTATTTGTCGTACTGCATGGTTTTCGACCGCTAGCCGACGACAATCAAGTTCCCGACCCTTATGAACTGCATATTTTCTTAGGCAAAGATTACTTGGTGACGGTCCACGCCGAGCCGATTCCGGCACTTGAGACCGTGTGGCGCAGAATCGAGTCGGACAGCAAGTTGCTTCATCGAGGCAGTTCGTTCATCTGCTACTTACTGGCCGACGCAATTATTGACGCCTACTTCCCAGTGCTGGACCAGATTTCCATTCACGTGGACGATATTGAAGAGCGTGTGCTGGATCGTCATCACTTGGTCGATCTTAGTGAAATCTTTCTATACAAGAGGCTGTTGGTGGCCTTGCGGAGAATCCTGTCGCCACAGCGCGACGTTCTGCTGATGCTGGCCAAGCAGGGCGATGGCTGGGTGGACGAACGTACCTCGCTTTACTTTCAAGATGTGTATGACCACGTACTGATTCTTACCGAATCGGTGGAGTCGACTCGTGATCTGCTGGGCAATGCACTAGAGGCATACTTGTGGAACGAATCGCAGCGGACCAACGAGATCATGAAGCGGTTGACGCTGTTAAGCGCGATTTTTCTACCGTTAACTTTTGTTACCGGTTTCTTCGGGCAAAATTTTGCAGATATTCCGTTTGAAAATCGGGCCTTGCTAGCGCTCATGCTGATAAGCTGTGCCGTCATACCTGCGAGCATGGTCTATTACTTCAAACGCAGTCGTTGGTTTTAATGCCCAGCTTTACCCTTCTAGTTCGGCCTGTTGATGACCGCGCTGGACGTTCACCAGAAGTACAAAGAACCAACCAATGATGAAGAAGACTAGTAAGCTCAAGACAGCGTAGTGGGCGCTGTTGGTCACATGCAAAATGGTGGCAAATAGGATCGGCCCCATCATACTGACTGCTCTGCCTGATAAGTTAAAGAATCCCATAAACTCGGCAGAGCGCGACGGCGGTGTCATCATCGCCATCAAAGCGCGGCTGACCGACTGGGCCCCCCCCATCACCAAGGCCAGCACTCCCGCCATCACCCAAAACTGTGGCTTGGTGGTCACAAAAAAGGCAGCCACCAACAAGCCCACCCACACGGCTAAGTTAATGTGTAATGTTAGCTTGGTACCAATCCTATCCGATAACCAACCCATCATCAGCGAGCCCGGCAGCGATATGAACTGAACCATCAAAATCATCATCGACAGTTCACCTGCCGCCATCTTCAACTCGCGTTCGGCAAATACCGAAGCTTGAGTAATTACCGTCTGCATACCGTCGTTGTAAAACAGGAAGCCAATCAGAAACAGAGCCAGCGGAGCATAGCGGCGCACACTACGCAAAGTCTGAAACACCTGTGCAAAGGCAGCTTGCGTTTGTGGAATTAGCGAAAGCGGCTGGATCTTGGGCGTGGCCTTGTCGCGAAGGATAACCAGTGTTGGAATCGAGAAAATCGCCCACCACAAGCCCATGATGACGATGCCAACTCGCAAATGCGGGACCACATCAATACTCGGGTCGGGTAGTCCCATGACCTGTCCGTATTGCAGCACCACAATTGCCAAGGCCAACGCCAGTCCTCCACCGACGTACCCCAGGCCGAAGCCCCAAGCCGAAACACGATTGATACTTTGCTGGTCCGCAATTTCCGGCAGGAATCCGTTATAGATTCCCCACGACAGCTCAAAGCCCAGGCAGGTCAAAAAGAACAGAACGGCTATCAACCACGTCTCTGTAGGCGGGACAATCCCCATCAACGTTCCGCAGCCTGCTCCCATGACCGTTGCAAACACAAGCCAACTGCGTTTGTTGGCTCGGGCATCGGCCATAGCGCCAATCACGGGCGATGCCAGCGCAGCCAAGAACATGGAGATTCCAATACCGTAGGCATAGATGTTGGCGCCTGTAAAAATCGTTCCTTCGCGCGGAAAAACAACGGTAGTGATGTAATAGACCACAATGGTGATCTGTATGGTCGACCAGGCGCTACTGCCCCAATCATACATTGCCCAAGCGATCTCCTCGCGGCGTGTGCCTGGTATTCGAACGCCATTCACAGTGGTGTTTGAATCGACAGCCGGCTTAGACATAGTTGTTCACCCGTTTAGGATCGTGATTGGCTACCGCTGCACGCCGCCATAAATCTTTGAACCGTTTCAGTCATTCCAAATTCCAACGCATCGGCGGTGAGCGCATGGCCGATCGAAACTTCCAACAAGTTCGGAACTGCGGCGACCAGGGGGGGCAGGTTGTCGACGGTCAGATCGTGGCCTGCATTGACACCAAGCCCCTGCTGACTGGCAAATCCGGCTGTGCGCACCAGCAGCGATAACTCCGAGCGCGCCGCTTCGGCATTGTCATACGTGACTCCGTAAGGCCCCGTATACAGCTCGATGCGGTTAGCACCGACATCCTGAGCCGCTTCCAGCTGTTGCTCAGTAGCATCCGGGTCGCAGAACAGCGAAACGCGAGGAACCACCTGATGAAGTCGGGCTACGATCGACTTCAAGAAATCCCGATGCGCAATACAATCCCAGCCGTGATCCGAGGTGCTCTGCGAGGGATCATCTGGGACAAGCGTTACTTGATCAGGCCGGTTCTGGCTGACAAGCTCCATGAATTGCGGCGTCGGATAGCCTTCAATGTTCAGCTCAACACCGCGGCGCGCAGTCAGCTCACGCAGCGGTTGTAAGTCGGTGAATCGAATGTGACGCTGGTCTGGACGCGGGTGAACCGTTAGTCCGTGCGCGCCTGCATCCAGCGCCAGCCCGCCCAGATGCAACAGTGAAGGCCAAGGCAAGTTTCGCCGGTTTCTCAGCATGGCCACGGCGTTTAGGTTGACCGAAAGTTGTGCAGCCATTGCCTTCTCGATATTACCGCTTCTGCGGGTCTGCTCAGTCGCCGACCGAAGTTGCAGATTCTACGAACCGGACGATACTTCCTCAAGCCACCACGCGCCCTGCCTTGTGAGGGTGGTGCTGATTTTGCAACAAATACTGAATTACGTTGCCCAGAAGTGTTTGGGCAAGTTGGAGCAGGCAATGTCGACGGGTATCCTAAATTGCTTTACGAATGAAGCGCTGGCCGTAAGAGAGGCTCCACCAATGATTAAATTCCTGACAAGAATGATATGTGCCGCGACAGCGTCCGTTGGATTGCTGCTCGTTTCGGTAAGGGCTTCAGCGAGGGAGAGAGTTTTTCAGGCCGGAGCGGCTGCGGTGAGCATCACTCCGGAGAATCTGCCGGTACATTCCGCTGGCAGCATGACGCCGCGATTGGCCAGGGCAGTACACGACGATTTATTCGCACGGTGCCTAGTGCTGGATGATGGCCAGATGCAAATCGCGCTGGTGACTTGTGACAGTTGCATGCTACCGCGCGAGCTGATGGATGTGGCCAAGGAATTGGCTCAGCAACAAACCGGCATTCCTACCGAAAACATATTGTGCAGTGCGACGCATACTCATTCAGCGGTCTGTGCAGTGCCGGTGTTCCAGAGCCCGGCCGATGAGCCTTATGTTGCATATTTGACCAAGCAAATTGCAAAGGCAATAGCCACGGCACATGCTCATCGACAGCCAGCACGCATCGGTTGGGGTGTGGGCAATGCGCCCCAGCATGTTTTCAACCGTCGCTGGCACATGCGACCGGGAGTGGCCAATACCGACCCCTTTGATGCTGGAACTGACCGTGTGCGCATGAATCCACCTGCCAACCACAGGGAACTGTTGCGACCGGCTGGCCCGACAGATCCAGAAGTCTCTGTGCTGGCCGTACAATCGCTGGAGGGTCATCCACTGGCGATCTGGGCTAATTACTCACTGCATTATGTCGGTGGAATTCCAGGCGACAGCCTGTCCGCTGATTACTTCGGCTACTTTGCTCAAGAAGTCGCGCGACACATTCAACCCGATACTAAGGGGACTCCGCTGATTGCGGCGATGACCAACGGTACTAGCGGCGATATCAACAACGTCAACTTCTTCGAAACTACCACCAATCGCCAACCCCTGCAGCAGATACATGTGGTAGCCGGCGATCTGGCTCGCGTCGTGCATGGAGTTTACCAACGTATCCCATTCCACGACTGGGTACCGTTGGCCATGCGACAATCCAAGCTGACTGTTGGCGTTCGCAAACCATCGCCCGAGGAAGTCAGCAAAGCCAAAGACACGCTAGAATCCGCAGGTCCAGCCCCATGGAGCAAACTTAATGCCATCTACGCCAACGAGACGGTACACCTAGCCGACTTTCCGGACCATGTCGAAATTCTACTGCAAGCAATTCGCATTGGAGACCTAGGAATTGTTAGCTCACCCTGCGAAACGTTCGTTGAAACCGGACTGGCAATCAAGCAACTTAGCCCACTTCGCCCCACGTTCACCATCGAATTGGCCAATGGGTATAACGGCTACCTGCCAACTCCCCAGCAACATGCACTGGGGGGCTACGAGACATGGCGCGCCAAGTCGAGCTATTTGAGCGTGGATGCCGAGCCGCAAATTCGTCAAGCGCTGTTGAATTTACTGCAAACGGTCTCAACACCTGAACAACCCAGGGTGGATACGGGAGCCAAACAACCCGCACCGATCCGCGACGCGCTGACAACTATCGAGAGTACACGTGGTGGCCGGCATTGGGTGGATACGCCCATTCAGCCGCCGCTCCGCCCCGAAGAATCGTTGGCCGACTTCCTGGTCGAGCCGGGGTTGCGAGTCGAACTAGTGGCGGCCGAGCCCTTGGTCATGGACCCGGTATGGATCGCCTTCGACGAACACGGACGCATGTTTGTGGCCGAATATGCGGATTATCCCACAGGACCAACCGACGACGATAGCCCGCCTCTTTCGCGCGTGGTGATGCTGTTGGACGAAGACGGAGATGGCCAAATGGATCGACGACATGTATTTGCAGATCAGCTCGATTTTGCGCATAGCCTGATGCCGTATCTCGGTGGATTGCTGGTAGGTGCCAAGACAGAGATTCTGTATCTCAAAGATACCGATGGCGATCATCGAGCTGATGTCCGAGAAACGTTGTTTAGCGGCTTTACCCCACCACATCCGCAAATGCAAATCGGTTGTCCGCAGTGGGGAATGGATAATTGGATTTACTTCACCTATGGATCAGGAGATATTAGCCTTCACGAACACTCGACGATTCGAGCGGCCGGTGTTGGCAGTCCGACACCCACTGCTACCGCGCCCGGCAACACCTCCATTAAACTTGTCAATCAGGACTTTCGCTTTTCACCGCTCAGCTTTGGTTTTGGAGCTGCCAGCGGTTTCGGACAATTCGGCAACACGTTCGACCAGTGGGGGCGCAGGCTGCTGTGTACGAATCGAAATCCAATCATCCATGCTCCGATTGAATTGGAATTGTTAAGTCGTAATCCGCTGGTCGCGCCACCACCCCAACAATATGACGTGGCACCCTCGGGTGCCAACTCACGGGTATTTCCCCGTGTGAAAATGAAAAGCAACTACCTGTCACACGCGGGCACATACACATCGGCCTGCGGCACCACCGCCTACGTCGGGGATCAGCTAGGCGCGCAGTTTGACAACAGCGTGCTGGTGTGCGAGCCCATTGGGCATCTGGTGTCGCGATATGTGTTGGAGCCCAATGGAGCTGCACTGGCTGCCAACCGGGCTCGACCTAGCCAAGAATTTCTGACATCGACTGACACTTGGTTCCGCCCGGTCAGCCTAGCCAACGGACCCGACGGCACGTTGTATTTGGCGGACATGTATCGCTTGTGGGTCGAACATCCGCAGTTTCTGCCGGCTGAGGTTGCACAGCGTTTGGATTGGCAGGCGGGTAAAGATCGCGGCCGGATTTGGCGGATCGTTTCAGCCGACCACCGCAATTTGCCGGTTGCCCTGACTAGCACCCCCAGCAATTGTCAGGCAGTCAATATGCTCGGCGACAGCAACGGCTGGCGACGCGAGTTGGCTCAGAGGCTAATTGTTGAGCGCAACGCTATTGAACTTGCTCCGCAGCTTCGAGGCTGGATCCGTCAAGACTCAAACGCTCACGCTGCCCAGCGGTCGCTGTGGATACTGGATGGATTCCAGCAGCTAGAGCCAACGGACGTCCAGGCCGGATTGAACTCGAAACATGAGTTCGTTCGACAGGATTCTGTTCGCCTAGCCGCACGGTTTTGCGACAATTCGAATGTAGCTGAGTCTGTATTGGCTGCAGCTAGCGATGCTAGCCCATACGTGAGGCTGTGGTGTGGGTTGACTCTGGGTCAGTTACGCGATATCCGAGTGCCCGGTGCTCTTGCACGTCTGGCGACGACGCATCCACTGGACGACCTGACCGTTTCCGCGATCATGAGTTCTGCGTTGAATCAAAGTGCACGGGTGCTGGAGAGATTTGCATATGAGACGGATACCTCACACCAACTTGTGGCCAGCTCGACAGCTCGACGATTGGTCCAACAGCTCGCAGTCACTTCGGCTGCCTGTGGCGATCCGACTGAGTTGACTAAGCTTCTTGAGGTTCTATCGGCTCCAAGCACTGCCCAAGAATGGTGGGCCAGCGCTGCTCTGAGTGGCCTCGATGCGGGACTGAGACGTCATCAAGGCCCCCTGGGACGCACTTCCTTGGCACAACTCTTAACTAAACCCTCTGATGAGTTTGCTCCGTTCGTCGAACCCATCCGTCAGTTGTTGCTCAAGGCAACCGTCGCTGCCAGCGTTCAATCGGCTGACATGAATCAGCGATTGACAGCTATTGAACTTATTGCTCATTTACCAAAACAGTCAGCGATGGAGACATTAGCAGAGCTGTTTGCGGATAAACAGCCCACCGAAATTCAAACTGCGGCATTGGAGGTTTGGATGCAGCTCGACCGCTCATCTGCCGTCGCCGCACTACTGCGGCGCTGGCCGTCGCTCAACCCAGGCGTTCGCAGGTTTGGACTCGACACACTGTTGGGTCACCGCGATACGACGTCTATAGCCCTTCAAGCCATGGCGGATGGGACGATTCAAGCGGCATTGGTCGGTACAGATCAACGCGCTGTGCTGCTGGCCCATCCCGATCCTAAAACTCGACAGGCGGCACAACAGGTCCTGGGCAGTGCGGTGTCACTGGATCGCTACCAAGTTGTCCAGAGCTATTGGGACTGCCTGAAGCTGATTGGGGATCGCAAAGCGGGCGAACAGCTCTTTAGGAAATCTTGTTCTGCTTGCCACCAACTGGGCGGCTATGGCCATCAGGTAGGCCCAGACATCAGCGACTCCCCCAACCGCTCGCGCGAGGCGCTGCTGATGGATATCTTGGATCCCAACCAAAAACTGGAGCCGCAGTTTATCGCCTACCAATTGCTGACTGTGGATGGGCGGTCACTTCAGGGATTAATGATTGCCCAAGATGCTAATCAAATCACTTTGAAGCTGGCCGACGGCGTCCAGCACACCGTAGCCCGATCAGAAATTGAACTTCTGCAAGCCACAGCCACATCCCTGATGCCAGTTGGATTTGAAACGGACATTCCAGTCCAGAAAATGGCTGATCTCTTAGAGTATTTGCAAGGCAGTAGTTATTAGATGCATCCCAGTTAGGGGTCTAACCCAACGTCCCAAGGTTAGACACATAACGTTGGGCGTTTTTCCGATACTATTTGGACGCGATGCCCGGTACCATTTTGACACACTGGCCCAAGTTGCAAAACATCGATGCGATTAGAGAGGCTCCGACTCTCGACGGAAGTGTGGCCGTGACTTGGATAGTATGTCGCAGCCAAGTCCTGGTAAAGCATCTGCGACCTACGGCACAAGTTGGTGGGTGCTCGGCCGACAGAGGCCCGCAGTGACTTGGCAGTCGCTGGACTCACTAAAGACAAAGACCACAGGTAGTCCCTGTGGTCTTTATTTTATTAAGTTCTTTGACTCTAGCTAGCGATTAAGGGGCAATTACTGTTGGGGGAGGAGGAGTACTGCCACCGCTACTGGCTAGGGCTACTATCCCAGTGGCCAGACCAGCTGCGCCAAGCAAGCCACCGCCAGCAAATAGCCCGCCACCGCCGCCACCGCAGCAGCCGCCACCACCTGCAAAGCCTCCACCGCTACACGGTGAACCACCGGCACCATACGCCTCGACGATACCGCAGGACTCGCACGGGCCACCAACAATCACGCCTTCCGATGCAGCAGGAAAGACATCGGACTGATGAACTAATTCAGTGTTCAATGTATCAGCCGCTACCATGTTTGCTGCGTTGGCCGCTACAAGATGTACTTCCGATTGATTTGAGGCTTGCTTGACTTCTGAAGCAATGTCATCGTCTACTGCTTGGAACTTGAAGGCCGCAAACCCATCTGGACCAGCTACCAGCATGTCGTACACACCCGGCGCAACGTCTGCAAATTTGTAGAAGCCGTCCTTGTCAACCAGCGCTTTGTCCAGCACTTCCCCACCCTTAATGATGTGGGCAACGCTTCCGGACAAATCTTGCTCTGAGTAACTCCAACCTGGACGGGACACTCGTCCAATCAAATCGCCATCCTGCAACTTAACTTGATGATCGCGATTGAACTGTCGCTGTGTCGCGATCGGGTCAATCTTGTGTGTGCGATAATATTGATCTTCGCCAACCGTCAAGTCGGCAGGCACCATGCTACTGACCATCAACTCGCGGACCTTATTGCCAATCGTGGTAGTGTACACATCCAATGTACTCGCCAAATGGCCGGCATCAGCAGGCAGGATATGCAGGGCGAACGTCGCAAATGTGTAATCGCCTATCGCCTGCAAGGCATAGGAACCTGGATCGACTCCTTCGATCTGGAACCAACCATCAGTGCCAGATACGGTTTCAAAGACGATTTTGCCGTCGCGGGAGAGAACGATCTTATTATCGATGCGTCCCCGAAGAGTGTCGGGCGACTCGATCACCACGATGCGTCCAACAATCTTGCCGTCTTCTTGCAGCCTAACCCATTCACGTTGGTGCAAACGGTTGATCATGTCCACGCTCTCAATGGCGACTGGTCGCTCATTAGCTTGAGCGTACAAAGACGATCCAGCCGCTAGCAAAACTCCGCACAGCAGGTATTTCAGATTCATTGCCGGTTCTCGATTCTTGATGCAGGTTAGAAATGAAGCTGTTTGAGTATGACATTATTATGAGACTCGCAGCCCGAGTTTGTTCTGGAAACCGCTGAATCTCTAGTTCTATTACAATTGGACTAATACTAAAAGTCAAGCCTATGGTTTAGAGGAAGTTGAATATATCTCACTTACGCCACCCGCACTTCGGGGGGGCGAGATCGGACTGCGAACCTTGAAGTCCTGCCCGCGTGTGCGTTCGCCTAATGGAACGACTCTGGCCGACTCATCAACCTTTAGCAGTCCCAAAAGCTTCTCAATAGAGATGGTGGTCAGTCCGTTTTGTCGAGCTTTCTCTATGAAACGCGCATACTCCTTGCTGCGTTCTTCTGCCGTCGCGCTTTCGGCAACGCTAGACACGTCACTTCCAATTACCAGATAGCTGGTACTATGGGTAATCCCTGGCAGGTCGCCCGGTGTGTCCGCACGAGTCGGAACTTCGGCATCAATTGTTCCGCCAGCGTTGAGAATCAATTGCCTAATCTGGCTTATATCGTCTGTGAAGTTATCCTTGATCCCCATTTTGCCAACCAATGCAAAGGCAACTTTGCGTCCAGGGCGCCAGGCGGGTGAGTATATTAAATCCCCGGTCTTAACGATATTGCGATAATAGCGCGTCCGGGCTACCGAATCATCGGTATCAAAATAGACTCGACCGCGGGCATGATTCTCTGCCACCTCTTCAATGATCATGTTAGCCTTAGGAACAGCCTTAGCGGTATGAGTTTCATTAGCGTCCAGGATCGCAAATGGAACCCCGCGAGTCAGCCCTTGAGCCTTCCCAATATTGATCCACACCAGTGACCCCCCGTCGCGAACGTCGATGATTCTTCCTTGCGGAGTCGCATAGTCGGGATTGAGAAACTCTTGCAGTTGCTTGGTTTGTTTGGCGATGGCCTCCGATTGACTCTTGTTCACTTCTTCAAGCCGCTTGTTGTCGCTGGTGATTGCGGTCAATTTCGAGTCAAAATCAGCCTTATAGTCGTTGTATTTTTTGATCGTATCAGCCATTTGGCGATTGAGCTCTTGCATCTTCGACTCAAACGTGGCACGCACTTCCGCCAGGTCGTTTTCGGCCTGCTTTTGGGCCTTTTCGGCTGTTTCGCGAGCTTGCCGATGGTCTTCGATCTCCTTCTGCATTTGCTGCTGGAGCGCGGTTGTGCGCGTGCGAGCCTCAGCCACTTCTTCGTTGCGCTTGCGTATCGTCTCAAGTAGGTGTTGGGGCAGCTTCGAAAGGTTTTTATCGCTCAGCGGGGTGTTGACCGGAAACAGCGCTTGGGCTTTGCTGAATTCCAGTTCGGCATCTTTCAGCTTGGGATCCTGCTTGAATTTTTCCGCCATGCTCTCCAAGTCCTGCTGAGACCACTGTCCAAAACCCAGCATTGACAAAAGGCGATCAACTTGTTGGTTGGCCGTGGTGAACTCTTGTTGCGCCGTCGCCAGTCGTTGGGCCTGGGCATCGAACTGGGCCACACGATCGCTGTAGGCGCGCCACAGAAAAAACAGCCCGACCAACAACATCAGCGAGACGATCGAACTGGCGATGACGTAGGCTTGCCAAACAAAGAGATTCCTATCTCGAACTGCCATGTGTGGGTCCCGCTTGGGGGTGATGAGTATTTTGGTCGATGAAACACGAGATCATGGCGGAAAAGCTGGAGATGGCCGCCTACCTTCTCAAACCTTCCAGTGTATTTAAGCACGTTTCGATCGTCAAATACTCTCCAAACTTCCGGGCCCCACCAAAGCGCGTTCCACCCGTACAATCCGTGCAATCGTTACTAATTATACGGGCTTGGGGACCGAGGGTGGTCATGGTGAACCCATATTCTCAACCCGGGATCCCTGATGCGGTAGTTGAGGGCCACGCTGATGCGCTGCCCGGCCGCAGCTGACTTCAGGCACATGAGATGACATTTTTACCCGTGTCAGACTCGGACGTATTGCATGGCGTTCACATGCTAGCAATCAGGCGATCTTGCCCTGGACGCAGCCAGTCCATTTCGCCACAATCCCCCCCGTCCATCGGACTTTCGATGGTCCACACTTTGTCGGGACTCCAGAGTCCGGAAGGAAACTTCGGCTATCGGGTGATTTCGCACCCCAACGTTCTGTCAGGAGTGCCTGAATCGTGATTCGTTGTGTGCAACAGCGGTAGCCCCTGTCAGTCGGTATTCACTCCATGAATAGTTTCATTCAGTTTCTTAAGGGTGCCAAACGCTACTGGGCCTCGCTCGTCACTGCAACCGTGTGCTCATTCGCAGTAGCCGCACTGTGGGGAGGCAACATCGGTGCGTTCTATCCCATATTAGAGGTCACTATTCGGGGCAAGTCAGTCCACCAATGGTTTGATGAACAGATCACGTCTCTTGAATCCCGCCTAGCAACTTTGGACGAGCAACTGCTGGACATACAGGCTCAGCGTAACGAGATCGTTCACTCGACCCAGGAAGTACAATCAACGCCTGCTTCCCCGAAGACTGAGGAACTCGCCAGACAGCTGGACGCAGTCACATACGAGAAGAATGATCTGTCACGGCAGTTGAGCGGCTATCATCGAGCGCTGCCGATAGTACATCAGTGGGTACCCGAAGACCCTTTCACCGTGATTGTTCTGATCGTCGCCATTCTGTTGGTGTCGACCCTCGTCAAGCATGCGTTCATGATCGCCAATGACTACCTGGTAGGACGCGTGGCGGTGGACTTAACGCGAGAAACCCGTGTTCGATTGTTTTCGAAAGCGGTTCACCTGGAACGCGCTGCCTTTGCCAAACACGGCTTGAGTGCATTTCAGTCGCAGATATCACACTCATGCGATCTGCTGTCCCAGGGACTATCGGCCACCTTTGGGGCCGCTATTCGCGAGCCACTCAAGCTTATTGCGTGCCTGATTGGCGCGGCCATCATCTGCCCGCGGTTGTTACTGTTGAGCCTTATCGTCGCCCCCGTGTTGGGATGGATACTGTATGCAATCACCCGCCAGATTCGTAGCAATACCGGAAGGATGATCGGTCGTGTAACCGGATTTCACGGAATCATGATCGAATCGTTGGCCAATGTGCAGACGATTCAAGCTTTTGGGATGCAAGATCATGAAGTCCGGCGTTTCGAGGAGGCGACTTGGGCCACTCGCAAATTCCGATTGAAGTATATCCTCTTGGCCGCCTTGACCAAACCGGTCATTGAGTTTCTGGGCGTTGGAATGTTAGGTACGACCATCGTGGCCGGTGCGCATTTGGTACTGAACCGCGAAACACAACTCTTCGGGATCACGATATGCTCCGAACCACTGAGCGTCTCGGCGCTGCTTGTGTTTTTTGGAATGTTAATCGGGGCCAGTGATCCGCTACGTCGGTTAAGCGCGGTGTATGGCCAGATTTACGCGGGAATCGTGGCTGCCGAATCGATTCACAACCTGCTTGACCAACCGATCGCGATCCGCGACCCCGAGACTCCTGGCAGCGTCCCACGCCACCATCGAATACTTTCGCTATGCAATGTGGACTTCGGTTATTGCCCTGAGAACCGACTGCTGCGCGGAATTAATCTCAACATTCCGTTTGGTACAACTGTAGCCATCGTCGGGCACAACGGCAGCGGTAAGTCAACTTTGATCAATCTGCTGTGTCGCTTTTACGACCCACTATCTGGGTCCATCAAACTGGACGGTGTGGATTACCGCGATATGCGACTGGACGACATTCGCTCGCGCATTGCTCTGGTCAATCAGCAAACCGAATTGTTTAACGAAACGGTAGCCTACAACATTCGCTACGGAAACCCTGCGGCCAGCGATGAACAGGTGCGCGCAGCAGCTTGCGATGCTCAAGCGTCAGAATTCATTGAAACTGTTCTGGAAAACGACTATCAAACACGAATCGGCAGCAACGGGCAGCGTTTGAGCGGAGGGCAAAGACAGCGAATTGCCCTGGCGCGCGCCCTACTTCGGGAGCCGGAGATATTAATCTTGGATGAGGCCACGAGCCAGGTCGACATGCACAGCGAGCAGTTGCTGCGGCAGGCATTAGCTACGCACCGAGGGCGACGCACCATGATCATTATCACACATCGTGAGAAATTACTTGAATTGGCCGACGTAGTTTACGAAGTCCGCGCGGGACAGCTTGTGCAAACATCGCAAGCCAACGTTCATTCGACACTTCAACGAGACGTGGCATGACCATGAATTACATGACCGATCTGGACAGACAGGCTACTAGGAGTTCCTGAATGAATTACGTCCGAACATTCGTCTGTGGCTTGACGTGGCTGGGTCTAACGTCAATGGCCATCGCGCAAGCAACCGATTCCGATGACGGACGGATCGTCTGGTTGCGCAGCGCAAGCGAGGCAGCCGAGTTGGCCCGTGAAACCGGTAAGCCAATCTTGGTCTATGCCCGATCGGAGAACTGCTACTATTGCGACTTACTACAAAAGAAAACATGGCAAGATCCGCGCATCGCAGCTCAAATCAATCGCGACATGATTCCGCTTAAGCTGACGCTAGAAGAGAACAAAGAAGCGATTGAAGCCATGAAGATCAAAGGCTTTCCCAGCACCATCGTGTTTTCGGCCGACCGGCAGTACGTGGCACGTATTGATGGCTACGTGACTGCTGGCGAGTTCATGTCGCGAATGGCCAAAGTCCGATTGACACTCGCCCAGCAATCTCCAGTTACGGTTGTACGGTAAGACTTGCGACCAATACGAGCATACCGGCCCGCTCCCCTTGCCAGCCTGTAGAACCCAAGCTCACTCACCGTCTGGCCACGGTAGCCAGTCAGGAGCCGGGCAGCCAAACACTCACATTCGACTGGGTGCTAGTCGACGACCATTACCAAGTCGCCCGTTTCGACAGGCGTCCCGGTCTTGACCAAAATTCTCTTGACGATGCCGTCGTGATTAGCTTGGATCGTGGTCTCCATCTTCATGGCCTCCAACACAACCAGCTTGTCGCCCTTCTTGACTTCTGCCCCTTCGCTTACTGCAATGCTGATGACCATTCCCGGCATATTTGCCGCAACGTGAGTGGCATCGGCCGAGTCCGCTTTGATCGCCTGCACAGCCGGATTCTCTAACGAGCGATCTACAACCTCGATTTCGCGCGGCTGGCCGTTCAGTTCAAAGAAGACCGTGCGCGTGCCATCAGGCTTGGGTTGTCCGACAGCCAAAAAGCGAATGATCAACCGTTTGCCGGTTTCGATATCGACCGCCAACTCTTGGGTTGGGTCGGGGCCATACAGAAAATCGGGAGTCGGCAGGATGCTCAAGTCGCCAAATTTCTGTCGGTTGGCGATGAACTCTTCATACACCTTGGGGTAAAGTATGTGAGTCACACAATGATGATCGTTGGCCTGCTTGCCCAACAGTTCCGTTAGCTTGGCCCGAGTACCCTCCATGTCTGCGGCAGGCAGCGATTCGCCGGGGCGTCCCTTGACGCGCGGTCGATCGCCCAACACCGCCTTCAACACTGGCTCAGGAAAACCGCCGGGTGGCTGCCCCATCATCCCGCTCAATAAGTCCACGACCGAAGCCGGAGGCGCCAAATCGCGATCGGCGTTCAAAACATCATTGGCACTTAGGTTATTCGTCACCATAAACAGCGCCATGTCACCTACTGCTTTGGAGGTTGGCGTTACTTTGACAATGTCGCCAAACATTTGGTTCACGTCAGCGTACACTTGGCACACTTCCATCCAACGATCGGCCAGTCCCAACGAGTGGGCTTGGTGGTACAAATTGGTGTATTGGCCGCCTGGCATCTCATGTTCGTACAGGTCGCCGCTGGCCGCTAGCGATTCGCTTTCGAATGGCTTGTAGAATTCGCGCACCGCCTTCCAGTAGTCGGAAATCTGAGTCAGTGCCGATGTGGATAACTGGCTAGCATGTGGACCGAATCGCAGCGACTCAACCAGAGTGTTCAAATTTACTTGACTCGTTCCACCAGACATGCTGCTGAATGCAGCGTCGGCAACGTCCAAATCTTCCTCGGCTGCCGCCAGGATCGAGGCGGCTTGAATGCCGGCCGTATCATGGGTATGAAAATGAATGGGGATGCCTATCTCCTGACGCAAAGCCCTGACCAACACGCGGGCAGCAGCCGGCTTAAGCAGCCCAGCCATGTCCTTGATGCCCAGCATGTGCGCGCCCATTTTCTCCAACTGCTTGGCCAAGTCGACATAATACTTCAAGTCGTACTTGGGACGCTTGGGATTCAGAATGTCACCCGTATAACAAATAGCAGCCTGGCAGATGGCACCGCTGTCAACGACGGCTTCCATGGCCACGCGCATATTGTCCACCCAATTGAGGGCATCAAATATACGGAACACGTCGATTCCGGCCTGTGTTGCTTCGCGGACAAAAATTTTGACCACATTGTCCGGGTAATTGGTATAGCCCACGGCGTTGCTGGCTCGTAGCAACATCTGAAATAGAATGTTGGGGACCAACTGTCGCATGTCGGCTAGTCGCGTCCACGGACTTTCTTTGAGGAATCGCATGGATGTGTCGAAAGTTGCCCCGCCCCACATCTCCAATGAAAAGAATTGCGGAGTGAGCTGTGCGTAGGCGGTGGCGATCTGCAGCATATCGTAGGTCCGCAACCGGGTGGCCAGCAACGATTGATGCGCGTCGCGCATGGTGGTGTCGGTCAGCAGCAGCGTCTTTTGCTGTCGCACCCACTGGCAAAACTTCTCGGGCCCCATCTCTTGCAACAGATTACGGGTTCCCGGCGGTGGCGGTACGCGATCATCGTAATCCGGGATCGGTGCTGGCTGACGGCGGGTTGCCTCTGGTAAACCTTTGACCAGTTCGTTGCCATTGACAATGGTCTCGGCCAAATAGGTCAGCAGTCGAGTCGCGCGATCCCGCCGCTTGGGAAGCTCGACCAAATCGGGAGTAGTATCGATCAAGCGGGTTGTCGCCTGCCCTTGCAGCAGAATCTCGTTGGTGACCATCTTGATCAGGAACGGGATGTTGGTCTTCACGCCGCGGATGCGGAACTCTTGAAGCGCCCGCTCCATGCGTGCCGCAGCCTCGCGCATCGACAAACCACGTGCGGTGACTTTGACCAGCAGCGAATCATAGAATGGATTGACTACGGCACCGCTAAATGCACTGCCGGCATCCAAGCGAATGCCCATGCCTCCAGAGCTACGATAGTGTTTGATCCGCCCATAGTCGGGTCGGAATTGGTTCGTGGGGTCTTCCGTGGTAACGCGACACTGCAACGCAAAACCATTGACCCGCACGTCCTGTTGTGTGGGCAAATGGACCTGAGGGTCGCCCAATGCATATCCCATGGAAACCAAAATCTGCGCGCGAACGATGTCAATTCCGGTAACCTCTTCGGTTACGGTATGTTCCACCTGAATCCGAGGATTGACTTCGATGAAGTAAAACTGCTGACTATCCGTGTCAAACAGAAACTCGACCGTCCCAGCAGCCCGATACCCCACGGCATTACCGATGGCCAGGGCAGCTTCGTGCAGTTGGCTGGCAATCCTGGCAGACAAGTTGGGTGCTGGAGCAATTTCAATCACCTTTTGATGGCGTCGCTGCACGGAACAATCTCGCTCGTGCAGGTGAATTAGATTGCCATGATCGTCGCCCAACAATTGAACTTCCAAGTGCCGCGCGTTGCGCACCAGCTTCTCGACGAACACCTCGCTACTGCCGAACGCAGTCTGGCTCTCGCGCTGAGCCGACTCCAGGGCTGTTGCCAACTGCTCCGGGCCATCGACCATTCTCATACCGCGCCCACCACCACCCTTGGCGGCCTTGAGCATGACGGGATAACCCATTTTTGCAGCGATGTCGCGAGCTTCGTCCAAGGACGCTACCGCCTGGGGACTACCAGGTAGCACAGGCACACCCGCACTAATGGCGATTTCTCGGGCAGCGACTTTGTCGCCCAACTGACGCAACGCGGTGACACTGGGGCCGATAAAAACAATGCCCGCAGCCTCCAGCGCAGTGGCGAAGTCCGGATTCTCGGAGAGGAACCCATAGCCTGGGTGAACCGCATCCACCTCATAACGTTTGCATATGCCGACAATGGCGTCGATGTTCAGGTAAGAGCGAATCGGCTCTCCAGGCTCACCAATCTGGTACGCTTCATCGGCTTTGAACCGATGAAGCGCAAAACGATCCTCATGCGAGTAGATCGCTACGGTACCAATGCCTAACTCGTGAGCCGAACGAAATACGCGGGTCGCAATTTCGCTGCGGTTAGCAGCCAATATCTTCTTGATGCTTCTCATTTTGCCTAATTCGCGGTAACCCGACCACTTCCACGTACCCAACCATTTGGCTCACGCAGCGACAACCGGAAACTCCGGTTGACAGTGCGTGTACTAGCTAAAGTTATATCCAGGCGGCACGCTTTGGCTAGGCAGGATCAGGCCGGGTTTTGTCAGTCACTAGGCGGCTTTGCGGTGCGGCTGGATCGCCGTTGTCTGCACAGCCTGTTGATTAGGCAGCGGCAACGGTAGCGTCGCACTGTCGACTTCCAATTCGCTACGCAGAATACGCACGCCCGGGGGGGCCTGTACTCCGATTCGTACGCGGTCATTTCCGAGGGCGACGATCGTCAGCACAATATCATCGCCTAAACAAATACACTCCGCTTCGCGACGTGACAAAATCAACAC
Organism: Pirellulaceae bacterium; assembly: GCA_019636385.1. Classification (NCBI taxonomy): domain Bacteria; kingdom Pseudomonadati; phylum Planctomycetota; class Planctomycetia; order Pirellulales; family Pirellulaceae; species Pirellulaceae bacterium. The sequence continues at coordinate 395,538 of JAHBXT010000003.1, read as the reverse complement.
AACTAACTCCTCCGTGATAATGGTTAAATGAAATCCTGTTCAATATATTTTTAAGCTGTGCCTCAAATGCACATTGGAACTGGTTGGCTAGATGAACGGCGACCGAGTGAATCGTAGAAGAATATGGCTGCTTTCTGAAAATCCCAAACCGCTGTCAATCGAACGCTACGTGGACCATGGATGCAAAAGTAGTACCCGCAGGGATTACCTTTGCGAGTCAACACACGCTGGGACATGCCAAACGCATCTTTCTCCAAATAATTCCTGTGACATAACTCGTCCCGAACAAACTCGCTCACAACCTCTAGGTTTCCTCGCTGAATGGCAGGGGAATCGACCATTGTTCGCTAAGTCCTCTATGGTGTAATGGGGGCACTGCCAAGCGGCGCAAACCGCCCGACAGAATTATCTCATGTTGCGCCAAGCTCTTGGTTTTGCTTGACGCCCAATGCTATCGGCAAGCCACCATAGAATCATTAACCGGGAGGCTTAGGTAATCTGTACTACAGGTCAACTTGCCTGTAGGCACGATCTAGGACCTGTACAGTGTGCAAAACCGGTATGACTTGCTGCATCTCGCGAAGGTGATTTTCGATTTGAGCCAGACAACCGATATTTCCCGTAGCAACAATCTCGGCCCCAGAGTCGATCACCGATCGGGCTTTGCGAAGCCCCAATTTGCCCGCAAGCTGGGGCTGTTGGATATTGTAAATCCCCGCACTGCCGCAGCAGGTATCGCTGTCACCCAACTCCACCAGTTCCAGTTTGGGAACTAGCTTCAAGAGTTCACGTGGTGGCTGGCGCACGCCTTGAGCATGTGCCAAGTGACAGGCATCGTGATAGGCTACCCGAATTGCCCGGCGTAGAGGCGGGACCGGCCGAATACCGACTTGGCTAAGGTACACTGAGATATCTAGGGACTTCTTAGAAATTTGCTGTGCTTCCAGCAAACTTTTATCTCCAGCCAGCAGTAGAGGATACTCATGAATTGCCGATCCGCACCCGGCAGCCGTAGTAATCAGTGCATCTATATCCTTGGGCATGGAGCCCATTAATCGCCGCGCAAACCGCTCCGCCGATCGGCTGTTTCCGGTATGCCAATCCAAGGCGCCGCAGCACGACTGCCCTGGTGGCACAACGACTTCGATTCCGTTGAGCGACAATACTCGGACTGTCGCGGCGTTTATGTCAGGTGCGAGCACTTGTTGTGCGCAGCCGGCCAACAAGGCAACACGACCGCGCCGTGGCCCGACCGCAGGCGTGATTACCGGCAGCCGCTGGGCGGTTGGCAGCGTCTGCGGAATCATGTCTAGCATTGGTCTCAAACTGCTGGGAACCAGCATTCGGAGCGTTTGGCCAATTTTGCCCAGTCGCATCGCCAATCGAAATCGCGCTGGATAGGGAAGCGTTTGTCGAGCCAACCAATCGCGCAAGCTGAATCGCGCCGATGTTGAATTCTGTGAATGCGCGCGGTACGAGCTAATCAAGTCGCCATAGGGCACTCCGGATGGACAGTGCGTGACGCAAGCCAAACAACCCAAACAACGCTCGATATGCGGCCTGGCCTGCTCCTGAGTCAACTCACCCTCGAGTACTGACTTCATTAGCAAGATCCGCCCGCGCGGCGAATCCATCTCGCTTTCGACTTCTTGGTAAGTCGGACAAGTTGGCAGGCAAAACCCACAATGCACGCACTTACCTACCGCATCCGCCATCGCTTGGCCGCGCGGACCGAGTCGTTCAGGTTCGATCTTGTGGAGCATGATTTGTGTGCGGTGAATGCGAGCCGGATGCTGTGCACAAGAACTCTGTTGAGGACGCGTCCAGCGATTGGTAGAGCCGACACTATTCTGGAGGTTCAACCTAATGTTCACAAGGTCCCACCGATCAGCAGTTTCGAGAACTAAATAGCCACCAAGGCAGACCGGTGGCGATTCCAGCAAATGGCCGACATATCCCGGTTTGTGGCGATTTCGATTGGTTTTGCTCCAGTCTTCGCTTGTCTAAAGTCGCGGGCCAACTAAACTCGTGGCTTGAATTTGGATGCACTGTCCTGTAATTCTGTCGAAGGCGTTCGGCTAATGCCCGAACGCTAGGCTATGAACAGAACGCATGCAGAAGGAATCAGCCTTGCGAGCAGCCCGCACTCAGTCATTTTGCGCTATTGACTGCCAACGCTTTGCTGCATTACCCCGCGCCCCTCGTCTGCGGATCGTGTGTCCGTAGCGACCCAGGGCCGCCTGCCAATTCTCAAATCATCGTGGCCTGCATGGCGAAATGACATGGATCGAGCAGGGCCGACCATGTGTGGCAAGGTATCGCGGACAACTCCTGACCGACAATCGACTTGACCCCCGAATAAACCATTGACTATGGTCACTCGCTATTGGACTAAGTTTGTTAACATGTGGAATGAATTCGTACATTTAGTCCGGCACAGAATTCGGCAGCGACACAGCCACCTCCGGCGCACAGTAAGGCGGGCCCGATTCCAACTGTCATTTGAGAGACTGGAAAATCGCGCGTTATTGGCAACGCTCGGCCCTGGTGATTTGGTTTTCACAGGCTACCAAGCTTCAACCATCGACAAGATTTCCTTTGCCTTATTAAAGAGCGTAGACAGTGGAACGGTGTTGACGATCACCGACAACGCTTGGACAGGTAGTGCGCTTTCGACTAGCGAGGGAAACAGCGTAATTACCTTTGGGGGCAGCTTTGCTGCAGGCACTCAATTCAATTACGACGCTAGCCGAAGTGCTGGCTTGAGATGGACAGTTGATTCCAGTACCACGAATCTGTCGGATGTGACCGGTGGAAATTTTGCGTTGAATGCTTCCGGTGATAACCTGTTTGCTTACAACGGTTCAACGCCACCAACCTCTGGAAGCAGCTCTGCTTGGGTATCCGCGTTTGCCAGTAACGCTTACTTGAGTAGCGGTTCATCGACCGCCAGTTTGACATTGCTCCCTAGTGTACTTGCCTCAACGCATTTGTCTTTCTCGCTGGGGCTTCCCACTGGAGCGGCTAACGAGAATGGCGTGTACACTGCTGGCAGCGTGACAGGGACGACCGCACAGATTCAAAACGGGGTATACAGCGTTGAGAACTGGACCACATTCACCGCTGCAGGCGCTCAGGCAATCCCTCCGAACGCGGTTTTCACCGTGCAATCGTCGGGCAACAGCCCTCCGTCGGGTCTTGCTCTGTCCAATTCAACGATCGCCGAAAATGCCGGCAGCAATGCTGTCGTGGGCTCATTCACGACAACCGATCCAGACCTCGGCAATACGTTTACCTATTCCCTGGTTTCGGGCATCGGCAGTGCCGACAACGCCAGTTTCAACATTAGCGGTAATCAACTGCGTGCAACCAACTCGCTCGATTTTGAAACTAAGAGTAGCTACAGTATTCGTGTTCGAACCACAGACCAAAGTGGCTTGACATTTGATCGGCCGTTCACAATTCAAGTTATTGACTACAATGAGAGCCTCAATTTGAGGCTCAATGAGCTGAAAGTTAATCCACCCGGCAATACGGCGGCCGGAAATAAATTTCAGTACATCGAACTCATTGGCACTCCCGCTCTCAGTCTCAACAATACGCAGCTCGTGATGCTTGACGGCAATGGTGCTACCAGCGGCACTGCGGGCTACGTGATCGATCTATCAACATACGCGCTGGGAAGTAACGGACTGTTGATTATTAAGAGTCCGACAGGTGGCCACAATGCCGCTATAGGCACTAGTGTGGTGACGGACATTCAATTCGATTCACCAACTGGCATCCTTAGTAAACAAACCGTCTCCTTCTTTTTGGTGACTGCGACCGACACTTTCGTTCAGGGGCACAATTACGATCTGAATCGTGATGGCCTGCTAGACAATTTGCCAAGTGGATTTTCGATCATCGACCACGTTGGTTGGTCTGATGGTGATGTCGGTGATTTTGTGTATGGAGACGTTGTGTTGACTCAGTCGCAGGGCACACCGGCCGCAGCTACGCGGATCGTAGGAAACACCTCTGTGGTAACGTCGGCCTGGTTCAATGGCGATTTGGAGGCTGCCGATAATTTGCCGTCGCAAATTGTATATGCTGCGACTCGCAGTAGCCCCAACTTACCGGTAAGCCCTATCGCATTTCTGACTCCAGGTGCTGTAAATTTTGTCGATCCCGCCGCAGTTGCGACAACTTTGCGCATTGTAAACTACAACTTGGCTGCCGGATCCGAACCGAATATGCTCAGACCCGGACTGGCTACAATCCTGCAGGCGATTGGTAGTGAAGTGGTGGCTGGGATCTCCAGACCCATCGACATTCTGGCGGTGCAAGAGATTTACAGTCAAGCGAACACCTCGTCGGCAGTGGCTGGCCTCTTGAACGAAATCTACGGAGGCGGCATCTATGCTCACGGTGTGCTCAACGGAAATAGCTCGGGGTCTGGGACGTTGGGAGTGGTTTACAATACGCAAGTCCTTCAGTTGCTGGGCGAATCTGCTGTAGGCACCGTCTCTACGTCAGGACAGGCGCGACAAACGTTGCGCTATCATTTTCAGCCACTTGGCGGCGGCGAAGCAACCGACTTCTATCTCTACAACAGCCACTGGAAGGCAGCTAACGACCAGGACTCTCGAAACCGCCGCCAGATTGAAGCGCAGGCCATTCGCGCCAACGCCGATGCGCTGGGCAATGGCAAGAACATTATCTATGTCGGAGACTACAATCTGTATGCGGCTAGCGAATTAGCGTTTCAAACAATGATCGGAGTAGGTAATGGCCAGGCCAACGATCCGATCAATCGACTGGGAAGCTGGAGCGACAATTCCAGCTTCATCGATGTGTTTACCCAGTCTCCGGCTGTATCGCCACCATCGGGCTTGGTTGGTGGAGGACTGGATGATCGCTTTGATTTCCAGCTCATAAGCGGGGAACTAATGGACGGGCAAGGGCTGGATTATCGCCCAGGCAGCTACCGCACTTTTGGAAACAATGGATCAGTGTCCATTAACACCAGCATCAATAGTTCCAGCAGCACTGCGTTGCCTGGCCTAGCCAATCGCATGACCGTACTGAACCTGCTGACCACCGTCACAGACCACTTGCCTGTGGTCGCTGACTATACGCTGACGACAGCGCTGTTTGCCAATCAACCGCCAAGCGGAACCGATGGCTTCGTTACTACCGACATGAACGTGCCATACACGTTTACAATGGCTGACTTCGGTTTCTCCGACCCCAACAACACCCCGTCCAATACATTCGAGTCGGTCGTGATCGCCAGCCTGCCTACGTCTGGAGCCCTGACCCTGGACGGCCAACCAGTAACCGTTGGACAATCCATCTCAGTGTCCGCGATTGAAGCTGGAAATCTAAAATTTACATCGGCCATCAACGCAACTGGCACACCTTACTCGTCCTTCAGTTTCCAGGTACGAGACAATGGCGGCACCGCCAATGGCGGATCGAATCTTGATCCATCTCCCAATGTCTTGTCGATTAACGTCAACCCCATCGTCCTACCGGCAATACGAATCAATGAAGCATTGATTAACCCCAGCGACGCTGACGACGTGCGTGAGTTTGTTGAGCTTATTCGTTTGTCACCGAACGAAACGTTGGACAACGTATGGTTGCTGGAGCTAGAAACAGATCACGCAACCGGGCGGGGTACGATTGACTTTGCGCTGCCTCTGTCGAGCGCCAACTTCGGATCAAATGATCTGTTGCTGATTGGCCATAACTACCAAACGTCCACGCCATACAGCGTACCAGCGGCTACTGGGCGCTTTAATCTGAATCGTCCAGGGTCAACGACCATCGAAAATTCTGTCAATCTGCTGTTGGTCTACCAGTTTAGCGGATCGGTCGGTGTTGATTACGATGCCAACGACGACGGCATTCTTGACACATTGCCGTGGATAGCGGTGATCGACGCAGTCGCCATGGCCGCCGAACACGAACCTGCCTATCAACCCGGCACGCGGATACTGAATTCCGATAATAATGGCGTTGTAGATGCAGTCGTTCGGTTGCCTGGAGTCACTGAGGCAGCGACATCGACTGCCTTCTACGGGGGCAAGATTCTTGACACGGGTAATGGAGCGATCGACCTACAGTTCCAAATGGCACCAGGACGCACCGCGAACTTTCCGGCAGGCGGCATACTCACTCCCGGCGATCACAACGCGCCGGAAAGTAATGCTCAAGTGGTTGCGGCGTATATCTACCATGCCCATTCCAGCCTAGCATCCGGTGGAATCACCTCGGCGCTCGATACTAGCAAGATGCTAGCCAAACAAGGCCCCGCATCACAGACGCTCAGCTTTGACAATTTGATCAACTCGGCGCGTGGTATCAACGGTATCGTGTTCGACATCGACAAGCTGCCAGCCAACGCTGTGACTGAAGCAGACTTTCAATTCCAGATCAGTCCGCAGGGTACGTTTAATGAAGCCGCTAATCCGCCAGCCAGTTGGCCTGCGGCTCCAGCACCGGCTTCCGTCTCGGTCCTACCAGGCTCGCCAAAGCGAGTCGTTATTGAGTGGCTGGATAACGTGATATCGAATCGTTGGCTGCGTGTAACCATCAATTCCAACGCCAACACTGGCTTGGCTCAATCAGAATCCTACTATCTAGGTCACTTGCTAGGAGAGACGACCGGACATTCGTCTGGCGTTTACACGGTATCCTTCGCCGATGCCACTCCCATTCGAAGCTCGGTGTCGCAAGTGGTTGGCCCCGGCAGTATCTACGACATCGACAAGAACGGGATCGTCGCCTTCGCTGACATAACTGCCATGCGAAGCAATATCTCAGCACAGCTCACCAACATTACGATCCCGGCTGTAGCAGGCGGCGAAAATGAAAGTCTAGCTTCTCGGAGCAGAATTGAAGCTGCGGTTTCAAATGACTCAGACAACTCGGAAACTAGCCTGACGGGCCTCGATGTCGATGTAATCCAATTCCAACAGCTCGCCTACGCCGCCGCAGTGGACATTGCGTTTGAGGATTCGTTCTACTCCGTGTCGCGCCTACGCAAGAAGCGCTGAGGCGGACCCCGAAACGTGCGCAGCGGATTCATCCAATCCAGTCATATGTTGCTGATGGTGATGAATTGAGGGTTGCCTCCTGCGGTCGTCTATTGAGCCACGATCCATGCCGTCCCATAATCCCTCGAATCTGACGTATATTGCGTCGCGTTTGCTACTTGGTGGGACTGGGCGGTGACTGCCCCGCAGCGGTCTGGGCCGCTTGCAGACCGGCTTCGTGCCAGGATGCAGTGTCGACGATCATCAGACCATGTTTACGGGTGCCAACTGCCAATCGCTTGCCGTCGGCAGCCAATTTCATATCCCAGATGCCACTTTTCGCGACCTGTGTAGTCTGAACGGGTAACAGTGTCGCGTAGTCAACAAGTATCACGTCGCCGCTGAGCGTCCCTGCCGCAACCAGCGAACTGTCTGGCAATGGCACGAGGCTGGTAACCCAGTCGCGCGTGCTGGTAATGGCAACCACGGGATCACCGCTGGCTACCTCCCAGACTTGCAGCTTGCGATCAGCACCGCCACTCATTAGTCGGCCACCATCGGCGGTATACACGACTGACCACACCGCAGCGCCGCCTCCGCTGATCGTTTTGACGGGTTCAAGCGCCGGCCAAGTGCGGATGTGTAAATTGCCATCTCCACAGGCCACCGCCACAGAAGTCCCGTCCGGGCTGACCGCAACATCGAAAATAGCGGCTGCGGCTATCTCGGCTCGCCGCAGTTCCGAGCCATTCTCAGCCGACACCACCAACAGCTTGCCGTCCTCAGTGCCGGCCAAAATAGAATTTGGATCACCAGGAATAGCCACCAACTTGCGAATCCAGCGTACGCCGAGCTCAAGTGTTTCTACCTCCGAGCCCTTCACTCGCAGCAAGCGGCCTTTATAGTCGCTGGCCAACAAACCAAACGGCGTCGATAAGATCGACCACAGCGATGTTTCGGCTTCCGTAAGCGCTTCAAGTTCCTGAGTATGTTCAGCCGACACACGGACAATCTTGCCTGGCCGCAACAACAGCCCCTGCGACTGTGTAGCTGCCAAGTGATTCTCATCCAGCCAAGTCACCGACGAAATCCAAATATCCGACACTGCCGACTGTTGGTCCTCGGCCATACCAAGGGGATTCAAACCTATTAGCAGCGTCAAAGCCAACAGCAGCTTTCCGCAGTTTCTTAATACTCGATCAACATCACAGCTCATCTCATGCCACCTCACACTCACCAAATCTTAAAGTCACCACAAGTGGTGGGCCGGCACGGGGCCGGACCAATCTTGAATGAAGTACTGCAGAAAGCCCCAGATATTTTGGGGCAAGTCTCGCAAACTACCAAGGTCCGCTTGTCCTACCCGAAAAATGGCGGGACGGTTAACAGCAGGGTTCCACACTGGCCAACGACAGACTGATTCTAGTCTCCATGCTGCGGATTGCTATCAGTACCGTGAGACCAATCGCCAAACGTACGCAGATTGACCAAATGCACCGACACGCCTTCCGGAACCGAAGAGGCGAAATAGGCGTCTACGATTCCTCGCTCAGCTGCATCGGGCAGTTGACTATGCCGCTGTCCGACCGCAAACGCATCGGTTGACTTGAGAACTATCAGCTCCTGTGCGCCCACCACCCGTGCCAGCAGTGCACTTATGCTATCGCTGGTGGTATCCCAGGATTTAGGGAGTGCGTCGGCGTTACATTGTCGGCTGTAGAACGTAGTCGGTAAAACGATGGCAACACAGGTCTCTGTCGGGCGGCCAGCCCGCTGTTCAGCCGCTGCAGTTACAGAGGAATCCACACCATTCTGCGCGACCCAATTCTTAAGTTCATCGGACTGGTATATGCATTGCCACTCTGGAAATAAACTGTGCGCGAGCCACGCCGTCACATCCATTAGTTCAACACATAACCAGTGGCATAATTCGCCCTCCAAGCAATGGGCTTTGTGCAGGCTGCGCACGGCCTCCACTAAATCGCCGCCGCCGACCACGATCAACGTCGGCTCGTTTGGTGTCAGTTGATCGATGAAACCACGCAATCGGCTGGGCAGTTCCGGCCAGTTCAGCAGACTGCCTCCCAATTTAACTACACGCATTGCGCGCCCCTCGCCGCTTGAATCACGCCGTTAGAGTGGCCATTGGCTGTTAGCTCGCGTGCAGTTCGACGACATCGCCGTCGTGTGGTTGGTAATCTGGTTTAACCTGAGTCCCATCGTGAACCGCTGCGCCCCAGACGCGAGCCGACTTCAGCGAAGCTGCCATGTCGCGGTGAACGTGTTCGGCGACTTCTACCAACGTCTGGCCACGCCGAATGGTTAGTGGCTTGCTTCGATCAGGCTCTTTTTGCTTGGGATGTTTGGGATAAACACGCACGATCTCCAACCGATCAAATACTGCCTTGCGCACCGCATCCAAGCCGATGCCTTGCGCACCACTGATAAGCAAACGATCGAAGGGCAGTGCTAAAAACTCGTCCAGCAGCGCCAGTCGATCCTGGGCGTCGGGAGCGTCGCACTTGTTCAGCAATGTCAACGTCATGGTAAAGCTGACACCGACATCGTCTTCATCCAAACCCGTCAGGCGCCCTAACCGCGTTTTGGAGCCGGAGAATCGGTCCAGTACGGCTTGCGTATCCTCGATCAGCGAATCGCTGGCCAAATCCACAACCAGCAACACCAAGTCAGCGCCACGGACCAAACCGATCGTCGACTGTTCCAGGAAATCCGCAGCTACTGGCGGCAGGTCAATCAATTGAAACGGGCAGTCTTCATACAACATCATGCCTGGCTGCGGAACCTGTGTGGTGAACGGGTAGGCTGCGATCTCTGGATGCGCCCTGGTCAGTGCGGCCAACAATTGACTCTTGCCGCTATTGGGTGCTCCCAACAGCACTACACGTGCGGCGCCCTGTTTGGGAATCTTCGTCGCACGTCCCGCCTGTCCCGTTGTCGGAGCCTTTTGGGCATCCAGGCGAACTTTGGCGATCTTCGCCTTCAGTTCGGCCTGTAGTTTGTCGGTGCCCTTGTGCTTAGGGATTTCCCGCAACATGAGCTGCAAACATTCCAGCTCCTCTTGCAGACTTTCCGCCTGTCGATACGCAGCTTCCGCTTTGTGATACTGTGGAGTTAGATTTGCAGGCATGAAATCGAGCCGATCCTCGGGCGTCGGTGAGAACTACCAGGCTCCACACATTCTAGCAGCTCACAGCCCGGGCACGAAGCAATGGCACATAGTGCCAAGTCCCGTCGGGAGTATGGTAGGCCAACGCTGGGACTGAACCGATCTGTATTTGTGTTACGGTATTGTAGGTCGCGGCAGATTGAGGCTTGCATTTTGATCCAGCCATTGGATCCTACACCGCCACAAGTTCAGCGACCGCAGGCCCACCATGAACGCTCTGCTATGACTGTGCCAAGGTTGAGCGTTAGGTCACCATCAAGCACAGTTCCAGCGCGGCTGACGACGGTCACGCTGGTCCCATTCCACGCCGCTCCGACCTGCCAGCCGGGCGAACATCCGCTACTTCTTTGACAATTCCTTCTCAATCGCAGCAATGATTTCTGGATCGTCTGGTTTGGTTCGTGGAGAAAACCTGGCGACCACCTGACCATCGCGTCCGATGAGGAACTTTTCAAAATTCCAACTGATGGCGCCGCTTCCCACCGGCTTGGTGTCCAGGGCGGTCAACGTTTTATAAAGTGGGCAGGCACCGTCCTTATTGACATCGACCTTGGCAAACATATCAAACTTGACGCCATAATTCTTATCGCAGAAACTGGCGATTTCATCTGCCGAACCTGGTTCTTGCGCCCCAAATTGATTGCACGGGAACCCCAAAACCGCCAAGCCGTCTTTGCCATACTTGTCGTGCAACGCTTGCAACTGTTTGTACTGAGGTGTCAGCCCGCACTTGCTGGCGACATTTACGACCAATACCACCTTGCCTTGGTACTGCTTGGCGAGTTCGACATCTTTGCCATCCAAACTCTTCATGGTGACGTTCAGTGGCGAATCAGCTTTGTCTGCGGCCATGGCCCAACCTACTACGGAGAGTGTGCCCAAGAAAATCAAACTTCGTAACATGACGGCACCTGCCTTGTTTTAGGAGTCGAAACGGACAACTTGCATGCGGGGTCATTGTATAGTACGCGGCATTGGAGAGGGAAGTCACCAGGATGAAAAATCAGTAATCGTTCATGTCAAAATGCTGCTTCTGTAAGTGGCGGACCAGCCCGGGGCAAGGATTTCTCATCCCAGCCTTCCGCGACACTTTCCCAGACACCATCGTTTGTCCAACAGAGTTTGCGAACTCTACTGGCCCCTCCCCACATACTCGCGAATGTCGGCAAAGTAGCGACTTGACGCACCCAGTTGTGGCTTTCAAACCTACTGTGAACCCTTTCCGTTTCTGGTGTTGTCAGGTACCGTGTTATACATGGCGAAAACAAACAAGAAGTACCAATCCACATCCGGCAGATATTGGCTAGTCAAGAGCGAGCCGGATACATTCAGCATCGACGATTTGGCAGTTGCTCCCAAACGCACCACCCACTGGGATGGCGTGCGGAATTACCAAGCTCGAAACACGCTTCGCGATCAGATGCAACTGGGGGACTACGTGCTGTTCTACCACTCCAGTTGCGACGAGCCGGCAGTGATGGGCGTTGTGCAGGTCGTCCGCGCTGGTTATCCGGACTTTACAGCGTTTGACCGGCATGATCCGCACTTCGATCCCAAATCACGGACCGAACAACCGACTTGGTACATGGTGGATGTACAGCTCAGGGAGCGGTTTGCACGCCCTGTGTCGCTTCGACAACTCCGCCAAGTCAAGCAATTAGCCGGGATGGTTCTGCTTCAAAAGGGCTCGCGGTTGAGCGTCCAACCTGTTCGTCCAGCCGAGTTTGCCACGATTGTCGAATTGGCACGCAGTTTCACGTAACTACACAGTAAGTACGATTCGCATGACGGCCGACAGTCCTCAAACGTCTATCAAGCCAGCTCGAAATAAGTGGCGGAGTCGACTTAGGAACGTCACCTTCAGCCTATTCGTGATAGCATTGATTTCCGTCACGGCCATCTATGCCCTGTTACGCGGATCATTGCCGCAAACACGCGGCCAAGTCGAAATTAAGGGTTTGGCAGCCAAAGTCGCGATTCGGTTCGACGACCAGCAGCGCCCATTTGTTCAGGCACAGACTGCTGCCGACGCGCTAGCCGCTCAGGGTTGGCTGCATGCCCAGCATCGGCTGTGGCAGATGGAAATGTTTCGTCGAGCGGGCCAGGCCAGATTGTCTGAGCTACTGGGTGGCAGCATGTTGGGGACCGATCAACAATTGTTGAGAATTGGAGTGCCCCAGTTGGCGAGGCAGCTTGAAAAAAACGCCACCACGGAGCTTCTGCAGTACATCGATGCCTATCTGACTGGCGTCAACACTGCCATTGAGCAGTTGCGAACCCGGCCGGTCGAACTCTTGTTGCTGATGCATCGCCCTCAAAATTGGACACGCGCAGATGTATTTGCGGTAGGCGCCGTAATGGCCTACCAATCGGCGGGCAACATGCACCATGAACTATTGCGTTTTGAACTATCACGCGTTCTAACTCCAGGGCAACTGGAATATTTCTTGAGCGACGGGTCCGAGACAGCCGCCGACTATCCGTATGTCTTACCGCGCCAGGAACTGTCATGGCAGGAAGAATCGCCACCCGTGAATGGACCCGCCGGCCTGTCCGCAACAGATTCACAAAGAGCCCAAGATGCACTTTCCAAATTGCCGTCAGTCGCCTTGGCGATCGATGCTCTATCGGCACTGGACGCAGCCGTCAATTTACAACTGCCTCGGTTGAGCCTGGGCAGTAACGGCTGGTGTGTTGCGCCAGGTCGAAGTGCTACAGGCCATGCGCTATTTGCGTTTGATTCACACGACGAACTTGGCCTGCCGAACTTATTTTACGAGGTTCATCTGTTCTTCGGCGACGGGCGACAAATTCGAGGCTGGTCTGCGGCGGGCTTACCCGGCGTGATCAATGGCTACAATCATCGCATCGCTTGGGGATTCACCAATATCGGAGACACGCAGGACCTGTTTCTTGAAACGCGACATCCGGAAAACCCAGATCAGTTTCTCGATGGGCAGCAGTGGTACACCGCCGAGAAACAGGAGTACTTGATCCCGGTCTCCGGGCGAATGGATGCGGAACGATTCACGGTTATCTCGACGAGAAACGGACCACTCATTAGCGAACATCCACCAATTTCGCTCCGCTGGACAGCCCATCATATTGGTGACATGGGTTTGGAGGCGTTATTGGAACTGAACTTTGCAGAAGATTGGCAACAATTCACCGGCGCACTCGACCGATTGGCAGCGCCTAGTCTAAACGCGACCTACGCCGACGTGGATGGAAACATCGGATTTCGAACAGCCGGACTGCTACCAAACAGAGCTGCGGGCAGTGGGGTTCAACCACTGCAAGGCCACGACATGTCTAATCGCTGGCTGGGAATGGTATCGCCTACTGATCACCCTCGGCTTTTCAATCCGCCCGCAGGCTACGTTGCGGCGGCCAACGCACGTGTGAACGCTGCCGGGCAGGGGCCGCTGGTTTCTGCCGACAATGCCGCCGCTTATCGTATCGCTAGAATTCAATCTGTGCTCGCCTGCAGCCAGACGATCAGCGTCGACCAAATGCGAAAGCTGCAAGTCGACAGGTACGACGGTCAGGCTGCTAAACTGTTGCCTGCCCTGCTGAACAGCACGCCCTGTCAGACGTTGTCGGAACCGGCACAAGAGGCCTGTCAAATGCTGAAGAAATGGCAGACTTTACCGATGGCAGCGGCCGATAGCGCTGCGGCACTTATCTTTCAGGCTTGGTACGTCCAGCTGGCCACCGAAGCTTTCAGGCAGCCACTGGGTGATAGTTTGTTTGCCAGCTTGCTGCGTCGCGGATATATGCTCAATCACGCGTTGGATCGCTTGCTGTTGGAAGAAGCTTCAACGTGGTGGCCTCGAGGCAAGGCTCAGCATCTGGCGGCAGCGCTTGAGCGAACGGTGACAGACCTGATGGATCGCTTGGGACCTGAACTGAAGTCATGGCGACTGGATCAACTACAGAAATTGACTTTGCAACATGAACTGGCAACTGCAGCGCCCCCTCTTGAGATGCTATTGAATGAGTCGTCGCGCGGCTTAGCTGGAGGACCGTCTACGGTTGGTCGCGCGGGATATCGATACGATCGCCCGTTTCAAGTATCACACGGCGCGACGGTGCGCGTGGTGATTGAAATGGCTGCACCCCCGCAGGCTCAGGCGATCATGCCCGCCGGACAATCCGGTCATCCGCTCAGTAGGCAGTACACCGACCAGCTTGACAATTGGCTGGACGGCACACTACAACCAATCGCTGCCACTGCAGACACGGTCCTCGGCGATAGTCTGGAACTAATTCCAGCAAGAGACAAGTAGTCCGACCAGAGTGAAGTGGCCCGGCGCGAGACCGTACTAATCTCCAATAAACGCAGTTTGTCATGAGCAACTTGCGTTGGGATTGGCCACCGATTGAACAGGTCCGACTGGTCCCACTCTACGAATCAGTAAAACGTTACGAACAATCGGCCGGATGACTAGATTTCCCAACCGTAAGAGCGTCTTAGCGCCTCTTCTACAGTAGCTGTCAGGTCGCGCAGCGTGAAAGGCTTGGCCAAAATCCCGGCCGGGTTCAACGCTTGGGCCTCGCGCACGATGCGATCGTCCATTTGAGCGCTCATCAAGATACAGGGCAGTGACCAGCAATCGTGAACGCGCAGGTGTTGCAACGCTTCCAACCCGGTTACTCGAGGCATGTGCACATCGAAAATCACTAAGTGCAACTGGGGTCTGGCGTGACAAATCTCCAACGCTTCCTGACCATCAGCAGCCAGATGGGTAGCGTACCCTCGGCGATGAAACACCTCCGCCAGCGTTTCGCGAAAATCCCGATCGTCATCGGCAATCAGCAGTTTAGGCTCGATCCACTGCACCGCTCAGTCTCGCGCTATTTTGGAATGTTGTTCACTTAATGGAATCCACAGATTTCAGCCAATGCTGACGCGGACGCCAATTTGGCAGGTCACGGCTCTGGGTCCAGCACACAGCGTTCCCAATTATTCCCATAGTAGTTCAAAATGGAAAGATAGGCCGAAGGAATTGTAACTAGCGTCGCCAGAAGGTGGATTTCTGAATGCAGTCCCGGCAGCCTCCACGTACTGGCAAACGTAGCTACCAAGAACGTTAGTGACGACCGAGTAGACCATGCTTGGGCGGTTGGACGTTGGAGATCCGACCTAGTATTCCAGCCATGATCCGCTGTTCCAGGTCTGCATCCCGGCCAATCTCGAACCAGCCCAGGGTCACCGGCAGCTGCCTCTGCTGATTTTCATTGCGCACGATGGTGCCATCATGTCGCTGTGCAGAAGACCCGGCCGTCGAAGCCTGCGCTTGATCGACATCCTCTTGTTCTTTGAGGACCGTAACGTCAATTACATAGCCGCTTTCTTCGGGAATAACCCGAACGGTAGCGGTGCGACGAATCGTTTGAATTGTGCTTTGCAGCCGCTCGATGCCGCGTGAGGCTTCCCGCCTCCAAGGTTCCAGGCTAGTGCCGCTGACTTCAGGATAGGTCGTTAATCTACCTTCCAGCCAACCATCTTGATCGCGACGGACCCACTGTTCGCTTTGAATGCGAAAATGATCATCCACAGCGTCTACGACTTGCAGCCACAGGAATTCAGGATCATGTGGGCCTACACGAGATGGATTGGACACCGGTACTTCAATTGTTGGAACAAACAACGTCGGCAGCGCATCTTGGCAAGCCTGCTGAAACCGTTGACAACCCGTGACGGCCACCAACAGGCCGCCGAGGCAATACGCTTTCGCTACGGTCGACAGTGATAACACAAGTCTTTCCTATTTGGGCCGTTGCTTGGGTACCGGTTCAACCTGCTATTGGCAGCACCAGTTGCCCCCGATTCATCGCTCCCACAGTCTGCGCGGTGGGCCCAGCCGCAGCAGAGGCACTAATGGCTTGTGCCTCCGTCCGATCCGTTGAGTCCGAAGCCATCGATAGCCCCATCAATTCACGGGACAATTGTCGATAATCATCCGCTCCGTTGGATCCGGGCGCGTACTGAAAAATGCTCTGGCCAAAACTGGGCGCCTCGGCTAGACGAATATTGCGCCGAATGCGAGTCTGGAAAAAACGGGCTCCAGCCCAGGCTCCGCTCGTTCGGGTTTGCATGGACAAGAATTCATCGACATCGCGAGTCACTTCGGCTGCCAGTCGCGTGGCCGATTCATACATGCACAACACTACGCCGGTCAGTTTCAAATCCGGATTGAGCCGCTTGGCAACGACGTCGATCGTTTTAAGCAGTTTACTGAGCCCGTGCAGGGCCAGAAAATGGGGCTGCAGCGGTAGCAGGACCTCATGAACGGCCGTCAGGGCATTGAGGGTTAACACGCCCAACGAGGGTGGGCAATCCAAAATCAAATAGTCGAATTGCTCAGTATCAGCCTCGAGCCGATCGCGCAAGATGACTTCGCGGCCAACTTCGCCCGCCAGCTCTAGTTCGGCGGCGGCTAAGTCCAAATTGGCCGGTACGATGGATAAGCATTCGTTTATCCATTGCCGCGTCTGTGCGATGGTGGCTTCGCCACAGAGTAGATCATAGGTACTTAGTTGATGGCTGGTAAGCGACAAGCCCAGATGCAGGGTAGCGTGGGCTTGCGGGTCAAGGTCGAACAAACACACGCGGCATCCCTGTTCGGCCAACCCCGCAGCCAAATTCACTGCTGTTGTCGTTTTCCCGACTCCGCCTTTCTGATTGATGACTGCGATCGAACGCATACGGCAACTCCTTTGGCTGGGGCGACGCGTATTGGCACTAGCCACGAGCTGGTTAGCCACTTGTAGCAGGTCAATGGTTTTGGTCGCGATGCGGACAAACAGATTATTGTCGGCTTATAGTGCATCGACAGAGTCTAGGACTAGGGCAGTTGCACTTTGCTAGCGCCCAGCATTGCCAGCATTCGGCGGCGCTACTGGGACGGGGCTCGACAAACTGGGCCGAGAGAAAACGCGACTTGACTCAGCCCGCAAAATATCCTGGATGAATTTCGCGGAGCGCAGCCGCAGTATGCTGTACTGCATAGCGAATCTGTTCTTCGCTGTGTGTACAGTTGATAAAGAATCTCAGCCGGGCAGCTGACTCCTCAACGGCAGGATACAAAATGGGCTGCACGTTAACTCCAGCTTCAAACAATTTGCGTGACAACATCAAAGCGTGCAATGAGTTTCCGGTGATCACGGGAATTACTGGGGTTTGGCTGGAACTACCGGTATTCAGCCCTAACCGCTGAGCTTCGTTCAGGAACAGACTTGAGCGGGCATGCAACGTCTGCACGCGCTCGGGATGCGACTTCAGGACAGACAATGAAGCCAAGGCCGCAGCCGTATTGGGTGGCGACAGGCCGACGCTGAAGACGAATCCCGGCGCGGTATATTTCAACAGTTCGATCAGTTCCCGACAGCCAGCGATGTATCCGCCACAACTACCATACGACTTGCTGAGCGTACCCATCCAAATATCGACGTCGCGCGGTCTGGATCCAAAGTGCTCGGCGATACCGCGACCGGTTGGTCCCATCGTGCCTGCAGAGTGTGCCTCGTCGACCATCAGCCAAGCATGATGGCGCTGCTTGACTTCGATGAACCGCGGCAGTTCCGGGAAGTCGCCGTCCATACTGTAAACGCCCTCCACCACGATCAGAATGCGTCGATAGCTGGACCGAACCTCGGATAAAATGTTGCCCAATTCGCGCCAGTCGTTGTGCGGAAACGGACGCCGCCGGGCACCGGACAAGATAGCTCCCTGGATAATGCTGTTATGTGATAGCGCATCGTGCAAAATCAAATCGCCATGTCCCACCAAATGGCCAATGGTCGTCTCGTTAGTCGCGTGACCGCCTACCATAACGACTGCGTCTTCGACGCCTACCCAATCAGCGATCGCTTGTTCTAATTGCCGGTGCAGAGGCTTTTCTCCGCTGACCAACCGCGATGCACTTACGCTGGTTCCGTACTGCGCAACGGCGTCCTGCACAGCAGACGTTATGGCTGGGTCGCCAGACATTCCTAAATAATTGTAGGATGCAAAACTAATCAGTTCACGACCAGCGATACGCGTGGTATCGCGGACAACGCCCTCATGGACCGAGAAATAAGGATTAGGGACACCGGTCATATCAAACTGTGCCATGGTCCGCTTCAGCCGACGATATTCCGGCAAATGATCGAAGCAATATTCGTCGGGTTGAACCAGTCGACTGTCGGCGGGACGCAGTCCTGACTCAGTCGGTATCAACTCCAGACGCATGCGGTTCTTGCCTAAATGGCGCTCGATGGCCTCCGCTACTTCTTGGACCGTTTCAATTTCAGGTAGCACGCTCTCGGGGAAGCGGCCGTCGAAGGTCTGTTCCAGCGAGTGAACGATTTGCATTCGTTCCAAACTATCCAGCCCCAAATCAAGCACGATGTTGGTCTTGACGTCCAGCTCCTTGGCACGCTCTTGAGCCACCGCGCGAATGGCGTCCATGACTACATCGATGATCTCGTTGTCAGGTAAGTCGCTCGATGCAGTGGCTGAAGCCGATTCGGGAGATGCCGAGGACAGATTCTGAGCGGAGCCAGATCGCAAGGTCGAAGCCGCAATCATCGGCTCGCCAGGCGGCAAATCCAACTCGAATGAGCGCCACTGGGCGACTACTTTCAACGAACCACGCACATACAATTCTCGGCAGGCATGGCGTTGAATCTTACCACTGGATGTTCTGGGCAAAGTCCCGAAACGCACCAGAACTACAGCATCGGGGGGCAAGTCATGCTGCAATGAAACATCGCGACGAATTGCTTTGATGACCTCGTCCCAATTGGTCCCGCCCTCGCGTCTCTGCACTTCGGCGCACACGACCAATCGCTCGCGATCGCCGCTGTCATCGGCAAAGGCCGCCGTCATGCCGCTCTGCATAATCTCGTGAGCCTGCTCGGCGGTCTGTTCGATATCCTGTGGATAGCGATTAACGCCTCGGACGATAATGACGTCTTTCAACCGGCCGGCGACATACAACTGTCGGTCATAAACAAATCCCAGATCGCCGGTCCGCAAATATGGCCCCTTGCCATCTATCGTGCGGGCACCAAAGGTTTCCAAGGTATCCGCTTCACGCTGCCAATAACCTTGCCCGACACTGGGGCTGCGGACCCAGATTTCGCCGATGCGATCAGGTGCCATTGACTGCCTCAACTCCGAATCGACGATTAATACCTCTTCGCCGGGCAAAATCGCGCCACTGCCAACCAATTCGCGGGCGTCCGCGTCCGATGCGTCACACGGAACGATGCGACCCAAGTCCAGTTGCTTGCCGTCAAATGTTTGAAAGACTGGAGGTTCCGGCTGTGGGCCGCCCGTTACGATCAGAGTCGTTTCGGCCATACCGTAACAGGGCAAGAAGGCCGCTGGGCTAAAGCCATAGGGTTCAAAGCGCTGGATAAACTGCTTGAGCGTCGCCGCCCGAACCGGTTCGGCCCCATTAAACGCTGTCTTCCAGCTACTCAAATCGATCCCGACCAGTTCTTCGTCACTGATTTTGTCCACGCACAGTTGGTATGCAAAATTGGGCGCACCAGAAATCGAAGCGCGAAAATGGGAGATTGCTTTGAGCCAACGAATCGGCTTTTGCAGGAACGCCATCGGACTCATCAGAGCCATTGGGCAACCGATAAACAAGGGCTCTAGAATTCCTCCGACTAACCCCATGTCGTGATACGTCGGCAGCCAACTGACGCCCACCGAGCTTTGGCGAGTCTCAAAGGCCACCATGATCAGCTCGGCGTTACGCATCAAATTCGAATGCGAGAGCATCACGCCCTTGGGCTGACCCGTCGAACCTGAGGTATATTGCAGTACCGCCAAGTCCTCCGGCCGTATTTGGGGTGGCTTCCATTGGCTGGAATATTCTTGAGTCAGCGAGTCAGACGCCACGATCGAGATCGACTCCCATTCAACCCAGTTGTCGTCCCCTTCGATTTGCTGTCGCACCTGTTCGTTGGTAAGCGCTAATCGGACCTGACAATCTTGAGCGATGCCATGGATGCGCTGGCCCTTGCGGTTGCGTCGAGGAGGAAACGCGGGCACAGCGGTTGCCCCCGCATACAAGCAGCCGAAGAATCCGACCAAAAAATCCATGACCGGTGGGTACACCAACAGCACCCGCTGGCCTGCGACATTCAAACGCTGCAGATACCCAGCTAGATTTCGGGCCGCCAAATCTAACTGACCGTACGTGATGCATTGGCTATGGACGTAGTCCTCGCCGTCGCTGAAGTAAAACGCTGGCCGGTCTGGGTAGTGGCGAGCCCAGTGCTGGAGCACGCTTACCAAATCCGTGCGCGGCGGGACCGCCTGGCCAGTGAAATGGTGAAAGTGCGATTCGTCGACGCCAATGACTGGCTCTACTACTTGCATTGAAATTGGACGCCCAGCGTTACAAATCGTACTCGACATTTAGCAGCCTCTCTCGAGACAAATAAACGGTTATACTGTCCCCTGTCGGACCAATTCTGGCAAGCCTGGCAAGCTGCATAGTGTACACGGGATCACTATTTAGGGGGCAGTACGATGCGAAATGCTCGCATTCGCATAACAGAGTATCGTGCCTCTAGTGGGACAACAGTCGTGGCAATTGCTTGAAAATAGCGATTCGCTAGCGAATTGAACCTTCAATTCCCTTGCAAATGACAGAGTTTATCCAGATTTTGGCGGTTGGCATAAACTCTGACTGGTCTATCGGCGAGTCCTTTTGGGGCAGCTTTAACCATTGCAGTAGCCGGAAACTAATCACCATTGACCAATTGCGACGCTATTCAGGGGTGGGTTCTCCGCAATCCGGGCACTGGCCTTTAATCAATACATCAACCACTTTGCCAAGTTGCGGCGCAAGCTGAACATTTACGTCTGCCTGATTCAAGCAGCGAACAGAACCACAATCCACACACAGCAGGTGTGGATGCGTATGCTCGGAGTCACTTTGCTGGACCAACACCCCTTCCTGGACAAGCTCATAGCGCCACAAATGGTCCCCCAGTTCCAAGCGATGCAGCAATCCAGCTTCGGTCAGATCCTGCAAACCACGAAAAATGGTCGACTTTTCCAAGCCCAAATCGTGCAGTTTGAGTGTCAACTCCTGGTGCGTGACAGGACCGGCGCAATTGCCCAGTTCGTTCAGGATTGCAACTCGCGCGGGCGTTGTGCGCAGGCCCTTGGCTCGCAGAATCGTACGTGCTTCCTGTCGCTGCTGCTGGCCGCTCATTGCCTTGACCGCCTGGGGATTATGATGTTCATCTGCCACTGTCGCTCAAGCCCGCAGAGGTTGGAATGTTTGCGCTGACAGGCAAATTTGCCTGTCAGTCACCTCGTAAAATCTGTTGACAGATTGGCAATCTGAACTCGCATGCGTCAAACCCCAACTGCACTATCATACTCGACGCGAACCGGCTGAATATCAAACTTTGGATTCTGCCCCAAAAATCGACAGGGGTTGTTGTGAAACACTTCCAGAGCTTCTTGGAGCGAATGTCCGCGGCGTCGGAATTCTACAACGCACTGCTGTAAGGTAAATGGATCGCTGGGCCCCCAGTCAGCCGACGAATTCACCAGAATTCGCTCCCAACCATACTTTTCCAGCATATCCACAGCTCGCTTGGGCGAACACTTGGTAATCGGATACAGGGTAAATCCAACCCAATAGCCCGCATCCAAGCACGGGCCGATGGTCTGTTCTTCCACGTGATCAATCCAGATGCGTTGAGGATCGACGTTCATTGCGGCTAAGACTTCGAGTACGCGCCGTGTACCATGAGCTTTGTCTGCCAAGTGTGGCGTGTGAATCAGCACCAATTGACCATGCTTCATGGCCAGTTCAACGTGGGCCTCCAACGCTTCACACTCGTTCTTAGTCGATTTGTGCAACCCGGTTTCACCCACGCCCAAGCATGTCGGCTTTGCAAAGAACTCTGGCATTTGCTCCAATACCGCGCGCGTCAACGTCACGTTCTCTGCTTCTTTGGGGTTCACCGCGACCCAGCAAAAATGTCGGATGCCGTATTCCGCCGCTCGCGTCGGCTCAAACTCGCTGATCTGGCGAAAATAGTCAATAAACGTTTCCGGATAGCGGCGATCAAAGCCGGCCCAAAACGCAGGCTCAGCGACTGCGACCACTCCGGACATCGCCATGCGTTCGTAGTCCTGAGCCGTTCGGGCAATCGCGTGATAGTGGGGCTGGATAATTTGCATATAGAAAAATACCTCCGTAAAGGCAGTGGCTCTGACTAAGCACTCGCGAAGCGCATTGGGAATCTATGGCTAGTATAGTCCGTTCCGCGTCAAGCTTGAAGACATTCTGCTACGACGCAAACAGCTCCAACAAATCGCAGGCTCGACCGCGTTCTGAGGGGGGCGTTCGCAAGACAGCTAGCGCCTGGTCAATCAGTTTCAGCTTGTGCGGCACGGGCCCCGACTGGCCGGTGCGCTGCACTGCGGCATCGTAACGGTCTAGGTAGGCCGCAATCTCCAACAATTGGTGGCGATGTTCCAAAAAATCTTTGTCAACGACTTCGGCTGGCGTCAGCACGCTTAACTCCTATGGCAATTGCTGTAATCGCGAGGACTCCGGGAATCAATGCTAGTAATCTTATAACACACGGCTTGGCAATTTGCTATTGAATGCGTCGTACCGTTTTGCGAAAAGGCGATTCTGAACTGGCTGTCGGTCGGGTGGAGTTTAACGTATGAACGACGATTCTGAGCTGATGGAACGCATCGACCTGCGCTTTCGGGCGGCTCCCACACGGCCTCTGCCTGGTGGTCTGCTGCCCAAAGGCGGCTGGATATGGTTCTGCCTCGGACTGGTGGCTGGAGTCGCAGGGTGGGTTTTCGGACAGCGTCAGCTCACTAGCCAACTGACACGCCAGATTACCCCCAAAGGCTCGGCTGCCGA
The DNA here is from genome assembly GCA_019636385.1 of Pirellulaceae bacterium. Taxonomy (NCBI): domain Bacteria; kingdom Pseudomonadati; phylum Planctomycetota; class Planctomycetia; order Pirellulales; family Pirellulaceae; species Pirellulaceae bacterium. The sequence goes on along the minus strand of JAHBXT010000003.1, from coordinate 372,409 downwards.
AGTGTTGTGGTCTCTGGAAGCCTTGGGAATTCTGGGCGCTGACACGGAAGTCGTCTTGGCCAAAGGGCTGCAACATCAGGACACGCGTGTGGCTCGATCAGCCTGGGAGAAGTTGAACCTCTGTGTGGATCGTTGGGAGCAAGACGACACGAAAAATCATTACGCGGCGATGCAACGCTTGGCCGAACAACTGCAGAGCCAACCGTCCGACCTGCCTGCGGAGAATCAACGACTGGCGCGCAGCCTTGCAGCCCGACTGTATGCGCGCTGTGTTGCGCTGGACGATCCGCAGCTATCAGCGGTAACCGATCTTTGCCAACGCACGATTGCCAACAGTACTCTCAGCGAACCGGCTACCGTGATGCAGTCCGCGGCTCGCCTCGGTGCTCTGGCCACTCCGCCTACGCCCCTTCCAAACTTTCCCGCCCCCCCGCTCCCGCTTGAGCAATCCAAGCCGCTGACTGAAACGATGTCCGTACACAGTTCGACCAGCTCTCCACTGACTAGCCAACGCGTACTTTCGCTACCGACTGGTTTGGAAACCAGGAGTCCCGCTGGCCGAAATGAAGTTCCTGCAACACCCATGCAACTTTCTGATTCGTCCACCGAACCTTCGGCTGCCAACCGATTCCAATATCAATATCCGTCTGGCGATCCATCGCATGGATGGGCGCAGGCTGACTCAGCGGCGCAGCCAGGAGCAGTTCCGTCTGCGTCTGTCGATTTACCTATGATGGTCAAGACATCGGCTTCTATCTCACAACACTCACCTGCCCAATTCCGCTTGATTTCTAACCGCTTCGACCGGCAGGGATTCGAGCAAGGAGAAATCGCTGGTCTGGTTCGATTGCTGGGTAGCCAACAGCCCAATGTCGCCAAATCAGCCGCGCTGGCCCTGCGTAAACATGGTTTTGATGATGAACGCATCGAATTGGCTACTCAATTGGCGGTTGGCTCTGCCTCGCAGCGACTGGCGTTGATCCAGCAGCTGGCGATTTCAGATTGTTTAGATCCCCGGCCTTGGCTGATTTGGATGGCACAGGACGGGCAGGCCGAAGTTCGCAGCATGTCTGTCTCGCTACTGGCGTCGATGTTGGACAATGAAGTTCAGCGCAGTCTGCGCATGTTGATGGCGACTGAGTCCGACACTCATGTAAAAGAACAGATACGTAAGGCCCTGCTGAACGCCGGACGCTAACTCAGTAGCTACGCTGACCAGGGCTCTGAAGCTACACTGGCCAGAGTGTGGACGTATTAGGTTGGCCCCTAACCCTCGAGGGACGGTAGCTACTGGACGTCGACGGTAGCCGGACGGGTCGGTGCATGAGGCAAGCCTGTTGTCATCGCACTCACCACTAACCGCTACAGCTTGACTCGGCTACACTCTATAACAGTTGCCATTATGTCGCGCTGGATGAATCGGAAGTTCTTAGCTGGTTGCTAGGCTTTGGTTGCTCGAACTATCGCGTCGTGCTGCGACGCTTATTCGGTGCTGCCAGACGCATTTTTTCCTTGCACTTCTTGAGCCGGTGGTATGCTTCCCTGTGTCACGATCCTCATCCGGAAGCCAACTCGCTCAAGAAGGACTACTTGAAGTATGCTCATGCGACACCCGCATCCTGAATTGCAATTTACCTATTCGCTACCCTACGGAGCGATCGCAACGGAACGGGGCGTGCAGTTCGTCGTCTTCAGTCGCAGCGCTACGGCGATGCGTGTCCTGTTGTATGATAAGGTCGAGGATCGCGAACCGGTCGAGATTATCGAACTGGATCGTGACACGGATCGCTGGGGAGACGTATGGAGCGTTTTTGTTCCTGGTCTCAACCCAGGTCAGTTGTACCACTTTCAAGCCAGCGGACCCTATGACCCCGAGTCAGGTCAGTGGTTTGACGGACAGGCGCGGCTGATCGATCCGTATGCGAAAGCACTGGCCGGTTGTTTTCAACCGAGCACCGATGGCATCATCCGCCCACCAAAGTGCGTTGTCATCGACGACTACTTTGACTGGGAGGGAGATCGCCATCTGCGGCGTCCGTTGACCGACACGGTGATTTACGAGACTCATGTTCGCGGCTTTACGCAACATGAATCCTCTGGTGTCAAGTATCGCGGAACCTACCTCGGTTTAATCGAGAAGATTCCGTATCTACAAGACCTGGGAGTCACCGCCGTCGAACTGATGCCGATACACGAGTTCCCAATTCGCGATATCCATGGAAACCAGCCGGATCAACCCAATTACTGGGGCTATGATCCCATGGCCTTCTTTGCCCCGCATCGTGGCTATGCTCATAGCGACGTGCCGGGGGCTCAAGTGACTGAGTTCAAGCAGACGGTCAAAGCACTGCATCGTGCCGGAATTGAAGTGATTCTGGATGTGGTGTTCAACCATACCTGCGAGGGCAATCAGCACGGGCCGATTCTGAGCTTTAAGGGACTCGAAAATCAGGTTTACTACATCCTCAATAGCGGCGGCAGTCACTACAGCAACTATTCAGGGTGTGGTAATACGTTTAACGGCAACCATCCGATTTGTCGGGAGTTGATCTTCCATTGCCTGCGGCACTGGGTGCACAACTACCATGTGGACGGTTTTCGTTTCGACTTGGCCAGCATCTTGTCTCGCGATCGATTTGGTAACCTGACGCCTAACCCGCCGATGGTTGAATTCATCGCCGAAGACCCGATGTTGGCCGACACGAAGATCATTGCGGAAGCTTGGGATGCGGCTGGTGCTTACCAGGTCGGATCCTTTGGCGATCGGCGATGGGCTGAGTGGAACGGTCACTATCGCGACGATGTTCGCAGATATTGGCGCGGCGATCCCGGCATGATCGGAGCCATGGCCACGCGCCTGGCCGGGTCTTCAGACTTGTACGAACATGCCGGCCGCGCGCCGTATTGCAGCATCAATTTCGTTACCAGCCACGATGGGTTTACCTTGAATGACTTGGTCAGCTACAAGGACAAACACAATCTGGCTAATGGCGAAAACAATCGCGACGGCGACAACAACAATTGTAGTGACAACTATGGAGTCGAAGGTCCGTCGCGCCGCAAAGCGGTGGAGACACTGCGGGTGCGACAGATCAAGAATATGTTGGCGACCCTCCTGATGAGTCAGGGGGTTCCCATGATCGTCATGGGAGATGAAGTTCGTCGGACGCAGCATGGCAATAATAATGCCTACTGCCAAGACAACGAAATCTCCTGGTTCAATTGGTCGTTTGTTAAGCGCCACCAACACATACGCAACTTTGTGAAGGGCTTAATCAAACTGCGCAAAAACCAACCCACTCTGCGTCGTCAACGCTTTTTGACTGGCCGTCCTTTTGATGGTCGCGGTATTCCGGACGTGAACTGGTTTAACCATCAAGGCCTGCCGTTTAATTGGGAACACCCCAATGGCGGTTTGGTCTGCTGGCTACCGGCTCCGGCCGCCGCCGACGATCCGCAAGGCAAAGCGCGCGATCTACTGTTCCTGTTTAATGGGACCGCTGAAACGCTAACTTTCCGACTGCCAGAACAGACGCGGCAACTTCGCTGGAGCTTGTTGTTTGACACCACTGCGGACTCACCTCTGGATATTTTTCCGGATATGGATGGTCCGCCCGCACCGGCAAATCGACAAGTTGAATTGGTTTATCGCAGTCTGATGGCCTTCGTCGCAGAGCCTCACGCGTGATGCGTTGGCAGCCGGCAAGCAGCTTGGCCGAACTCGAATTCCTTAACCGGAGGCGAGCCACCAATGCCTGCGGCCTGCGCGGACTGACAAACGGTAGTTTTCACCGGCCCGGCCCATGGGAGTTATCGCGCCCCGGACCGACCGGCGATCGTGAACCCTTTTTTTCGGCGGCAAAGGCGCTGAACGAGAATGAGACGGTTGTCGTGAGCTATCCTCGGATGGCTTGGTTAACATGTAAACTATAACCTTCACATCCAAAACCCTTTTGAGCCCGAGGCGTGCGGTCCGTCCGCCGTCTCGGGTTTTTTCGTTGTCTATCGGGCAGGGCAATGCGGTTTGGGACCATCGCTTGGCCGCAAAGAACTTGATTAGCGATCACCCGCATCTGAGGTATCGACATTCAGGCAGTGTCATCCGGCTAACCGCTGGCGGCGGCAGAGTTATTCACAGTATCCTGTCCTGTTTGGCTGTCGGGTTGAACTATGCATGGTCGGCAATCACAATAGACATTTGTCTATTTCTTTCTCCTGCATGAAGAACATCATGACAATTCAGTTGAGAGTTGCGGTCATCTTGGTGGCCGGGATAGCGACTTCCAGTATTGCTTGGGGCCAGGAGCCGGCTGCGAAAGGGATCGGTGAACGCCTGGAGCGTGTCGCCTACACCCAGCCGCCTGAAGGTGACTTGGACTACGAACTGTTGGGCGAGTTCGTGGGCCTGGTCAATGTCGGCGATAAGCCCGCCGAGCCGTTGGGACTTCAACTTCGTCCGGTCGGCCTCGGCAATTTCGAGGCGCTGCAGTTTATTGGCGGATTGCCAGGGCAAGAAGGTGTTCAAAGTCAAGTACTGCCCTTACTGGGACGGCGTTTTGAAGATTACTTGGTACTGTCCGGAGGTCCCTGGGTGATCGTGGTCGAGGCTGATGCCTGCCGACTGTCGGATCGTCATGGCAATTCGATTGGTCGCCTGGAGCGCATCCGTCGCGGCAGTCCGACCATGGGTGCACTTCCGCCGACCGGTGCTGTAGTACTGTTTGATGGCACCAACACCGCCCAGTTCGTAAGGGCTCGAATGACCGACGACGGGCTGTTGATGCCGGGCGCCGACGTGCTACCGATGTTCCAAGACTTCAATTTGCATGTGGAATTCATGGTGCCCTACATGCCCAACTCGACCGATCAAGCTCGCGGCAACAGTGGTTGCTATTTGCTCAGCCGCTATGAGGTACAAATCCTGGATTCATTCGGAGAGCTGCCGACATTCAACGGTGCCAGCAGTCTGTATCGCACGAAGCCGCCCGATGTGAACATGAGCTTCCCGCCACTCGTGTGGCAGACCTACGATATTAAATTCACCAGTCCTCGGTGGGGTGCGGACGGTGCCAAGCTCCAATCCGCCCGAATCACCGTCTGGCACAACGGGGTCAAGACGCAAGACAACTTTGAAGTACCCAACAAAACGGGGGCTGGCCAAGAGGAGGCGCCCACACTGCTGCCTATTCGCTTCCAAGATCACCGCGACCCGGTGCTCTTTCGCAACATTTGGATCGTCGATCGCGGTCTAGTCGATTTCTCGCCGTTTCCCGTGCTGTCTCCCACGCCCGAAGAGCTGGCCGCCGTAGCGGCAGCCAAAGCTCAGGCCGCCGCACAGAAATTGGAACAAGAGCAAGCGGCTCAAGCGGCGGCTACCAGCGACAGCGCTCCAGTCACTGATACAGCAGACAGTGTTATAGGCGAAACACAGCCGAGTGAGGCCAACTAAGTTGCCTTGACCATGACAGTTCGTTGTCGCTTTCGCCCTGCCTTGGTGAGTATACTTCAACTACTATCGGCTTATAGATTCCGCGCCTATTAAGCTGTCAGTCGCCAGAACTGCGTTTGGAGATATTGAAGCCAAGCTGCCCAAATGCCCAACGGACTGGAGGTTGGCGTTGAAATTAGCATAGTGTCGATTGAAATGAACAGCATCGAACGGCAGCGCGTTGTGTGACTGCCAGAGGCGAGACCTACCAGGGAGGAACCGGCCAGGTCGTTCGCTGCGGAATTGTCGCGCTTCGCAGATCAAGCACCAGTGGCAGCAATGGTCCGAGCTGCCTTGGAGATAATAGCATCGCTACGTGAACTGGATAGGATTCTTAAGGAGGGCCGGCAGCGACAATATCAAAACAGGCTCCCATTTTCTAGCGCAGTTGGCGCCGCTGACACTGGCGGTAACTAAACAGCCATGAGCATGGTGCAGGCTGGCGAGATCGTCTAGGAGAACTTATCGACTTACTAAGTGGCCCATGAAGTGGTTACGACTTGGACGGAATTGGAGATTGCGATACCAAAATGGCCAGTGGCAAGTTCGCTTGGCGAAGCTTGATCCAGATCAACGCGCGCACAAGCTAATGAACGTTCAGGCAAGACGCAGCTGCGCTGCGTATAGCAGGTATCGGCGGGAACCAAGGCCCCCTAGCCACCACGGAGCTCAGTTCCACCGCAACACCGCTCGCCTGCTCATTCAACAGACCTGTCCGCTTGAAAGCGGATAGTAGGTTTGGGGAACGCAGGTGAATCCGACAACAAAAACCCCAAAAGTTGTCGCTTATTCGTGAAGAAATACGGTTCAGCGAGCATCTAAGGCCGCGACGTAGATTTCCGCGAGTGTCTGCGGTAGCACGAAAATCGGGGGTCTAATGTCAGACAGTGATGAAACAATCCAAGTCAAGGTCATTAGCCGTGCAGCGGTCGGAGATCGAGATGCGCAGCGACAGATTTACGAATGTTTCAGTGGTCGAGTCTATCGAATGGTTCAGCGAATTGTGGGCGAATCCGATGCAGCGGATGTGACACAAGATGTGTTTCTGCATTTGTTCGCTAGATTGTCCACGTTCCGCTTTGAGTCGTCATTTACGACCTGGTTGTATCGTTTAGTAATGAATGAAGCGGTTCAGCACCTACGTAGACGAGGTCGCCGGGTCACAAAAACTCATTCGCTGCCGAAAAACGGTGTGGCTGCTAGCGATTGCACCTCGCATAGCAGGGAATTGGCAGAGATTTTAACTCGCGCGATGGAACAGATCGAACCAGAATTGCGCTTGATTTTTCTATTGAAAGAGGTGGACGACTTGTCCTACGCACAGATTAGCGAGATGGTCGGAATACCCGAGGGCACCGTAGGATCGCGGTTGAATCGAGCGCGAAGGGAGTTGCGTGACCAGCTATTGAAACTCGGATGGGTACCATAACTATGAATAAGAAATGTCACTTTGTTCGCGAGCAACTCTCGGCATTCCAGGACGGAGAATTGCCAATCGCTGTAGAGGATCAGGTTCAGAAGCATCTCGATATTTGTTTAAGCTGTGCGCACGAGCTAACCCAGTTTAAGCAGCTCGGCAGGCTCGCTAATGCTTACGTCGAACCTTTGAGCCATCGGCCGCCGGCCTTTGCTTCGATTTCGCAAAGATTAAGCGACATGGCATTACCCACCGATGGGACCAGCAAAGCATTGATAATGCCCAGGCGATCACACATTCTTAATCGAAAATGGAAATTGACCATGGGGGCATTAGTCGCAGTCGCCGCAACTGCGTTGATAATCGCAATCCCCATGATGCCGTACTATCAGAATGGTATTAAGGTGAGGCACCCATCCATCGCCACCCTTGACTTGCAGCCGGTCCTTGAGATATTTCGACACGATGCGCAAACAGCAATCGACGCTCTAAAAGAGCAGTATACATTAAAGGATGTGGCGTTAGTCGATGCTGAATCAAGCTTCGGGCATCCGATTTTCGTGAGCATCTTATCGAAAGACGCTGGCTTACCGGGCAATGCTAAGGTGGCATCGACTAAAACATTTTCGTTTCCGTCATGCCAATGCCTCGAAAAACAATGCATGTGCGGTCCGGGGTGTTGCAAATGCGTCACGGTTGTATGCGAACGACCTGATGGTTCAACCTATCTCATCCTTGAACAGTGTACGTCGCAAACTGTCACTTTCGGCAAATTCCCAGTTCAGTCTGTCACGCGGAACGGCCTGGAAATCCAGCAAGTCATTGTCGATGGCACAAGCACCATCTCAGTCAATCGTCCCACCGGCCAAGTTACCGTGATTGGTCTGCGTGACAATGTTGAGATCGACACCATGCTCACGAGTCTCTGAAGGCAGCTCTGAAAAGTATTGTTTTTTTGTGAAGAACCTTGCAAGGCTGTGCATCTAATACTAAAGGCCAAATGTGTTGGCTCTTTTTTGCATGAGCGTCGGCTTTTTCTGTTAGTTTAGTCGAGTTGACAACTTCTGTCGCTGGCGTCGAACTGGCAGTTTGCATGAAAGGAACCGTACAATGAAGTTTCGAAATTTCGGATTCCTGGCGTTGACCAGTATCATGCTTACCGCATGGATTAGTGCCTCTGTGCTGGCTCAGAGATCGAGAGGTGTCGACGGTACGGGTCGTGGTTACACCGCTGGTCTGTCGAGCGGTCGGCAGATTAATCACGCGCGACAGAGTTCCAGAGCCCTCTATTCGTACACGGCTCCAGCTGCGATCACTGCCGGCGTTGCGGCAAATGCGTCTGTGGTTCATGCTGAGGTTATTCGCCCAGATGTCGAAGTTATTGGTCATAACATTGCCGCTGCGCAAGCAGGCATTAAGGTGATGAAGAAGGAGTTCCCAGAGGAGGACATTCAGAAACGCATTTCAGCCATCGAAAAGCATTTGTCGGAAGCGGCGACACTTCAGAAAGCGGCACATGCAGAATGTATGAGGGAATCTCCCGATGGAAAAATGGTTATGTCCTGCTGCAACGACCTGACGAAGGAACTTGAGAAGGCACGCGCAGAACACGCGGCCTTGATGCGTCATCTCGAACCGGCACCCCTTAAACCCGATGAAAATTAGAGCTGTTCGAGCATTGCATGCAAGATTACCGACGAATGTTGAATCGACTAAGTATCGGTGCAACTTTTGTCGGGCTGGTAGTGATTTGTAATCGTTGACGACGAACGTTCACCATCGGCACATTCGCTGACTCAAGTAGCTTGATGGTCTGATAAGTCGACTTTGGTCGCAAATGTGAGCTGCCCCATTTATTTGTACCACGTGATATGAAAGATTGGGTTAGGAAATAGGTAAGGGAATGGAATGTTCGCTGTGCTGATGGAGAGGAGTGAGCGCAGCGAACGGAACGGAATCAGCACAGCGAGCGGCGAACTCGTTGGGGGTCAGGTAGCCCAGCGAGCTGTGGGGCCTGACTCTGTTGTAGTCGTCTTGCCACTGTCGGGATTTGAGTCTTGCGTCTGCCACTGAAACCAGCTCGCTCGGTTGCAGATACTCGTCTCGGAGTTTGCCGTTAAAACTCTCGCACACTCCGTTTTGCCACGGCGATCCTGGCTCGATATACAGCGTCTGAATCGATAGTCTGCTTAGCCACTGCTGGATCGCTTTGGCCATGAATTCAGGCCCATTGTCGCTTCTCAACATCTTGGGGACTCCATACATCGAGAATAGCTCGGCCAGCGTATCAATCGCGTCTTCGCTGGTGATGCTTCGTGACACCTTGATCGCCAGACACATCCGCGTGTATTCGTCGATCACATTGAGCCATCGGAGTCTTGTGCCCTGGAGCGTCGTCGATTCCATAAAATCCCATGTCCATACATCATTCGGTTGGCTGGCTGGCTTCCGATGACAGGCGTTCACCGCTTGGCCTTGACTTCGCTTTTTCCTGCGTTTCCTTGGTACTCTCAGCCCTGCCGATCTCCACAGTCGGTACATACGCTTCATGTTGAGGCTGTCTCCTTCTCGACGCAGTAGTTGTCCAATCCGGCGATAGCCCCAACGCGGTCTACGCCTAACTTGCTCCATTATGCGTTTCGTTAGCCGCTCGTCTTCGTCCTTCGGATGCCCCTCATAACGCTGGGTGGATCTTGGTTGTGCCAACACCCGACAGGCTCGACGCTGCGATACTTGATACTTCGCTTGCAGCATCTCCACTGCTTCTCGACGCGCTTGAGGGGTGCTCAGTTTCCCCGGGCGACCTCCCTGAGCATCTGAATGTCCAACGCCTGGTCCGCCACCAGTCGTTTCAGCCGAGTGTTTTCATCTTCCAGTTGCTTTAAACGCTTGGCCTCTTCGCTCTTCATGCCGCCGTACTGCTTGCGCCAGCGGCTCAGTGACGGTTCACTCACTTCCAACGCTTGCAGCACCTCGCCCACACTCTTGCCAGCCGCAAGCATCGCGTCGGCGTCTCGTAGTTTCTTGATGATCTGTTCGCTTGTGTGTTTGCGTCTTCGCCTTGTCATTGAAAGTCCTCCTGCCCGTTTCGGGCTCTTCGACTTTCATATCACCTGGATCAGGTTTTGGGGAGCAGGTCAAATGGAACTTAGGGAATCTGGCCAATGCAAGATAGCTCGAAACGATGATTTATCTGCTCTGCGTTAAACCTTATTTGATCGCAATTACCCTAAATGTCGATGAAAGGTGGTAGGGTCTGATTTATAAGCGGTGTTGATCGATGACAGGACTCCGAATTGCTATTGGCTTTGTACGCTCACTGCCACGGTTTGCTTAATATGGATGCTGATCACGCAATGGTAACCAGAGCTAGTCTGCCGCACTATGCTGGCATAAGCGTCGCTTGCAAGCAAAAGTGAAATTGTTCGCGGAGTCGAGAATCATGATCGTGCCGAACAGACAGCAGTCGGTTTGCCGAGTAGCATTGGCATGTGCGGTCTGCTTGATCGGTGGCTGTCGTAGCGATCCATCGCTGAAACTTGGTAGCACGCTTGCCAAGGTCGGCCAGCCCAGTCAGACAATTCTGACAGAAGCTGCCGTAGCATCCCATCGATCGACTGCCAACACGGTGTCAACAGTTGAGACGCCGCAGCTGAATCTGGTTTCGCTAGCGCAGTTCAATACACAAGTCTCTCAAGCTCCAGAACTGCTCGACACTCTTACCGGACCTGTGGATAGCCAGGTAAGCAACCAAGAAGCCGCAGCGTTCGGCAGTAGCAACGGTCAGGCACTGGTGGAGCTCGTCGACTTTGCAATTGCTAATCATCCGGAGATTCGTCGGCTGCGGGCTAATACGCGAGAAGCATGGGCACGGGTTCCGCAATTAAGAGCCTTGCCTGACCCGATGGCCCGAGGGAGTGTCTTCGGCGAGCCGATGATGATGGTCGACGGCCAGACACGTGGCACGCTGATGATCAGCCAAACGCTTCCGTATCTCAAGCGACTCGATGCCCGGGCACAACAAGCATCCTTTGAGGCCATGATCAACCAGCAGATAGTCCGCGCGGCTGAGCAGCGGATTGCCGCTGATGTCCGCGAGGCGTGGTATCGGCTGTACTTGCTCGAAAAGTTGCTGCAGATCAATGAGGCCAATGAGCAGTTGATCCGTTCGCTAGTTTCCGTCGCGACGGCTCAAGTGGAGGTAGGACGCGCTACATCAGGTGACGTCATTCTCGGTACGGTGGAGCTGAGCCGGACTGAGGAGGAACGCCTGCAACTGCGCCAGCAACTGGCGTTACGCAAGGCGATTTTTAATCAATTGCTCAATCGACCAGCCGACTCGCTGGTGACGATCCCAGATGCTTTGGATAATCCAAGCTTTGAACTGTCGCTTGAAACACTGCGGGAGATTGCACTGAATCAGCAAGCCGAAATCGCGCTGGCTCAACTGCGAACCCAAGCAACCGCCTGGGGTGTGCAAATTGCAAAGCTTGAGCGTGTGCCGGATTTAACACTCAACTATGAGCACATGTTTATGCGAATGAATCCGGGAATGAGCAATTCCGATCCCTGGCAAATTGGAGCCGGAATTAATATTCCGCTGTGGCACCAGAAATATGCGGCGATGCGGCAAGAGGCCTCCTGGAAGCACTGTGCGGCTCATTTGGAAATAGAAGAGGTCATACGGGCAAACGAAGTGATGCTGTTGGACTATAATGAACAGGTTCGAGCAGCTGATCGAACTGCCAGGCTCTACCTGATTACGATTCTGCCTCAGATTCGCCAAGGGTTCGAAGCCGACCAACGTGCTTATGAACAGGGAGCGGTGCAGTTCGAACGGGTCATTGCCAATGCACGCAACCTACTGACTGCCGAATCGGCATACTACCGGGCTTTGACGGACAAGGCGATTGCTTTGGCAAGGCTGGAACAAACCGTGGGAGGACCGTTACCGGTTTCTGACCAAATTCAGAGCACTGGTTTGCTTGAACCAATGACCGTGCCGAGCGATTGAACCTACTGGAAATCAACCAAAGCCTGTAGTGATGGCAGACGCAAGCAAAGTCCACTCGTCTAGAATTGAGCCTGTCGACTCCGATCAACCTGGGGTGAGTTCGATGGGGGCTTCCCAAGATCCTTTACCACCGCCACCTCGACCAGACTGGCTACATCTTAAGCTCTTGGCTATTAGGGCGGCAGTATTCCTGTGTGTAGGAATTCTATTGATCGTGTTGGTCGGTCTTGCTCAAAGAGTTGGCTGGATTAGCGCTGGCGGAATTGGCGCTCGCGGTGACACAGCGGATGCCGCCGGGGCGGTATACAGTTGCCCGATGCATCCGCAGATTCGCCAGCCCAATCCAGGTCGCTGTCCGATCTGCGCGATGCCGTTAGAACTAGCGACTACTGGTTCAGAAAGTCAGCTAGATCAATACTCGGTCACCATCGAACCGGCATCGCGACGACTAGCGAATATTCGTACCGCAACAGTTGAGCAGCGGGCAGTCGAACGCAGACTTGAATCACTCGGTCGGATTGCTATCGACGAAAGTCGTCAAGCCACCATCGCGGCTTATGTCTCCGGTCGCATCGAACGGTTATTCGCCGACTACACTGGGGTCGAAGTCATGCAAGGCGATCATCTGGCGGTGATCTACAGTCCGCAACTCTATTCGGCCCAGGTAGAGTACTTGGAAAGCCGGCGGGCAGTCGAGACCTTACAGGGCGCAGCCCTATCCGGCGTCCAGCGTACACAGCAGCGACTGGCCGATGGTGCCCGGCAACGGCTGGTTGAACTGGGAATGACCGCAGATCAGCTCGCGGAACTCGATCACACCGGTCAAGGGCAATCGCGCATCACCGTCTATTCGCCCATCGGAGGAACGGTGATTCAGAAATTGCTGGTCGAAGGAAAGTATGTTGAAGTGGGTGACCCCATATATCAGATTGCCAACTTAAGTACGGTTTGGCTGCTGCTGCAACTGTTTCCCCAAGATGCAGCCATGATCCGCTTCGGCCAACGAGTGGAAGTAACTGTCCCGTCCACTCCCGGAATCCCGCGACAGGGACGAGTAGCGTTCATCAGTCGCGTTGTGGATGACAATACGCGCACGGTTGATGTGCGAGTCGAATTACTCAACACCGACGGCACTCTGCGCCCAGGAGATTATGCCAGTGCCATGGTCCTTGTCCCGTTGGGCCAGCAGGGCCTAGTCTACGATGCCGATCTGGCAGGCAAATGGATCAGCCCAATGCATCCGCAAATCATTCGCAATGAACCGGGGTCGTGCCCAATTTGCGGAATGGATCTGGTGTCGACCGAGCGATACGGCTACTCCGCTGAGCCGGTAGCGCAGCCTGAAGTACTGGTTGTCCCAAGGCGAGCAGTGTTGATGACCGGCAGCACGAGTCTGGTCTATGTGGAAACCGAGCCGGGGCGTTTCGAGATTCGTCCTGTCAAACTAGGACCGCTTCTGCGCGACGAAGCGGTTATTCAAAGTGGTGTCCAGGTCGGTGAGCAAGTTGCCGTTAGTGGAACGTTTTTGATCGATTCGCAAATGCAATTGGCGGGAAAACCTTCGCTCATCGACCCGCAACGGGCGATCGCCCGAAAGCCTGAGGCAGTAGGACCGATGAACCTTCCTGTCGCCGTTTCGAAACGAGTTTCGGGCTCATTGGGCGACGACATCGAGCTGCTGTATAAGAAGTATTCCGCACTGGTGACCAGCTTTGCATCCGATCAGCTTCCAACTAGTGCTCAAGTCGAAACCTTACAAGCTACAGCCCGCCAACTAGCTGCCGCCGACTCTTTGCCACAGGCGGTGCGAGATCTGGCCTCGCAGATCGATCGTACCGTAGCCCATATTCATCATCGGTCGCTAGAGGAGGCACGCGAGCAGTTCAAAAGCGTCAGCCACCTGACACTACAAATCGCGGCTGCAGTCCGCGGCGACAATGCCACCAGCGACATGATTCACTTTTACTGTAGCATGGTACCCAGCGGTGGGGCCGACTGGCTTCAAATCGAGAAGCCAACCGCCAACCCCTACATGGGAAGCAAGATGTTGCGCTGTGCCACACATGAGAAGTTGCTGAGTCTGCCACCTCCAGCAACTGGAACGGAACTAAAGTAATAAGTCCTCAGCTCTTAATCTGGATGCAAGCAGTCTCTTGGTGAATATCCAGTCAATCAACATAGTGGGATCCACCTGGTAGTGGTACCGACCGAATGATTTGCTTCAAACCCACCCGCAGCAACGCTACCCAAACGATCGGCTTCGAGTGATGCTACCATCCGTGCTGCGTTTTGTCGTTCGCGAACGTCTTGTCGTGCTGCTGCTGGCTGGTGGGCTAATCGCAGCCGGTTACCATTCGACCCGAGTCGTTCCGGTGGACGCGATCCCGAACGTTGGTGAGAACCAAGTCATTGTTTTTGCTGATTGGCCGGGTCGCTCTCCGCGTGACGTCGAAGACCAAGTCACCTATCCGCTATCGGTGGCCTTATTATCAGTACCTGGGGCCGAAAGCGTGCGCGGTAAGAGCATGTTCGGATTTAGTTTTGTCCAGGTGACCTTCACTGACGACACTGAGTTTTACTGGGCGCGGACACGCGTGCTGGAGCGACTGGGTGGCGTGGCTTCACTGTTGCCCGATGGTGTGACCCCGATGCTGGGCCCTGACGCTACTGCGCTCGGCCAGATACTTTACTACACGCTGCAACCGCCAGACGCTGGGATGGATCTGGCCGAATTGCGATCGTTGCAGGACTATGTCGTCAAGTTGGAGTTGCAAGCCATTGATGGAGTCAGTGAAGTCGCCAGCATCGGGGGATTTGTACGTCAGTATCAGATCGAAGTTGATCCAGATCGGTTGCGCTTCCATGAAACTCCTCTGGCAGAATTGGTCGACGCCGTTCGTGATTCCAACATTGACGTCGGTGCCAAGACCGTTGAGAGTGGTGGAATGGAGTTTGTCATCCGCGGCCGGGGATTCCTGGGCAGTGGTTCGCCCGCAGAGACGGTGCCTGACATCGAAGATACGGTCGTCATGTCACGTAGTGGCGTACCAGTTCGCGTTCGCGACTTAGGCAATGTTCAAATGGGGCCCGAGTTCCGACGTGGTGCGCTCGACCTCAATGGCGCTGAGGCGGTCGGCGGCATCATCGTGATGCGATTCGGCGAAAACCCGCGACACGTCATTGACGCGGTGAAGGAACGGATGGCCTCGTTGGAACCAAGCCTAGGTGGCGTGACCTTTCGAGTGGTCTATGATCGCACGCAACTGATCAATGAGACGATTGCTACTCTCACCGAGGCGCTCCAAGCAGAGATCATCATCACTGTTGTGGTTGTGTTGCTGTTTCTGCTGCATATCCGTGCTAGCATCGTCGTGGCAGTGACACTTCCGATCGCTGTGTTAATGACCTTTGTCGCGATGCGAGTTTTTGGTATCGACGCTAATATCATGTCACTGGCGGGAATCGCCATCTCAATCGGCGAGATCATCGACCTGTCGATTATTGTGTCGGAGAATATCTATCGTCATCTGGCCGATTGGGAGGCTGAAGGGGCTCCCGGCGGTCAACGGCGAAGACAAGCGATCATCGTTGAGGCAACGCATGAGGTAGCGCCAGCGGTAATGACGGCCATCTCCACGACCATCGTCAGCTTTCTGCCGGTCTTTTTTTTGGTTGGTCGCGACTACCGTTTGTTCGCACCGCTGGCCTACACAAAGTCATTTGCCATGGTCGCGGCCTTGATCGTTGCAGTGCTACTGGTGCCGATGTTAGCCCGACTATTGTTGCGATCCAAGCCAATATCGCGTTTTACATCTTTAGTCGTGGGGAGCGGACTGGCAGTGATCTTTGCCGCTCTGGCTGGTGTAGTTTGGTTCGAGGCGATTGGCCACTGGATCGCCCTATCGCGAGTGTGGTTAACGCTGTTAGCTGGACTGGTTGGATTCGCGGTTGGGTACATGCTCGGGCGAGAACGCTTGCGCCCCATTGAAGAAAACCCGGTCAGTCAGTTGATCCACTGGATTTATGAACCGCTGCTTCGACTTTTGTTAGTACACAAGCTAAGCTTTCTGACTGTGCCTGCTGCAGTAGTCTTGCTGGGAATTGGAGCCTGGATCGGATTGCCGACGATTCTGAGACCGCTCGAACGCAGTGTGGCTTATCTTGGTACAGACCTCAATGAATTGCCAGGTTATGTTGAGGCCAAACATCTGTTTACCGGACTAGAGACTGACGACTGGATCGCGCTGGACGAGGGTACTTGGTTCTATATGCCAGTACTTTATCCCGGTGCCAGTCTTTCACAAGCGCTCGAGGTACTGCAAACCCAGGGGGCTCTCATCAAGCAAATTCCGGAGGTGGCGGATGTCTTGGGCAAGATAGGCCGCGCCGAATCGGCTCTCGATCCCGCCCCAGCCGCGATGATCGAAACCTACGTCATGCTATTGCCCAAGGGGCAGTGGCGTCCTGGGACCACAGAAAGGATGATCTGGGACGAGATCAATAACGTAGCCACGTTGCCTGGCGTGACTCGCGCATCGCCTCTACAACCGATCGAGGGGCGAGTCGTCATGCTGCAATCCGGAATTCGCGCCTCGATGGCGATTCGAATCTATGGCGATGATCTATCGCAGCTGGCTCAAGTTTCCTTGGCGGTTCGCGACCATCTGCGGCGATTGCCCCAGGTTCATGCCGAGACCGTCAACCCCGACATCGTCCTAGGCAAGCCCTATGTCGAGTTTGAGATCAATCGTGAAGCTGCGGCACGATTCGGAATGTCGGTGACCAGCGTCAACGAGATTGTAGAGGTGGCCCTGGGTGGCCTAAACGTCACCCGCACGGTTCATGGGCGTGAGCGATATCCCATCCAAGTACGCTATCAACGCGATTTGCGTGATGAGATCGAGCAACTTGAGAGAATTCCAGTTGTCACTCCCAAAGGCGAGACGGTACCGCTAGGACAATTGACGCACATGACCACCACTTGGGGCCCGGACGAGATCAGTAGCGAGAACGCACGTTTAGTAGCCTATGTAATGTTTTCGCCCTCGGGTTCAATGGGCTCACTGGAAACCGCGACTTCAGTGCAACAGTCGCTGCGCGAGGCCATGCTGTTACCGCACGGAGAGCATGGTCGACTCGATTTGCCAGATGGGTATTTCATAGAACCGGTGGGATCATTTCGAGAACAACTCGCATCCAATCGGCGTCTGATGTTGATCATCCCAGTCGTAATTTTGATCAACTTCCTCTTGATCTACTTTCAATTTCGCAGGCTGTCGATTGCATTAATCATCTTCGCTGCGATTCCTGTTGCTTTCGGCGGTGGCATGATTTTGGTCGCCCTGGCGGGAGTGAAAATGAACACTGCAATCTGGGTTGGCTTTATCGCCGTATTTGGGCTGGCCGTCGATGACGGACTGGTGATGGCGACTTATCTTGACCAGGTCTTTCGTCGTCGCCGGTTCGACTCGATCTCTCAGATCCGCGATGCGGTAGTCGATGCAGGTCTAAAACGCATTCGCCCCTGCCTGATGACCTCTTTCACCACCTTCGCCGCATTGACACCGGTACTATTAGCGACTGGCCGAGGGGCCGATGTTGCCAAGGCAATGGCTTTACCAGTTTTCGGAGGCACGCTGTTCGTGCTGATCACGCTGTTCGTCGTTCCGGTACTCTTCAGCCTCTTGATGGAATCTAAAATGCGAATGAACATGCACGACGATTACTGGGCGGGTGAAGAACATATCGAAAATGCGGACAATTGATATCAGCATATAAGCACAACTGGTTGGTTATCCGCCAACGTGCCCGAAGCACCACCCTGCTGTTTGCGGCGCGCATCGCGAACTGCGGTGTAGCTGATTTTGATCGCCATGTGCCAGTTGGGAGACTCATGCCGGATGTGCGCAATTTTATCTTTTATGAACCAGCCTTGGCCGGCTGCATCGGCAATCAGTTGGCCACGGGCCTTAGGCCAGAATCCCTGTTGCGACTTGGCCGGCCACGTCGGTCAGCCGAAAATCGCGGCCGGCGTATGGAAACGTCAATCGCTGATGGTCCAGTCCCAGCAGATGCAGCAGCGTGGCGTGGAGGTCGTTGATGTGCATTTTATTTTCGACCGCGTAATAACCGTAGTCGTCAGTCGCGCCATAGGCCATGCCGCCGCGTACGCCGCCCCCGGCCATCCACATCGTAAATCCGTGCGGATTGTGATCGCGACCGTTACCTCCTTCAGAGGTTGGCGTGCGGCCGAATTCGCCGCCCCACAACACCAACGTATCGTGCAACAGTCCGCGCTGTTTTAGGTCAGCCAGCAACCCGGCGATCGGCTTATCAACTTCAGCGGCGTTCTTAGTGTGGCCCTGATAGAGATTCGAATGCTGGTCCCATTGGACTTCGCTATCGGAATGCGTCACCTGCACAAATCTAACTCCGCGCTCCAAGAAGCGCCGAGCCATCAAGCACTGGCGGCCAAAGTCGGCTGTGATCGGGTCATCGGTGCCGTACAGTCGATGTGTGAGCGCCGTCTCTTGTGATAAATCTTGAGCCTCCGGCATCGAGGCTTGCATCCGAAAGGCCAACTCGTACGATTGCAAGCGACCTTCTAACGCCGCACGATCGGCCGCACTGCTGATTCCTGCTAAGTGGTCCGAATTTAATCCACCTACAAGGTCGATCTGCTGCCGTTGTATCTGCGTCTCGAATCGCGGATTGCGAATGTGGCGTACCTGAGCTGTCAGCGACGATTGGCTGGCGTTACCAATGGGTGTGCCCTGGCAATAGGCCGGCAAGAAGGCGGCCCCCCAATTGTTCACTCCGCCGTGTGCTAACGTGGGGCAAATGGTCACGAAAGCAGGCAGATTGTCATTCTCGGTCCCCAAGCCGTAAACCACCCAAGCGCCCATGCTGGGCCGCACAAATTGGTCGCTACCAGTATGCAGTTTCAGCAGCGCTCCGCCATGTGCCGGATTGGTGCCATGTACCGATCGCAACACGCAGATACTGTCTACATGCTGGGCGACCTTGGGAAATAGATCGCTCACCGGCAAGCCGCTCTCACCGTATTGTCGAAAATGCCAGGGAGATTTTAGAAGATTGCCCTGTGCCGCAAATGTCACGCGCGGCAGTGCAAACGGTGGCGGCTGACCATGATCGCGATCCAGCAGCGGCTTGGGATCAAACGTATCAACGTGTGACGGCCCACCCTTCATAAACAAAAAAATAATCCGCTTGGCCCGCGCTACGAAATGCGGTTGCTTGGCGGACAGTGGGGATAGACCCACAGTTGGGTCAGCCGCTGTATCGGCTGCATGGGCCACTGTCGGCGTAGTGCTCATTCCCAGTAGAGCTCGCAGCGCCACACTCCCGAACCCAACCGCAGTGGTCTGAAGCAACATGCTGCGGCGACTCAGCTCCAACGACTGACGCTGGCTGGCCCCAGCACTGCAAGCTGCGCAATCGAGTTGGTGGTCGTGCATCATTGCTAGTTACCTCACATACAGAAAGTCGTTGGTGGCCATCAGGCCCTGAGCCAACAGCGACCAGGCGATGAACTCGGGCGACGATTGACTCTCAAGCACTCTGGAATCAATCGCAACTTTGGCCTGAGCCAAAAAACTGGTGCAGCGCTGACGCTCGGATTGTCCAGGCAGTCGGGCCAAAAGGCGAACGTACATCTCGTTAATACGCTGATCGGTGTCCGAGTAATCGTGCGTGATCTGCCGGGCCAATTGACTGGCAGCATCCATGACCAGATCGGCATTGAGTATCCACAAGGACTGCGGCGCGACGGTTGTAGTCTGCCGCCAGCCGGTCGGCATCGTCGGATCAGGAAAATCGAACTGCTCCAACAGCGTGTACAGATTGTTGCGAATGATCGGCAGATACAGCGTGCGTCGAGGACTGTCGTAACGCGTGTGATCAATTGAAGTATGGTCGAATACGAATTGGTGATTTCGCAACGGCACCGATTTGCCGCCAATACCAGCATCCATCAGGCCGCTGGCAGACAGTAAACTGTCTCGCAACTGCTCAGCATCCAGCCGCTGTATGCGGAATTTCCACAATAGGTCGTTGGCAGGATCATGCGCCTCGGCCTGCGCAGCCTGCGGATGTTGCGAGTCCATCTGGTAGGTACTCGAGTTCAGAATCAGGCGATGTAACTGTTTGATCGACCAGCCCGACTGCATAAAACTGCGCGCTAGCCAATCCAGCAACTCAGGATGCGTGGGTCGGCCCCCCAGTGCACCAAAGTTTTCGGTCGTATTCACCAATGGCCGGCCAAAATGCCAGCCCCAAATGCGGTTGACGATCACCCGCGCCGTAAGCGGATGTGTGGTACTGGCCAGCCATTGAGCCAATTCCAATCGCCCGCTCTGATGATCTGGCAAGATAGGCTGGACTGTTGAAGTCTGCATGACGATCGGAAATCCACGCGGTATCGGCTCACCCAAGTTCAAATGGCTGCCGCGAATGTGAATCGGCAACCAGTTGAGAGGCGTGCCATCGGCCACACCCATCGCCGCCGACAAGTCTTCAGCACCACTTTCCAGGATTCGAGCTTCCTCCATCAGCCGGTAATACTCGCGCAGTGTATCTTCGTCAAACGCATATTGCGGTTGCGGAGGAACGACCAGCATGCCCGAAGGATCGTTCAGTTCCTGGCGAGCCTGCTCCAGTTGTCCATCGCTCAGATTGGCAACCTTGGGCTCGGTTCGCTGTGCAGCCTCCCATGCAGCCCAAGCGCGACTAAACAGATCGGCATAATGTTGTTGCACGGCAATTCCGTCGTCCCGCAACCTATGCCAAGCGGCAAAAAACTCCGATTCGCGCTGATTCTCCAAGTGCTGACGGCAGTGGTATAGAATCCGCGGATGCAATTTCAGTGGCCGGGCTACCTCGGCAACATCCACCAGCGACGCACCCAGCGGGATTTGAGTAGCCGCCATCAAATAGTCGGCTGCCTGCAATACGGCCTGGCTGCGAATCTTTGACATCGCCTGCGACTTGTAGCTGGCTGCTGCGCTCTTGGCGGCAGCCACCCGCGCGTCAACGCTTTTGATGCGTTCACGTTCGGCCGGGTCGGCCATCGAGTGTTCGTACCAGTACTTGATGGCGCCAAATCGCTCGCCGGAAAATGTGCGAGTACCTTTGAAGATCGCTGCCAAGGCGTAGTAGTCGCGTTGTGTGAGCGGGTCGAATTTGTGATCGTGACAACGGGCGCAGCCCAGCGACAAGCCCATAAACGCCTTGCCAACACAGTCGATCTGCTCGTCAACCGTGTCCATCACCAGCTTTTCCATATCCGGTTCGGCCAGCACCTTGGCCCCCAACGCCAAAAAGCCGGTGGCCACGCGCGACTGCTCGTTCGCATCCGGCAACAGATCACCAGCGATTTGTTCGATCACAAACTGGTTGTAGGGTTTGTCAGTATTAAACGCTGCAACCACATAGTCGCGATACCGCCACGCATTTCCATACGCCATATTTTCATCCAAGCCATTGGAGTCCGCGTAGCGCGCCACATCCAACCAATGCCTTCCCCATCGTACGCCGTACTGCGGCGAGGCCAGCAACTGTTCCACTAGGTCCGCAAATGCACCGGGCGAGGGATCGTTGACAAACTGATCGACTTCCACCGGCGAGGGTGGTAGGCCAATCAAATTCAGGTAGACGCGACGAATCAGCGCTGCCCGACTGGCTGGTGGTGCTGGCACGATCCCCCGCTGCTCAAGTTTGCCGAGCACAAACGCATCGACGGGCGATTGCAGCCATGACGGATTGTCAACGCTTGGCAAGTGCGGATTAGCAACCGGTTGGAATGCCCAGAATTGTCGGCCCTCGTCTAGGCTCATTCCCCTGAGCGGTTTAGGGGATTGGCCTGTATTGGAGGGGATTCTGGTATCCGCAGCCCCCGTTGTAATCCAACGAGTTAAAGCCGCGATTTGAGCATCCGACAGCTTTCCGGCGGGCGGCATTTTTAACTCATCATGCTGGTAGCTGATCGCAGCAACCAACAGACTCTTCTCTGGCTCGCCCAGGCGCATCGCCGGTCCCGAATCACCACCGGCCAGCATTTGCGCACGGGACTCAATCGACAGACCTCCGCTCAGCTCCGTGCCCGAATGACATTCGTAGCAGTGATCGACCAAAATTGGCCGAATCTGCCTTTCAAAGAACTCCAGGTCGTTGTCGCTAAAGCCTAACTTCTCAATTGCGGGCTCCGGATCGTCGCCGGCTTGAACAAATGATTCAGAAGTTGTTGCTCCGACAATTGTCGATCTCAGCTGATCCGGCGACTGGCAGTTGCCGACCGCCGAACAGAAACTCACTGCCGCACCAACCAGCGCATGGGTTATCGCGTTCCAGAGAACACAAGTCGATATGCAACGAGCCAGTTGATTCATTCCAATAGTCACACCGCTTTTGTCGGACAAGATCAATATCAATATCAATACGGGCAATCCATCACCAGTTCCATTCTAACATTGATTCTGTCCACTTTCACTGGACTGTCGTTTAAAACGGACCTCCGGGATAGCAAACTGAACGTAGTAACCTGCTGTGGGTTGGGTCAGACCGAGAGGCTCGGCCAATCGTATCCGCTCACGCCGGTGGTGGGTCGGCGCGGGGCCAAGCATCAATCGCTCACTTGTACTTGCCTTCATCCAAAAAACGTTGAATTAGATTACCGGCCTGCACTGGCCCCACCCTACAATATGCGTGAATTGTTACCACAAATCTACACATGCGTACGCTACAATCTATGGGGTAGTTGCTCAGTCCACTGACTAACGAAAGCTTGTTGTACAGACTGGTTTCCCTATGACTCTACAAAGCCTCCTCCAGTCAACCGGAACGACCATCCGCACGAAATCGACTGTCCTAACTTGCCTGACATGCCTGGCAATCGCCGGACTAATTGGATCGGCGCAAGGTGTCTCAGCACAGTGGGAGGCGGGTGTTGCGCGGGCGGATATCACTCCCGCACAGTCGGTGCCTCTGGCCGGTTATGGAGGCGCGACGCGGATGTCGCAACGCGTCGATCATCCCATCTGGCTCAAGGCCCTGGCGCTGCGCGATGCTGGTGGCCAAACGAGCGTGTTGGTAACTGCCGATTTGGTCGGCCTGAGTACCAAGATGGTCGAGCGCATTGCCAGTCAAGCGCTGGCCGAATATGGATTGCCACGCGAACGGTTAATTCTGAATACGTCACACAATCACAGTTGCCCTATTACGGAGGATGTGCTGTGGTTGTACTACGAACTGTCGCCCACCGAGGCGGTTGCCCGCGACCGGTACACTGCAATGGTTTACGAGCAATACCATCGCGTTATTGGCCAGGCGATCGCCGATTTAACAGCGGCTGAACTATTTTTTGAACAAGGCTTGGCTGGTGTGGCTGTCAATCGTCGGCGCTCGCGCGGCCCTGACTCACGACCGCTGCCCGGTCCTGTCGACCACGATGTGCCGGTGCTGGCCGTCAAATCCGCTGGCAGGCTGCGAGCTATCGTGTTTGGCTACTCTTGCCATACAACAGCCTTGGGCGGATTGAGCGTCAACGGCGATTATGCTGGCTTCGCACAGTTGGCATTGGAAGAAACCTATCCAGACTGCACAGCCCTGTTCATACAGAATTGCGGCGGCGACGCCAATCCGCTGCCGCGCATCCGCGGCCGCGAGGATGCGGCTGTGCAACTGGCTGCGATGTACGGCGATATACTGGCCGAATCGGTGCGGCAAACTATCGAAGCGCCCATGGTTGCACTCTGTGGACCACTGAGTGTGACCATGGCGCACACCGAACTACTACTGGAGCCCGGTCCATCCTTACAGGAACTTCAACAGCGCTTACCGACCCTGCGCGGTATGCCACTCCGCGAGTGTCTACACTGGATTCAGCAGTATAAAACGTGGGGGTCTTTGCCCGATCGTGTGCCCTATCCAGTGCAGGTCTGGAACTTTGGGCCGGAACTGACGCTGATTGCGCTGACCGGGGAGACGGTCGTGGACTACTCGCTGAATTTCAAGCAACTGTTTGGATGGAACACAACGTGGGTCTGTGGCTACAACAACGATTTGTTGAGCTACGTGCCCAGCGCCCGCGTACTTCGCGAAGGCGGCTATGAGGGTACAACTGGCATGCACGAATACGGTCATCGCGCGCCCTACACCCATGAAGTGGAAGAGCGCATTCGTACCACGGTTCAAACCTTGGTAGAACAGGTCACGTCGAAGAAATAATCATCGGTAGAGTGTCGACCGTGTTGTGCTGTTCCCTCGGGTCGAAGGCATGCTCTTTGAGCCATCGCGTGTGTTTGTAGAGCTGCCTGAAGCGATTGTCAACAAATGGGCATGTACCCGCGAAGCAGCAGAAGGCGCGCTTGAACACGGGCCGGACAATGGCGGTGCGCTCTGCTAGTCGATGAAATAGAATTCTGGTCCGTTGAGCAGCGCCCAGGCGAGATCTTCAACGGCCTGCCGACGACTGGTCGATGTCTCTGCCGGAAATAGTTTCATAGCCACTGACAATTCTGTTTCGTTCGGCGGTCGGCTATAGAAGCACAGGTACAGTTCCTCAACTACCTCCTGGCTGGCCAGCAATCCAGCAGCCAGGGCCGCAAGTCGACCCTCATCATGCGAGATTTTTTCGTGAACAGCCTTCGAATTCATCAAGTGCAAAATCTGAGGTGTAGTCAGCTCATACGAGCGTTCGTAAGGAGGGTCCAGGTTTTCGTCTGGACGACCGAAGGTATCCAAGAACAGGCTGGGCGTACGGTGAGTCCAAAGCTGCATGGCTCGCGAACCGGGCGGCAGAGCAGCCAACTTTTCTTCTGTCCCCAGAACATCATTGACTGCGTCCAGGAGCGATTCGGCTCGCATTCGCTGGCGATAATAGCGCGAAAAGTTGCGTGTGTCCGCGACGTTGTTTGTACTGGGGTGACTTGAGCGGGCAAACGTTGCTGAGGTGGCTATCAGCCGAATGAGTTGTTTAATATCGAAGCCTTGTCCTCGAAACTCATTGGCCAAGTAATCCAGCAGCGGCTGGTTGGACGCCGGATTGGTTGCCCGCAAGTCGTCCACCGGATCGACCAAGCCCACGCCCATCAGCTCGGCCCACACTCGATTGACCATTACGCTTGGAAAGTGACGATTTGACGCGCTGGTCATCCAGGCGGCCAGCAATTGCCGTGGATCATCGTCAGGCCCCAATTCCAACGGATCACCGGTCAGCGTCTTGGGTTTGACAACTTCGCCTGTACGTTCGTGCACCAGCTTGCCCGAGGCTGCGCTGAAGATCATCTCTTCACTGCCAGAGATGGGCGGTGACAGACCAGTTCCCTTACGGCCAACTCGAGCGAAAAACGCTGCAAAGCCGTAAAAATCATCCTGGCTCCAGACCTCGAATGGATGATGGTGACACTTGGCACACTCCAGGCGAATTCCCAAGAACAGTTGGCTGATCGACGACGCGACTTCGACAGTCTGTGGTCGATCTCGATACAATACCGTCGCACCGTTGTGCCAGGTGCTACCCTGCGCGGTAACTAGCTCGGTGACAAACTGATCGTAGGGCCAGTTCTCACGAAACGCGCGGCGCAGCCAGGCGTCCATATTCAGTACCGCCTTCATGCCGACGCGATACGGGTTGGGACGCAGCAGATCAGCCCATTTGTTCGCCCAAAAATCTGCATATTCGGGACGTTGCAACAAAGCATCGACCAAGTTGGATTGTCGATCAGGATGGGGATCCGCCAAGTATTGCCGGGCCTCATCGGCCGTTGGCAGGCGACCAATCAGCCGCAAATAAGTTCTACGGACCAGCGTCGATGGCAAAGCGGGGTCAGACGGCAAGATTCCCAACAGCCGCAGTTTTTCGTGAACCAGACGATCAATCTCGCCATTTGAAGGTAGCGAAGCGTAGACTTCTGGCGGCGCAGGATTGGGTAGTGGGATGGTAATACCGCAAACTGCAATATGGTTCATATACCGCGCCATCACTGCCGTTTCTCCTGGCAGGTCGCCGGCTTGCAACATCCCGGTCGCCGACACGTCCACAATATTGCGGTCGTTTGAATCAAAGGCAGTCGCGTCCGTCACTTCGCGCTGCGAACCATCCGAATACTCGGCCCACACGGTTAGCGATTGTGATTGACCAGCACTCAAACTGCATTCAGGTGGCTCGACGCGCACACGAATTAAACGCGGAGCCGTTTCGGGAGTGCGTGGAGCACCTTGGGCGATCCAGCTATGAAACATTTCGTAGTGTGGGCTGTCGACGTCAAATCGTACACCGCCTTCATGGGGCTCCTGGCCAGTCGCCTTGCGCAACAGCAGGCTATTCTCGGGCGATGTGAACTGGACTCGACGTCCTCGAGCCTGCAGCACGATAGCTGAATAGTCAAAATCCGAGTCGAACCCCAGTAACGACAGCGCGAAACCGTTTTGGCCACGCGACTTACCGTGGCACGCTCCTGCGTTGCAGCCAAAGCGTGTCAGCAGCGGCTGAATATCATTATCAAACGTCAGTTCGACTGGTCTCAAGCGTTCTACACCAGCCTCCCCAGCCTCATGACCGCTGCCGTCGCCAAAGGGTAGACCAGACCCCACCGCATCTGCATCCTGCGCGCGCAACTGCCCAGCTAGCAAGATTGCCCCAGCCAACCACATCCAGACAATGCCACACCTGAATATCAACGCAGCCCCATCCTTATTCCGCCAACACATAAACCGTCGCTCCGGCGCCGCGAACCCCTCAAGAACGCCAATTCTTGATTATCCTCTATTCCGAACCAAGACGCAAACGCCCTCTTACCCATCAGAAAATCACGCCACCCTGCTCCTGGCTCACCCGGACGAGGCTACCGTTAATGGCTGAAAACCTTCTGCAAATCTTTAAGCGGTGCACGGACGCGCAGCCTTTTCTAGCGGCTCAACCTGTCAGCCCTTCGATTCGAGGCTGCAACGAGTCAAAGTAGCGAAATATCGCGCCATACTTCTGGTAGACCGACCGATGGGCTTCGTCGATGATCACCAGGTCGAAATGCCCCGTGCCGAATCGTACCACGCCTCCCGAAGTTTTGTCGATCATGCCCATCATCGTGGGATAGGTGCAGACGTAGACCCGCCCCTCGGTCTCCCTCTCGGTCATCAGATTCACCGGACTGGATTCGGGCAGATGGTTCTTGAACACACCTACAGACTGATTGACTAGGGAAACCCGATCTTCCAAAACAACGCCCGCTTAACGCGGCCAGCTCGCTGCAGCACATCCACCGGGGCGATCGCCGTTCGCGGCTTGCCCTGCTGAGGATCGACGGTTGCCTTTTTCGCTTCGACCACCGCCAGTGGCTTGCCGACATCGCCCCATAGCATATAGTCGGCGTAGCCAATGCCCTGCGGTTTGGGCATCCCGGTGACCTTGTACTCCCGGTCGCGGTGTTGATCGAGAGTCCAGCCGGCGCGGCCCAGGTCCACATCGATCAGGTAGTGACGCGTTTCGGCCTCGAAATAGTCGTGCGAATCGGTCTGCTGTGCGGTTTCCGCCCGAATCTCGGCCGGTTGCTTGTGCAGCATTTGCAGCTCGGCATCCAGCTGGTCGCGCTCCTGCAGCTGTTTCAATGCCGCCTGGTTCTGATCGGCTAATTTTCGTTCCAGTGCCTCCAGGTCAACTGCTCGATCACCGACAGTGGGTTCGAGATACCGCCGGACCACATCGTGTCCCAGATGCGGTCTACCTTGGTTTTTAGTTGGCCAGTAATCATGGAAAGTTGGATTCTCCTTTGATCAACCGCTAGCAACTTTCGTGAGTGGCGCCTTCATTGACGATGCCGAATCCCTGACCAAAAATTATGGCACAAAAAAACCCTTGGAAATCATCGGTAGTGATGGTTCCCAAGGGTTGGTGATGGCCGACCTAATGACCCCTATGGGGTTCGAACCCATGTTGCCGCCGTGAAAGGGCGATGTCCTAGACCACTAGACGAAGGGGCCGCTGGTTTGCGATGACGACTTCTACGTGATTCGCCCGCGCCAGTACTTAAGCCGGAATTTTTATCAGCCACGTTGCAGTCAGTCAACCCTAGTGGTCAAACTGTTTTCAATTCATTGAGTCGAATGGGTGTAGCCGCTGCGCGCGTGAGGTAGGCGCTGGTCGTTGGCCAGTTCATCGCTACCCTCGCCAAACGCATGTTCATAGCTACCGTCGCCACACGGTGAAGGATCTGTGGTTCCACCGTCCGATATTGCTAACACCTAGTACGGTGGCCATACGAACTCTTCGTATGGCTCAAGCACCTCGACGACGAATTGCCCCCGCGCCACTTGGCGAGCGTGGCCAACTGTTAAAACGCTTTGAGCCCATATCGCAGTGCTCGGGAGGGCCGAACATCGCGATACAGGCTCGAAGTAGGCTACTATGGATGCGAGTCGAACTTAGCAAAAACGAATCGGCAAACAAACTGGGGTCAAGCAGGCACTTCCCCGTTTGCAAAGTTGACGTAGTTGTGTTCTAATCCTGAGCAGCACTGGCGCTCGAATCATCAGCTTGATGATTCCGCTGAATCGCTTCGTAGACCTCACGACGATGTACCGGAACTTCACGGGGAGCTTCCACACCGAGACGAACCTTGTCACCGCGAATCTCTACGACAACGATGGTGATATCGTTGTTGATGACGATGCTCTCGTTTTTCTTTCTTGAGAGTACTAACATACGTGACCCTTCCTTTGGTATTAAATTGACCAGTCCCCATTCGCTGCGGATCTGGGTTCTAACTGCTGTCGGTCGCGGGCAGTTCCCTAGCCAGACTAACATTTCAGCCTTCTCAATATATTCACTCTACGCACAATGTCGGTTGAGTCAAGAAATCAAGCCGACCTCAGCCATCTTTTTGTTGATTTTTTGCAACTTGCGCTCCAAAACCGTCAAAAATTTCCCAGCTCTCCTCAAATCCGGCAGACATAGCCTAGTTTAACTCGCCAGCCTGAACGATGACGCCCACCACCTCAAACGCTGGAAGATCTCGATTTTTGGGGTATTTAGGGAGCTTGGGTGAGCCGCTAATTTACCTGACCCTGGCGATGGTATTGGTGGGCAGCCCGACACCGGGAGTTAACGAGTCCCACTACCTCCCCAAGGCAAAACACGCTTGGAATGCGACATTTGCCAATGGTGGCGACCTGTTTCTTGAGTCAGGCGACTCCCATTTTCTTACGACCACTGTAGCTGGACTGGCGGCTCGGCTGTGGGAATTGCCCACCGTAGCTTGGGCCGGACGATGTGTGGCTTGGGGGCTGATGGGCCTGGCTTGGATGCGGCTGGGGTGCGTCTGCGGGGTCGCCGGAGCGATTCGACCACTGGCTTTCAGTCTGTGGTTCCTGCTCGTACACTACGGTAATTGGGCGGGCGAATGGTTTCTGGGCGGCTTCGAAGCCAAGGCGATTGCCTATCCATTAGTACTGTTGGGTTTGGCTGCCGCAATTCAGGGGCGGTGGCATTGGGCGTGGCTGTGGTTGGGCAGCGCCGTGGCGTGGCATCCGGTTGTGGGGGGTTGGGCTGGAGTCACTGTGGCCGGGTTGTGGCTGACAGAACCACACCGATTTGTGCGCGTGCGTGAGCAGTGGATTGCGTTGGCCACCGCTGCCGCCATCGGGTTGTTAGGGGCTCTGCCGGCGCTGCAGGGATTGGGTGGCAGCGGTCAGCAAGACCAGATATCTGCGCCACAAGTGCATGTGTTCTTTCGCTTAGCTCATCATCTGTTGCCACGTAGCTTTGCCATGGAGCGGCACATGGCTGCCGGTGCAGTCTTGGCAGCGCTGATCACAGCGACTTGGTGGATATTGACTCGGAGGGCTCAGTGGCGTGAGCGACCGGTATCGAAGCTAATGATCATCGCCTGGCTGTCCGTGCTCATTAGTTTGATTGGTGGCTTAATCGACTTGGCAATCCAGTTGGGTTTGCGGCAGGATATGGCTGCACGGTTACTGAGGTTCTACTGGTTTCGTTGGTCCGATGTAGCTGTGCCCTTGGCACTGGCGCTAGTGGCTGGCAATTGGCTGACGAACATCAGCTATACGGGCAGCTATTGGAATTTGAAAGATATTTCGCCGGCTGGCAGGCGCTGTATGCCGTTGGCGATAGTTGTTGTGTGCGGGCTGGTGACGCTCCACTGGGCGCGATTTACAGCCCCAGCTGTTCCGCCGGCTGATCTACTGCTGATACAATCGCCTGGGCCTCACTCCGTCAGTTGGGACGATGAGGTAGACGACCAGGCCGAGAACGATCGGTGGGAGGCTGGGGCGTTATTGACGCGACGGTCAACGAGCAACGACCAGTGGAGACGCCATCGTGACTGGCTGGCTGTGTGTGATTGGATTGCCCAGCATACGCCAACGGATTCGCTGTGGTTGACGCCTAAGTACCAGCAAACTTTCAAGTGGTACGCCGGTCGTGCTGAGGTGGTGAGCTGGAAAGATGTGCCTCAAGATAACGATTCCATTATCGAGTGGTATCGCCGGATCGAAGCCTGCAAGCCGCCGCGAGACGCTAGTGGAGCACTGCGGGGATGGACAACCGAAGAGCTGCTAAAACTCGCCCGGCAATATGGCTTCCGATGGGTCTTGGTAGATCGGACCTATCAGCCGGAGCCGCCGCTGCTGGAGTGCAAATACCCGCTCTTGATCGACAACCGATCTTTCGCAGTACTGGTGATTTCCGATTCGGCGCTGGCGGTTTCGCCATAGCAATGTCGACAGCTGTTTGAAGCTTATGGCGTGAAGGTTGAAAGGTCCTAGTTAAATGGAACCCGAATGATCTGGTTTTCATTGCCGGGAAGCCGCTGGATCGAAAACGCAAGGTAGCTCAACGAGCTGGCTTACCGTGCGGAAGCGGAATCGAGCGACAGGTTATCCAGAATTTGACTGGTAGCAGTTGAGCGATTCAGCACGTAGAAGTGGATTCCAGGTACACCCGCCTCAATGAGCTCTTGGGCTTGCGCCAGCGCATGCTGGACGCCAACTTGAAACTGCCACTGGGAGTCGTCACGATGACTGAGTCGCTCGACGAGCGTTTCCGGTAGTTTAGCTTTGCAGAGTTTCGTAATGCGTTGTACTTGCCCGAGGCTCAATACGGGCAGCAGCCCGGGCACAATCGGCACGGTGATACCGGCCTGGACACAACGCTGACGAAACTGAAAAAAATCAGCATTGTCGTAAAACAGTTGCGTGATGACGATGTCGGCACCGCATTGCACCTTGCGCACTAGATTTTGCAAGTCGACGTCCGCATTGGGTGCCTCCTGATGCACTTCCGGGTAGCCAGCTACGGCCACTCCAAAATCGGGGAACTCACTCCGAACTAAAGACACTAGCTGATTGGCGTACTGCAATCCACCTACCACCGGTTTGAACTGGGTGTCGCCTTGAGGGGGATCGCCGCGCAGGGCTACGATGTAGTCGATGCCTGCCGCGCGCGCGTCTGCCAGATATCCGCGCAGCTGATCGACTGTGGAACCCACGCAGGTTAGATGCGAAGCAACTGGAATGGAAAAATCCCGACGAACATTGGCAGCAATCGACAGAGTACGATCACGCGTCGATCCACCAGCACCATAAGTACAGGTGAAATAGTCGGGCTTGTATCGAGCCAATTCTTCGACGGCTCGCATCAAATCTCCAACGCCCTCCTCGGACTTGGGCGGAAACAATTCGAAAGACAAGACCGTCTTGCCCGAATCGTACAAACTTGACAGGTTCATTCGTTATTGCTCGAAGACAATTTGCCGCCAGATGTTGCATATTGGTGCCCCCGTGAAGGCCGATCATATCGTGCATTCCTGGGTTCAGTTTACAAGTGGATAGTATAGTCGCGACGGGCAACATTGCGGCGACCCCAATTCCATTCCACGCCAAATAATTCCTGGCAAATCACTGTTCTCAAGCAGTTCAAACGGCTTAGGGTTACGGTTGTAGTGCGTAAGCGAACAGCAATTGCCACTCCCACCATCCAACTAGCACCATTAGATCAGACCGCGCGGATGTGCAGGTGCAGGCATAGTGAACTGTATCCACCAGCGATTCAACCCAGGCTGCATCGGAATTGGACTGCCGACTCGCCGTTGGTTGATTGGCCAGTTCTTCAGCCAATTCGGGCTGCCGCTGTCTGACGACGTGCGCTAACTGGCTAAAAACCGGGTGCCTGCCCGCCTGCCGAATCCAGTATTTGCTGTTGGAGTAGTCTCCTTCGCGACGATGCATGATGGCGTGCCAATACGAACCGCTTGGGTCATGTAGCAACTGGCTAATGGCGTGTGAACGTTCCAGGTCACAGGCCAACAACCATAGCGCGGCCGCAACGTGGCCACTTACCGACTGCTCTGAAATCAGTCGAGCCACACGTTTCGTGGTTAGCGAACACTTCGGCTGATCGTCCAGGCCGGGCAGTGGGGCCGCCTGGACCACAGACAAAATATCTGTGCCCAGCAACGCAGGTTCGATTACATCCAACTGAGGCATGAACGATTACTGGTTGTCGGCAGCCCGGTCAGCGTCTGACAAATTGTCATTCGCATCCGCCTTGGCTCTGTCGTCTCGCCCCTTATCTTTGTCAAGCGTTTTGCTGATGGCCTCTTGGGGCGCGAGCAGGTCCGGTAACGGTTGGTCGCTGGGTACGAATTTGATGGATACAGAGTTTACGCAATGCCGAGTATTCTTGCGAGTAAAACCTTCACCGTTGAACACGTGACCAAGGTGTCCACCACAGTTCGAGCAAACGATCTCAATTCGATAGCCATCTTTGTCGGGAACTCGTGTGACGGTGTCAGGGATTTCGTCATCAAAACTGGGCCATCCGCACTGGCTATCGAACTTGTCTGAACTGTTGTAAAGCGGTGCGTTGCAGCGCCGACAGATGTAGGTCCCCTGAGCCTTGTGATTCCAAAATTCTCCCGTGAAGGCTCGTTCAGTTCCTTTGTGAACGAGAACCCAACTTTCGAATTCGTCCAGCTTGTTGAATGTCCCCGGCTTGAGTTTCCCTCTGGGGTTGGCAGCAATGGCTTTCTTTTTTCGCAAAGCTTCAATCTGTGATGGATGATCGGCTGGAAGTTCGGATTTCACTTTACCCTCGACGGATTTCTTTTGGTCAGCAGAATTTGACGATTGGTTCTTAGATGTTGCTGCCTGATTCACGTCAGTCGATTCCGCAGCGGAAGTTGCTGGATCGGACTTGGAGGTTGCTGTCGATCCAGCAATTGAATCTTGAGAGATCAACGGCGGTCCAAAAATCGACAGTGCTATCGATGACGCCAGCAGTGCCAACATCAGTGCAATTAAGTTTGTTGCGCTACGTGATCGCGGCATATCAGGGTCCTCCTCTGGTTGGCAGTGATATCCGAAGCCGATGATGAATTCTAGCAGCAATGGCCGTGAAAGTTTAGTAAATTCCGGGAGCACGTCGCGCAAAATAAGTAGCCAGCAGCAAGGTCTCTGACTTCAAACCAATGGGGAAATCTTTTCTCTAAGACCTTGGCTAAGGGAACCTGACCAACTATACTTGCCTCAAAGGGTTTAAATGAGCCGTGCTGACGCCCACGGATCACTCTCAGGCGGTGAGAGAGTCTGCTTGGCGTCGGAGCCCTTATAAGATGTCTTCGTTGCCCCACACCCTGCGCGGGAGTGAGCTGGGGATTCTCCACCTGAGCGCTGAGCATGCCAGCGCTGAGACTGGTGCGGGAAACTCACAGTCATTCGCGCCGCACGAGCCACCTCAGCTGGCGGTTCTATTTGTTCAAGATTCCCCGACGGCCGATAGTGCGGTTTCCGACTTCGAAGCTGTGGCCGACACCGATTGTGGTGACAGACTTGGTCGGAGCGCCCGGGACGATGCCCACGGTGACAGCCGTGTAGTAGCTGTCAATGGAATAGCTGACGATGTAACAGCGGACAATGAGCCTTGTGACCCAGGTAGCACTGACGCTCGTACGCCGATAGCATCCGATTTAACGGTCAACGCGCATGCAAGTACCACGAACTTGCCGATCGACGCTGGTGCTCGGACCAGTAGTGCGTCGAAGGCTAATGATGACTGCGGGCACAATCAACCTCCAGATACTGCACCGCGCAAACTGAATCGGCTGGCCGAAGTTCGCACTAGCCAAGGCCTGAGCGAGAAAAGCATGTGCAAACGACTCGGCATCGACCTAGCCGAGTTGCGGCGAATGGAAGATCCGATGTGTGACCTGAGCCTGTCTCAAATGCGCAAGTTTCAAGTGGCCCTAGATGTCCCACTGGTTGATCTGTTAGAGGATAGTGGCGGATTATCTCGACCGGTCTATGAACGTGCCCAGTTGGTCAAAGTGATGAAGACAGCGGCCTCAATCGCCGAGTGCAATTTGACGCCGCGCGTTGAACGATTGACGCAAATGCTGCGAGAACAATTAATTCAGCTCATGCCGGAGCTGTCAGAAATAACCAGTTGGCCACAGTTTGGCTCGCGACGCAACTCCGGCGCAGTAGCACGAATTTTGGAACAAGAAATAGACGTATCGCGTCTCAGGCCCAACGACTGACGCGGGCCTGTCAGTTGGTTACTAATGCATCTTAAACCGTCTGGCGAAGCTGTGTTAGCAGACGAACAGCGTGACCGATTTCTACTTTTTGGCGTTCCGGATCTTGCGGGATTTCGCGTTCAATGGTTAATGGCCCGTGATAGCCAATTTCCTTGAGCGTCCGGAGGTACGCTGCCATGTCAACCTGCCCCTCGCCCAACGGCATCTCGCGGCCCCAGGTCACACCGGGTTGGTCGCTCCACAGAGCGTCCTTGCAATGCACGCTGCGGACGAAGGCCCCAACCCTCTTGAGTGCCTCAATCGGCTGACCGGTGCCATATAAAATCATATTTGCCGGGTCAAAGTTAATAAACAGGTTTTCGCGCTGCGTATCCTGCAAGAACTGCAGTAAGCCATCGGCGGTCTCCTGCCCGGTCTCCAAGTGCACGCTTTGCTGATTTTTCGCAGCGTGGTCGCACAATTGACGGCTTACCTGCACCACATCTTGATACACCAAAGACGTTCGATCGTGAGGTACAAATCCCAAGTGCAGGCCAACCACCGAACATCCCAGCAGCTTCGTGAAATCACTGATTTCCTGCATTTCTTTCAGCCGTTGCGCCCGAGTGGCGGGAGGCACTAGCCCCACCGTCCGCTCAACAGTTGGTATATCGGCGTAGCTTTCTCCCTCAAAGCCGCCAAAGACACATGTTAACTTGATCCCGAACTCCTCGAGTCGCTTTAAAAACCGCTGGGCGTGCTCAGCGGTTCGCGTTTCACGATGTGGCGCATGCAACTGTATTGTGGGAATAGCAAGTTCATGTGCCACATCCAGTTGAACACCTAATCCCGCATCGATACTAGTAAAAACGCCGATGGGCCAAACTGACATAACTGGAGACTCCGCGTGGAAGGATTTCGATTGGATAGACGTATGGTTCTTCCGTCCGCAATGGGAGGTTGGCTGGGGTACATGCATCCAAGATACTGGACTGCGTGCACTGGGGTGCGCCTACCGGGTACGGAAATAAATGGCACTACCTGCTGCCCAAATACATTCCTCCAGATTCTATGCCCAGTTGCACTCTCACGAAACGCCCCCGAAGGGACATAAACGACCCTGTCGCGATGCTCTAAACGAATTGGCGTGTTTCGTCTACAATGCCATTCTTCAGCCATGCCGATCAAACCAGTTAGGCAACTTGATCGTCAAGCATGTGGGCACCTACGAGCCGCTTGAAGGATGCTTCAAACGCCCCGACTAGTGCCCTTGCGCCAAAATATTACACCCTTCTCAAAGCCTGGATTAAATCAAGATCATCATGTCGCAGCTTCAACCGGCCGTCGTCAATTTTGCTCCACAACCGCACAGTGTCCAATTACGAGAGATCGAGATTCCAACGATTGGTGCCGATGATGTGCTGTTGGAAGTATCCGCTGTGGGAGTCTGCGGAAGCGACCTGCACCAATGGACGGCAGAACACAGTTGGCCCGTGAACTACCCGGTAACGCTGGGACACGAATTCGCGGGCTTCGTGGCACAGCGCGGCGCAAACGTGACGACTTATCGCGAAGGCGATCGCGTGTGTAGCGAAACGGCCGCAGTGATCAACCCCGATAGTCCGCTGTCACGCGTGGGGCGTTACAATCTGGACCCATCGCGTCGCGGATTCGGCTACGGAGTCAATGGCGCGATGACTCGATTCGTGCGCGTGCCCGCTCGATGTCTCCACCGGGTGCCAGATTCACTGCCATTGCGTTTCGCCGCGCTAACCGAACCTTGCTGTGTGGCCTACAGCGCCGTGGTTGCCAATGTAACGATTGCTCCTGGCGATCGCGTCTTGGTACTGGGACCAGGACCGATCGGATTGTTGTGCGCGGCGATTGCACGGCTGCGCGGGGCCGAGGTCGGAGTGGTTGGATTGCCTCGCGACGGCGAGCGGCTGCAATTGGCCAAACAATTTGATTGCCTGCCGTTGTTCAATGAACAAGCCAAGGAGTGGGCATTGCAGCGCGATGGCCTGGGCTGCGAAGGCATCGTCGATGCAGCTGGCGTTTCTGCCACGCTCAAGGTTGCCATGGACTTGGTACGCCCGGACGGCTGGATCAGCAAGGTTGGCTGGGGTCGCGATCCCGTCGGCTTTTCACTCGACCCCTTGGTCCAAAAGAACGTTCAATTGCAAGGCAGTTTTTCGCACACTTGGGCCACATGGGAGCGAGTTCTTTATTTGCTTAGCACGCAGGCGCTCAAAGTGGATCGGATTGTCGGCGGTGTTTGGAAGCTGGAAGATTGGCACGATGCCTTCGAGACCATGCACAGCGGTCAGATCGTCAAGAGCGTATTGGAGGTCAAGCCGGAGACGTGCAGCAGTTAGACGACATCTCCTCAACGGACAACCGTTACGAACCTGGGTCTTGATTCCCGTCCAGCATTTTCATGTGATTGCGAGCGCTAGAAAGCAAAGGACCAATCGAGTTTTCAGGTATGCCCATGCGTCCCGATATCTCGTTGTAAGTCAAGTGTTCTAGATGAAATAGTCGAATCACTTTAGCCTCTTGTTCAGGCAAGCGTTTCAGCAGCGATTCAATGCGCTCGACCCGCTCTAGTTGCAACGTTGGCGAGCTGTGGTCGGCGGAAGCGGCCGCGACCCGCAGGTGGGGTGGGGGATGTCCATTGCCATACGATGCCAGCCGGCGGGCTACCACGCGTCGAGCGACCACGACCAGATAGGTGCCCAGAGAACTATGCCCGCGAAAGCCTCGCAATACGGCATAATTACGATCGATCAACGCCACAAGAACGTCCGCTACCAAGTCGTCGCGGACGGCCTCCGGAAGTCTCCCCAATCGTAGGCGACCGGTCTGATTGACAACATGGACAATCAGCGGCAAAAAGCGGTCGATCAGGTGTTCCCAGGCTTCTTTGTCGCCCTTCAAACAGCGTTCCAATAGCGTTCGATCTAAGTCGGACAGAACCACAAGAGCTGCTATCGTCGAATGAGGTCTAAGGTTGGCCAGGCCCACCGACCGTGAATGCCAGAATCGCAGAAACGATGCTGCCAAGTTCACTTACGGTCACGTCAGGGTAGTTGATCTAACAACATTAGCATAACTGCAAATCGTGGCGATTGCCATTTCCGCAGATTACCTCGGCAGCCAATTGCCGACGAATGTACGCAGAAGTGCGTGCGAAGTACAAAAGTCACTAGGTATAGACGGTCCGGACTACTGGCTTGGCGGTGGAAAACTGTCCGAGGTTGAGCCCCGGCACGCTAGCTTGACAGCCAGTGCGGGGCTGCATAACATCTGGCACCAAGGGCCGGTATAGATTGCCCAGGTGGCCAGCTAAACCGGGTGGACCAAACGAATTCCGGGCGTGAGAACCACCGGGACTCGCCGATACCTGTAGTTACCTCCCTCAGCTCGCGGCACCACCATGTGGTCGGGCCGCTGACATCACCATCTAAGAAAGGTTGCAGCCAGATGGCTCACGTAGTTACTCAGCCTTGTGACGGATGCCGTTATACCGATTGTGTCGTCGTCTGCCCGGTAGAATGCTTCTACGAAGGCGAGAAGATGCTATACATTCATCCCGATGAGTGCATTGATTGCGAGGCTTGCGTGCCCGAGTGTCCCGTCGAAGCGATCTACCACGAGGACAACGTGCCTGAGGAGTGGAAGAGCTACATCCAGCTCAACGCTGAGCAGTCGCTGGTTTGCAACGTCATCACCGAAAAGAAAACGCCTTTGGCAGATAGCTGATCTCATCGGCTTTGATATTCGCCCTGAACCGGTGTTAGTAGAGCAGTTCTACCCAGCGTTTTCCGGCAATCAGTTCGGCTTTGCGGCGTTGCCATTTTTCTGGTGACCCCGCAAGCTGCGATAACATACTGTCCAGTTGGTCCCGAATTTTTTCTAATCCAGCCACGTACACATACGTTTTCGCGTCGGCTAACAATCGCCAAAGTTCCTGACTGCGGTCGCCGATGGCCGTATGCCAGTCGATCGAGTCGGACCAGTGTGGCTGACTACTCAGCGCTGCCAGCGCTTCAAAAGTTCGGTTGTCGTAGTACTGCGCAAAGTCATTTTGCACGTCGTTCATATACAACAGCTCCAATCCAGTACGCGCGCCGTGTAATAGCCAAACTCTGCCGTGAAAACCGGCCGTTTGCCGAAAGAGATAGTTGACGAAAGCCCGAAACGGAGCGATGCCCGTGCCGGCTCCAATCAGGATCAGCGCTGCATCTTTCTCTTCGGGTACTTCAAACGCTTGACCGTAGGGCCCAGTCAGTGTTAGTTGATCTCCCGCCTGCAAATCGCACAGGAAATGCGAAGCTACGCCGTTATAGCGTTCGCCGTTGTAAGGGTCGACATACCAGCAGCGTTTGACGCACAGATGAATCCGGGTATCGCCGGTGGCAGTGCGGCTGGGTACGTCGGCCACGGTGTACAATCGCAAATGGTGTGGCTGACCAAATTCCTTCTGCCCCGGTGCCAGAACGCCAAAATTCTGACCAATTCTGACGGGGAAATGGCCCGCCACATCCAGCGCAATATCGCGCACTTCCTCGGTGGACTCTGGGGGTGTAAGTCGGACCGATTGCACTACGCGGGCGACAAATCGGGTGCTGACATCAAGGTCTTGCAAGCGCATAGTTTATCCTTTCAGGCAGAATCTGTTGATTGTTCCGGGATTTGTAGGCGGTGACTTGTTGTGGCCCACCATGAGTGTGACCAGTGTTGTATCTGCAGGTTTACATAACGGCTTGGTGGGTGTAGCTAGCACCGGCTGCTGGCACCGTCCTGACCATGGCAGTGACGACTACCGTCGCAGCCACCACACCCAAGCGACGGCGAGTCGCTGTCTTCAATGGGCGTGTCTTGGGGCGAACGTCGCAATTGCTGGGCTATCACCCAGCCACAGGCCAATAGCGTGATTCCCACAAACGCTTTCAAGAAGCTGACGATCACGCTAGCCTCCCAGCCCTGCAAAACCCATGAAACACAGCGACAATAGCCCAGCCAGTATCAGTGTGATCACTGTTCCCCGAACCGCATCGGGCACGCTGGCCAGTTCCAGCTTTTCCCGTAGTCCAGCCATCAGCACCAGCGCCAGCGTAAACCCCAGACCGGCACCCAGTGCAAACACCAGTGATTGCCCCAAGCTGTAATTGCGGCTGGTTTGAAACAGGGCCAATGCCAGAATCGCACAATTGGTGGTGATCAGTGGCAGAAAAATCCCTAATGCTCGAAACAAGCTGGGGCTGGTGCGCTTGACGAACATCTCGACCAACTGCACCGTCGATGAGATGACCGCAATGAAGGAAATGAGTTGCAGATAGGGTGCGTCAATCAATACCAG
The DNA here is from genome assembly GCA_019636385.1 of Pirellulaceae bacterium. Lineage (NCBI taxonomy): Bacteria > Pseudomonadati > Planctomycetota > Planctomycetia > Pirellulales > Pirellulaceae > Pirellulaceae bacterium. The sequence goes on along the minus strand of JAHBXT010000003.1, from coordinate 332,584 downwards.
CACGTGATGAATACCGTAGGCACAGACCGAGGTGATCAACATGACAAACGTCACGGCACCACCCATCCGGGCTGCCGTGGCAATCTTGCCCGATACTCCTAAGAAAGGACAGATCCCCAGAAAATAGGCCAATACGAAATTGTTTATCAAACAGGCGTTGATGAAGATCGCTCCCAACGAATCGGTGTTCATATAGCCTCCTGCAGCGATTGGCCACGCTTGGACATTCCTGCCCGACGTCGACTGGAAATAGCATGGATGACCATTAACCAGCCGGCGAGCGTGAAGAAGCCGCCTGCAGGCAGGATCATCACCACCCACGGCTGAAAACTCTCTCCCAACAGTCGATTGCCAAACAGACTGCCACTTCCCAGCAGCTCACGCACACTGCCTAAACACAGTAACGAGGCTGTAAAACCGGTCGCCATTCCTAAGGCATCCCAAAATGACCGGCTGACCGAGTGCTTGGAAGCAAACGCTTCGGCCCGGCCGAGTATCAGACAATTGACTACGATTAGCGATATGAACGCACCCAACGCTCGATGCAGCTCCAAGCTCAGTGCCTGAATCAGATAGTCGATAATCGTTACAAACGTGGCGATCATCAGAATAAAGGTCACAATCCGCACCTGCTTGGGCACAAGACTTCGCACAGTCGACACCACTACGTTGGACAAGACCAGCACCGAGGCGGTGGCCAGTCCCATAGCCAAAGCATTCCAGGCGGAATTGGTAACAGCCAGTACCGGACACATCCCAAGTACTTGGACAAACACTGGATTCTGCTGCAGAATTCCCTTGATCACTTCATCGGTACTGGACACTGATTCTTCGCTGGGTGCTGATGGTGAATTATTCATGGACCGAACCTGCTTGCGAGTATTCAAAATCGACGCGGCGCTGCCACAGTCGTGGTATCCAATAGGCGGAACCCTCTGACAATATTCTGGTAATGGCTTTAGAAGTAATCGTCGCGCCGGAAACACCATCAACTTGCCAATTGGCGGTCTTCTCACCCGGCTTGACGTATTGAATCACGTTTTCCAAACGATCGCCGTCGGCAGTCAACCGAACGTCCAGTTGCTGGAAATTCTTCAAAAAGCCGGCATCTTGAGGAACACGATCACCAATGCCTGGCGTCTCGCGGCTGAACAAAACTTCAAATCCCAAAATGGTCTGTTTGTCCAGTGAATAGCCATATGCAATCTGTACCATGTCCTGATAACCGGCACTTTGACCAAGCATGGCCAGTCCAACGAGCTTTTGCTGCTGGTCGTAGCCAGCAAACACAACCTCAGCACCTGTCGTCTGCATCGGCACTGGCTGAAAATGTCCGTCTGCGGTTAGTTGAAAAGCTTGTGCCTGGATCGCCGAAGGCAGAACAGCCAATACCGCCCGCTGGCGCTGCGCAATCTGATTGCGCGCGATGGCAGGTGCGGTTGCCAAATACGCGCTGACGATGGCCAGCGAGCAGACAACGCCCACCACCAGCAAAACTGTGAATATCTGAACCTCGACTGATCCAGCGGGGCGGTTGCGGTCAACTGTCACCAACGAGGAACCCGCCGGCGCGGCAACAGCTAGGTTCGTGTCGACCGCGTCAGCGGCGACCGGCTTGGCATGCACCACAGCCTGAGCCGCCGGGTGAGACATTGGTTGGGCAATCGGTTGCGCTGTTGTAGAGGCTGCAGCAACGGTGGGTGCGATTCTGCTTACACTACCGTAGACACGCGGTTGAATCCAATTGTCGATATGTGGTGATAACGCGTTGCCTAACAAGATGGCGTACATCACGCCTTCCGGCATTCCGCCCCAGGATCGAATCAAAACAATCATTGCCCCGATGAGCGCACCGTACAATACACAGCCCTTATGCGTCATTGGTGAAGCCACCATGTCGGTGGCCATAAATACTGCTCCCAGCATCAAGCCGCCTGAGAACAACATGAACTGGGGGCTGGCATAGTGAGCTGAATCCACCCAGTGCAACGCAGCCGACAGCCCGGCCACCGTAGTCAGGATCGTGACGGGAATGCGCCAATTCATCATCCGTCTGATCACCAGATAAACACCACCCAACAGAATCATGGCCGCCGATGTCTCGCCAATCGAACCGGCCGTAGAACCCAAGAACAGGTCGATACTGCTGGCTGCCTCGTGGTCGAATTTCCATTTCGTTAGTGGCGTGGCAGCCGAAACACCGTCATACTGCGGCTGGCACAACGGCCAGGCCAGCAGCGAGCCAGGCAGGCTGGTCAATCGCTGGCTGTCGTGGGCCAACCAAGTGGTCATCGCTGTCGGAAAGGCAGCTTGCAGAAACGCTCGGCCAACCAGCGCCGGATTGAAACAGTTGCTGCCCAAGCCGCCAAACAGCAATTTGCCAATCCCGATCGCGAAAGCTCCGCCTAAAACGGTCATCCACAGCGGCAGGCCGGGTGGCAAGGTCAGGCCAAACAGCAGCCCTGTCACCGCAGCCGATCCGTCGCCGATCGTGGTCCTGTGACGGGTCAAGCGGCAACATAGGTGCTCCATCAACACACAAGCTGCCGTCGCGAACACCAGCGTTACCAATCCCGCCCAGCCAAACAGAAAGCTGGCGTACAGGGTTGTGGGCATCAGTGCCACTACCACTGCCCACATGATGCGGTCGGTGCTGGCTACCCCGCTGATCTGTGGCGAGCTGCTAATCTCCAGTGTCTGACTCAGTTGTGTCATACGCGGTTGGCCTTTCGGATAGCGGCCTTGGCGACGCGAAACTGTTGAACCAGCGGGATGTGAGACGGACAGACATAAGTACAGCAACCGCATTCGAAGCAGTCCATCAAGTGATACTGCTCGGCCATTTCCGCATAGCGACCGGCTTTGGCCAGCAAACCCATTTGCGAAGGATTCAAGAAGATCGGGCAAGCATCTACACAGTAGCCGCAGCGAATGCAGGGATAGACCGTTGGTTCCACATGACTGTGTAGTTCGCGCTGCGTCAGGGCGATGACCCCTGTAGTGCCCTTGGTAATCGGAATATCCAAACTGGCCGCAGCCTGTCCCATCATCGGCCCGCCTAGAAATACGCGGGCGATATCCTCTTCGACTCCTACGGTCTCCAAAATGAATCGCAGCGGAGTCCCCAGGGCAACGCGATAATTTCCTTTGCGCTTAATGGCCGAACCTGCAACGGTGATGACTCGGTCCTGCAGCCCTGCGCCGCGCGGCAGAAGCTGACCGATTTCAGCCGCCGTGGATACATTGATACAGATCACCCCCACATCCAGCGGTAAGCCCCCCGAGGGCACCTGCTTGCCGGTAAGTGCTGTAATCAGCATTTTTTCGGCGCCCTGTGGATACTTAACAGGCAACACAACCACCTGGATGTCAGGCTGGCCTGAACCCAATCTCCGCCGGTCGATTTCGCGTCTCAGTGTTTCGGCTGCGTCCGGCTTATTCGCCTCAACGGCAACAATCACCCGCCGCGCACCAATCGCCTTGTGAACATAGCTTATGCCCGTGAGCACATCGCCGGCATGTTCTAGCATAACGCGATGATCGGTCGTCAAGTAAGGCTCGCATTCGGCGCCGTTGATCAGCAATGTGTCTACTGGTTTACCAGTTGGTATACGTAACTTGGCATGCGTTGGAAAGCCAGCTCCACCTAGCCCCACAATACCGGCTTGCTGAATAGCCTGTACAATGTCATCCGCGCTGGCCGTTTCCAAGTCGCACGCTGCGCCGGGCAGAACCTCTTGAGTCGAACCCGGATGCGGTTGAATGACTAGCGCCGGCACCATGCGACCGAGAATGCTGGGCACCAGTGTCTGCTGCGTCACGACCCCTGTGGCCGGTGCATGCATGGCTACCGACATAAATCCATCTGGCTCGGCGATGCATTGACCGCGTTCTACCTCCTGACCTTCTCGAACTATCGGCACGGCCGGTTTGCCCAAGTGCTGCGACAGGGGCACAGCCAGTTGCGGCGCAAAGGGAAATTGCCGTATGGGCAAACCACAAGTATCGCCCTTGGCTTCAGGTGGATGAATGCCATGCGCAAATGTCGGATTCGGGAAGAGCCAGTGCCACAGGTCCAGCATCAGTTATATTTCGCTCCACGCGCAATCCATTTCTCTACACTTTTCTCATAAGGCTGCGGTGGCAACCCTGGATGAATAATGCGAGCTGTACACCGCTCGGCGGCCTTGACCAGGTCTTGGTAAGGACCCGCCTGAGCATCTTTGATAATGGCTTTCTTCTGCGAGTTGTACTCAAAAATCTTGGGATTGATTTGGATGCACTCGTTGCATGAGGTGCAACGCGGGGTTTCAATCCATGGCGGCTGATAGCCTGCCGCGGCGGCGGTCTGGCCATGGCTGACTGGTGCGGTGTCGGCGACCGTGCTTGTGGCGCCGGCGGCTGTGGCATCCTCTGTCAAGCCTGCCGCCAGAGCTACCTCTGTTACATCCACGTCCCCTGCTTCGCCCAGCGCCAATTGCAAGATATTGCTGGCCAATCGCTGGGCGACCTGGCGACGAATTTTGGCTTCCATGGCCGTGCTATCCAGCTTGGATTCTCCGACCCGCGCCAGCGAACGCAACATCGTCCAAAAATTGCGGCGGTCTTCACACGAATGCACGATAGGACTGGCCACCAACAATCGCTGCAACTGTCCCTGGCGGTCCACGCTCCAGACAAATGGGAATCGATCTTGACGATCCTCCACGGATAGCTCCAAGAATTCAGCGATTGGCAGCATGTTCTCGTTCCACGTGTCGGGTGGGGCAACGCGAAAATGCTTGCGGAAGCGATTCTCCGTAATCGCGAAATCAGCAAAGGTCATTGGTAACTCCATCGTCCGCTGGCGGTGCCCGTCTTGGTAGGGTAACCGGTAAACGGGCCAATCGCGCTCCAGATCTGGGTTGCCTTCCAGATCAAAACATTCCTCGGGTCGCACACCCGCGTCAGGGTCATAACGGAAGAGCGGGTAGGCGCGAGATTCGACCACCAGCTTGGCTTGATTAAAACTCTTGTCGTCCCCAATGCCATGTTCGGGCTGACAGGATGTATACAGATTGAACAAGGCGGGGCGGCGCGAGTTGAGTCCACGCACAAAGCCTTCGATCATGTGGTTGGCGTGCGCAATCGTGCTTTGCATGACATAACTGGTGCGATGCGCCATGGCGATCAGGCCGATTTCCTTGCGGATTTCGGCTTTACCCTGCAGCGTCTGACCGTACTGTGCCATATCCGAAATCTGCCCCCAGAAACCGGACGTGCAGGCCTGCCCACCGGTATTCGAGTAGACTTGGGTATCCAGAATAAGCACCTTGATTGGCTTGCCCGTCATCATCATTCGCGACAAGTTCTGGAAGCCGATATCGTACATTGCACCATCGCCTCCCACGGCGACTACGGGCGGGCAGAGTTGCCATTCCTGGTCGCTGAACTGTTGCCAATTGAAGTAGGTCATCTCCCGGTCGTGTACGGAAGGATCATAGCGACCGTCCAGTTCCAATTCGGCCAGACGAATCGCCTTGAAGCCCTGCGCCATCTTCTGCATGTGGCCCTCAAACACGCCCATGGCCAGCGAGGTAGCATCTTGAAACAGATGATTAGCCCAAGGGAACGGATAGGGGTTGTACGGATAGGTACTACCCCAGACAGAGGAGCAGCCGGTGGCGTTCAGCATTCCCAGGCGTGCCCGTCCGCGGCGCGTATGACCTTCGGTATACTTCCAGCGCAACTGCTTCAGCTCAGCAATCAATCCGCTGATGCGCCGCAGCCATTGCGGGTCGATCGCCTGCCCGCCGGTGCGCTGCTGCAAGTCGTCGGCGATGGTAGCCAGCGTAACATCACCCTTACCTGCGTCGCGCAACAGGTTTTCGACCACTGCCGGATTGCTGACATCAACGCCGTGCATCAACTTCAACCGTAGATGTTTCTCAAGCCGCTCAATCAGATCGCTCAAATGCTGCACATGCTTGTCGATACGCGGCTGCATGAGTGCCTCTACGGTGCTGACAAATAGATGCATCACGGTCTTTTCACCGCAGCCCAAGCAGGCTCCTTCGCCGCTGGCAAAGGCTTGATAATTCTGTTTGTCCAGCAGAATCGTGTGCAGGGCTCCGACACATTCATTTAGGTCGTCTACGCGTATGAAGCGACGCGGGGTATTGGGCAGGTCCAGCCAGAACTCCCAGCCACGCCGTAGTTGCTGAACGCTGTCGGCCGTTTGGGGTGTGACGCGCAGGGCATCGTCGTGGCAGACGGCTACACATTCCATGCACCCTTTGCAGGTGTAGGGATTCACGGTAATACTCAACAAGCCGCCACTGCCCGGCTGCGAATTTTCGTGAGCCGTAAAATAGGGCTGTGACAAGGCGAATCGGAAATTGGACAGATCTTCACGAAACCAATTCAATTCTTGCTTAAGCTCAACCCGCTGAGCCTCGTCGAGTTGGGACTGCTCCAGAGTCTTGTCGATGGCGTCTTCCAGTAGCCAGGCCACCTTGTCTTTAGGCGAGCTTTCCACCAGCATCGGTCGGAGAAGGCGTTCGATATCGCGCACCGCTTTGGGCAAATGATGGATAGATCGACCTTGCTTGCGCAGGCGCTGGATGACCGTCTCGAACACTTGCGACACTTCGCTAACCAAACCGGGGATGGCAGTGTCGGGGCAGACGGTATAGCAATTGCCGCAGGCCGTGCAGTTTTCCGAAATCCACTGAGGATGCGAAAAGCGAATGCCTGTCATATCGCGAAACAGCGTGGTCACTGCTGGCACAAGACTCAGCCCGATGAACGGATCGCTGATGCTGTCTTGACCCTGGCCGCGTGCATAGAAGCTGCCGGTCTGTTCCCAAAAGCGATGGATGTCGGACGCAGCCAAATGACTCTGGGGCTGGCGTTTGAGCAGCATGGGTAACTGTGGATGACCCGCAGTTGGCTTGGCCACTGACGGATCATCGGCGACAGGTCCGTGGGGCACCGCGTGCAGCTCCATGAAACCTCGCTGGACCACACGCATGTTATCTTCGACGATTCGTGCGCCCTTGCTACCGAATTTCTTTTCCAGTTGCTGGCGTATGGCTGTCAACAGTCTTTCGTCGCTCAGTCCGGCCTGCTTGGTGATGGGGGCTGAAGCGAAGAAGGCCCCCTGAAAGGCAATACCTTGCATCCGCAGTTGCAAATCCGGATCGTTAGCCTCTTGTCGCGCGATGGCAAAGGCGTCCAGATAGAACAGCTGCACATTCTTCTTCACAATGATTTCGCGGTAGGGGGCCGGAATACTGCGCCACACGGCCGCCGCATCCGGCAGGTCGCTCTGCAAAATCAGCACACCACTTTCCTTGATGCCTGCCAGTGCGTTGGTGTGATGGAATACGTTGGGATCGGGTGACAAGACGACATCCACATAAAAATACTCGCTGTTGATGCGAATCGGTTCAGGCGCAGCTGACAGGTAATAGGTGGTGGGCTGGCCCTTTTTCTCCGAACCGTACTTGGGATTGGCCTTGATGTGGTAGCCCAACAAGTCGAACAGCGTCATCGCTAGATTCTTGCCGGTGGTGATGGCTCCCCAGCCACCCACCGAGTGCATCCGCACCGTGATACTGCCAGGTGGCATCAAGTTGGGATTCTCCGAGCCGCGCAGGGCCAATTGTCGCACCTGCGGGTAACTGCTCTCGATCTCCTCCTGATGAATGCGCTGCTTGGGACTGGCCGGAGGGTCGCGCAAGAAGTCGATCGACAGATAGAAGAACTTGCGTTTCGCACCGGTTGGCAACATGTTCTCGATCGCGGCGATAATCCCTTCAGGCTGTAAGTCGCGGCTGCCCAGTCCGAACGAGCCGGAGTACAACCATGGCGCATCGTCCGGCTTGGCGTAGCAGGCCAAACCGGGAAAAGGCTGATGCTGGGGATCACGACCGTTTTCTAAACAGCGGCTGACGGTGGCGCGCACCTCACGCATGATCGGCAGTTCAACAGCCAATGGCTGATCGACGCGTTCCAAAACGGCCACGCCTTTTTTGCCCTTCAGCATGTGACTGAGGGCATCATCGGGAAACGGACGAAACATCACCAAGTTGACCACGCCGACTTTGATGCCGCGCGTATTTCGCAGGTAGTCCACGACTACTTCGGCGTTGGAAACCAGGCTGCCTTGCCCCAATAGCAGATAATCGGCGTCTTCGGTGCGATAGCCTTGGACGCGATCATAGCGCCGCCCGGTCAGACAATAGTATTCATCAAACGCCTGCTGAGACAGTTGTGGTATGTGCTGGAAATAAAAAGGCCGCTGCGCTGCCACGCTTTGCATGTAGGCATCTTGATTCTGGACGACGCCGATCATCAAAGTATTGTCCACGTCCCACAATTCGGGAATCCTTCTCCGCTGTGGGCCGAAAACGATACGCTGGGCGGGGGTTGGCGTGTCGATCATGTCCTCGGCGCGTCCCAGATACTCGGCAATCAACCCCCGCTCAGGCACCCTAATCGACTCGATCAAATGCGTCGTTAAAAAACCATCTTGTGCAACCGCTCCGGGCGTCAACGCTAATTCGGCCAGCCGATGGGCGATGAGATTGAGATCGGCGACAGCTTGGGCATCCTTGGCGAACACTTGAAAGAAGCCAGTGTCGTCAATACAGTGGTAATCGTCGTGGCCAGCATGAACGTTCAAGCTAGCTTTGGTCATCGCCCGAGCACCGATATTCAGCACATAGGTCAACCGCTTGCCGACCGCCGCGTACAATGACTCGTGCATGTAGGCGATTCCCTGGCCCGAAGAAAAGTTGATGGCTCGTAACCCGGTCATCGACAGCCCGGCGGTGACTGCGGCGGCGGCATGCTCGCCTTCCGGCTCGATGAAAATCAAGGGACGTCCGGAGATATTCAGATGGCCGCGGGCCGTCTCCTCAGCCCACATTTCGCCCATCTGTGTTGAGGGAGTAATCGGATAAGCTCCGGCAGCATCGCTGGCTTCGCGTTCACACAAAATGACCGCAGTATTGCCGTCAACCGCTGCTAAATTTCCCGGGTACTTGAAATGCATCTGTTTGTTCATAACGGATTGAAAGTCCTGAGGGTGTTCGATGCTAATGAATTGATGCGTTGCCTTTTAAGTTGGAACATCTTTCAATGGCTGTTGTCGAAAGATAGAGGCGGCCGCCTGCCCCTTCGTACTGCCGCTTCGGGGATTCATCCAGACGATGGCACCCGTGGGGCAGCGTTGCGTAGCCGCAGCGCTGATACCAACGTGGCTGTAATCCACCACCGGCAAATTACCGGCCATCTGCACATACTGTGGAGCATCCATCGCACAGCGACCACAAGCGGTACAACCAACTTGGCATTCTTCCAAGACTTGATCGCCGGCCTCTTGAGATCGACAAGCGACCCACAGGCGATGGCTGACAGCGTGGATAGAAAATAGGTCTTTGGGACAAGCACGCACGCAATCCCCACAGGCGGTGCACAAGTCCTCGTCCACCACCGGAATGCGATGCTCATTCATCGTAATGGCGTCAAACGAGCAGGCCTGCTCGCAATCGGCCAGGCCCAAACAGCCCCAGAAGCAACTCTTGCCTCCACCCGAGACCAGTCCGGCGGCCGCACAGGATTGTAAACCCCGATAGCGGGCTCGATGGCGAGCCACATTGTCTCCACCTGCGCAGGCCAAGCGAGCCACTCGCTTTTCGAATACTCCCGCCTCAACCCCCAACAGCGCGGCAATTCGCGCGTGACCCGACGGAGGGCTCACGGTACATTGTGCCGGTAGCGCTTTTCCGGCGACAAGCGCTTCAGCAAACGCGCGACAACCTGGAAAGCCACAACCTCCACAATTGGTATGTGGCAACAACTCTTCAACCGCATCGATGCGAGAATCTTCTTCTACCGCCAGCCAACGATTGGCTAACACCAGCAACACGCCCAACGCTACCGCTAGCGTAGCGATGGCCAACACGGCTGTGAGCAACGTTGTCAACGCACTACCCTCTCTATCCGCCGCAGACCTGACCAGCTACTCCGACTGCCAATCTGCGTCTCCGTTATCATACCTCATCGTTTCGATCTCGTCACACTCCACACATCGCGTATGCCGTGATGCTTAGTCGCAGCGCTTGAACCTAAATCGTCGGCACGTTTTCGCAGCGCGCGATTTGAAAAATCGCAGATTGTGAAAATAACGCGCGTCAGGTGGTAAATCGACTTGATCGCACCGCATTCACAAGCCCCTGTCGCCAAGAACTGTTTCGAAGCGATATAATGAGCGACCGCTGCTGGTATCGGTGTAACCTGCGATCTTACGATTTCTTTGGTCTTCTATCCGGAAGTATTGTCGTGCATAACAAATTCCGCGAGCGAATGGACAAAACGATTTTTGGCGAGCACTTATCGCCACAGAATCTCAGCCTATTGGCGGCACAGGCCACGGCAATCGACTTGGACCAAGGTCAGTATCTGTTTCGCGAAGGCCAGTCGAATCATTATGTCTACGTCATGCTGGAAGGACAGGTCGACCTGTTGATGTCGGTGCCAGGCCGAGGTGCTCAGCGCATATTGAGTCTAGGCGATGGCGACTTGGTTGCGTGGTCGGCGGTGCTAGCCGCAGGTACTATGACCTGCTCGGCTGTCTGTGTGCGACCTGCCAGGTTATTGGCGCTGGATTGTCATACGCTGCAAGATTTGATGGGCGACAATCCTCAGCTCGGCTACGAATTCATGAAGGCCGTGGCCACCGCACTGGCCAAGCGGCTGCTGGCTACGCGGCTGCAGTTGCTGGACCTGTTTGTGACCAGCTCGGTAGGCGCCTAGAGGGATGCACGGCATGAGTCCACAACAATCGACGGTTGCAGAAGCAGGGCTGCCCCACACCGTTTGGTTCATGAGCACCCAGGAGTTGCAGACTTTGCTGGACGTTGTGCAAGCCCAAGGCTACGAGGTAGTGGGGCCACGTGTGGATCAGCAGGCGATCGTCTACGATCAGGTGGACCGAGTTGACCAATTGCCAGTGGGTTGGACCGATGTGCAAGAGCCCGGCCAATATCGACTCCAGCGGCGCGATGACGACGCTATCTTTGGCTATGTCGTCGGCCCGCATTCTTGGAAAAAATACCTGTTTCCTCCCCTTCAGCAGTTGATGACCTCCAAGAAGACGGCTGATGGCTGGACCATGCATGAACTACCGATTGCGGAGCGGCGCTTTGCGCTGTTGGGTGTTCGTGCCTGCGAACTGGCGGCGATTGCTATCCAAGATCGAGTGTTCATGAACGGGGAGTATTGCGACCCGGTCTACAGTCAGCGGCGACAGGCACTGCTCATCATTGCTGTCAACTGTACTCAGGCTGCCTCTACCTGCTTCTGCACCTCGATGAATACCGGTCCGCGCTGCACAGCAGGCTTTGATCTAGCCCTGACCGAAATTGACTCGGGATTTCTGGTCGAAGTGGCAACGGAGCGGGGACAGGATATTGCCCGTCAACTGCCGCTTCGAGCGGCTAGTGAGCACGAATTATCTGCGGCGCAGGCAGCTCGACAGCGCGCGGTGGATCAAATTCAGCGACACATGCCGACGGAAGACATTCACGACAAACTACTCTCACGGCTGGAACATCCACAATGGTCCGATGTGGCACAGCGCTGTTTGGGCTGTGCCAATTGCACGCTGGTCTGCCCAACTTGCTTTTGCCATTCTGTCGACGAAGTGACCGACTTGACCGATCAGCAGGTGGTTCGCCAACGCCGTTGGGATTCGTGTTTCAATTTTGACTTTAGCCATGCCAGCGGCGGTTCGGTTCGCGGTGATATTCGCTCACGCTATCGCCAGTGGTTGACTCACAAGTTGGCATCGTGGATTGATCAATTTGGTTCATCAGGCTGCGTCGGCTGCGGTCGCTGCATTACTTGGTGTCCGGTCGGTATCGACTTGACTCAAGAAGTAGCCACTCTGTGTGCGGAGTCCACGGAATGAGTCCTGTTGTACCCCATTCAGTATCGCCAGCCCATAATCCGTGGCTGTCTCAGGTAGCAGTGATCGAGTCCATTGCGAACGAGCTGGACGCGGTAGCCACCTATAGCCTGCGACTTCTGGACGCCGGCCAGGCTGCCGCCTATCGGTTTCAGCCTGGCCAGTTCAATATGTTGTATCTGCCAGGTTGCGGAGAGTCAGCGATTAGCCACAGCGGATCACCGGCCAGCGACGGTAGTCAGATGATTCACACCATTCGCGTGGTTGGGCGAGTCACCGAGGCGATTGCCCAGCTGTCCATTGGCGATCAATTGGGTGTTCGCGGTCCATTTGGCACGCCCTGGCCCATGGAAGCTTGCCGGGGACGCGATGTGGTATTATTGTCAGGTGGCATCGGACTGGCACCACTCAGACCAGTGATTTATCAATTGATCCAACACCGCCAAGACTACGGTCGCGTGGTGCTGCTGCACGGTGCGAGATCGCCAGACTTGCTGCTGTATGCACCCGAAATTCCTGGCTGGCAAGCTCACGATATCGATGTACAGACCACCGTAGATCGCGCCGATGCTCAGTGGCAGGGAGCGGTGGGGGTGGTACCACTGCTGCTGGATCGCTTGCCTCTGTCGCGACCCCAGGAAACGATGGTCATGGCTTGTGGACCGGAGGTCATGATGCACTACTCGGCGCTGAGCGCCTTAAAACGCGGAGTGCCCGAATCGATGATCTGGCTGTCTATTGAACGCCATATGCAGTGCGCTGTGGGACTATGCGGCCACTGTCAAGTCGGCCCGCAGTTGGTCTGTCGCGATGGACCAGTCTTTCGCTATGACGCGATCAAGACTCTGATGAATGTGAGGGATCTGTAGCCATGCCTAACAAGCCCCGACTGGCAGTCATCAAGTTTGCATCCTGCGACGGTTGCCAGCTGACTTTGCTGGATGCCGAGGACGAGTTGTTGTCCATCGCCGAGGCGGTCCACATCGCACACTTTGCCGAAGCGTCCAGCCATCTGGAACCCGGGCCATATGATGTTGCCTTGGTGGAAGGTTCCATCACGACCGAGGAGGATCGACATCGTGTACGAAGGTTGCGAGCCGATTCGAAGTATCTGGTTACGATAGGCGCCTGTGCTACGGCTGGCGGCGTACAGGCGTTGCGCAATTTTGCCGACCACCAAGATTTCTTGCGAGCCGTTTATGCTCACCCCAGCTACATCCAGTCGCTGGCCACATCGACACCCATTTCGGCGCACGTAAAAGTCGATTTCGAACTGCGTGGCTGCCCGATCGACAAACATCAACTGCTGGAAGTGATCGCTTCGTTAGTCGCAGGTCAGCGTCCTCGCACCTCGACCGAAAGCGTGTGCCAGCCTTGCAAGCGGCGCGGTACCGTCTGCGTAGTTGTAGCCCAAGGTCTGGCTTGCCTGGGACCAGTCACGCAAGCTGGCTGTGGCTCAATCTGCCCTGCCTACGACCGAGGTTGTTACGGTTGTTTTGGTCCCACACGGCAGCCCAACATGACCAGTCAGAGCGATCATATCCTCCGCCCGCGAATGCCGGCCGCCGATGCTGCCTTGTGTCTGCAGAGTTTCAATACCTACGCGCCGGCATTTTCTCAGGAAAGCCAGAGGTTGTGGAACATCGCGGGCCAGCCCAAGCCGTTGCACCCTAGCCTGACTGTTGACCATGACTGATTCCTCAGCCAACCAGCGATTGATTCGCGTCCCCGTGTTGACGCGCGTCGAGGGCGAAGGCGCTCTAGTTGTCAAGCTAGATGGCGATCAAGTCCGTGACGTGCAGCTCGCCATTTACGAGCCACCACGTTTTTTCGAGGCCTTTCTGCGCGATCGCAGTTTTGAGGATGTAGCCGATATCACCGCCCGGATTTGCGGTATCTGCCCGATCGCCTATCAAATGACCGCCGTCCAGGCGCTGGAGGCAGCGCTAGGCGTGACTATTCAACCCGAGATTCGCAACTTACGGAGGCTGATTTATTGTGGTGAATGGATTGAGAGCCATGCCTTGCATATTCACCTATTACATGCACCGGACTTCTTTGGCTGTGCGAGCGGGATCGAGTTGGCGCGGCAGTTTCCAGAACAAGTCCAACGCGGCCTGCGCATGAAGAAGTATGGCAATCGCTTGCTGGAAGTTTTGGGAGGGCGCGCCATCCATCCGGTCAACTTGGCCGTGGGCGGATTTTACCGTTTGCCGCCCCGCGCTGATCTGCTTGGCCTGATTCCGGATTTTGAGTGGGGCCTGCAAGCCGCCTGTGAAACCGCGCGCTGGGTAGCTGGCCTGCCGTTTCCCGACTTCCAAGGCAACTATGATTTCGTAGCGCTCAAGCATCCCGCCGAATACGCCATTATCGAAGGCCGCGTTGCCTGTTCGGACGGCCTCAGCGTACCGCACGAGGAGTACGAGCAACACTTCGACGAACAACATGTGCCACATTCGACAGCGTTACAGTCGCGTCGAATTCCGTCGGGCCGCGAGTATTTTGTGGGCCCACTGGCTCGAGTCAATCTCAATCGCGATCAGCTTTCGGACACCGCCCGCCGAGTGGCAGACGAAATTGGCTTCACGACGCCGTGTTACAATCCACATCGCAGCATCATCGCTCGTGCGATTGAGCTAGTTCACGCTTTTGAGGAGGGTCTGCGGTGGCTGAAAGACTATTGTCCGCCACCTGTGCCTCGCGCGCCTCATACGCCTGGTCCGGGCGGCACAGGCTGTGCAGTCACCGAAGCCCCACGCGGATTGATCTATCATCGCTACCAGGTCACCGACCAAGGTCGCATCGCCTTTGCCAAAATTGTGCCGCCCACGTCGCAGAATCAAGCTCAGATCGAAGCCGATTTGCGACAATTGTTGCCGTCGATCGTCCAGCAGCCGGAAGCAGCGATTGCGTTGAGTTGCGAACAGCTAGTTAGGACCTATGATCCGTGCATCAGTTGCTCGACGCATTTTTTGAAACTACGTATCGAAAGGGGAGGATAACGCAGGGTGTGCGACGTCGGCAAATCTGAAAGCGGTGTTTCGCCAGACGGTGATTGGGTAGTTCGTTCTGAATTCGATCGGTCATGTGAATTGCCGCCGCACCGCGCCACTTGTCTGGTGGTCGGCGTTGGCAGCACACATGGCGATGACCGCCTTGGCTGGGAAGTAGCCCGCATACTCGCAGCGAAGCCGGACTTGTCCGTAATCGTTCGCAGCGCCCAAACGCCGCTCGATCTGCTGAACTGGTTAGAGGGAGTTACGGATCTGCAGGTAGTGGATGCCTGTATAAGTAAAGGCACCCCGGGCTCCGTGCGGCAACTAAAATTCCCCAACGATCAATTGGACGATTTTCGCTGGGCAGGTACGCACGATTTTGATTTGAAAGCCACCTTGGAGTTAGCTGAAGCCGTGGGGCAATTACCTGCGTCCGTCACGATCTGGGCCGTGCAGGGCGCCTCCTTCGCGGCACAACTTCCGCCCAGTCCGCAGATCAACCATTGGGCCGAGAATGTGGCCTTGATGATCGCTGAGCATTGCCAGTTACAAACGTAGCCACCGTCGGGCGACGGTGGCTAAATTTTGTCAGAACCAATAGGCCAAGGACTAACTTCGATGCACGAATTTTCGCTAGCCCAGGCATTGTTGCGGCAGGTGGGCCAAGTTCATGCACTACACCCCGATACCGAAATTGCTGCTGTGTGTGTTCAGGTCGGACCGCTTTCTGGAGTCGAAGATTGTCTTTTGCAATCCGCATTTCAGCAGTGCACGCTGGACGAATATGGTCGCCAAATCGAGCTGATTGTCGAACGTGTGTCGCTGAGCGTCGAGTGCCAACACTGTGGCCGCTCGGCCACGCTCGAAAAAGCCAATTTTATCTGCCCGCATTGCAGTAGCCGACAGCTGCGCGTTACTGGCGGTGATTCGCTGATACTCGTCAGCGTCGACCTACACTCCGTATCGCCGACAGGAGCCTTCTCATGAATACCACAGAACATCTACGCGTGACAGTTCGTCGAGACGTGTTGGCGGAACAGAGGGCTGACGCAGCTGAACATCGTCGGCGTATGACAAAGCGCGGTACGCTGGTCGTGAACATG
Source organism: Pirellulaceae bacterium (assembly GCA_019636385.1). Lineage (NCBI taxonomy): Bacteria > Pseudomonadati > Planctomycetota > Planctomycetia > Pirellulales > Pirellulaceae > Pirellulaceae bacterium. The sequence continues at coordinate 316,529 of JAHBXT010000003.1, read as the reverse complement.
GTCTCATCTCCCGGTGCCGGAAAGACAGCCCTGCTTGAAGCGACCGCCAAACATTGGCAAGGGCGTCATACAATGGCGGTTTTGGTTGGCGATTTAGAGACCGATCGCGATGCCCAGCGACTGTCGCCGTGGACTCCGGTGGCGCAACTGACCACCGGTGGAGCCTGTCACTTGGAATTGCCATTGGTTGGTCGAGGGCTCCAAGCTCTCGGAGATCCGCAAGTCGATTTTCTATTTATCGAAAACGTGGGCAATCTGGTCTGCCCGGCCAGCCACGATCTAGGGGAGCACCTGCGGGTCGTTATGCTGAGCGTTACCGACGGCGATGACAAACCCGGCAAATACCCCAAAATGTTTCGTTCCAGCCACACGTTAGTCATTAGCAAACTGGACTTGTTGCCCTATGTACCCTTCAATGTATCCAATGCCATTCAGGATGCTCGGCAAGTTCAGCCGGATTTAGAAGTGCTGCAGATCAGCGCGCTGCGCGGTCAGGGCATCCAGACATGGTATGAGCACCTAGAAGAAAGACGGCGAACTCTGCTGGGCTCTCAAGCAGAGACTAGGCTAACCCCATGAGTCTGACTGACACCGACCACCAAGCAACCGTAGGATCAACCGCGGCTCTGCGTCTGACGCTGCTGGGGCAGGTCCAAGGCATCGGCTACCGCCCCGCGCTGGCGCGACTGGCTGAACAGCTAGATCTGCATGGCTGGGTAGCCAACACGCCGCACGGTGTTCAGGTGCATGTCGAAGGCCAACCCGATAAGATCAGGCGTTTCACTGAGCTGTGTACTGCAACCTGTCCTGAGGGAGGCCATGTCGCGGATATGCTTTTGGAGTCCGCTCCGCCTAGCCACACCTGCTCGTTTCACATTGTCGAACACTCACTCCCAGTCAACCTCCGCACGTCTGTTCCCGTCGATCGCGTCGTCTGCGGCGCTTGTCGCCAGGAGATAGCCAATACAGATAATCATCGCTATGGCTATTGGCTGACCAGTTGCAGCCAATGCGGACCGCGTTACTCGATAATCGAGACGATGCCATACGAGCGATTTTCCAGCAGCATGGCAGCGTTCGAAATGTGCGATGTGTGTCAACGTGAATACCAGTGTAGCTCGGACCGCCGCTTTCACGCACAAACCACTTGCTGTCCGCGCTGTGGACCGTCCTTGACTGGCCTGGACCAGAGCTTGGCCTGCTTGCAATCCGGTGGCATTCTAGGTGTCAAAGGACTGGGGGGTTATCAGCTCATAGTCGATGCCTCTGATGATTTGGCAGTCAAGCGTTTGCGAACCTGCAAGGGACGACCGGCCAAACCACTGGCAGTAATGGTCGCCGATTTGGAAGCGGCGCGAAAACTGGCCATCCTGCAGCCAGACGACGAAGTAACGCTGGCCGGACCCGCTGGGCCAATCGTAATCTGCCAACTACGCAGCCCGCAAGTCGGCAGTCAGACGTTGCCTGAGAGTATCACCTGCGGTCTGGGCAGCCTAGGCATCATGCTGCCGACAACGCCGCTGCATGTCTGGCTAGCCGCGCACATCAGCCCACTGGTGGTTACTAGCGCTAACGTGGAAAGTCAGCCGATTCTCTATGGCAGCCTTGAAGAGTTAGACCCCGAGTTTCCCTTGGCTGATCATTGGATCGACCACGATCGCACGATACGGCGACCAATCGACGATAGCGTAGTTCAAAATGTGGGGAGCCGGCAAGTCACGGTGCGGTCAGCTCGCGGCTTGGCTCCTTTGTCATTGCCAATACCAGAACGGTTATTACGACACCAGGTCGTAGCGGTCGGTGGGCATCAAAAGGTTGCCTTGGCGCTGTGCAATGGTTATCAAGCGGTCTTGGGACCACACATGGGCGACATGGTTACAACTCAATCACGCCGCAGACTGATACAGCAAATCGACGATTGCTGCACACTATACGGCTGCCGACCGACGGTCGTTGTACATGATTGCCACCCGGATTATTTCACTACTCAATGGGCCAGGGAAGTGGCCGCCAGACAATCACTGCGTCTGGTTGCTGTCCAGCACCACCACGCACATATCGCCAGTGGCATGTTGGAGGCGGGTTGGTGCGAACAGCAGGTGCTTGGACTGGCTTGGGACGGTACGGGTTTGGGCACCGATACGTTGATTTGGGGAGGTGAGACACTTGTCGCTTCGCTCAGTGATTTTAAGCGCGTCGCCTCGCTGCGACCGTTTCAATTGCCCGGCGGCGAGATCGCAATTTCCGAACCTTGGCGCATTGCAGCAGCCATGATTAGTGAGGTTCAGAGATGGGACGGATCGTTTCAAGCTCAACCTTTCGTACCAGCCACTAGTCGTGGGCGGGCGACGGCCTGGCTGGCAGACAGTCCGTCCACCGTTTGGAGCACGAGCATGGGTCGCCTGTTCGATGCGGTCGCCGCACTGGTTCTGCCTGGCGAACTAGGTTGCCAGTCAGTGGGCTATGAAGGACACTTCGCAGCACTGCTTGAAACGCTGTGTGATCCAGCGGCCACCGGTCACTATCCATTGCCCATCCACTCCATGGAGCTAGCTCACTCGGAAATCGAGCATGAACTCGATTGGCGACCGATGATGCGTGCAGTTGTCTGCGACCTTCAGCACGGCCTGCCGCGATCGGCTGTAGCCATGAGATTCCACCGCACCATCGCTCGACTAGCCAGCCAAATCCACCGACTATTTCCAGAGTTGCCGATGGTGCTGGCAGGAGGCGTGTTTCAGAATCGAGTTTTGTTGCAATTGATGATCGAAGACCTAGAATCATCGGGTATAGCGCTGGCCATCCCCTCCAAAATTCCGATCAATGATGGTGGCTTGGCAGCTGGGCAATTGGCCGTAGCGCTGGCTCAAGTGGAGGCCACAGCATGTGCTTAGCGATTCCGGGACAGGTGGTGCGGTGGGTTGAAAGACAGCCACCGTTCTGTGAAGCGGAAGTGGATTTTTTGGGCGTGCGCCGCGTGTGCAATCTGTCGTGTGTGCCCGAAGCTCGCGAAGGCGACTATGTGATCGTGCATGCCGGTGTGGCTATTAGTTTGGTTGATACTAAGGCCGCTGAGCAGTTGCTGAGTCAACTATCGCAACCAGAGGTTTTCGAAGAACTCGGCGGAGACCAGCCATGAAACATGTCGACGAATATCGCGATGCGCGCACGGCCACGCAGTTGGTCGAAAAGATTCAGCGTTTGGCCACGCGTCGCTGGACGTTGATGGAGGTCTGTGGTGGGCAGACACACGGCATTTTGCGACACGGGGTGGATCAAGCGCTGGCCGACGCCGTGCAGCTACTGCATGGCCCCGGCTGCCCGGTGTGCGTATCGCCCGTGTGGGCCATCGATCAGGCCATTACCTTGGCTCAGCGACCGGGAACGATCTTGGCCAGTTTCGGAGATATGCTCCGCGTGCCGGGAACCGATGGCAGCCTGCAGCAGGCTAAGAGTCGCGGTGCCGAGGTGCGCGTCGTCTATTCGCCGCTGGATGCGGTGACCATGGCTCGCCAATCGCCTCAGTCACAAGTCGTGTTCCTGGCGGTTGGCTTCGAGACGACAGCTCCAGCGACCGCCTTGGCCGTATTACAAGCGGAGCGACTAGCACTGAAAAACTTCAAAGTATTATCGGTCCATGTGCGTGTGTTGCCGGCGATGGAAGCGATCGCCAGTGCGCCGCATAACCAGGTTCAAGCATTTTTAGCTGCTGGGCATGTCTGTACGGTGATGGGCCATCAGGTTTACCAACCGTTTGTCCAGCGTTACAACATGCCAGTGGTAGTGACCGGCTTCGAGCCGGTCGATTTGCTACAAGGAATTTTTGAATGTATACGGATGTTGGAATGCGGGGATGTTGATGTGGTGAACGCCTATCCGCGCAGCGTCCGTAGTGCCGGCAACGAGAATGCTCAGCGGCTCCTGGACCAGGTCTTTCAGATCAGTGATCAGACATGGCGCGGCATGGGCAGGATTGCCCATGGAGGGCTGGTGCTGCGTCCTCAGTACGCACAATTTGATGCGCTGGCGCAGCTTGATCAGCCCGCCTGCACCGTCGACGTAGACCATGGATGTCGCAGTGGTGAAGTGATGACCGGACGCATGCGTCCGCCACAATGCCCTCACTTTGGCCTGACCTGTACACCTCAACAGCCGCTGGGTGCACCGATGGTGTCTAGCGAAGGGGCCTGCGCGGCCTACTTCACCTACCATTCACCGGCGGCTGTGGATACAACTGCGGGCTCGCCCCAACCGTCAGAAAGTTAGACTTCATGAATCGCGCGGAGGGTGGCTTGCTCTGCCCAGTTCCTCTACTGACCGATGGCCAAAGGATCAGTTTGGCTCATGGTGATGGAGCGCGGCTAAGCCAACGACTTATCCAGCAATGGATTCTACCCATCCTGGGTGGAGATACCTTACGCGAACTGGGCGATGCCGCTGTATTGCCAGCCGTGGATGGTCCATTAGCCATGACGACTGACGCCTTTGTCGTGTCGCCACTGGTCTTTCCTGGCGGGGATATCGGCTCTCTGGCAGTGACAGGTACTCTGAATGATCTGGCCGTTTCAGGCGCGCAGCCGTTGTGGATTGCCGTCGCACTGATCTTGGAAGAGGGATTTCCGCTGACTCAGTTGGAAACGTTTCTACGCAGCATGAAGCGCGTGGCGGACGAGGCTGGTGTACAAATCGTCGCTGGCGATACGAAGGTCGTACCCGCTGGCGCTGCCGACCAGATGTTTGTGACCACCACCGGTGTTGGCCGAATGCTGCCTGGACTGCGCAGCCAGCCGACGCTTCTGCAACCGACCGACCAATTAATTGTTACCGGCCCGATTGCGCAGCACGGCTTGGCAGTCATGACTGCTCGCGAGTCCTTGGCCATTCAGCACACGATCCGTAGCGATTGCGGATTGTTGCTGCCCGCTGTCCGGGCGCTGCATGCAGCCGGCATACCGGTGCGAGCCATGCGCGACGCCACCCGTGGCGGGGTAGCCGCCGTTCTGCACGAATGGGCCACCGCCAGCCATCACACGCTGACCCTGCACGAGCGGGACATCCCGTTAGCCGATGAAGCTCGCGGACTGTGCGAACTGTTAGGACTCGATCCGCTGCTGGTGGCCAATGAAGGCACCATGCTACTGGCCGTACCTCAAGAGTGCGCCCCGTCCGCGATCCACACCCTGCGCCAAACAGAAATTGCCAGCGCCGCAACCATTGTCGGTCACGTTCGCAGCCGCGACGTTGCCCCCGTAACCATCATCCGCTCCCTAGGTCGCGATGTTCCACTGGATCTACCCGCCGGGGCGATGCTGCCCAGGATTTGCTGAGAGCTTCATTCGGTCGTGACCGTTCATGCAATTTGTCGGGTGGGACAAGCGGGGCGGTGCTGAATGGTACTCTCCTTCAAAGCGTGTGGCAGAAGGCAAACACGCCTGGGTACCAGAAGCCTGGCCTCGCGCCGGCCCCGCACAAACAAAAAGGGCTACATCTATGCTAATGCATTCCCAAGCTGGGCGTGCGTGGCGGCTGTTCAACCTTTTGCACGAATGCGTCACGCAGTCACTGCAAGGTGGGGACGACGCATGGAGGCTACAGAATCAATAGCACTTCGAGCCTCATCCTGCAGCCGAGCGACGGTTGGGCACGCTCCAGTTGCGGTCGAGAATTCTTGCAGCGGAGGGCACGGGACTCGAACCCGCAACCCCTTACGGGGCACTTCATTTCCAATGAAGCCGCTAGCCATTCGCTTACCCTCCATTCCGGTCAGCCATGCCACTCAACAGCTCACCGGTCCCAGACCAAATGCAGCTTAGCGATCGCCTGAACGAAGTCACAAACGGCTGGTGTGCACCAGACCTTTGCGACAGGCAAGATCATAATCTGCTGGCAGGAATTCGTGAAGTACCGCAGTCACAGGCTCAGGGCAAGCTTGCGAATCAACTTGCCGTACAATGGGCGAGCACGTTTAGAGTACACAGTAGATGGCGTGTACGCTGCGTCAAATTCAGCTGGAGCACCGTCTGGCGACGCTAGCTAGATGGGGCGACGGTCTAGAGCGTCTTCAGGTACTCCAGCAAGGCTCGCTTGTCATCTTCGCTGAGAGGGTCGGGGAAAAAATGGCCGGACGCGCTCTTGCTCGGAAGCGCGGTGTCGAAATATCGTCGCCTTTCCTCGGCTGAAAGGTTTTCGGCTGGCAGGCGATCGAAGGTGACGATCTCCAGCCCGACGCGTTGCTGATCATAACCGTCTTCGGTGCGTGACCACACGCGCGGTCGCTCGGCTGAATGCAGCACATGCCACAACGTTGGCACTGCTCCGTTATGAAAATAGGGCGCACTGGCCCAAATACCATTCAATGGTGGCGCGATGTAGCCCACGGGCTGCTCGACAACTTCCAACTTTCCAAACTCACCAAACCAACTCTCGCTATAGAAGCGACGATGCTCGGCTGGCATGCCGGTCAAGCGTACGCTGTCGGTACCAACCTCGTCGATCGGCACCATCACCTCCGGATAGTCGGCGTCGGCACCGTGCGTGCCGTGACATTGAGCGCAGCTTTGGCGATAGATGACCTCGCCGCTGTTGGCCAAAGGCTGGTCAACCGGCCAGGGATATTTAGGTGCGGGTAGCGATTCGATCCAATCCAGAATGTCGCGGAAGGCATCTTCACGCTGAATGAACGCCTGACGATCATTCGTGGGTACTAACGAAAACTGCATGATCACGCGATGCGTCTTGGGCACAAATCCATCGATATACAGATTGCGTTTAATTTTGACATTCCACAATGGCGGAGCGTCCAGGTCGTGATGTTGGAACTTGGGTATTATTGGTAACGGCAGTTGATTCAGCTCTTTATCGCGCATGGCCGTCAGAAAGACGCTAAACGTCTGCGCATTGGTCGTCCCATTGGAGCCACCCAACGGAAACATCTGATTCATTGGATTTCGCGGCTTCTTGAACAGCAGTTGAGCGCGATTGACATCATCGACCAAGGTTTGAAAGGCAAAATGTGAATTGCCGACACCGGGAATGACTTGTCCAGCAACTTTACCTTGGTGACACGACAGACAACTCATTACCCAACCGCCGTGGCCATCTTCCACGACTCCAATCGGTGGACCATCGGGCCGAGCAGGATCTGTGATCAAACCATAGCGCGAAAACGACATTCTCCGTCGCTCGGCGTCGGAGGCGGCTTGCGCTCGCTGCTTAAGAGGCTCAGGCCATACCTGCCATAGCTCGGCAAACAGTTCAGCCTGTAGGTCAGCTTTGGCATAGGGCTCGGTGCGCAACCGCTGCCAGCCACGCTCGGCCTGCGCAACGGTCGGCGACGGGTCGGCAGACGTTGCTACGTGCGGCATAGATAACGCAACTGTAGCCCAACTCGCGAGCCTCCAGCCGATTCGAAATAGCCGCAGGTAACTTGTTGGCGTGGAATTTATTGAAAGTTTTAACCTAGTTGACATCATGGACACGCACGAAGTGCCTGGACCACCAACTAAAACGCACAAGAATTCGTGTGCAGCGACGAAAATGGGCAGGTCTACTTCGCCGTCAGCACCACTTCGCTCTCCGCGTTCTGACGAATTTCTTCTGGTAAGAACCAAGCTGGTTTGTATTTTGTCTCTGCGTACAGCGGTAATTGGTCAGCAAAGTGAGGCGACTGTGGATTCTCACTGACGCCATACGGCAAGATACTGATCGACCTGGTAGCACCGCTAAAATCGACGACCATTGCGTAACTGGTACCTACCTGACAGTAGCGCCGGCCCTCTTTGATATCTCCACCGGTGGGCCGTAAAGCAGTCAACCCCAAACGATCCAGGGCTGCCTCGCGGACTCCGTTGCCGGCCACTCCCAGTTCAACGTCACCTCGGCGAATGCGACTGAAATCACCCCAGGGGCAATCCAGCCTTCCAAACGTTGTCTGAACGTCTGCAGCAGCCTTCACGACCGCGCCTACAATGGCCGCTTGATCGCTTTGGCTGTTTCCCGTCTGAAAATCCCGGCGCCTGACGATACTGGAAAACAGCACCGCTCCGCGCGATTCGACGTCGGTGCGGCGGTCCCAGGCATTGAGCACTGTTCTAACTTGCTCCAGAATTTCACGTTGATCGGCTAATTGCGCAGCGCCCTCGTCGATGGCGGCTATTATTTTGGGAACGAGCGTATCGGCACCGATCAAGTGCGTGTCGGTCGCATAAGTCTGTACCTCGTCCCAACTGATCGACTTGTCGGCTGATAACAAATCGGTCAATCGTCGGCACCGAGAGTTCATCTGCTGGCTCATGAAGTAGGGCGGGAAATCTTCGGGCCGCGGAGCAACCGCTTCGGTCACATTTTGCGGTCCGCTGTTGGTATTTAGCAAATAACCGCATGGTGGATTGAGCACCTGAGGTAGCTCAGCGGTGCGGTGGTAGCCTTGCCAGCGGGCCCACTGTTCATCACCAGGGCGAATCGAGTGGCTGTCGATTCTCAAATCGCGCTTGGGTAGTCGAGAGTTGCTAATGATAAAGATATCGCCATCGACGTCGGCGTACAGAATATTGAACATCACCAGACCGAGAGGCTCCAACGACTTGCGAAATTCTGCTACGTTCTTGGCTTGGGCCATCGCCATCATCTGCGCCGAACGGTCGGGAGAATCCGAGAGTGGAACAGCGAAGGCATATGCGACATTGTCCTTGCTGACCATGACCGGACCTACCGGCGATGATTGCCTGGGCAATTTCATTTCCGTAACTCCCAAAGGAGTTTTCACGCGATAGACTTCTTGAACGATGTCAAACCGCTCCCAGCCCTTGGTCGTCTTTAGCAGCGCCGGATCCGACGGATCGCGTTGAAAGCTAAATACGTCCCCCAAGTCGGGCCCATTGACGGTCATGCACCAGGCGCTGCGTGCGGTGCGGCCCATGCCAATCGTCGGCAAGCCATAGAAGCAGGCTCCCATCACGTTGATATCTGGTCCAACCAAATGCATTTCATACCAGCGGAAGAAGCCGGTGTGCGGTAGGTGAGGATCCATCGACAGAATTGCGCTGCGGCTGGCCGAGCGCGATGGCGCGACCGCGAATTGATTGGAACCCAACAGCGTCGGCTCGTGTTCGGGCAACTTCTGCATGTCTGCCAGGCGGATTCCCGCCTTGGCCAAATCTTCTTGGCAATTTCGAGCGGTAAAAATCACATCCACATAATCGGAAAACGCCAGCACCTGCTCAGCAGTTACCGGCTGAATCCAGTCGGCGGTCGTCTCGCGGTGCGCTGCGAGATAGTCGTTGATACCCGCAGCAAACGCATCTAATATCAACTTGTCATTGTCCGTCAGCAACTTGTAGTGTTCAACCGCGCGGCCCGGCAAGTCAAGGCAACGCACCAAGTGATCCAATGGCAAGGCAGACAAACCATCGTACTCGGCGCTTCGCCCCTGCCCACGCAACATATTTAAGGCAATATTTTCAATCTGGTCTTCGGCTTGACAATAGCCAGCTCCATAAAACAGGCTTCGCATATCGCGAGCCACAATGTGCGGCACGCCGTAACGATCTCGAGTCACGCGCACCGAGCCGTTAGCTGGTGGACTATATTCCTCCAAGCCAGTTGCCAGAACAGCCATCGATGGAACCAGCACCAGCCAGCCAATCAAAGCACGGGCCATGAAATGCAAACTACGAAACATATCGCCCTCTCCGTTTTCAACCAAATTCGCGGCAACAATCCACAACTATAGCAGAATCAAGCGGCAATTTACATCCTTGAGGTAACTACCACTACTCCGCGAAGGCGCCGGTGCCGCGACGCTTACCGCCTGCACTGGCGACTTGCACCGATTTGACCGATACGAAGCCGCTTGGCGAAGGACTTGGCTGAACTGCGTCCGCCACACTAACCGACACCAATGGTAACTGGCTTGTTGACTTCGCACCGCTACTGCAGCCACTGCTTTTGCAACCACCGGAGCTACAGCCGCCGGAGCTGCATCCGCCACCACTGGTACGCAATCCGGCTGCGGCTTCGCGCTCAATCCGACAACCACCACCGCACAGTTGCAGATCGGGGCACTTCCAACACATCTCTGGCAGCCCAGCGGCCTGAGGATCCAGCTCTCGGTCGCGAAAGCTATGAAACAGCGGGCTATGCCAGATCGACTCCCATGGATCGCGCAGCAAATTGCCGGCAGCTACGTAAAACGACTGGCAAGGCAGTACATCCGCATTGGGCTCGACGCACAGCGAGTACTCACCGGCATTGCAACGTTTAGCACCAATTTCCAATTCCACCGGAGACAAGCGGCAGTACATCGTCGGTGTATACCACAAGAACTTCATGCCCAATTCGGCAGCTCGATCGCGAATGCGAATCAGCAGTGGCGGCATGAGTTCTTCACGAATGGCCTGTCCCGTATCAAATCCGCCACCCGAGTAGATCATGCCGTTCACAGCAAACGTGCGTATGCCCAGCGCGTGTAAGAATTCGATCGTCTGCACGATCTCGCCAGAATTCATTTGCATCAACGTGGTGTTGGTAATCGTATGCAGTCCAGCCTCTTGAGCATTACGTATCCCTTGCACAGTCTGCTCGAATGACCGGGCGTTCATCATGCGGTCGTGAACTTCGGCGCGGTGCGAGCCGAGAGTTACTTGCACGTGATTCAGTCCAGCTTCGGCCAATCGCCGCGCATACTGTGGCTGGGCCATGCGACGACCGTTGGTGTTCAAGCCACAAATGGGGCCGAGCTGATTGGCGTATGCAATCAACTCTGGCAAATCCGGATACAGCGTTGCTTCACCACCCGTAAAGATCAGATGCGGTACACCGACATGGTGCAGTCGGTCGACAACACGCATCCAGTCTTCGACGGGCATCGACTGCAGCGTTAGTCGATCGGCCTCGTTATAGCAGTGAGGGCAGTCGTTGTTGCACTTATAGGTAATTGCCAGATCGGCCTTGTAAGGCGCATGGATCGGCGTGCTGAACAGTGGTTGGCGATGTTCGGTTCCCACTGCACAGGTCGTGCAGCCACCACCGGCATCGGCCAGCCGCGCGATCATCGAGTATATTTCGTGAATGTCCTGGGCAATTCCCTTGGCCGATTGGCGCCTGCGCAGCCCCCGACCGCTACGAATTTTCCAGCGTAGCTCGGCTTGGGTTTGCGGTACACCATCTAGGGCCCATTTGGCCAACTCAGCGGCGGTTTGATTTAGATGCACGACATCCGTTACGTCGACAAACATCACACCACTGCCATCGGCTTCAATTCGCAAGTGCACCCGTCGCTCACCACCCGCAGGTTTCAAACGGTAGGTGTACATGCCAGGCTGGATGCGCAGGTCTGCACGCGTGCTGTGGACGAATGACTGCCAATCGCGCTGTAACCAGCCAAGCAGGGTTACCACTTAGGTGCCTCCTCCAATTGATAACTGCTGCCGCAGTAGGGGCAATTGACTTGAGCAGCGCCCGACACAATCTTCAGCGACTTCGAATCCAGGGAAGCCCCGCACGATTTGCATTCAAAGCCCTTTATGGAGACCTGGCCTGGCATGTCCAATTCCATCCTGTGGACATGCGTGTGCGCGATCGGCTGCATCCGCGGCAGATAGACCAGAGCTGCGGCAGCGGCCAAACACACGCCGCCGATCACTAGTCGAATGACGGCATTGCCCTGCCCAGCTGCGATCAAAAATACAATACCCAGGCCCGCCAGCAACAAGGCTAGCAACCAAAACGCCAACTTCATGGTACCTGCCGAGTCACTCATGGACGTTCGAGGTGATGATCAAAGAATACCTACAGATTCAAATCGTGTCGGTGACGGTTTGCCGATGGAACTAACGCCATCACGAGCCAAATTTTGATAGCCATTGTACAGCATTTCAGTCAGCACAGGGCCAGTCAGTCAGCGCTGGGCCAGCGGCTGGAAACGCTGCAATCCGTACGATCCTCACAAATTGAATTGCGGCCAAGCCGCGTCGAATGCCGAATTAATGGTCTCGGGGGCGGAGGCATGTCGGTTCTGAACGCTTCGTAAGGGCGGAGACAGGCGAGTGGAGCGTTCTAGTCAAATCCGACTTGGATTTCCAAGTCGGCTGAGTATCGGAATCCGCGTTCAGGCCCTGTGCATTTGGAGCCTGACGGTCTTGGGGCCGCTTACCGGTTACGTGGCCTTGGCAGCCGAGCCGTCTGGCGAAATGCGGATCAGCCGCCGTCAGCGCTTGGAAGCCGCCAGTTCGTCGATACCGCTGGGACAGCTCCAGGAACATCACGCTGCCGAAGTCCGCGACGTGGTCAACAATCCCAGCTTCTATCGCCAGATGCCACCACGGATGATGAACTGCGATCCGCAGCTCTTGACGTACCTGATCCGACGGCCGGAAGTGATGGTCAACATCTGGGAGATGATCGGCATCACGAACATCCAAGCTCAACGCACAGGCACCAATACGTTTTACGCGAACGATGGCGCTGGGACTACCTGCAACTGCGAGCTGATCCATAGCAGTGATAGTGTGCACATCTATTATGGCACTGGCAACTACGAAGGCATTCTCGCACCCCGGCCTATCACCGGACGCGTCGTTTGCGTGGTACACTCGCGACCGCAGCCCAATCCACAAGCCCACAGTGGTTTTCTGGTTCAGGGAACAATGGACGTCTTTATGAAAGTAGATAACCTGGGGGCTGACTTGTTAACGCGAACGCTGGGGCCACTGGTTGGAAAAGTGACTGAACATAATTACGACGAGACTTCCCGATTCGTGTGCCAACTATCCGAATTCTGTGCAGCCAACCCGGGTGCCAGTCAACAGATCGCCGGCCAATTGTCGGTTCGAGACGAAACCGCAGGCCGTGAGTTCTCGCAGATCGCAGCCCGGATTGCGATGCGCAAACATGCACTGCGGTCAAACCCTCAGCAACCATCGCGGTTAGCCCAACAACCGTCACAGTCCAGCCAACCTGAAATTGTTGTCTTTAGCGACCAGCCCGGTGAAGCTCTCCGCACTCTTGGGCAAGTTCGATTGGCCACCTTGCCCGATCTAGAGCTTCAAGCTGCGACTGACGATGCGGACTCGTCCGGCAATTACGCCGAAGTCCTCCAACCCGCTGAATTGGCTGCGTCGCGCCCGGTCCCGACTGACCAGGATTCAACCCAAGCTGCCGGCGCTGGAAACTTTCAGCGTCAAAGCGACCTGCGTCCCAGCAAGCCCGGTCCCAAGCCGCGCCGGTAATCTAGCAGTGACTGACGCGATGCACTGACAGTCATTCTAATCCTGCGGTGGCTGCTGCATGTATTGCCCGAATGCAACTGGACAGGTACGGCGCTGCCGGTCACAATGGCGGACGACGTACGGGGAAGAATCTTGCATCGCATTTCAGCACAGTATTTAAGCGCACTGTTCTTTAACGCACAGTGGCGATCTCTCATTGAAAATCGGATTCGGATTGCCTTCCGACTGTGGCGGCGCGTACTGCTGCCGCTGGTTGTTTGGTGCGTGTTCGGTTCTGCGGGACTAGACGAGTCCCAAGCTGACGATTTTGTTCAGCCTTTCAATACCGAGCCTGACAGCCTTGCCGCGCCGATGGATGCCCATGAGGCAGCGGCGGGGTTTCAAGTTCCTGACGGGATTCAGGCTGAAGCGTTTGCCTCTGAGCCGGACGTGCAGAATCCGATTGCCATGGCCTGGGATGGACAAGGTCGTCTGTGGGTCGCCGAGAACTATACCTATGCCGAACGTACACAACGGTTCGAGTTGGGTCTGCGCGATCGCGTGATCATACTCGACGACACCGACCGGGATGGACGCAGCGATCAACGCTCGGTGTTCACAGATCAGGTGCAAATGCTAACGGGGCTGGAGTTGGGCCATGGTGGAGCGTGGTTGATGTGCCCGCCGCAATTACTATTCATTCCCGACGCAGAATTAGACGGCCAGCCCGACGGACCGGCCCGCGTTATGCTAGATGGCTTCGATGTCGCCTTGGACAATTACCACAATTTTGCAAATGGCTTGCGCTGGGGGCCCGACGGTTGGCTGTATGGTCGCTGCGGGGGTTCGTGTCCGGGCCGAGTCGGTCTGCCCGGCAGCTCTGACGCTTCACGCACACCGCTCGAAGGTGGCCTGTGGCGCTACAATGTTCAGACTCAACACTTCGAAGTACTGTGCCACGGCACGACCAACCCCTGGGGGCACGATTGGGACGCCTGGGGAGAATGCTTTTTCATCAACACCGTCAACGGCCACCTGTGGCATTTAATTCCAGGTGCGCATTTTGCTCGCCCATTTACGCTGGACCCCAATCCGCATGTTTTCGAGGCGATCGATATGCACGCCGATCATTGGCACTTTGACACGACCGGCCAGTGGTTTCAGTCGCGCAATGGCCAAGCGGATTCGTACGGCGGTGGTCATGCACATGTGGGGATGTTGATCTATCAAGCCGACAACTGGCCCGCAGGCTTTCGCGATCGCTTGTTTACCTGGAACATCCATGGACGACGAGTCAATCAAGAGATCCTCCAGCGGCATGGCAGCGGCTACATTGGGCGGCATGGGCCGGACATCCTGCAGGCCTCCGATCCATTCTTTCGAGGCATGGATTTGAGCTGCGGGCCCGACGGCGCAGTATATGCAATCGACTGGAGCGATACCGGGGAGTGCCACGAGCATACCGGTGTGCATCGCACCAGCGGCCGCGTCTTTCGCTTCGCCACCAGCCAGTCACACTCGCAGCTGAGTGGCGATTTGCGCAGTCGATCTTGCCAACAATTGGCACAGCTCCACACGCACACCAACCAATGGTTTGTACGGCAGTCGCGATTGATTCTGTCCGAACGAAGTCGGGGAATTGGCGATTGCGCTGGGATTGAAGAACCCATACAGTGGCTGTCGAGCGCTGTGACGGGTCAAGATGACCGCTTGGCGTATGAATGCTTGTTGACCCTGCATGCCATGGGACGTCGCGACCATGCTCGACTTCTGGATTGCCTGGCACATCGCAACGAACACCTGCGAACCTGGGCCATCCGCTGCCTGCTGGACGATTACCCCATCGACGATGTGCTCAGCCACAATCTTAATCCAAAGCCGCTGGCGACAGAGGCGCTGGAACGCCTGGTGACGATGGCCAGGCACGACGAGAGCGGATTGGTGCGGCTGGCGCTGGCCTCGGCACTACAGAGATTGCCCGTGCAGTCGCGGCCAGTTCTGGCCGAGTCGCTGTTGTCGCGCGGCGAGGATGCTGAAGATCACAACTTGCCGCTGATGGTCTGGTACGGACTGATTCCGGTCGCCGAAACGATGCCGCTACGAGCCGCAGAACTGACAGAGTTTTCTCAATGGCCCAAGACGACTCGGCTGATCGCGCGACAATTGTCCAGCTACAGCGACATGAACCCCCAGGCGGTCGAGCGACTGCTTGCGATCGCGACGGCGCATCCCGAGCGGCGTTTGGAAATTCTACAAGGCATATCAGACGGCCTGCGTGGCTTGCGCCAAGTCGATCAACCGTCCGGTTGGGTCGAGTTGATTCGTGTAACTGCCGCTAGCGATGACCATCCTGCCCAGCTCTCAGCCCTGATTCAGGAGTTGAGCATACTGTTTGGCGACGGAACCGGCATGGACCAGATTCGTCAGCAGGTGCTAGACAGCCAAGCCGATATTTCGCTGCGTAGGTCGGCACTCGAGATGCTGGTACGCCACGCGCCACCTGATATCGTTGATATATGCCTTCCTTTGCTCAAGGATGCCCGGCTGAATTGGATCGCCGTGCAGGGCCTGGCCTCCAGCAGCGATACTGGAGTGGCCGATGCACTCATCAAGCATTACTTTCAATTTCGCCCGCCTCAACGACCGCAAGTCATCGCCACATTGACGGCGCGAACTGAATTCGCAGAGCGACTTCTGACAGCCATAGCCGCTGGCAGGATACCAAAGCATCATTTGACCGCTTACGATGTCCGGCAAATCCAGTCGCTGGGCAGTGACGCATTGATTGCACAGGTCGAGCAGGTCTGGGGACGCATCAATCAATCGACCGCTCAACGACGGCAGCGCATCGAGCAGCTCAGGGCTATGTTGACAGCCGGTGATGCGCCGCCGGGTGACCCAAGCCAAGGGCGGGTGCTGTTTCAGCGCCATTGCTCCCAGTGCCATCGCCTGCTGGGCAGCGGCAGTCAAATTGGCCCCGACTTGACCGGTGGCAATCGTCAAGACCTGGACTTCTGGCTAGAAAACATAGTCGATCCCAGCGCGGTTGTCGCCAGAGACTTTTACATGAGTACGCTGCAGATGGTGGACGGTCGCGTGCTCAGCGGTCTGGTCGTGTCTCGTAGCGAAAATGCCATCGAGCTGCGAACGCCCACGGAACTATTAACTCTGGCTACCGCCGAGATTGAATCGCAGCGCACTTCAGCTATTTCTCCCATGCCCGATGGGCTGCTAGATGCTTTGGACATGGGGCAAATTCGGGACTTGATCAGCTACCTGCGGCACCCCACACAAGTTGCATTGCCGCTACAATAGCCAGTCGCGGAATTCAGTTTTCTTTCATTGTTTGGAACTGTACAAATGACCAATTCGCCTCCAACGGCAACCGACACGGCCTCGCGGAAACAAGCCATTCGCCAAGCGGCTCACGACAATCGACGCAAACGGCCAGATAAAGATAACGTCAGCCGGCTGATCGTCGATCGCTTTATGGGGTTGCCCGAATACGCTGCGGCCAAGACAGTCATGTTTTACGTTGATGTGCGCGATGAAGTGCGCACTCGGCACGCACTGCCCGAAGCGATTCAGGGCGACAAACGAATTGTGATTCCCTACTGCGTCGATGGCGAACTAGAGCTGTTTCACTTGCAGTCCATGGATGAACTGGATGTGGGCATGTATAAGATTCTGGAACCGAAGGTGGAGCTGCGTCAGGTGGCCGCCAAACGACTTGAGCCGCAAGATTTGGATTTGATCATGGTGCCCGGAGTTGCCTTTGATCGCATGGGCGGACGCACCGGTCATGGTAAGGGTTACTACGATAAACTGCTGCAGCACGCTCGGCGCGATGCTCCGCTGGTTGCCTTGGCCTTCGAGTGCCAATTGTTTCCGGAAATCCCCTGCGAACATCACGACATCTACATGGACAAAGTAGTAACCGAAGCAGCGGCCTATGCGGGGCGCGGCCGCAGCTAGTCGCAGAATCGGGGCAGAAATTGGGCAGTATCTTTGCAACAGTTGACGGATGGATAGTATCTGTCAAGCGCGGCCCGCATCCACGGCTGGATCGAAACCGCCAAGATACTCCAGACGTGCACGGTTCGTTCACATGCGAATAGCGCCGCCCGCAGCCGACCCGCCAACTGGTTAAGCAGAGCTGGGTATGTAGGACCACAATTTGGCACATGTAATAACACGGGATGAAACCAGTCGATGAATCCAAAAATCCAGACCCTAGTAGACGATACGTTTGCCGAAGGGTTTCGTAGCATCTATTCCGAGTTTCTCATTACTGCGCGCGATCGCCGTTGGCTGGACCACTGTTGCCACGCGGTGACCGGACATGGTAGCAGCACCATCATGTGCGACTCGGAAGTTGGCGTATCGCAGATACTCGATGGCACCAGTCCTGGACAAGAAACGCCTGACGGTCGCATCGGCGCGGTGATTCAAGTTCATGTGCCCCGATTTCGTAAGGACCGCGAGACGCACTTGGAGAAGGTGCTGATGGCGCGCATTGGGCAGAACGTTCTGACCTGTCCAACGGCCAGATGCTTCAATCGCCTTGACACACAAACCTATTTCAAACTCGGACGCAAAATCGCTTTTTTTGGAGATGGGTACCAGTTCCGCGACGAGCGGTATGGGACTCGCGGCTGGGTCATCCCGATCATGGGCGGCGAATTTTACCTGACGCGTCGGTTTGGCATGTCCGATGGAATCATGGGCGGAAATCTGTGGTTCATGGCCGACAGCGAAGCCGCCGCCATCGAGGCCGCCGAGCGATCAGTCGTGGCTGTCGATCAATGCCCCGACACGGTGCTAACGTTTCCTGGAGGCATCGCCTCCAGCGCATCCAAAGCCGGCAGCCGCTACAGCTTTCTCATCGCCAGTACATTCGCTGAATATTGTCCGACACTCAAGGCCCAATTGGGTGCTCAATCGCGAGTACCCGCTGGTGTACTGTCGATCATGGAGATCGTGATCAATGGCAGTAGTCTGCAAGCGGTCACCACGGCCACGCACGCCGCCATTGACGCCGCGCTGGACACGCCCGGGCTGATTCGCATCAGCGCGGGAAACTACGGAGGTCGATTGGGCAAGAGTTTCATCTACTTGCATCGCGAACGTCAAGGAGCTTAAGCGGGCATGCCAATCATTACCCCCTGCACAGGCTGTGGCGCACAACTGACGGTGGCCGACGAACATGCCGGCAAGCGCGCTCGTTGTCCCTCATGTGGCAATGTCTACACGGTTCCAAGTTCAGGGTCGGGATCTGAGGCCCCGGCATCGACGCCGGAGTTGGCTGCCACACCAACTGCACAGTCGCCAGCGACGACTGAATCGCCTATTGTCTCAGCCTCTGACTCCCAAACAGCACAACCGATCGTAGATTCTTACTGGCTACTAGCAGCCGATGGGCAGGTGTATGGTCCCACAGATCGTGACACGCTCAATCGCTGGTTTCATGAAGGTCGAATCGGAGCCGGCTATCGCATCCGTCAGGGCGAAGCCGGGCCGTGGACAGAGGCTCATGTTTTTCATCCTGCCAACGCCTTTCATACCGCTAGCGGCAATCCGTATGCCGTCTCACCGACCCTCGCATTGGGTTCCGGTGTCGCGTCACCCACCTATGCCAAGCCCGACCGCGGTGTGCTGGTACTGGTCATGGGCATCCTCAGCTTTGTCGTTTGCGGATTGTTCTCCATCATTGCCGTCGTCATGGGTGCACGAGCCTTGAAAGACATCCAAGCTGGGCTGGCAAATCCCAATGACAAAACTATGGTTCAAATTGGCTTCTGGTTAGGCGTCGTTAATCTGGTGTTGCACTTGCTGGTAATTGCATTGATTGCCCTAGCTATTATTATCCCTGCGATTTCTCAATAGGCACCGCTTCTTTCACGATACCTGCCTGGCTCAGTACTTCGAGCGGGCTGTCGGACCTAGAACTGCTTGCGCGTCACACAAGCTGAGCGCTCGGTGCGTCTCATGCTTGGGTCACACTCTCCTGTGCAGCAAGGCAGTTTCAACCAGAGTCCACCAGTCCTGGTCCGCACCAACAACGTTGTTGACAACAATCGTATCTACGGCAGTTATACTTCCGGTAAACCGCGACTACTACTTGAGCAGCACCATGCTCAGCCCGATTCACGTCCCCTTTTTTCTAGTATACACTGCTCGTCTCGTTTCCGGTCACATTACAAGTTGGTAATGGAGGAGATTGCCGATGGAATCAGGTACGCCACAGATGACGGAAGCTCAGAAATATCTACCCTGGGTGAACCTTGCGATCTTGATGTTGCTTTTGCCGCTTGTTGCAGCAAACTCGTGCACTAGACCGAATACAGTATTGGTCGCCGATACTACTTCGTCCGTAGTCGTCGGGAACGATGTGGCAGATGCCCTCAAGAAAGCGAGAGGCCTGCTGGAAAACGACGACTTTGCTGGGTCATTCGATATGCTGCTGGTTGCTTCAAGGCTTGCGCCGTCCGATCCAAGTCTCTTCGACTTGGTTGCTCAATTCGTCGAGCAAGCATCTGCGTCAAAGTCCGAAGAAGCTCTGGGGATGGCAGAAGATTTGCTTGGTCGTGGGGACTCTCTGGTCTATTTCCAGCGACCGCAGAATGTGGGAGCCACCCGCAAGCGTCTTTCAGAGCTTCGGCAAAAGTTCATTGAAAGCGAACCAGCTTTTGTGCCTGTTCGACCTCTCGACACTGTGATGCAGTTCATTTCAGTTGGGAAAGACCCTACGATAGGAGCGTCAATAAGAACACGAGCGGCTGACCAAGCAAGATCGCTCCTTGATGACCTTCAGTTGCAAATTGCGGTTGGAGAGCAAATGGAGACAGAGGAGCTTAACCAAGCCATGTTGAAAGACATTTACGAGCAAATCGATTCGATTGAGCAAAAGTGCATCGAAAGCCTATTTGGCGAATTGCAGCCAAGAGTAAATGAATGGAAGGACATAGCACCGACTTTAATGAAAGAGGCTGAGGCAGCCACGAGTGAGCAGGCGCCGGAGATGAGGCAAAAGCTCAACGGCATGGCCGATAGTGGCTTCGACCTTCTCCAAGAGCTTTTGCCCTACACGAAATCCGCAATAGCAACCGCCAACGTCGAACTGAAAGCCGTCGAAAAGTTGGTCGAAGAGTTACAGAGACAAATGAACTGGTTGTACAACAAAGCGTCTCTGGAGCGAATTCGGAAGATCGAATCGGCAGTTAAAGAAACTCCGCAAGAGAAAATAAGGTGGCTTGCGGAGATCCATGAGGAGCAGTTGTCGCCTTATGTCCTTCGAAGGTACAATGAACTTTGGGAAAAAGTCTTTGAGAAGCTTTCCAGTGAAGAAGAAAAAGTCAATGCAGTGCGACTACGAATACTACGTGCCAACAAATAGGGGGCTCGTTATGCAACGAGTGCTACCGATGCTCTTGCTTTACGCTGTTGCCGCCATATCGCCCGCTATTCTTCTAGCTCAGGGAAGTGTATTTGAAGCTGGCCCACTTGTGGACCATCCCGTATCGCATCCGATAACATCACGATCTTCAGGTACTTGGCGGACCAGCGTTGGAGCATGGGGGGAGAATTTTTCTGATCAAGTCCTGAGACTTCGTGGCTTTAACGAGATTCATGAAGTCAAGCACGGTAGCAATAATGGGATCGACCGAATTGCCGTAAAAAGAAGCCCAACTGGACAAATTAAGGATGTCAAATTTGTCGAGGTAAAAACGACTCGCTCGTCCAGGCCTAAACTCGGACATTCACGGTACGGTGGGAGGCAAATGTCTCGTCGTTGGTTGGCTGCTAACCTCCGCATCATGCGAAATTCTGGCGATCCAGCACTTAGATCACTGGCACTAGCCATCAGCCGATTTCGCAAGGCTGCGGATGTTCCGATTGAATCCATGGGCGAAGTCATACACGTCAACTCAAAATCGGGCAGACTGACCGGGTACACTGCCGACGGACGAACTATGAGTTACGGACAGTCCATTGAGCGACTTCTGAAGAATATCCAAGCAAAGGCGGGGTCAACGACAGCACGATACTGGGCTACTCGAACGCTTGCCCAGTTTGATCAGATCCGAGCTACAGGAATGACTGATTATCTTGGAAAGACTGCTGCTCAACAGAGTCGTAGGACAATCGTTTCAAACTCCAGCAGGAATATTAGCTCGGTAAGGGCAGCAAGCTCTGCCGTCCTGAGGCAGTCAAGGAGTCAATTTGCATCCACGATTTTAAAGCGATCAGCAGGGCGTGGTGCAGTATTCATTGTTTTAGTAATGGGCGCCAAAGAAATATTTGATGTCCAATACGCCTACCGAAACGGAACGATCTCAGTGCGACAGCGGAATATTCAATTGGCTTCAACGGTTGGAGGCATGATAGGAACATTAGCGGGAGCGAAGATGGGAATGGTTGCTGGGGCATGGATTGGTACCCTTGGTGGCCCTATTGCTTGGGCCACCGTACCGGTCGGAGCATTCACAGGAGGAGTCGTTGGTGGGATCGGTGGCTATTTAGGAGGCTCAGCGTTGGCAAACTATGGAGCAACAGCGTGGTATGAATCCATAGACGGTTCAGTTAGGGAAAAATTCGAAGTGAGTTGGCTTAACGATAATGGGATTGGCAAATGACTAAGTGGTTATGCAGCGTTGTCCTCACAGCCTGCTGCGTCGTCGTAGTGGGTTGCGGGTCATCCAAGGAGGAATTAACAACAATCGAGCATGAAACGAAACCGGCAAGTAATCAGGACGGTGGCTTGGACCTTCCGCCACTTCCTGATCCAAACTAGCGAGCAAATGATGCGTCCTCCAAAGATCTTTTCAAGCAAGCACAACATTGCCGTGGTTGGGCTTTATCGGTCTGGAAAGACAGTTTTCATTACGTCTCTAATCAATCACTTGATGCACCATCGTCGCGATGAACTAAAAATCGGCGATGGAAGCATAAAGATCACGTTTGATGAGGAATTGCCGACGCAGAATGGTTTTGCACGTTTCCCATACCAGGTATTTCGGTACGGGAACAATGGGCGGTGGCCCACCAAAACCAAGGCCACTTTTCAGTATCGCTGTACTTTTTTTAGAAGTGATTGGGGCTGGATCAAAGGTGAGTTGTCTCTTGTGGACATCCCCGGCGAAAGACTTTCCGACATTGCAATTGCCAAGTTATCTTTTGACCAGTGGTCTGACAGACTTCTCCAGAAGGTATTTCAAGATAGTCATTACCGGGACGCTGCTCAGACTTACCAACAACTGGCGTCAGATCTTTCGGCGACTGAGGAATCTGTAGTTGCGTCCTACCGTGAACTTCTAGCCAAACTTTATCGATCATTTCGACCTATCATTTCCCCGTCCACATTTCTTCTCACTGCGGAGGGGCAATTCAATGGCACGTCCATTATGGGAGGTGACCACTCTTCAGCGTTTTGCGGGCTTTCGGCTGATTTGCAATTCGCCCCCTTGCCACAGTCCATTCGCCAATCAAACCCTGAGCTATCGAAGATTTTTGCGAATAGATACGCCGATTACCGGAAGAAATTGGCGGCACCGCTGGTTAAGTCCCTTTCACGCTGTAACGAGATGGTGGTCCTGCTCGATGTAACAACCTTGTTGGCAGCCAATACCGGGATGTACAACGGAAACCGAGCTTTGCTGGAGCTTCTTTTTGAAATCCTCTCACCCGGAAAAGGGCTGCTTGGGACTAGCCTCGACCTTCTTCGAATGAGTCTGGGGGGCAGGATTGGTCGTCGTGGAATCTCGAAGATTGCAATGGTTGCTACAAAGGCTGACAAAGTTCATGACAGCCAGCGAGACAAACTGGTGGATCTTGCAAGGGACATGTCTGAAGGAATTGTCGAGCGACAAAGACAGCGAACAAACAATCTCGACTGTCGTTACTTCGCCTGCGCAGCAGTAAAATCTACCTTCAGTCAGGCTAACGGAACCCTTCGAGGTAATTTGCTCGGTGATGATGGACCGGTCGAGTATGCGGTATCTGGATTACCCTCACGTTGGCCCGGAAAATGGAATCAGGGTGAATTCGTTTTTCCTGATGTAGCTCCTTTGTTTCCCGAGAACGCTGCCTTGGCACCGGATCACCTTGGGATGGACCACATCATCGACTTCTTGATGAAATCTCAGGTGTAGGTGAGTGGATTGAATGAACACAACGAACTAGATGCAGGCGTTCCGCTTCAAAGGCCGAATAAGCACACGAAGATCATATCGGATTCCCAAGACGAGGAGACCGGACGGAATTCAGCAAAGAAACTCGGCGATGACGAACGTGCTGGCGTCCCTAGCCAACGACCGTTGCAGGAGCGTAAAGTTAATTCGTTGGTGCAACCAGTGTTTGAGAAATTTGAAGATGCTGGGGACGAATACGAGGAACAGGACAGCAATGGGCTAAGTTGTAATAGTTAAAACTTGATCTGACATTAACCAAGGAAAGAGGTTAGTGTATGCCGGTTGCTAGCAGTAGTGCAGTTGCGCAGCAACGAAACGAATGCTAGCAGCCGGCGCGCGAGCCTCACATAGGCTCCCTCTACAAAGGGACAAGGAGTGTCAGATGACTAACGAACGTAAGATCATTGAAAACAAACTCGGCATGCTTAAGCTGGCTGAGAAGCTCGGGAATGTCTCCGAGGCTTGCAAGGTGTTCGGTTACTCCAGAGATAGTTTCTATCGCTTCAAGCAGCTCTACGAAAGCGGCGGCGAGGAAGCTCTCAAGGAGATCTCTAAGAAGAAGCCCGTGCTGAAGAATCGCGTGGCTCCTGAAGTTGAACAGGCCGTGCTGAAGATGGCCTTTGAGCTGCCAGCCTATGGCCAAGTGCGTGTCAGCAACGAACTCAAGAAGCAGGGCATTCTGCTATCGCCTGGCGGAGTCCGCAGTATCTGGCTGCGACATGACTTGGAGACTTTCAAGAAACGCTTGACAGCACTCGAAGCCAAGATCGCTCAGGAGGGTGGCGTGCTTACCGAAGAGCAAGTCGTTGCTCTTGAGAAAGCCAAGCAGGAAAAGGAGGCGCATGGTCAAATCGAAAGCGAGCATCCTGGATACCTGGTCGCTCAAGACACCTTCTACGTGGGAACGATTAAGGGTGTTGGACGAATCTACCAGCAGACCGTCATCGATACCTACACGCGGGTCGCGTTTGCAAAACTCTATGATCGCAAGAACGCACTCGTAGCTGCCGACATGCTCAATGATCAGGTGATTCCATTCTTTGAGCAGGAAGAAGTACGCGTGCTGCGTGTTCTCACCGATCGTGGTACTGAGTACTGCGGGGCGCGTGAACATCACGAGTACGAGTTGTACTTAGCTTTAGAGAATATCGACCACACGAAAACTAAAGCTAAGAGCCCGCAAACCAATGGTATCTGCGAGCGTTTTCACAAGACGATTTTGCAAGAGTTTTATCAGATTGCCTTTCGCAAAAAACTCTACGAATCGATCGAGCAATTGCAACAGGATGTCGATCAATGGTTACAGCACTACAACGAAGAACGTCCTCACAGCGGACGCTACTGCTTCGGAAAAACTCCGATGCAAACTTTCAAAGATTCTAAGCAGTTGGCTGATCAAAAAATGCTCGACCAACTCTTACAGCCCAGTGCGTAATCTGGGCAATTGTCGTCAGATCAAATACTGGCTACTACAGTTGATGTCACGCTCGCATCTGGTCTAACTGCGGCGGTTGGGATTTTCCTATTTATGGGGCTTTCCGTCTTCTGGGTCAATTTGCCCGTAATGATTGGGATTCAATTGATTTCTGACAAACACCCTTTTTGGAAACGAATCGGAATTACGCAATTGGCTTTGGTGATCGCAGTTGTCATTCTGTTCCTTGGTTTCGGATTTTCATGGTCGCTGGTCTGGCTGGTCGCACTTGTAGTTCTGTATCTGGAGTCGGCGATGTTCTTGTTTCCGATAATTATAGAGCGCTTTATCAAACGAACGGGCAAACCTGTCGCAACCCAAATCGAGGAATCATATCAGCAATCCGAGCCTCCAGACGCTTACGAGATTATTCGGCAATTCGTTGGCCCTAAACAGTACATCTTGTTTGTGCTGTGCCTCCCCGCTTTCCTGGGAATAGGCTATCTCGCGGGATATCACGACGCACGTAAGCAGGTCGCGTTTTACAACTTAGAAGAAACGGACTTCGTCTGTGTTGGCCGATATGGCACGCATTTTGTTTTTCGAAGATACGACGCAAATCAGCAGCTATTCAAGAATGAATTCATGGCCTTGGAATCGGGCGATATGTCGTCGCGACGCATCAAGAAGACTCTCATCAAGTCCCCACAATTCGAGAAACAGTGAAGAAGCGATATAAAAGTGGTGAACCGGCGTTGGCTGGCCTTTCGGTTTTTCAACGTCGATTCCTTCGTTTACAATTCTAGGCGTGCCAACGTCAACTCCTTCCCGTTTTGTGCGACTCCAATCCGCCCACCATTGGCAAACGGAAGCGTTTTGATCAATGACGATTGTGTGTTCTGCTGGTTTGATGTTTCTAACCACCCCGCAATGCCCTGCAAATGGAACGATCAGGATCCGGTGACGCGGAATCAAGTTGATCAACCGCTGGAAGATGCCCGCTCCAGACTTTCCGCCTGGATAGTTGCTCTTGTCGCGTTGGATGGTGTCACTAATCATTTCACGTGCTAACAATGAATTGGTCCGACTCGCGAATAAGGTGTTTTCATTTGGTCCGAGTCACCCGCCACAACTCGGACAATCAAAGCGTTAGACCGACACTTCCCAACTGTGTGTCGGCCACCATTTGCCGTTGCCACCTTTGACGCACTCGCGAATCAACCACGGTGCGAGTTGCAACGACCACTCGCGAAACGTGATCCAACCACCCACGCACATTGCGTTGATGTCGAACGCCATCTCATCACTTCCGGTGTATCCGGCTGACGCATACGCGATCCAATGCGACTTGCGGTATCTTGCTGGCACTGGAACACCCGCGTTGCACCACGAACCATCCCACTGAATCCGAACCAACCCGAACTGCGGGAAGATCGGCATTGCCAACGCATCGCGAGTGCAATCGGCCTTCGCCTCCCAAACTCGACGCCACGTAGCGCCGACACCTCGCAAAATGTCTGCCATCATTGATGGGCTTGTGTATCCCTTCGACTCGAAGTCTCGAAGATGCGGACGCAATTCGTCCGGTGTTTTTGCTAGTACCGCGCACAATGCACCTGGACCGCAATTGAATCCCCATTGATCCGCTGCGGTCTGTGCCGCTTCAAGATCAAACCGGGTGCGGTCTAACAACACCTTGTACGCGAGTTGCGTATCAGGTTCTTTCGACATGGTTAATCTTTCTCACGCAACCGCGTGAATGTGAACGTTATGCGGACCAATGGGCAGGCAACTGCCACCCGAGGCCAAGTATTGCGTTTCTTACTTCTCCGTATGTGGGCCATTCACAAATTACCATTGTCTTGTCGCCACATCTGAGCCACAGTTCACGCGGTGACCACTTCAAAACAAAACCGTCTCTTTCGACTGCCCACCATTCCTCAATCTGAACATCGTCCGCATAACAGCGCGATGCAGCCGGAGCACTCGATTGCGCTTCTTCTGTAGTCATACATTTCCTTTCATGCCCGCTGATCGCGGGTGTTCGCATGACGTACTCGAACTCGATTCGCGTTACCACCTGATCCAAATCGCCGCCCATGTGTTGGCAAAACATCAGAGCAAATTCATGCCCTCGCATCTGCGGGAACCCCTCTCGCTTCGCCTCATTGCGTCCATACGTGCGGTCGTCGCACAAGACTCGCAGCGATTCCTGAGTGACGCTGGTGACGCGAATCTGCCCTAGACGTTCGATCTTTTCGCTAGGCTTCAAGCCCATGCACTTGACGCACGCATTGAGAATCTGGCCAGGCTTCAGGTTCTTCCAGCCCAGGCGACGAGTAACCGTCTTGGTTCGATTCCGAATCTGATCTGTTGTCAACGCAAAAGAGATGTTTCTTGGCATAAGGCACGATGAACAATTAAATGAACAATCACTGGCTTCACTAAAACAACTCAGTCACGTCTTCTCTCGATTTGATCTCGGTGACTTCTTTGGCACCTTTTGCGTGTCCAAGCTTTGACAAAATCGAGCCAATCAGGGTCCAAACGGAACAGTCTTGTCGACGGAAATTTGTCCGCCGAAAACCTCGTGTGCCATATTCGGCTTTCAGTGTTCCGTAGTAGTTGCCTTCGCTACAACTGCCAGACTTGTCGTTCGCAATGGTCATGCGACCAAGCTCTCTGATTGATCCGTCTCGCGCCGAATGAAGCTCGACTTTAACAACAATCATCATTGCTCCACAATAAGTTGATTGGTAATCCAGATTTCACCCTTGACTGCGTTGCATTGATCGCGACTCTCGGCCTGGATAATGCTCCAGCCCATTTCGCTGTAGTAGCGACGAATCAATGGATGATCGCCGTATCGAACAACGACGGTTGCGGCTTCAAACCTCGAAAGACAATTCGCCAAATCAATGTGATCCTGTTCGCTGAATGTGTGCAAATACGCATCGCCAGCGCCAACCCACGGAGGATCGCAATACACACCGCATTCGCGGTTATCCGCTACCTTCGGTAGAAGCTTGCGGAAACAAACCGATTCCCATTCACATCGCTCAAACTGCTTTGCCCACTGGTGTAAATCGCTTGCCGCTGCACGAATGCGGCTTGCGTTGGTTCCGCCGCTTGCTGTTCTGCGAACGCTTGGCATTGTGGCGGGTGAATCAGTTCCTCCCTTTCCCTTGCGCCCGATCCAGCATTGTGCCCAATACGCCCACGCTTTCGGCAGCGCGGCGACGTTTGGCGTTGCTAAAATGCGAGCCGCTTCTGTGATTTCGCTTGGGTGACTCAGCGTTGATTCGCACATGGCAATCAATCGGTCTCGCGGCCATTCCGTGTTGCTCATCACTCGGTAGAAATTGATTGCGAGATCGTTCTTGTCGTTGGCAACGATCGCTCTTGCCTTGAGATGCGGAAGGATCGACGCACCACCAACAAACGGAATAGTGACATGACTACAATGGTCGAGCATTGCTGCCAGCGACTGGGCTACTTCGCTGTCGCTTCCAAAGTAGGACAGTGCCGATTTTGTCTTGAGCGCTGATGTACTCATTTGCTTGGATCGCTTGAAGTTAAATTGACGTATGCCGACACAATGGCTAAGGCTCCGATGATGGGCCACAAGACTGCGTACAACGCGCTAAAGCCAAGACCAATCAATACTGCGTCTAGCAGGGACATGCCGTCCCAGCAGGCCCGGAGGGAAATCACCAAAAACACCGTAAGTGCAACTGCGGCTGTGAATACTATGTAGTACATCGTGACCTTACTTTCTGGTTGCAATTCTTCAAGTCACAGTATTGGACTTGCCCCAATTTCTGATGTATTCCTGATCATCGTCCGCAC
This sequence comes from Pirellulaceae bacterium, assembly GCA_019636385.1. NCBI lineage: Bacteria > Pseudomonadati > Planctomycetota > Planctomycetia > Pirellulales > Pirellulaceae > Pirellulaceae bacterium. The sequence continues at coordinate 287,871 of JAHBXT010000003.1, read as the reverse complement.
TGGCAAGCGGCAGAGGCGCAGGGTCTAACTGGATGTCAAGGGGCGAGTCGTGAACGAGCCGATCAATCGCCTGGCGGTGTATGCGGTAGGTGGTGCGCCCACCAGGAACGCCAATTGTGATATGCGGGTTCAACTCTCCGCGATCGCACATAGAGCGAACGGTCTGCGCCGTGACTCGCAACTGAATGGCAACTTCGGCTGGCGTCAAATACTCGCTGGGAGGCTTTCTGGTTTTTCGTGTCATTGCTAGAGGTCCATGTTCATCAAAGCGGCAATCCAGCCACGAATCCATTCTGTCGCTTCTGCCTGGTGGGAGGATTCGTAAGGACAGTCTTCAACCTCGAAGCCGTTCTCTTGCGCTTTGTAACCTTGGTTCCACTGTGAGCTATTCTTGCTATGGGCGTTAAGGCCCCAAATGGTTTTTTGATCCTCTGGTGAAGCACTGATCTTCACGTAGAGGTTTTGCAGCCAGTCAGCACCGCCAAGGGTGGGATCGACGACTGTGTCCTGTAGCTCGTTGCCGCCAGCCTGGCTGTCGGGTTCATAGTCCTCATACTGAAGCGAGTCTTCGTCGTTGTCGCTAACATCTAGGCTGGCCAAAGCGGGTTGGTCTTCGTCGAGCTGGTCGCTAGGATAGGATTCTGATTCGTCGTCGGTTTCGGGGATCGGTGGCTGGATTGAGGCATGTGGATCGCGAGACGAATCAACATTTCGCGAAAGGCTGCCTGGTAGCTGCTGAAGGCTACTCATAGCGTCAAAAATGGCATCGGCTACGTTTTCGCCGAATCCCTTCGGCAGGAGCTTTGACCAATGAACACGAGCCTCGACAGCGCTGGCCTGGAGTGATTCCAGATCGCCGAGGGTTGGATATTTTTCAACAAGAATATCGGCCTTCTTTTTCCCGAGACCGGCGACTCCAGCATCGACCAGTTTTTGCGTTGGAAGCGACTTCCACTGGTCGTAGGGGTATTTTTCGGATGTTGGCTGGGTGGAAATATCGCTCTGCGCGAGCGTAGTTGCATCGCCATGAGCAAGTGCGTTTACGGAAACAGATTCGATGATGTCTTTGATTTCAGGATTGCGAATGCGAACCAGCTCTTCGGGGAGCGTTTTCAGAATGGCCTCAAAGGCTTCCTTCGCGCCACGAGTTTCGTCTTGGCAGGAGTCGTACTGAGTCTGCGCTTCGGCCAGTGACTTGGAGGCTTGCAATTGCTGCTTGGAAGCGGTCAAGAATCTGACGTAGGATTCGTAGAGCGACTGCAACAAGCCAAACTCATCGGCAGTGACACCGACCAGGGTAGTTGTGCCAGTTGTGACATCACTACAGACGTCTGTAGTATGGGGAGCTGTGGATTCATGCGGCTGTTCAGGTGAAACATTTGTTGCGGCGGCCACTACGGGAGTAACGACTGAGGACGAGGCAATTGACGAAGTGTCGATGATGGTCATTTCTGAGGTTCCTTAGACTAGAGACAGGTCGGATTGGAAGGTTTTGGATTTGGTAGCGGCCGCCTTGCGCTGGCGAAGTTTGTGAGCGTAGAATTTTTCAAGCAACCGGTACGTTTCTGTTTCAGCCAATCCGCGCGTATCGCAAAACAGCCAATGGACTGAGCTGAATTTCATGATCCAAGACAGGTAGGTTGAATTGAGGGCTCGCCGGTTTTCTACTTTCGATCGCTTCCCGTGTTCTGGAGCGCCAGACAGCAGTGTGCCGAGAGTGCATTCGACGACGACGGCACCAAAGTCGATTTGATTGAGGAATGACAACGTGGCCTCGAAACGCTCCCGACGATCACCCCAGCCCAGCATAGTGCTGTGGGCGTCTTCCATTGACTTGCGCTCGATGTGAATCTGCCCAGTGAAACCGTCGATCGAGTAATCGCCACGAGAGACGCCTAATGCCTGGCGGTGACTGCGCACTACGATCGGTCTGTAATCTTGAGCGGCACCGGCCTGGAGATTTGAGAAGGTGAACGGGTGTTGTTCGCCGGTGTCAATCAGTATTGTAAAGGGGCTGACAACAGACTTTCCGGCAGACTGCGATAGCCAATACTCTGGCGGCAGATCTCCCAATAGACTCAGATTTTGTTTGGCCAGCCAAGTTCGCAAGCTGAGTAGAGTTCGATCGCCGGTGCGCGGCTGTGATAAGACTTGCTCAGGTGTGACGCGAGTCCAGTCACTTGGTCGATGGATGTTTAGTAGAGAGGCTAGTTGGTTGAACATTATGATTCAGATTCCTTTCGTTTTTCGCCAATTGGCGATCGAAGGTATGATTGGAGCTTGAGCGTCGAATCAGCGAGCCAGCATAGGTATTCAATCGGTACGTCTTTGAATTGTTTGCCTTTGTGCGCCCCGAACGGTATCCCTGTTTTCTCAAATTCTCTGGCTTCTTCATCTGACATGACTAATACTTGCGATTCGACAGGTCCTAAAATCGTTTCCGCGAATTCGCGAAAGTAACGAGCCAATCCAAGTTAACGGTTTCACAAAATTGTCACAAACTGGATGAATCGTTCCACACTTCTTGCAATTCAAACTTGCCATGTCTAAACCCTTAAAAAAACGACGAACAAAACAATGCACTGGAGCCGCGATAACGTCTTTTTCTTATGGCTGGCTTTCACGGTCGCGGCCCCGTGATTGCCGCCGTTCTACCGACCTACTCCCACGCCATCGTGTCGTCGCGATTCCATCCCGCCTTTCTCATCGCGTCGTCGAATCCATCTGGTGGAATGAAATCCCAGTCGCCTTCGACTTTCGTTTGAACGCAAACCAAGTTTCGCTGTGCAAAATACGTTGAGTACCACACCTTCACCGTGTCGTGATCCCAACACCAAGCAAGCCCTTCTGCTTCCTCAAAAGGAATGACGCCTGTGCCTTCCGCCGGAACGAATGCGATCTCTTTCCACCAATAACCGAACGTGCTGTAATTGGGGTCGAAATGCAACTTAATGCGTGGCGGTAGAACAACGGCGTGAACCGGAGCACTCATTTACGTTTTTCCTAAAGGTTGAAATCTATCGTTCGTGCCCGGTAAACATTAGGGCTCAACGGACGATAAGCCACACGGCCCAAATCGTGACGATGTGCCAAACGTTATCTACCACGATGATTGACCATGGGGCGCAAATCCCCGTGCGAAACTGCTTCTGCCCAACGAAGTCCATCCACCAATTGATTATCTGCGTTCTGTCCTGAATAAAATGCGTCACGAACAACGGAATCGCTGTCCACAGCGGCCACCACGCGAAAAGGACGACGCACACCGTCCAGATCGCACAGTGAACTGCACAATGCAGCGTTGACTTCTTTTTGTTCAACGCCATCCAATCGTTTTGGGCGAGGTAATCGCCAACTAGATGCCCTACTAATGCTGAGACCACAATCAAACCTCAAATCGTCGGTTCCAATTTCAAACGTCATATAGCTTCTAATTGATTACTAATCAGTGCTTCAACTATGCGCTCCTTGAGGAATGTTTTTCGCTCGCCAATCTTCCAGGTTCGACACCAGCGCTGAGCGGTTTCGGCATTGCCAATTAAGTGACACTGCTGTTTGGCTCGACTAATGGCAGTCATGACCCAACTGGCATCACAGATGGTTCTAGCGCCTGGATATTCGTCGATCATGATGTACACGAACGAGAATTCACTTCCCTGAGCCTTGTGGCAGCTGAGAGCGTATCCCAAGTCCCACTTGATGCCGCCAGGGGATAGTGAATCGGACGTGTCAGGCGAATCGGTCGATTCTTCGCCATCCGTGGCGGCATCCTTGCCGGAATCCTTTCCCACCGTGACGACGATAAATCGTTGCGGCGACTCCAATCGTGCTACGAATCCTCGCGGATGAAAATTAACAATTTCAGCCAATTCACCGTTAGCAATTCTGACTTCACCGCGATCGCTGATGTCGGCCTGGTCAATTTGCTGGCTGAGCTGGCCGCTGACTTGGTACCAGCCGTTTTTTGTGCAAACTATCTTGTCGCCAACGCGGAATTTTGTGCCACGCACCGGTTCGCCATCCGAGTTCAGTAGCCGCTGAAGTCGCTGGTTCAGGATTGCTCGACAGACCGGGCTTTTTTCGTTGACAGGCACAAGTACTTGGGCAGACCATTTGTCATGTTGGCGAACCAGGGTTTCCAAGTGTTCGATCTGCATGTCGGGATTGGCCGCAGAATGGCAAAGCACGTTGCCGACATTAAGCAGGTCGCCCCAACGATGGCCGTCGCGGATTCGCGCGCAGATTTCGACGATCTCGCCGCCATTGCGCTCAATCTGAGTCAGGTGACCAGAGGCGATCGACTCAGAATGGATCAAATCGCGAAACGGAGCACCAACACCCACTGGCGGTAATTGATACGGGTCGCCAACCAAGAGAGTATGAGCACCATTTGGCCGAGCCGAGAAAACGCGAGCCATCAATTCCAAATCGTTCATTGACGATTCGTCCGAAATCATCAATTTACAAGGCAGCTTGGCATTGTCCTTCAGTCCGAACAGGTGTGAGTGCCATGTCCTGGCAACAATTGGTAGGCCAGCTTGCTGGAAAGCTTCAGTTAACCTAACAGCAGCCTTGCCGGTTGGGGCGCCTACAACAATGTCGGTAGCACCAACACGACCATAATGAAGGACCGTTTTGAGAAGTTGAGCTACTACGTACGTCTTGCCCGTCCCTGGCGAGCCGGTAAGAATGGCGATTTGTGAATTGTCCTGGCCGATGGCAGCGGACAATTGTTCTCGCTGATGCTCCGAAATTTTAGCTATGCTGCCAGTGTAAGGCCAAATTGAATATCTGCTCGATTCAACCTGGCAATACTCAGATTGGCAGTCTTCGTCGCGATGCACTGCCAAGGCGTGTTTGCGCGGTTCAGCGATGGCACTGACAACCGACCGGACAATTGCCTGCTCGCGTTGATCGTTGCGATGTTCAGACAGCCACATGATTTGACCATCGGACCGCAATTGCTGATTAGAATCCGTACGGAGACTGGCGATAGCGCCGTAATGATGATCGGAAGTTGCTGCCAATTCCTTGCCATGAAGGATTGCAGCGCGGAAGTCGATTTCACAGCCGATCTCACGCGACAGTCGTTGCACGGCCAATTTGGCCGGGAACCAAGTACTGCCGGTTGTATCCGATGCCATGCCATACCACAGACACATGGCCAGTCGGTGAATGTCGTCAAGCGGCTTGCCAAGTAGCGCCCACAAGTTGTCAGCCTTCTTAAAACCGACCCCATGAAACTGCATTAAAGCAAACGGATCGTCGGCGATGATGGCCGCAGCACGATTGCCGAACTCCTTGATCAGCTTGCGTGGTAGTGACTTCGGAAAGCCTTTACCGGCCAGCAGTGAATCTAAGTCAAGCAGTGCCGACTCGATGGCTTTCTGCTCGATCAGATAATTTGAAAATCGCTCGGCCTGATCCTGCCTAACGCCGATCGCGGAAACAACCTCCAGGGGTTGTCGGCATCGATCTAAGACTTCATCAATGCCGAATTGGTCAACCAGCATAGCGGCCTTTCGTGGCCCAACGCCATTATCCTTGCCAGCGTGAGACAGATACTCGATTAACGATTTCCGGTCATGGGCAACGTGCTGGACGAAAGAATTAAAGCAGAACTGCTTTTCAACGGTCCCGTATCGTCGATTGTGGTAATCCTTCCAGTGGCCCAAAAAACGATAGGTAATCCCTTTCTCGAGCTCTCCGTCGTCAGCTTCGCCTTTGATCGCGATGTACGAATCATCGATTCCTACAACTTTGGCGATCTCTCGCGATTGCGGAGCTAGTTGAACGTTAGCGACCACGACTGACGAATTGGCATTGTCGAAGCGGAATCGCTCAGAGCGGTAGGTTGCAATGATTTCGAGTGTGTTGGTCACTGTGAATTCCTCAGATGATCAACATGTTTTTCCATTGGGTCGGTGATTTCCCATGAGCAAATGGAAGACTCCCGGATGTACATTGCCTGGAATTTGTTGGCGATTCTCTTAAGCATGAACCTTGCTCCAAATGGCCTGTCTTCCTGCCCGTCAGTTTTGATGCACGACGCGAGAAACATTAAAAAGTCATTTGTAAACTTAAGTTCGTGCATTCTTGCTGTTGCGGATTGAGAATAGGTTCGGATTGCCTTCTTTAGTTCTGAGTGTGTAGCTACGAGCATTTGCACAAATTCAACAGTCGCAATGTTGCGCGGATGAATGCCGTACACTAGAGAAATGTACTCGACAATTCTGTCAGTAGCTTCTGCCTTATGCTTCAGTGATTCAATCTGACGAGTAAGGCTTGACGCTTGAAGCTCAAGTGCATTTATTTTTTCAGTCAGTGTTAGTCTTTTTCGTTTCGCCATGGTGATTTCGTTTTGTGGGTTGCCTATGCACTGCCTGTGCCGACGATCTAAAAAATGAACCGCTCGTGATCCTGGTAGGGCTGCGGTTCGTCACCCCTTCATTTGCTTTGTTCGTGCTGGTAGTGATCGGTGCCGTCTGCCGCGAAATCACTTGCGACTTATGACCTGGGTTTCGCACTACTCCTAGCCCCAGGAAGCAAACCTTGCACGCTCTCAAAGCCTTTCTCTCTCTTTAGGTATTCGTTTGTTATGCAATGAATTCTTGTATTAAGCCAATTGCTTGAGTGACTTCCGAGATTTCGTGATTTCGGGTCATGGCTATTCTGGCAGTTCCGACTTGGGCGTATCTGGATTGGGAAGTTCGGACAATGCTGCCAGCTTTTTCTTTAGACGAGAAATTGCACTTCGATGGCCTGTCAAGCTTCTCTTTAACGAGTCACGTTCCAATGTCAATTTTCGAGACAGATCTTTGTAATAGTCGATGTCTTGTTGCAGACGCTGCCAATTCTTGGCCATTAGCTCTGTTGCATCTGCAATTCGCTGAAGGCTGCCAGCGTTGATTGAGTTAAAGGTGCCATCGCCATTCCAGATAGCCTTGCTGTTTTCTCGCATTGTTGCCATCAATAACTCCAGGTAGTGACGCTGATTGAACTTGACACGTCTGCCATCAGCATGATGGAGGCTAAAAAATCGGTTGAGGAAATTGAATCCTCGCACCTTGCGGCGCCCGCCTGGAACCGATTGCCAGATCGCTGCGGTAAGCCCAGACACAACAGCGATCACGTTCCGAATCATTACAGACCAGCAAAATCGTCATCGGTGGCTGTGGCGGCCGCCGTCACTTGCTTTTTTTTCATCAATGGGGCAAAGTACTCTGGCGGTTGGCGCTTGACTCCAACCAACTTCAAGACTGCATCGTCTCGCGGGTACTCTTTGGCGCGAGGATCATCGACGTGAAAGACGTTGGCGTACCGCAGATTAGGCGAATGCTTTGTCGGATCGTCTTTCCATGGGACCTGCTCAATTTCAATCAAGACGTGTTGGCCGATTGCGGCCGATAGATCAGCGTCCACAGACTGACCGAGCTTACTCAGATCAACAACACCCGTAGCGATAGCAAAGCTGGCTTGTTTAGCCTTGGCAAACTCGCCCTTGTCCTTGTGAGACAAGTCTGGATTGCCGAATTTGATCTTGGCGGTTTTTTCCGCGTGTTCTCTGGGTGCGATGACCTCAATTTCAGCGCAGAATCCACGAAATGGATTCTGGCCGATGAGCGGATTTTCTTCTACGTCCCTGATGACCACATGAAATTTACCGGCTACGTCCAGCATGGTTGAACCGCCGAGTGTTTCGGGCATGTCGATCGTGAATGTCATGATTAACTACCTTTCAGATGTGTTGATTGAAAAATTGATCTAGTTGCATTACTTCGCCGGTCCCAGTGACCAGCGTCGCTGGATAGCCCAGCTCAATCAGGCTCGCCCGCCAAACAGCAAGCTGGCCACGTCGAATGATTAGTTCTGCCAAGCAGTCGACTTCGATCAACCGGCCTGCTTGGCTTGTGTAAAACGGTCGTGATAGCTGCCGACCTGGCTAGCAGCCCAAGATTCGATTTCCTTCTGTTCTAGAGATCGAATCAGCGCATCGCCCGAAGCGATCGTCAGGTCTTTTAATTCCCGAAGACCGTTCTTGAGCAAAATTTCCTTGATCTTGGGAGCCAAATTTTGACCGGTTAAAGCCAACTCTCGCAGCTTGATCTTGATCGTGGTCACAGCTGCGTCGCTGATAGGGCCAGACGTGTGAACACTGGCGGTGTGTTCCGGTTTTGCTTGACTGGCTGCCAGATCAGACCGATCTGACTCTGCTGGTTGAACTAGCTGAGTTGGTTGACTAGAAGCCACCTTCGCAGCGGTGCAATTGGCTGGCGATGGATTGGCCGCTGGCGATGGACTGGCCGGAGATTTTGCAGCCACTTCACTGGTACCAACCGTCACATCCTCCAGTTCTTCAGGCGTGTAACGGCCAGCGGAAACCTGGGGAGCGATCGACCGGATAGCATCCGACACGCAGCGAGCAAACAGCATGATTCCTCGGCTGCGCGGCGTGGCATATTTGGCCTTGAGCGGCGGCTGTTCACCGCGAGCTAACTGGCCAAGGATTACCTCTTCCTTGCCAGTGTACGGGAAGGTCTCTTGCCGGGCATCTTCCCATGTCAGGCAGAATACCGATTCGCAAATGTCGCCTCCACCGCCAGGGTAATAAAAGGCAATAGACGCTTCGTCCGGCTCCTTTTTTAGGACAACATGGCGACAGCCAGGCAATGCATCGAAGTCCGCCAGCATCGCATCGTAGCGCATCGAAGGTCTACCCATGACCATACTGTTGCGAGACTGGTATTCCAGCAATGGCATACCCCGCACAAAACAATCGGCGGCAATTACCAACCCCTGGTGAACATCCTGGCAACCGAACATCCCGGACAGGGCAATGGCTTTGCCAAGCTCCTGAAGTTTGTCCATGTTCTGAATTGCAGTTTGATACTGCGAAATCACGGCGGTCATTTTTCTGGGCTCCTAAGCTAAAACATCAAACGTGCCAATCAACGTAAGATTGGCAAATCGCGGAGGCCAGATTCGCACTGGCGACCCCAGGTTATGAGCCTGGTGAGATACTACTTCTCCACTCCGCAGCCTTGGATTTTGGTTTCACACGTCGCGCGACCACACTTGCCAACACCTCGAATCACTTGGCTGTCAGCCCAATGATCCAGCAGTTCAAGTTCGTTACGAATAATCTGTGCCTGCGCTTGATCACTGACGGTTTTAGAGGCTAGAAGCGACATGGCACCACTGATGGCAAACGACCACTGATGCTCGTCGCCAGGCCGACAATGCAACGACGGCAGCAATTGAGAAAATTTCTTGCCGTTGCCAATTTCCAGGATCGCTGAAAACGGGTTGAACACGATGTTCGTCGGTCGAAGTACTGGTGAATTATCCACGGCTCGTAAACTCCAGTCCCAAGCGGCTGCCAACACTGACAACCATGTTTAAATCGTTCTTCAGGTACTCAATTGCCAGATCCGGATCATTGAAAAACAAGTCGGCAAACTGGTCGCCGCCGATCTTGTTTCCGTCCCTGTCGAATGTTTTCCCGTTGTCGCCAATAGCGCGAGCTACGGTATCAAGCTTGACCATAGCCCTGGCTGGTCTGCACCAGCGGCGCATCAGATCCACAAACGTACTGTCCAGCCAACCGGCATCGGAGAAAACGCGATCTGGCACGCGAATTCCCAGAATGGCAGAACGTTGACAGAGGAACGGCAGATCAAAGCCTTCGATATTCCAGCCCACCAGATGCCGACCTTGGTCGCGCGCTTTAATGAATTGAGCCCAAAATCGTCGAATCAACTGATCCTCGCGAACCGAATCGCCAACACAGTCGATCAACACCTTTTCACCGCAGTAGCCGATCGCCAACACCTGGCCGGTGATAGCCGACAGAGCCGCCTTGGCCTGTTGGTCTGCCCAGTAAGCTGGTTCTGCAGAGGCGGTCTGTTGCTGGTAACGCTGCACAGCCAGAGCGTGAGCGTTTCGGGCGTCGGCGATTTTAGCCTCGATCTTGGCCTGATCCTTTATGTTGCCAGTCTTGACGCTGGCCGGATCGAAATCACCCGGGGGCGGTCCGAGGCTGCTGGAATCAAAAGCTGGCAGAATAAATTGCAAACGGTCCAGCGGCAGCGGGCCGGTTTCGATATCAAAGGCAATAGCGGTCATGGGCTTTGGTCCTTGTATTGCGTAGCTGCCTTTTTCTTCAGGCAGACACGGGTTGCGGGGCTGGAACTGGAGCGGATCGCGGCGCTGAAAATGGCGACAGACCAGCCTTTTCCAGCAATTCCTCGCGCAGGACGCGGACGCCGCTGGGAGCGGTAATACCCAGCTTGGCCCGATTGCCAGCTAGGTTGACAATCTCGATGATCGTCTGCTGACCTGTAGCCTGGTCGATGAGCATGACTCGTTGATCTTCTTTGCGGGTGATGACTAGCATTTCTGGCTTCTCCGTGTTTTCTGGTGCAAAATTCGTCATGAAATCCATGCAGCGAGTGAATCTGGCGGTCATTCCATGCTGCCAACGTGAGTAAGTGTATCGACAGTTAAGCGTAAAGTCGATAGCACGAGACGCAAAATAGCAAATAAAAGCAAAACTGCACCTGCATGGCAAGCCGAAGTGCTTGATTTTGGGAGACTTACGCTCCATAAATATTTTTTGAGATGCGTTAATTTGCTATATTGACAGCATGGTCCGAACTCAACAAACCGCTGAACTCATTACTCTCGCTGAGTTAGCTGCAATGAAAGAGCAGCTAGGAGATGCCATCAGACTGTGTGAAAACGCAGAGGCATCTATTAAAGAACATGGCGCTGACGGACTGTTCATGTGGTACAAACCAACCCTCGCTAAAGCATTGGGTTTGTTACGCAGAAGCCAAGGAAATCTATACGATTCCTTACTGGCCTTGAAAAAAGGCAGTCCATTTACTGCCGAATCAATCTCAGAACGAGCTAGGCGAATTCGCGAGGCCAAATCGCAAGTCATTCAAGTGCGAGCCGAGGTCAAGGAATCACGTGCGAAAAACCGCAAGGGCGCTGCAGAAAAATGAGCGATACGCGATTTGCCCAATGCCCTGGTTGCCAGCAACCGATCGAGTTCAGCACTGCCGATCATGAGCAGCGAATTCTATGCTCAGGCTGTGGGAAGACGCTAAAAATCACCAGACCCAAATCGCAGTCGCCAACAACCAACCGCCGACCAGTTGCAAGCGGGCCAGTTGTGAACAAAGCTGGATCGGTTCCTAAAACTGCACAATCCAAACCAGCTCCGCAGCCAGCCATCAAATCGTCACCGCCAGAGGGTACGTCTACTGCAGCGCAGCCCGCAGCTCAGTCACATTCCAAGATTGAGAAAATCCAAGGCTTAGGTGCAGCACTAGTCAGCAGAAGCATAACTGCCAAATGGACTCGCCCCAAAGTATTAGTGGCAGTGCTAACAATCATTTACTTGGCGATAGTGATCATCACAACCTCGGTTTCACTGGTAGGCGTGGTGATGTCCCTTGTGAGCGAGGGAGAAATGCCACAAGACGTTTACTGGTGGCAGTTTTTTACTTTGCCAATCGTCTGTTTGGTTTTAATGATCGGAATATCGCTGTACGCGATGCCAACAATCGTGGCATTCTTGCGATACCACAAGAATGTGATCCCAATTTTGATCGTTAATGTTTGCTTTGGCTGGACATTCCTGGGGTGGGTGCTATCGCTAGTGTGGTCGTTCACCGATCATACGAAATTTAGTGAAGATGCGAATCGAGCTCACATCCACACGCACGTTTACACGCAAGATAATGCCAAGTGAGTGTCACACGATCGTCAAAATGCCCTGGTTATCAATTCGCGGTCGTTTTTTGAGGTATCACCAGAGCCATATCCATCGACCCAGCTATTTCCGTAAGAGACGATCACTAACCACAATCATCGGGCCAGAACACGCAAACGCCACCATCATGCCGCTCACGCCATTGGCGCCAGAATTCGATCGCCTGGCGCTTGGTAAACGTGGCTCGCGTTCTGGTTATCTGACCATCGACTAGTGAAATCACAAATAAACGCCACGTTGCGCGCGGTATCTGCCTGACAATCGCTCGACGGCCGGTGGCTAGTGCAATGGATCGAGCAATTGCCTTGGCCGATTGAAAGTTGCGACAGCGCACGCGTCGCATTTGACCGCCAGGGATGGCGTATTCCACTATCGATATTCGCCCTTGTGTCATCGTTTTCGCACCCCTTTTCCTTGCTAGCATGTCGTTAAGATAGGGCGATTGTGCGACTTGCGTGGACAACTTTGGTCCATTTGATTTTGTCTGCAGAAGAATTCTGCGGAAATGTCTAGCTGCCGGTCTTGCACAGTGGACGGACTGCCGATAATCTGTGCCACGTCCTGGCGGACATTCTGAAAAAATTGCTGCCGTTTCCCTTCGAAACGAGCCTCTACATAGCGGCGCTGTTCCTGCGCGCCGAACGAGCCACAATGAGTTACGATATCGACGATATCAAGCGGGTCGCGCATGGTCGTTGGCCTGAGATTCTATCTAACGTTGGTGGTATTGCCGACGATTATTTAAGCGGTCGCGCTGGACCCTGCCCAAAGTGCAGCGGAGACGATCGCTTCCGTTTTTCCAATCGCGATGGCCATGGATCGGTCTTTTGCAATAAGTGCGGCAAGGGACTGGGCGACGGAATAGATTCTGTTAGCTGGGCGCTGGGGATTCGCCAGGGGGAGGCCATCAGGCGGATCGGCGATTATCTAGGACTACGCGGAAGCCACCGTCGCCAGGGACAAAGTAGTAGCCAGGCGGAACACGGCGCGGTGAGAAATGGAATCGCCTCGGCGGCAGGTGATGGCCGGTCCGCGGCGGCTACAAAGAAGGCCAAGGCCGACGCTGATTTTGCGAAGATCGCAGCGAGCATAGTGCCGATCGGCGATGGTTGGAATCATCAGTTGGTCGCCTGGTGGTGTCTAAAGCGCGGGAAGCTGTTTACACCAGAATCGCTACGAGCCAGCGGGGCGTTTGTGGCGCGATATAGCAGCCATCGTCGCCAATTCATCGTCCTGGCGGTGCCCTCCTGTAGCTACGTCTGTCCAGAGCGCGGATCAAATACGGTTGGTTATTTCCTCTACAACCTGAAGGAACGAACGCTTCCCGGGCGACGACTGGAGGATGGCAGCTACGAACAGTTGAAGGTCAAAGCGGTGGGTACCGGGTTCGGAGTGACAAGATGAAATCAGTATCTTCACAATCCAAATTTCCAACCTCTGGTGATGGTAGCTACCAAGACGACAGCTACGAATTGGTCACACAGGTAGATGATTCGCTGTTGGAACTGCTTGGCAAGCCCGTTGTGTGGAAGACGGAAGGCTTGCCGGACATGATCGGTCTGAAGTCGTGCATGATGGACCTGCACAAGATACACCCTCACGGGCATTGGTGCTGGACCAACAAACATGGCGCTGGTGAGAATCCGCTGAGCATCGATGCGCGTGGAGAATCGAAGCAGTGGATACTGGACCAGCATCGCGGCAAAATCGTGTATGTCGTGCATGATCTGGACAAGCCTGGCCAAGACGGAGCAACGTGGGTAACAAACGGCGATGGGCGACGGCGACCTGGCTGGGCAACGGTGCTGGCCGGCTACGCCGACGAGTGTCGCAATATCGTTCTGCCCGGTGAAATTCAAGAAACCAAAGGGGCGGACCTGGAAGATTTCTTAAGCGAAGTACTGGCGAGGTATTTGGAGCTGGGCTACGAACTGGACCAAGCGCGGGCCTACTGCTATCTAACATTGCTAAAGTATGCTCAGAGCCAGCCGGTGATCGATCGATCTGCAGAAGCACAGGAGACAGCCACCGAGTTATCTGGCGATGATTCTGCTGATGTTGATGTCGCGGAGCAGTTGCCCAGCAAATCCGCCGATTCAAACACCGAGTCTGATGATGATGCAATATTCGAGGCCGATGATGATCCACACCGGTTGGCACGAATTAACTTGGAAAGGTACCAAGATTTACACGAAGGCAATCTGGCCTTTTGGGCTGGTGAATGGTGGAAATATCGCGATGGACAATATCGCAAAATTGAGTTGCACAACCTGAAGGCAAAGCTGAACGCCACCATTCGACAGGAATTTGAGGAGCGCTGGCGAGAAAGTGAAGCAGCTAGGGTTGCTCAAGAAGCTGAGACAGGTAAGGAGGTCAAACGTCAACCGGTACGCAAAGTAACCGAAGGGTTGGTCAAAAACGTAATCCATGCAATGGAATCCATGAAGCTGGTCAGCGATTCTTTAGAAATGCCTTGCTGGATTCCCGATCGATCGAAGCGCGGAATGGTATCGATGCAGAACGGCATACTGGACTTAGATGCCTTATTTGCTGGAAAATCTGAAGATGAATGTCTGATACCTCATACGAAGGACTGGTTCTCTACCGTAAAACTGCCATTTGAGTTCGATCGCAACGCTAGATGTCCAGGTTGGGTCAACTTCCTGGAAACTGCATTCAACGGCGATGCGGAAGCAATTCGAGCCTTGCAGATGTGGTTTGGGTATCTACTGACCCAGGACACTTACCTACAAAAAATGATGATGGTCATTGGTCCCACGCGATCAGGCAAGGGAACAATATCGAGGACGCTCAAGCAATTGTTGGGCGGAAATAGTTCGGTCTGCAATCCAACATTGGCCGACATGGCAGACAAGTACGAGCTTCAATCCTGGAATGGAAAGTCAGTTGCCATCATCAACGAGGCCAGGCTACCGAAAAGTGCAGATGAAAGCATCATCGTCGAACGGCTACTGTCGATCGTTGGGGAAGATTCCCAAGAAATAAAACGGAAGTTTATGGTCAACATGAGTTCAGTGAAAATGAACCTGCGTTTCATGATGTTCACCAATCAAATCCCCAGGCTGAACGATTCATCAGCAGCAATTGTTGGTCGTTGCATCATTCTGGTAATGCCTAACAGCTACCTAGGAAGGGAAGATGTGACTATTGGCCAAAAAATCGAACGAGAATTGCCTGGAATATTCCGCTGGTCTCTGGCCGGTCGCAAGATGTTGATCGATGCCGGAAAGATCGAACAACCCAAATCAGGCTTGGAAGTTATCCAGGCATTCAAGTCGATCGCCAGCCCGATGACCGTATTCATCGAAGAAGAATGCGTGTTATCCCAAACCGCAGAAATCGAAGTCACGAAAATTTTCGAGGCATGGAAGCATTGGTGCCTACAGAACGGAATCCAAGATAAGGATAGCATCCAGTTGTTCGCAAGAAAAATCCACGACGCAATTCCAGGAATTCAAACAAGAAGACTTGGATATGGAGACAGGCAGAAAATTTTCATAGGAATTGACAGAAAAAATTCCGATCGAGATTTTTTTTGAAATCAACACGGCGTCGACGGCGCCGATGCGGCGTCGACATCGTGAAGGTCGACGCCGTGAGTTCATCAATGAATTACTTAACAAAATGAGCTTACGGCGTCGACGGCGTCGATACTTCCTACTAATTAAGTAAAGATTGAATGTATCACCAAATAGCAACGGAGAAAAAATAATGGCACGGAAATAGTTTAACTGTGAAAATATTTCGCATGGAGCCACTAGCCTTGGCTCTATATGGAGTCTGGTACTGGCAACATCGGCGCCGTCGACGCCGTGCTTTCATTTCACCAACGAAATACAAGGAAAACTCACGGCGTCGATAGCAGATACATCGAGGACGGATCGGCGCCGTGGTGGCGTCGCACAAAATTTAATCACCAAAAACCGGAAATCGAAAAATGAGCAAGAAAAAAATCTCGCTGGAAGAACATGCGGCTATCTCCGAGCACATTCGCCAAGCGTCGGAACATCTGCGGCAAATTTTTGGGGTCAAACTGAAGAAGAGCAGCACTCACTACAAAAAGCTGGTGAAGGCTCTCGAATCAATCGAGATCGCCAGATCATCGCTGGAAAACGAGTTTATCGCAGAGTATGAGGGCACTCCACTTGACCAAGGCAATAACCTCATCGAAGTCTATTACGGCAACGGCAATTACCCCAGCCCTCAATTGTCAAAGTAGCGGATATGTCATAGCTATGTCATTCTTAGATGAATTAGTAGAAGAATTTCGCGGGAGCGGCCAGTTCGCTCCTGCTGGCGGGATCAATGGCCAGTCCGGCGAGGATATTGTTCGCGACGCCCACTTGGTGAACGCTAGTTCAGTGGCCGATCCCCTGATTGCTTCAATTCTGCAATCGGGCGAATTGAAAAAATTAGACGCGGAAAATTTTACTGACGCGAAAAAAACTCCAGAACCCAAAAATTCTTGTAAGGAAATTTTTGACGCGAAAAATTTTCGCTGCGAGAAGTGCGGTGGCGCGTCGGGATGGGAGATGCTTCGTCCGGTGGACGCGATAATCAGCGGCGCAGCCGCTGCCTGGCGGTGTTTGTCTTGCGACCCTCCGCTGATGCGTGGATTGGTCAGGAGAATATGCGGCGCTGGATCTGAGGTTGCTGGCGATCGTTCTGGCGAGCGCGAAATGCTAAGATGGCCTCAGACGCAAGTTGTCATTGCAAACGAATCTCCAACGTGCCTAGCGTGCGGTTGTCGATTGGTTGTTGAATGCGGTAGAGCGGATGGTTCGATCGACTGGCAGTGTTGGGTTTGCCGACAGCCAATCACTTTCGAACAGATGATGGTTGCCAGGACGCAGCCGGTGTTAAAAAACTCGAGTTGGTGGAACCGAAATCGGGATGACAAGGAAAAAGCAAAAATTTGAAGTTCATGTAGGCGATGAAATCTATTTTCGGGATCGGCGTATCGTGGTACTGCAGGTGAATCGAGACTGCAATCCACACCGAGTGTTCATTACGTCGCGCAAACACAAAAAATCAGCTAGTCCATGGATGCGTTGGGTATGCGCGACAGAGTTGGCTAGAAGGCCAAGTCATTTGGTTGACGCTGACAAGACCGTTGCGAGTCTGTCGGAATTGGCTAAAAAAAACAACGGGTACGATTTAATCGATTGGGAGCCTGGGTGCAGAGGTAGGGAGCACAAGGATTTTCAGCCATCTCAATATCTACCGGGAAGTATAGGCAAAATTGAGGTTTTGGCTGAGCGAGTAGCGAAAGGGTTGCCGTTGTGGCATCCACGAGACATGACGTTTGGTGATGTGGGTATGATGATTGCAGACGGTCAGTTGGTACCAGACACACTGCTGAAGCATTTGCCGAACTATGTTCCTCCGCGTTGCCAATTATCAAAAATTGAACAGTATGGAGCAACGAAGATTGTCACCAATGGCAGCTCGGAAGATTAAATTGAACGCATTTCGCTGATTTAGGTTTCCCGCAAACCTCTGCCGAGATTCATAATCATGCAACCTGAGCTACTTATCGTGCTGTTTATTCTAGTGGTGTCGTCCTTGTGGGATACGTTAAAAAAACGGTAGGACTGCAGAGGTAATGTTATTCAGCGTCTTGGTCAGCGGATTCTGCTGGGTCAAGTACGATGGCGCTCTTGAGCTTGGCATAAGGCATGAGTTTGGGCAGGTGTTGATACTCTTCGCGTGTGGAGATTACGACTTCTAGGATTTGTTTTGGTTGTTCTTTGTCTTCATCTGAGTGGCTGTCTAGGCCCAGTAGCTTGGCTCGCTGTTCAACGCATTTCTGGATGACAGCTAGGAATCTGGGATCCCCCGATTGTGAATCTTGTCGCTTGGTAATACTGGAATGTTCGCCAGAAGTGGTTGATTTTGACCGCGACGGGCGTAGCGATTGCCGCCAGGCGGACCAGGCTTCCGATTCTACTTTGTCCAGTCTTGCAAGTTCTGTGGCGACGTGTTGCTGGTATTTGGCTGTAGATCGTCTGAGCCAGGCCTTACGCGCCTCATTGAGGCATCTGTTGACTGCTGCGATTTGGATCCCGAGCGTATCAGCGATTTCGGTTTTCGTCTTGCCTTCCAGGTAAAGATTGGCAACTACAAAGACAGCATGTAGTCGCCGTGCATTGGCCAGTTCGTTTGCGCGGGCTATCTGCTTAGGTTGAACCATTAGCCAACCAGGACGCCAGAGACGTCAGCTCCGGGAAATTTTTCAGCGACGACAAGAGAAATCTCTTCAGACGACTTCCCCTGCGATCTCAGGTCTCGGACTAATTTCGCAACTTGCTTGGACGATTGCTTGGCTTCTGTGACCGGTTTTGATTGACCAGTTTCATTGGCTTCTGCTGTGTTGGCATCGGGTCGCTTGTATTTTGCGTCGGGCAGCATTACGCCCATTTCTACGGCGGACTGTTCGACGTCTTCGCGAGTCAGTCCGGGTTTCATTTTCAAGATTTGCATAATTGGCACTCGTTGTCTGATCAATGTTTCCAGTGATTCTGGGGCTTCGGCGGAGCGGGTGAAGCTGTTTTGCTGTGTGGAATCGAGAAAATCCATTACTGGCGATCGGCCAGCCCATCGCTGGGCAATTTCTTGGCGGTGCTTCATTTCGACCGGTGGCAGCCAGTCTCCGCCGGTGTGGGTACCGGGATTGGCTAGCTCTTCTTCGACTTTGTGAACATCTGGCGAGCCATTTGAAGAGACAAATCCGTAGATTTTGGCGATTTGCTGAATTGGCACTCGCTGTTTGTTCAATAGGATATCGATTGACTCCAAGGGGGCAAATGTCGTTGGTTCGTAGATCGATCGGCGAAGAACGAAAAATGCGTTCCACATTTCCATGGTACCGGCCGGATGGCATGTTTCATCCATGGCGGCGCTGCGGGTCTGGTAGTCGGCGAATGCCCTGGCAAAATCGTCCAGTGCCAGAACAATTTCAACAGCCTGTTCGTGAATCAGCTCACTGGGTGTAGCGGCTAGACCGCACAGATCTGACAGTAGTTGAAAGGCCTCTTCGTTCAGAGCCTTAACTTGCTGGCCATTCCAGTTGATCAGGGGGCCATTGGTCGCGTTGAAGCGGTTGATGGCATCATCGGCCTTGTCAAATAACTTGCGAATTTTTCGGACGTCCAGAATTTGCGAAGACATTGATTTTTCCTTGCTGCGAAGTGTTATTGGCGACTGCCTATACGAATAAAAGTAGCGACATTTTTTAATGCGTGCTACGGTAATCAGCATGGTCAGTTCGCGGTGCCAAGTACTACCGATCTACAGCAAGCAAGCCGATTTTCGCCGGTCAACGGCGAAGCTACGCGGGTTCATAGGTGGTAGAGGTACTGGCAAGACGTTCATCGGTGGGCTAACGGTTAGCGCTGACGCGCGAAGAGATGAAGCTTGGGTATGTGTCGCGCCGGACTATGGAGTGGCGATCGAGACATCGTTTCCGGTATTCGTCGAGTTAACTCAGAAAACTGGCCAGTGGATCAAGGACGTTAAGTCGCCATTTCCTAAAGTGACGTTCCGCACCATGGATGGTGGTCAGGCGACGATCGTATTCCGTTCTGGCGAAAAGCCGGAAAAGCTTCGTGGCGGAAACTACGCTGGGGCTTGGTTGGACGAGGCCACGGTGATGCCAAAGAGCGTATTTGACTTGATTCGACCCACGCTCAGGTGGCGCGGGAAGATGGGGCCCATACTGCTTACGGCAACCCCCAAGGGGACGCGTCACTGGACGTTTGAACGATTTTATGCGCCGGTTGATGACGTCCTAGGTGGTGATGGTGTTTCATTATTGGACGGGATGAGTGAAGACTCTAAAGCGGCGATCATTAGGTCTATTGCTGCCGGAAACGTTGAATATTTTAGCGGCAAGGCTTATGTCCGCCGCAGTGGCTCAAGTCTGATTCGGGCTTCTACGCGAGACAATCCATTTCTTCCCCCTGACTTTTACGAGACGATTCGCAGCGATTATGGCACGATGCTGGCTGCGCAGGAGTTGGAGGGCGAGTTTGTAGAAATTTCCGGTCTGTTGTTTCGTCGTGAGTGGTTTTCGTTGGTTGATTCTGTTCCTCGCGAGGCGTTGCGAGTTCGTTATTGGGATCAAGCTGCAACGCCGGGGTCAGGATGTTTTACGGCTGGTGTCTTGATGGCTCGCGATGCGGATGGGCAGTACTACATTGAGCATGTCGTTCGCGGTCAGTGGGGGCCGCTGGAGCGCAATAAAATCATTGATCAAATTACCGCCAGTGATGGACGAAAGTACGGCGGTCACGTAGTCACGTTTGTTGAGCAAGAAGGCGGTTCAGCTGGCAAGGAAGTTGCGGCTCAAATGATTCAGCGCTTGCCCGGCTACAGCGTTTTTCGCGATGTGGTTTCCGGAAAACGGTTTAGATTGTCTGAAGGCGAGCAGTTGCCAGGCGAGGCAAAGGTAGTTCGCGCTATGCCATTTGCAGCACAGGTCGAAGCGGGCAATGTGGCAATTCTGCGATCGCCATGGTCCGAGGACTACATAACCGAGCTGTGCGCCTTCCCTGAATGGAAATACTGCGACCAGGTGGACGCGTCTAGCGGGGCGTTTAACAAACTGGCAAGCACAGTCACGATTGATCCAGGGCCGATCGGTAGGATTTCGCTGCAACCTACTGAAACCGGCCAACGGTTCGGAGCACTTGCAGCACTTCACGTTACATCAGAGCGACAATCACAATGGGAGAGAATGCCATGGGCCAGACAGGCGACACACCAGGAACATTACTGAGCGTTACGGACGCCAACGGAATCGTTGGATTCGGATTCCAGATCGAGCACGCTGGTCAAACGCAACTGTCTGTTGCCTGGCCAGATCGTCCGGCGGAGCGGTTTACCAGTGAAATGATTGAATTGCGAGGAATAACTGTCGCAGTGGCACGGATGGTTGGCGACGAATCCGTTGGTGAAGTCGCTGGCGATGAATTGTACGGTGACAGTAGCGGAAACAATGGAGGTGAATTGCTACCGCCGGTTGCGCTTTCGTCGTTTTCAGGTCTATCGCCAAAGGCGCTGAAGTATCTGAACGATGGTGGTTTGCAAACTATCGAAGACGTTCGCCAGTACATCAAGGCACACGGCTCACTAATTCCGCTTGGCGGGATTGGCGAAAAGATGAATCATGACATTCGAGAAGCTTTGGGACTGGTTCTGGCCGTGGATTAGCAGTTACCGATGTTCATCGTTTGGATCATCGTCACAGCGACGTTTTTAATAGTCCCGGTTTGGCTTGTACTTCAACACTTCGCGCCGCGCTGTATTGAGCCAACAAGGGAAATGGTGCGGCGCAAGCGACCGGATCGAAAGCCGAGCACATACGGTTAAGTTAACCTCATAATAAATAGAGGCAGTTCCAATTTCCCAGGGTCGCGTCAGGGTCGACGTTGCCCTGGGGAGTTTTTTCCATGACGGATTGTGGTTAATGAAGCTACTTGATCTGGCCAAGCAGGCTTGGCGGCGAGTGATGAGACGAAGGCGATTGCAAAAGCCGTCTGCGCCCAAAATTCAGCCTCCGCCAGTAAGCATTCCGCCAAAGCAGTATCGCCCCAAGATTTTGAATCCACCGCCTCCACCGCAGCCGCGAACTGTGCCAACGGCAGAAGAGTCTCGGGACATTAAATCAGTGCAGGAGGTCTACGACGAAATCGAGCTGATTGGCCGCGATGCCAGCTACAACCGCGCCGGCGCGGTCAGCCAGTTGATGGACAAAATGCGGCACGTCAAATCGTCAAACGTCTGGGGGTATTACTTCGAGATCGAAGGCAGTCCCCATACCGGGTTGTTGTACGTGACGTTCCTGAAGGAATCCTCACCTGGTGGTGCGCGACCCAATGCGCCTGGTTCCACTTATGTTTACTACGACGTTCCTACGAAGAAATATCAACAGTTCGCTAGGGCTAGTGAATCGAGCGCCGGCAAGGCCGTTTGGGATTATTTACGAGTTCGCGAAACGGTTTGGCAGCATCAGCACCGTTACAGGTTCCTGCAGAACGAAGGCGAATACGTCCCTCGAAAAGTCACGAAAACCGGATTCAGGTCTCGGGCGCAGACGAATCCGCTGGCCAAAAAAATTCCAAATCATGTTTGGTCTTCGTTATCCAGGCTAGAAAAATCGCCAGTTGACAGCATTCGCGACTATGCAACAAGAATGCGACGTCATCTATCTAGTACAGCCGGGCACCGTCGATCGACTTTGGCCCCCAGAACATTCTTGGATAAGAGTAAACAGTCAGAAACGCTGTTGAATGGTGGATCGCCCAATCGTGGCCGGCCAAATCGCGGCAGGCCGAATCGAGGTGAGGCGTAACATGAGATTGACCTTAGAGGCACATCCAAGCGGTAAGCGACTGGCAGGAGTAATTCTGGAAGCTGAAAGCTTTGCCGAAGAGAAGTTCCTGAGCGCCTTGGTGATCATGGTCGAGTCGCATGGTGCGGTCGAATTCACTAACGGCGACAATCCAATCAGAGGGAAATTTCTCCGCAATCTGGCGATTGAAAACGAATCGACGTTCTTTTTTGGTGAGCCTCCGGATGAATCTGAGGTTGGATGCTGAACTGTGGAATGCTGGCGACAGCATTTTTTGGCTGGACTATGTTGTAGCTGGGAGGATTTTGCAGAGTGGACAATCAGAACATGCCGGCCAAGATATTCGACGTTGCAGCGTTTGATCCAGCGGAGAAATACCCTGGCGCCCCACCGTTTTTTGGCCAAGACATTGTGCCACATACCTACACATCTATGGGGCGGCATGGCCTGACTTCGCAAGCCTATTTGTCGATCGACGAAGCTACGCTCAATTCTGTGGCTAACGCCGAAAGAATGCGCAAAGACTGTGGAATCATGGAATCGTTGGAGGGTCGCCAGCGGTCTACGGCGCTGCTGAATTGGCACATAGAGCCGGAAGATGGCAAGTCGTACGATCAAAAGATATTGGCTCAAGAGTTAACCAAAATCTTAAATCGAACCAGTCGCTTCACAGAAATGAGGCGATTTTTACTAGAGGCCGTGTGGTACGGACGTTATGCAGCGGCGATCAACTATGGCACTGACTGGATTGGTGGTAAGCGAAGGATATTTGCTCAGCGCATCGAGCCGAGACATGGCGACAAGCTGGTATTCCGCTACGACGATGGTACTCACCAGTATCGTGCCGGCCAGGTTGGAATTCGCGTTGGAGGTCAATACCGGCTAGTAAATCGACTGCGAGACGGGGAGACCAGTCAGCAGGTTCAGTATACCGAACACGGCATGGTCTACTGGTTGAATAGTCGCGAGCGAAAGACGCTGGTTCTTCACAAGCATCACATCGAAGACGCGCCATTCCACGAACCTCGCATGATGGGACGCATCCACGGCGTTGGCGTCCGAGATCGAATTTATTGGACATGGTATGCGATGACTGAATGCCTACAGCGTGTGCTGGAGTATCTAGACCGTTCCGCCATGGGGGTGGAAATCTGGCGATTCCCGGCTGGCAATTCGATAGCCGAAAATAGGGTTCGCCAGGCAGCCAAGGAGTATATCTCCGGTGGTAGATCCGTAGTGCTTTGCCCGGTGTACGCTGGCGAACAATCCGATATGTTCGGCGTCGAGCATATCGAGCCTGGCATGGCCGGTGTCGATTCGATGCTGACAGTCATCAAGGAATTTTTCGGCCACAAAATAAAGCGATACATTCTTGGCCAGACACTTACTAGCGAGGCCGATGCAACCGGCCTGGGTTCTGGAGTCGCAGACGCGCACCTCGCTACGTTCGCTGATATCGTGCAGTACGATGCGATTAACCTGGAAGAAACGTTGACGCAGGATTTTTTGAGGCCGATTCAGCTTTGGAATTTTCCGCGATCGGCCAATTGCTACATGCGGTTTAAGATCGACACGGAAAGCGAAGATGCCGACAAAAAGATGCAGGGCTTCAAGTCTGCATGGGACATGGGTATGCGTATCAAGGCATCCGACGTGGCCGACGTGATTGGCATTTCGATGGCAACCGGTGATGAAGACCAGCTCTTCAATCCGCAGGTCGCAACGGCTATCGAACAATCAAAGCGGGGTAAGAGCCTGAAAGATCAAGTGCTTGAAAGTTACTATCGTTCACAAGGCATGGTTTCGCAGGCGGGGTAAGTGATGGTGATTTTCGATGGTCAGCAGTTGGCTCGAGGCTTGGTATTGGTTCAGTGTTATTCGTCCGACCATTGGAAAAATCAAATTCGTGACAATCTCGGGCGGTGGGCACAAGGCGGAATCCCAAGAATTGACTTTCAACACGAAGACAAAAAAACACTGGCGAAGACACTGACAAAACTGGCTGCTGGCATGAAAGACCAAGAAATTGTCAACAAAGATACCGGATGGAAGATCAAAATTGATGACAATGCGATTGGAAAAATTGCGGGCAGAGGCAATCCGTCCGCGTATTCTCTATTGGTTCTACCGCAACTAATCAAGTCGGCGATGCCGCTCAGTTTACACGAGGTCCGCAGGAGTGTTGCCGGATTGAATGATGAGAAAGTTACCTATCATCAATTTGGGCATCCGGTAACCATTCACAACAAATTGCACGCTGCGAAGATAACGGTCAGAGAAATAACGCAGCATGGTCTAAGAGCATACAGCGTTCATGCGGTAGAAATAAAGGAGGGCGCACCCCAAGGGCCGACAGTCCGGAAAACCAGCCACACTTCGGCGGTAGGCGCGCCCTCTGCGATAAGTATCGACGATGCCTGGCAAAAAGTCAAGAAAAGTGGCAACGATTATTACTCGATGTTTTCTGGCGGACTGGCTGCGATTGAACGGTACGCTGCACGACGAAAGGTAGCTTCCTCTCCAGGCCAAATGACCTTCGATGATCATGATGGCGGGCGCTGGATTACCATCGGTTCAGAACATTCAGCCGATGGCGGCAGACATGGCGGTCACCCCGTCTACATCGGTAAAGACGGTGAAATGAAGACTGGAAAATTTGCAGGCAAGACGCTAGACGAGGCGTTCGGGAAAAAAGGCGATGCCGATCGCAAACAGCCAGACAATACCAAGCCCGGCATCACGATGGACACCCGCCCCAACCATTCCGCCAAGCCCAACGACCAGATGGGCCTGTTTGGCGATGTTGCTAACATCCCCAAAGGTAAGGTAGCGCTACCTCCTGGTGGTGAATCGAAAGGCAAGCAGCAATCGTTGTTTGATACCAAAGGCGACCCCGATCAGATGCTGATGTTTGATGATGGTGTTACGCCGGAAGATCGGCTAATGAAACCGGATTCTGCCGCAACTGTGTTTGACGATGCAATTTCATCTGGCAGCACTCCGCGCGAAGCGGCCGAGTCAGCTCAAAAGAAGCTGGACGAGGATTATATCTACGCTCGATCATCGGAGGTCGGCAGCGCAGGCGAAGACTTGAAAGGGTCGGCGCGGCACAAGATCAACGCATGGCGAGGATTGGAGCAGGCCGAGAAGGATGGCAGCGCCGAAAAGCTTGTAACTCGCGACAGCCTGCTGAGACTAGAGCCGACCAACTTTATGTCGCAGGCTCACGATAAGCCGTTGCTGAGTCTGACAATGCACTATGCCATGAGGGCGTTCCCCACTAAGCCTGGAACACGAAGCGGCACCCCGGAGAAGAACAGGCAAGAATTCCTTGATGCCTATCGAGACGTAAAAGCGAAGGCCGAGGAACTTGTTGAAAAGTACGATGACCGCAACGCGGGTGAAGCGATGCAGGAGCTTCGGAAGTTTGTTGGAGACAGGTTGTCGAAGCTTCGCGGCCAAAAAGATGCCGGTTATATGTCACGAATGACAGCTTCCGACAGATACAACCAGACGGCCAATGATTTGGTTTCTCTCTACAACGACCTCAATCCACATTCCAGGAACAAAACGAGCGTAGCGGGAAAATTCAACATCTTCGGCAAGGAGGTTGAGCGCAAGTACGGCCTATCCATTTCTGCAGCAGTACGAGGCGACATTGAGGCCAAGAAAGCATACTGGGCCAATCTCACAAAGCACGCTCAAGACATTATCGAAGGGGCATCGCTGAATGATTCATTCGGCAATGAAAAGAAGGCTGTTCGCAGATTCAACCCGTCAGAAGCTTATGTCAGCTATGCTAAGCGCGAGGGCGGTCGCGACCTGTCGAAGATCACGGCAGACCCCAATAAAGCCGTTAAGCACATGGTCGATGAACTCCAAATCAGAGGGGTTCAGTGGGGAAATTCCGTAACTGACGATGAGCGAAAACACCATGCAGGGAAGGTCGTAGAGGCCATAACCGATCTGGCCGACGTTGTTGGACTTCACCCCAAAGACTTCTCCCTTGGCGGTAAACTCGGCTTGGCGATCGGCGCTCGAGGTAAAGGCTGGGCATCAGCACACTACGAACCGGGAAGCAAGGTTATCAATCTGACCAGAGCAAGCGGCGTTGGGGCATTGGCGCACGAATGGGGCCACGCTTTCGATCACATGCTGGCCGATTTTAAGGTTGGCCCCAAAGGCCCCAGCTATATGTCGGAAAATAGTGAATTCACTCACGAAATTGTTGATGATTCTACTGGAAGAGCTTTCGACGTCCCGCACAACGCCAAGCCACATGAAGGCTATTCGATTCGAGAAAAACCAAGATCGGACGTCAGAAAAGCCTACAACGCCTGGAAAGAATCCTGCAAGCCATACCGGGAAAGACTGGGAAAAGTTCTCCAGGAAGAGGTTCGCAGCGGGACCATGAGTCACGCGAAAGCTCAAAATTACTGGGGCTCTGGACGTGAAGTCTTTGCGCGCGCGCTTGAACGTCACGTTAAACACAAGCTCGAAGAAGATGGGCGGCAAAACACCTACCTGTCGGGTCTGGGCGGCGATCATCGGCTGTGGCCAAACGCTGAAGAGGCTAGAGCTATGGCACCGGCATTCGATGCGATTTTTGAAGCCTATCGCCAAGAAAAGTACGGCTCTCCTGACAAAGTGAAGTTTTCACGGCGGGAGATGATGCAAGAGTTGATTGCAATTTTGAAATACCAGCCATCTGCACCGCAACTAGAAGCTGGCAATTATAAGAAAAAACATATTCGCTTGCATGGTCTAGATATCTCGATTGAGACCGCCAAGGGCGAGCATCGTAGACCAGAATGGCCGCCAATGCCTTGCGACTATGGCTATATTCGCGGAACAGTCGGCAATGACAAAGACCATGTCGATGTTTTTGTCGGCCCTAACAAGTCGAGCGAATTGGTAGTGGTTGTCGACCAAGTTAACGAATCCGGAAAATTCGATGAGCACAAAGTATTGATTGGCTTCAGCAACGAAGCTTCAGCTATCAATCAGTACCGCAAGGCTTACACTAAGGGTTGGAAGGTCGGGCCAGTGACTGTGATGACCATCGGCCAATTCAAGGCGTGGTTGAAAGACGGGGCGCAATCTAAGCCGGTCAGTGGTCAGGTGAGTCGCTATAGCTTTAAGGCGGGCTAATCATGTCGCGACAGCGGGGGCCAGGCAGGCCCAAAACCGGAAAGAGCAAGTGCCGTCAGATTGGGCGATTGCCCGATCATGTCTGGCGATCGGTAATGCGCGGATTCATGGCGTCGGGCTGTAAGAATTTCACGCGCTGGGCAACGTCGGCTATGCTCAAACAGGCCGAACAGGACCTGCGCATTAGAAAGCAGATTGATCGGTTGACCGACACAATTACTAAGTATGACTGCGGCGAAATTCACGGAATCAACATCGACCGATCCCGCAAGAAGCTAGCCAAGCTGCTGGAATTGATCGACCAAGCAGTTCAGGGGTAGTTGATGCAAAGCCCAGGCGGTCAATTAGCGCTGGTTTCGGATCTGATCCCAGTTTATCGCACGCTTTACCGATGGGTGGAGTCTGAGCATCCGCGCCACCCCGCAGGCTCTAGTCGGGGAGGTGAATTCACTGACACACCTGGCGGACAAGTGCCTGGCGGCCGCAAGCCATTGGTAGCCAGCACGCGCCGGCGGGAAATTGCCGCTATGCCAGACACAATCAAGCAGGGGCATCGATTGCACATTTCATCGCTGCGACCAGACAAAGCTACCAAGGCGATGGCCTGGAGTCGGCAGCTTCACGACATCATGCAGCAAGTCGAAGCTGCGAAATCACCGGAAGATGAGGAGCGAGCGTGGGAGGTAGTCGATAAAGATTCCATCCTCAGCCTGTTGGCAGAGATGAACCAGATGGATCGCCACCATTTAACGGAAACAGGAGAATTGCTGTCAGATTACGTCAACGCCAATCAAATGATTCCTCAATCCCTGGCGGTAAGATTGGATTCTGGACGTCGTTTTTTTGATCCGGAGAGAATCCGGGAAAAGTTGAAAGAGCATCCACCTCTAAATTCGGAGGAACTGGAATCGAAATGGAAATTGCAACATCGGCAACGCGGGAAAGTTGCTGTGACCGATCGCGAGCGCAAGCTGCTGTCTGAGTTTTCTAAGGCTGAGCGCGGATTAAGAAATTCGCTTTTGAAAAATCCTGAATTAGTGGCTGCGATTGAGAAAACTAGGGGACTACTGCCTGCGGTACCGAACTCGCTTCATGCAGAGCCTAGTTTGAATCAGAAGACCGGCGGTTCGACTGTTTTCGATGATTTGCAGGCCAGAGGATCAGCCAAAGACAACCGCCAAGCGGAGGTTGTAGTAAAGAAGCCTTCCCGTGCGTTCAACTTGACGCCGCAGTTATTTGGACGAATGCAAAAGGCAATTTCAGACTACATCGGCACCGATTCTCACGAACACCAGGCCGCCCTGGAAAATATGGTTCCACAGGCGTTTCGGGCACTCAACGCCGAGGCTGAGGAATGGAATGCTGGGTTGAGAGAGATTCTAGGGGCCCATTTGGGAGCTAAGAGAATTGGTGCGTTTGTAGCTAAGGTTCATCGAGCTGAAGATGGCGCGGGCGTTTTGCACTTCGACCAACTGGTTGATTTTGCTGAGAGACATTACCCGCATATCGTTGCTAGCCCTGATGGACCGGAGAGTGGACTGAAATCGGCAATTGAAGCTGGCATGAAGCCTACCTACAAAATCGACTCGCCAGAGTTGATAGATAAGGCGGTTGAAATGCTAGGACCAGAATTTAAGAAGTCGTTGGACCAATTGTGGAGCAGTTCAGATAGTGAGCTGCAATCGGTAATCAGCGATCGTTATGATCCGGTACCGTTTTCTATCCGTGCCATGATGCGCTGGATGAATTTGCCGGATTTCCCTTTTGGGAATTTGGAAAATAGGGCATCTTCTTGTCATGGACATCTCAAATCAAATCGACGAAGCGCTTGGCGTCTTCAAGCGCAAGGTGCTTGAAGCCTTGCGGCAAAACGATCGGGCTTATGGCGCATTTTCCGTTAAGCTAGTCGTCCAAGGCGGCAAGCTGGTCGTAGTGGAATCCACCAATACGGAGACCATGAAGCCATGAAGTTGCAAACACCGCTGCCAATTCAAGGTGAGTGTTGTGAAGACTTTTGCATTCGTGCTCATAGTCAAATGCTGTCGGCCGTTCCCGATGCCAAGCAGAGAAATCAATTAATCTGGGATGCGTGGGACATGATGCATCCAACGCCAGAGAAGTACGCCGCCAGTCAAAAATTTTCAGCGTACCGAATGGTCCCGGCGGTCTGCTACTTCGCCGAGCACACGATTGGTACTCGCAATGGACCGTTTACCGTTGGTCCGGTTGAGTTGAAGGCGATTTGCCAAAATCAGAATCGTCGAATTCGCGAAGCGGGCTTATATCCACCGCTGATTGATCGGCATACAGGCGGTATTGAACCGCAGATCGTTGGATATTCTGGCGTGTTTCGCATCGGAATGTTTGGCGATCAGGAGCAGAAATTTGGAATTTTCGGCGATGAATTCCACAAGCCGCAATTCCAGGCAGTGGTCGACAGCAAGCCGCGAAGATCCGTTGAACTTTTGCGATTTGCAGATTCGAGTAGAAATTTTTTTGACCCTATCGCATGTTTAGGAGCAGAGGCACCCAGGTTAGATATTCCTCCGGCCTACTACGGAGCCACGGAAGGGGACGAAGCCATCGTCGAGCGATACTCGGTGGTGGCCCCTCTTACTGCACTCCCTGGCGGTGGGAATACATACCTGCCAAGTGCAAACAAAGATGAACCCAGAAAATATCAGGCAGTGGAAATTACCATGCTTTCTCCCGAAGATGTGAACCAGATCATCAGTGCAATTGCCAACGTGATAGAGCCGCGATTGTCAGCTCTGGAATCCTTCATGAAAGGTGGTCAGGATAGCTCGCAACCGCAAGGCCAATCGGCTGCCGGTGCTAGTGATTCGTTGTCCATTGGAAATTCCACAGGCGGGGTTGTTGGAAATCCAATCCACTCTTCAGCACCGCAATTGCCCAGCCAACCTGGCGCGGGAGGAACGCCTCTGGCTGCGTCTCGAGATCAGTATGCTTTACCGGCCTTGGCCGCACCGGCGGCGGCCGCTGTTGGGGGGCTGGCGGGTTCGCTTATGAAAAATTCCATTTCAGAGGAAGAAGGCGTTATGACTGAAAAATACTCTCACGAGTTCGTGGACAAGCTGGTCAAGACTCACGAAGAGTTGTTGGCTGAGACCGCACAATTGCGAACTGCGGTTGGCAGTCTGATGCAAGAGCGAACTGATGCTCAGCGAGCTTATCGGTTGCAGGAGTTGGCTCAAAAATACTCGGCCATTGAGGCAAACATCGACGAGGAAATGGAGCGAGTGCTGTATTCCGCTGGATCGAAGATGACCGATGAGGAATTCAATTCCCATTTGGCCACGATCGAGCGATATGCCGCTCAGAGTTCACCGCCGGCGACGATGATTCCTGATGGCCAGGTACCGACCAAGGATGCTGAAAAAGTCATGTATTCCCAGGAGTTCAACGACGAGGTCGTTCGTCGATGCACTAGCCTGCTGTCGCAAGGCAAGGTTGCCGCGTTTGACGAAGTTGCCAAGGCCTTGGCTAGTGAATGGGGGATTGCAGCGGCCTAGTTCGCTGGCAATTTACCACCAAGCCACCACTTACCAAATCATTAGATATAACCTGTTAGTCCCCAGTTAGGGAGCATGAAAAATGCAGTCCAGTTCACGAACGTTTGTCGCCAGTGCCAATATTCGTCCATCGCGATTTGTACGCGGCAGTGGCAATAACAAGATGGCAGAGGCTGGGGCAAACGCGGTTGCCTACGGCGTTTCCGGCGAGGGCACTGTTGACGCACCCATTCCAGGGATGACCGACCGGTTTGCCGCGCGCACTGGCCAGGAAGTGCTGGTGTACGGTCCTGGCGATACCTGCGAGATCGAAGCTGGCGCAGCAATCGACGCGTCGGCTGGCCCGGTGTTTTTGAAGCCAGATGCTGACGGGCGCGCCATCCCGGCGGCTACCACCCAGCATTATTCGGCTGAGGCTCATACGTCGGCAACGGCGGCTGGCCAGCGAGTCAAGATAACAGTCGTTCGCGGCGTAATGCCCTGACGATTGACGTTTCAGTTCTGTCGTAATTCACGTTCACAATTTCTCACGGAAAACTTCCCAACCACTTTCAATAGTGTAGGCGACCGAACAACGGAGCTGGCACGCGGATTTTTGGAGAATCACGCATGACCGCTCTACCCGGTGGATCAAACACCTATGTTCGTAGCTATGCCGCGTCTGGCAAGCTGAAGGTTGAGTTCTCTCGCAATCCAAACAAGTTCGACTTGCCGGATTACGCTCAACTTAAGAAGACCTCGAAGGACGAAGGCTACTACCTGCGGATCAACGTTGAGCAGGCCGGTCGCCTAGTTGGTGGCGAACTGGATGAGACCGTTTGGGCTGATGGTGCCGATCGTCCACAGCACAACGACGGGACCGAGCAATTCGCCTGGTTGCCGTTCCGGACACAGCGACACGCCTTTCCGTTCAAGCTGGGCCAGAAGGCTCGCGAGCAAGCCGATTGGGACATCACTGGTACGCACGGAGCCATCGCAGCTCAGCGGGCCATGACCAGTCGCACTCGCATGGCGGTCAAGACGCTGACAACCACTGGAAACTGGGATGCCAGTCACATTTCGGCGGTGTCGGCAATCTCCGGCAATACCGGTCCGTGGGATGTCTCCACGGTGGCTCGCCAGGACATCAAGCGGTCACTATTCCATGCTGCAGAGTTGATCGACCTAGATACGTTAGGCGCAGTCAATCAAAGTCAATTGCACATTGTCATGGATCCGACGACGGCCAAGGCTATTTCGATGAGCCAGGAAATCGTCGATCACATCAAGGGGTCGCCGGACGCGTACGCACAAGTCATCGGCAAGGAAGGCAAGTTCCATAAGTATGGTCTGCCTGACACTCTGTATGGCTTTCCAGTCACGATCGAACGTGCGGTGATGACCACTAGCCGTCGTGGCACGGCCAGCGCTACCAAGTCGCGGGTCATGCCGACCGGCAACGTGTTCATGTTGTCTAAGGTAGGCGAGCTGGGTGCGGAAAACGAAGGGCCAGAATTTTCGACGTTGACGATTTTCGCCTACGAAGAAATGACCGTTGAATCAAAGGATGACACCGACCACCGTCGCCACCTAGGATCGGTTGTCGATGACGTCTGTGCAGTGCTGACCGCGCCAGCGACCGGATTCTGGTTCACTGGAGCTACAAGCTAACGATTACTAGCCCACTTCCTGGCGGAAGTGAAACGGAAGCAAATGTTTGCTACGCCTGAAGACCTTGTTGATCGTTATGACTATCGCGTCATTGGCGATCTGTGCACGGATGAAGGCAGTGAATTGGATCGCAGCCAAGTAATGACAGACTTGAAGGTCGAGTCGTCCATTCGGGATGCGAGTGGAGAAATCCTGGTCAATCTACAAATGGGCGGCAATTACACCCAAGCCGACCTGGAAAGTTTGACCGGACTGAATCGATCACATCTTGTTCGTGTGACCTGCGATATCGCGATGGCACTGTTGATTCAACGCAGGCCTAATCGGGTTAACGCAGAGATAGCTGACAAGATTTGCGAAAAGGCGAAGGATCACATCAATCGCCTAAAAAAGGGCGAAAACGTTTTTGGATTCCAAAGCAAATTGAATGCAGGCACATTGCAGGTCTCGCACATGGATGTTCAGCAGGTTGAATCGCTGAACCTGTTGCCGGATCGCATGGGCCGCTTTTTTCCCGATCAGGGGCAACGTTCCAGGAGATCATGGTAAATGGCTGACTACATCGTCGTTCCTGGAAAAATCGAAATCTATGTGGCCTGTAATTTTGCGTGGGTCTTGGGCGTAGCGCCAAATACCACCAACATTACCGCCAGAAATCTGATGAAGCTTGGCGAGTCAGCAGACGAATTGCGAATCGAACTCGAAGAGCAGCGCTACCCAGTTCCCGGGGATCGAAACGGCGGGCGTAATGGCGATCCAATCGAAGAACAGTTCATGGGGATGAGCGCCTCATGCAATCTGGAGTTGTCCACTTTTGACCCGCAGGTAGCCAATGCACTGCTAACCTCTGGCGGTTTGATAACCACGCCTGGCACTATTCCGCAGTCCGCCATTGGTGCGTTCACGCTGAGAGACCGTAGCTATCGGTTCTTATTTAAGGCCACAACCGACGTTACCAGGAGTGTCAACTTCCCAGCGACGGTGGTCAATCGCGGTCACGTTCTTGGCGGCGGAACCAAGTTTGAAATGTTCCGCTGTTCGTTGGCTATGCGACGGACGCCGCCAGGTCACTGGTACCTGCCAGAACCATCCGGCAGTCCACCCGTGGCGCCCAATCCAATTCTGTTCGACCGAGTGACTACGAATCCTGCGTGATTGAGCGGTGAAGCGATGCAAGATTTGATTCTGTCGAAACGATTGCTGGCGATGATCGCTAGCGTGTTAGCAGTTGCCTTGAAAGACACGTTGCCGCTAACCGAACAGCAGATCACCGACATTGTGATGGTTGTGGCGGCTTGGATCATCGGAGATTCGATCCGAAAAACCGACAAGAAAGGGGAGAGGCAGTCAGAAATGTTGACAGTTGAAAACGTAGCTGGAATTCCAAAACTGCCGTTTCGCCAAAGAAAGCTGGCTCGCAAGCTAGCCAGTGAATGCTACACAACTTCAGCCACCGATGCGGATCGTCAGAAGCTATTCGGCCAAAGGCTCCAGGCTTACGGATTTGACCCGCTGACAATTGCGATGATGCTGGCCTACGCGATCAAGCTGTGGCTGTGGTGGAAAGAGCAAAAAGCCAAAGACCCCGGACATGCGCCGATGCGCGGAGAGCCGCAAGAATGACACGTAAGACAAAAGCCGATTTGGAGCGAGAGCTTGCGGAGCTTCGCGTCCAACTAAATTCCAAGCCGAATCACTGGCCATCGCTTAATACGTTGGTGCCGGTGTTTGTCGCTGCTGGATGTTGTTTGGTGATATTGCTCGTTCAATGGGTCTCTGTTGCCCCGGGGCCAACCCCGATACCGCCACCAGAACCACCGCCAAAGGTGTTGACGATTGATCAGGCGGTGAAGTCGCATTTTCTTCGATTGCGGACCGGCCACCGCGATGTTTTTAACGCTGCAGCCGATGCTGTAAATGCTGACAAGATCAAGACTGACGCCG
Source organism: Pirellulaceae bacterium (assembly GCA_019636385.1). Lineage (NCBI taxonomy): Bacteria > Pseudomonadati > Planctomycetota > Planctomycetia > Pirellulales > Pirellulaceae > Pirellulaceae bacterium. The sequence continues at coordinate 253,436 of JAHBXT010000003.1, read as the reverse complement.
AGTTGTTTTCGTTTATACAGCCAGCGCTAGTTGAGTTGAGGGACCGAGTCAGCGGCGATTTTGATAAGGCGTTTGATCAATCACTACCTCGCAATGACGACGGCGCTTTCGCTGAGCATAAGCCACAAGTGTCCGAGTTTTTGCAGAAGATCGCGAGGGGTTGGTGATGTCTAGTTCTTCACCTCGACCAAACGATTGGGCCGTCGACCAAGAAGATTGGCAGTTTTTAGAGTCGTTGCCGGCGGCTGATGATCAATTGCGAGTGTTGTTTGGCAGCTATCAAGAGTTGCTATTTAATCCGCAGGAGGTGTTGCGCACCGAAAATCAAGGTCGTATGGGTAGCTGCCGTGGACATGGCGGAACTACCGGCATGGAGTGGATTCGCACACTGATTACGAAGGCAGTTGGCCAACAACTGTCCAGGATGATGCTGTACGTCGAAACGCAGCGACGCGACGGCATTCGTGGTGATCGTGGGGCGACGATCGCCAACGGAATCAGGCAGATGATAGAAATCGGTGTGTGCCGCGAAGAATTGTGGCCTTATCCGAAAGCGTATTCGCAGCAGCGTCCGTCCGATTGGCAAGAGGTGCTGAAGGACGCTGCAAAAAACAAGATCGGCCGAGCCGATCGGCTGCGAAGCTATGAAGCCATACGGACATTTTTGGGGGCAGGCCAGGGGTTCGTCGATGTTGGCACGGCGTATCGGCCTGAGTATTACGCAGAGGTAGCTGAGCGATTCTCTGGCGGCAATGGTGGTCATGCGGTGGTGTTGATTTATTTGAGCCAAAAGATCGACAGCCGTGGTAGGCCGTACATCTGGGGCGTGAATTCACATGGCCTAAACACTGGTCGAAAAGGCTGGTTCCAGTGGTCGCCGGATTTTATCGATGGCGCAATGCGTCATTCGCATACGGTGATGATCGGGTGCAGTGACATGCCTAACTTGGAAGTTCGTTCGACCAAATTTGATTTCGTGAAGCAATCAATCCTAGGCTAAAAAATGCGATGGCAGCCAGCACTGTTGCTAGTTCTGATTTTCCTCAGCTTCCAGGCTGGAAGCTGGATATCCAGGGAGTGGCGGCAGGCATGGGGCGAAATTCAGCAGAGCAAACAAAAGATCGACAACTTGGCCGACGAGGCAGCAAGCGTAATTAAACGGGTTCAGGCAGTTCTGGACCGATTTCCACGTATCCTTAGGAGTGAAGACGGTGAAGATTCAAATGATTGTAGTGGCACTGGTAGCGATGTTGACCGGAATGCTAACCAAGGGACCGGAGCTGATTCAGGCGTCCAGCAGCCCACCGGCAATGGTGCAATTAGATTCGGCTCTAACGGGCATGGAACAGCAGCTCGACAGCATAGAGAAACTGGTCGGCTATCGCGCGAGGTGGACACATCCTGGCACGATCGAAAGCCACCTGCGACAGCATGGCATTGATCCTACCGGCATGACACGAGATCAGATGCTCGCTGAGCACGACGCAATCCATGATGTAGTTGGGCCTGTGAAAGCCGGACAGCCAATTCCGCAAGTTAGCCAGGTGCGCTACGCGATTTCCGGCGACTGCCCTGGCGGTGCTTGCCCCATTCCTAGACCATCGCGACCAACCGCCAATGTTGTTGAGCAGGCCGCCAGCACAGCTGTTAACGTAGTTGCCGGCGCAGTAGCGCCGCCCTACCGGCAATCAGTTCATTCTGATGTCCAGAATTATGGTTCAACTGGCTATAGTTCAGGCAGCTATAGCGGCGGTAATGGATATTCGACAACAGTTTACAGTACGCAAAACTATGGCAGTGGTAGCCATAGCAATTATTCGAGCAGTCGCCGCATTCAGCCAGTTCGGTCGTTTATTCGCGGTTCGTTTTTCCAGAGGCTCTTTGGCTGGCGGTAGCGTAGCGTAACGTGAAAAGTTCTGGTGTAAGTTGAATTTCAAGGAACTTTTGCATTGAATTTCAAAAAGATTACAACACTGCTGGCGCAGGGGCCACCAGCGGAAACCCATGACAACTCTTTTATGAACTGGGTGCTGGGCGGGATCGCAGCTATCGTACTTGCACTGTCAAGTGTAATTGCCGGACTGTATCGTGTGCAGGTAAAGACATACGAAGATCGAATCAAGGATTTGGAAGGCGAAGTCGTTTCTCTTCGAGGAAATGCAGTCACATTGACAGAGAATGTTAGTCAGTGTCACCGAGAGCATGAGACAACTCGGATTCAACTGGCCAGGATGGAAGAGCGGCTCAAAGCGCTGGAAAATTGCAGTAAATCATGATGACCTGGATTTCGGTTCGCATTTCAAACCTACTATTTCGCTTGCGATCCAGAAGGCGCGTTCGATCGTCGCCGCGTATCTTCGCGTATTTTGACGGGCAGCGCTGGCGATCAATCGACCCGATCGAAGTAATCCATGCGCTGGAGACACACCCTAAATATTTGCCGGCCAAGCATCTCCAGCAGGCGAAGAATGGAAATCGCGAGGCCATCGAAATTATCGCAGGCGCCGTGTCGGACATCTTCGGCGTTCAGCCATACGCTGATGGGCGTGGACTGACTATTGCGGAGCGGAAGAGCTTGCTAGACACGTTCTATCTTTACTGCCAGGCTGTAAAAAAAAACATCAAGCCTGGGTCGATTGCTGCGCTCTCTACGGATGCAACATAGCCAGCATCCGCTCGCACGAACAGTTGTTCGCGCTGTACATCCTTCAGGAACGTTCGCAGATACGCGCGGCCAAAATCGTGCAACTTGGTATCGTGGCGGGTGCAGGCAAGCGTGTTGGCGCACAATTGACCAGAGTATGGTTCGAGGCACTGTATAACGATCGCGATCGAGCCGAATTTGAGTATCAACGATATCAGGCGAACTAACGACCAATGAACCATTATCCAGAATTTCAGCCGCAAATATTTAGCCGAGGCGATTCGGTCTGGGTAGAAGGTCCGGACGGGCAATTAGTTCGAGGCAGTGTTACACATAGTCGCCAAACGAAATATGGATTTGGCGACAAATCGGAATTTGAATACTGGGTCAAGGACGAAACCGGTCAGCAATATCTGTTGCCTAAGGAAAAGATCTATTCGTATGGCCAGAGGGCCGACTCACACTCACAATCTGGCGGATCGGAAAGCATAGCAACCATCGAATCGTCACCGCCGGAGGATGATTTCGGACCATTGCAGTTTGATTCGCCCGATTCGTTGGCCGATCACCTCCATGGTGGTGGCCAGGCGTACTACACCCCGGCAGATGGTGGCGGAAATTCATCGGTTCCCGTGCATGACGTTTGGCTGGGGCAAGCCGGGAATTTGTCGCAGTTCATTGACTTCGATTCTTTGCGATCTGGTCAATCGCGGCTAACGGCCAGAAATCCACATCCGCCAGCGACAGTTCCTAGGGTTAATGGTTTTACCGAAGGTGAAATTCACCATCGTATGCAGCATGGGCTGGATTTTGATTCGTTTGGCCCGCAGGAATTAGCAGCTCGAGTTGATGGTGGACCATCGCTGCAGGAAATGTTGGCCGATCGCGAGAATCTAGGGACTAGGGAAAACGTCTCCGCTTGGGTGCAACAGCAGGCCGCCCAGCAGGCTGCTGTGGTGCAATCCGCTTCATCTTCAACCTCTGTGCCTTCGGCAACGCAAGAAGCCCAGTCACCCAATTCTAGTAGTAGCAGCGGTGACAGCGATGGCGGTAGCAGCCAGGCCAAGCGGTCGTTTATGGACTATGCGCAGATGGGGTTGGACGCGCTTGGCGTCGCTGATCCAACGCCAATTGCCGATGGCGCAAATGCGATGCTGTCGCTTGGCCGCATGGTCGTTGATCCAGCCAACGCCGGTAAGCATCTGAAGAATGCCGGTATCAGCCTAGCGTCGATGATCCCGTATGTGGGTGATTCGGCCAAGTTGCTGAAGTATGGCTCTAAGGCGCGCAAGGCATCACACGCCGCATCGGATTCCGGAGGACTCGCAGAGTCTGCCAGTCGCATTGCCAAGATGTTTTCTGACTCCGATGCAGAGTTTGAAGGGCTGATGCAAGATTTCTTGCAGGGAAGCTCGGGTGAATCGCCAAATCAACCATCTGATGACCGGCTGTCTAGCAGCGGAAATAGCAGCGGTGATGGTGGCCGAGGGGGGAATGGTGGAGTTAACGACACACCACCTGGCGGTGATGATTCTGGCAGTCACAGTTCATCCGATGGCGATCCCGATAAGATATTGACCAGGAAAAACCTGTCTAGCTTTGGTGAAGCGATTGTGGAGTGGACGGGGATAATTGGCACAGCCGCAGCCGCAACGTACACTTTCAGTGAATTGCAGGGGAAAGTAAACCAGACATACATCGAATATCAGCGAGGTCTGGTTAAGCACAATGGTCAATTGATGGCGGCCTATGCTGATCTTGATCGAAACCGATGGTTCCGAGAGCGTGAGCAAGCTGACTATCAAGCTCCAGCATTGTCTGGGATGGTTCAATCGCAGGATAAGCTGGAAGCAGCGTTGCAGGGATTGCGAAATGACTGGCAAGTCATTGGCACCGATGCGCAAATGATCTTGACGGAAATTTCCGCAAGGCTTGTGTCGCTTCTTGATTACATGGAACCATTTTCGGAAGCTTACACAGCGATCAGGAGTTCAATTTTCGGAAAGTCTGAATATATCCCGAATGAATTTGACAAGCAAATCGACGAGGTCAAGCGCCAAGGGGCCCTAGAGCAGGAGCGACAGGGGAGGCGAAAACTATAATGAGTGGCACACACCTTTATTACAATGGAGTCGAACTACGAGACTGCGTGACGCACAAGTTCACACAGGATGCGGAAAAAGACGAGTCCGGGACAACGATTTACAGTAGGTTTCGCATTCGTGTCAGCTCGACTGTGTTTGGATTCATGGGCGGTGATGACAACGCAGAGGATTACGACGAACTAACATCACACCCATCTACTGTAGAGACGACAGAGAAGAAAATCACCACGGTTGATCGAATGCAAATCATACACAGGCGGCTGTCAACCCCTCGTCGTGATTTCTGGTATGCCGTGCATGATACATCGAAGGCGGACGAAGTTAGCCCTAACGGGATCAAGTACCAAGTTCTTCTAGCTGCCTGCGGAAATAATATCGGCAGCGAAGATGATCCCAAATACATTCAGGGTCTCTTCGGTGACGTGAAGATCGAATATGAAACAGGAGCGAACGCCGAACAGTTTAAGATTTTGCGTCATAAATGCGTAGACGCGAACAACGGTCCGAAACCGATTGACGTGTCCATTGAAGAGGTAATCAGCGGAAAAGCGTTTCGGATTAGTTTTGAAATTGAGGTATGCAGGACTCTTTGTCTGTCTATTAGCTCGACATCCACGGTCCCAAGTGGAATCTCACCATCGACAGATGGCACAAAATCAAACAAGCATGTCCTGTCAAATACCTGGAGCACAGAAGAAACGTGTGACGACGAATTTGTCAGGACTCAGATTATTCAGGGGGAATTGCGAGTTCGAGACCATCAAACATGGGCGCAAGCTATGCGATATTTATGCTTGCCTCATTTACGACCAGGTTACCGCCGAAAATCGGTGCGGTTTTCGTCAGACCCGACGAACATCGTTTTGAAGTATCGGATCGAAGACCAACAGGCGGAAGCTGCTCCGCCATGGCCTGCCGTAAAATGGAAAATGGAGCATACAGATTCGGCGATCAACGAAAACTGTCAAGTTACTAGGCAGTTGCGAATTGAGTTAACCGGGAAGCCGCGCACTCCCAGAATCCAGCTTGTTGGCGCTGCGCTTAGGCTACTGGACGCCAGGTTCAATAATGCCTCGGCAGTTAATGGCGATCCGCGAAGGACGAAGGACATTAAGCAGGCCCCATATCGGCGCAACGCTCTTGTCGTGACTCAGTCGATTGACAAGCCTATTGTTGGACTGTACTGCGAAATAATGATCCAAGGAGAGCCTACTGGCGGGCCAGCATCGCTTTCCCGGGCTTTGGTTGAATCCTCAAACCCGGTTTTGAATCCAGACCTATTCCCTAGCTACAGTCCTGATTATTGGCCGGTACCACGACCATTTGACTTGAACACGCCGGTTGGTATTTTTGCCACTTACCTTCAGTCACCGTGCAATCAGTGGCACGGAATACCTGGCAAGCAAACGATCAGCTTCGCGAACAATGTATATGACACTGGCAGCGACAATCCACCTGGCAACAGCACCCCAACGCCAAGCCCATTGACCACAGAGAAGTATTGGGCGCAGGCTGACTATCTTGTATTCAATTCCCCTGTTCCATTTGTGGAGGAAGCTATTGCGCCCGTAGATGCCTCGCCAGCCACGAACGCTGAGGCCAGGAAATTTATGTATACCCATGTCGATATCGACATGGAATATGATGTTGACCACGGAAAGGTGATTCTTCCGTTATCCGGGCCACGTAATATGCGGCCTCTAGTTGAGGGTAGTCAACAACCAAAACCGTGGAATAGAACGGCCATCTCGATCAATTTACATCCTGGAGTAATGACCAGGATTTTGACGGTCAACGCTACTAGGATTGGGCGGCCGCCAGAATTACCAGTGCCGGCGCAGTATCTGATCGATCCAAATGGCGTAGTAGAAGAACTGGTAGATTGCACCAAGATGATTCTCGATGCGCCACGAATGTCAATAGACAATGCTAATCGTGTGTTTACGGCGCAGATGAAATTAACCTACCTGTTAGCTCGACCGCTGAACATAAACGAAGTGTTTCGAGTTCCAAACAATCCTTCGCTTAACAGTTTCCCTAGCAATAATTGGACCCCAGGGATGGCAATCTTCTCGGCTGGTAGAATTGACTATTGCGAAACGATCGAGTCTGCTACCAGTCCAAGCCCATTAGTGCAGTTTCAGTATCCCATTCAATTAGATTCTTACGACGTCGGAGGCGAACAATACGCCACGCCAGTACCAGACGATCCACCGCCTGACTGGTCGCCAGTGCGCACCGGATACCCAGGTTTCGAGCGAACATTGTAGTATGCAGCACTACCAAAAATTACGTCGAGCTGGAGCCCAGCCTTCAGACTGCGGGACAAATAGATGAGCGCAATGTGGGCACTGAACCACTTCGGCTTGTAGATCACGAGGGACAGATACTTCGCGCCGGCAGACACCGCAAGTGTAATCTACCAAAGACCCGCAGAATCTATCCAGCATGTCTAGATGAAAGATTGGCTGGCGACCGTCTGGATGCCGATCCACCGCCATAGAAGTGTCCGGCTTGCTGCCTTCATCAAGTGCCTGACATTTGCAGTCATCCGCTTGTGTCGTGAGTGTAGCGGCAGCATCGGGAATTGCAGAATTGACCAGCAACCCACCGTAACGCCTGAGCTGCCAGCGCAGAACAAAGGCTCGTTCGATCTGTGCAGCCTGCGACTGATGATCGACCAGCGCTAGAAAATGGTACCGCTCCCGTTGATTGCGGATCAGTAAATCGTGAAGCTCGAAATGTTTTTCTTTCCAGCGGTCAAGCGGCAGTCTCCGTAGCTCGTCAATGTGCTGGCAGACCCGCAGTTTCTTTCCACGACCAACGTACATTGGCAAACCGTTAGGATAGCAGATGGCATACACGTAGTAGCGAGTGTCGGCGTGAAATCCAAAGCTTTTAGCGGCCTCCCATGAAAACAGAGGCCACAGTGGTTTCAGGTCAGCCGGGATAGCAAATATCCGCTTTTTCGAGGCATCGACGACCGACTCCATTCGCACCGCATACATACCACCACAGTGGGAGCATTGCCACGGTGCGGCCCAGTTCCAATGCCCTGGCGGTATTGGCAAGTCGGATTCGCAATGCGGACATTTTTCGGGGGTGGTAAATTGCGATGGCATACCGTTACTGTACCGACACAAATGCCTTTTTGCCACAAGTGGCAATGCCACCCACCAACGGAGATACCAAGTCCATGGCCGTTGCCGCGCTGCTCATAGCCAACGTATCAGAAGACCCAGTCGAATTGATTGGAGAATTCACGGTCTTTCCAACTGGGACATTCGCAGGCGCGCATATCGTATTGAAAATGAGCCCTACGGAGGAAGGCACGTACGAAGTTGCCGAGCGATACTACGACAGGACGCCACGGAATCTCAGCCTACCTGGCCGTGCTTGGTGCAAATTCGAGGTTGCGAATAGCCAATCTGGAACGAGTCTAGGTCTGACAGTTAGCACGGCGGAGTAACAATGCACCGGCCAATTAGCTACCCTATCTCGCATCCGGTTGGCAGGGGCGTGTCGGATCGCAGTCATGTACGGTCCGCAACCAATCCCTGGACACCATTGCAACTGTCTCCAGCGCTGATACTTCACGGCTTCGATTTGGCAACACTGTTTTCGGATACAGGCGGAACAACTCCGGCTACGCTTGGCGGTTCTGTAGCGAGCGTCCGAGATGTAAGCAATGCAGCACTGCTGGCGACGCAGGGTACCGCAGCCAATCGGCCTATCATGGCTAGGCATCCTCGTAGCGGCATTAGGCAGCTGTTATTACAGACCGAAGCGATGAACGTATCGCCGTGGGAAAATACGGGGCTAACCGCTGCGACAGAATCAGACCCTCTAGGTGGTAGTGCGGCCTGGCGATTGACCAGCAATGCGACTACGTGTCGGTTCGCTCAACCTTTTGTAGCGGCAACCGGGGAAAACGTAGTCGCGAGTGTATACATGAAGCAGGGCACAAGGTCAACGGAACGGTTCCGAGTCCAGTTGACCGGAGGAACCCCCTCAGCGCGAGACACCACATACACTTGGGCTACTGGAGAGTTTAGCAGCACGACTAGCGGGTTAACTCCTACTGCCGAAGTCATTGGCGGTGGGTGGGTTCGCATTAAGTTGGCTACCTCGATTCCGGCCTTCGCTCTAACGCCGACCTTCCAGTTTTTGAGGAATGGTACAGATTACACCAACGGACAATACTCGATCGCCTGGCGGCCGCAGGTAGAAATCGGCACTGCAGAAACCAACTACCAGAAGGCCGTCACAGCGTATGACCTCACGGAGGCTGACCAAGACGATATCCACTACCTCTGGCACGACCTAAGCAACGACAAACTGGTCGTTGATTTTGCTTCGGGACTGGGAAGCAATGTGACCATCTTTCGGCGGGATGCTGCTGGTCAGACCGTGCAGTCTGGCCAGTCGGTTGGCGCGGGCAATTGGGATGTCCCGTTTAATTCTCAAAGACTATACGCGGTGGTAGTTGTTCCGCGAGCGTTAGATGAAAGTGAAGCGACTAAGCTGACCAACTTTTATAACGGATTGTTAACGTGACGCTGGCCGGTTTAAGCTCCAAGGTTGTCGATGTCTCGTCGGTGTCGCCCATCGTGTCTCCGCCACGATTAGACGAATCGTTCGAAATTCCAATTCGCCTGGAAATGACTGGTAGCGCAAGCCGGATTGTTGGCGTCGGCATCCCGCTTAGGCCGGGAATGGTCAAAGTCATCAGCGGACTATTCGTCGTCAATTCTCAGCAACAAAAGGTGCCAGCCGCATTTTCCAGCAGAATGGCCTGGCCGGGAGGCGGTTCGATCAAGTGGCTGTGGTGCGATTTTATCGCCGACCCAGAGGAGACGTATCGGTTATGTGGTGGCAGGGTAAATGGAACTGTACTGACGCCAGGGCATGTCCTGACGACGTCTGAGACTTCACTTGAGTTGACCGTAAACACAGGGCTATCGCTGTTTGAATTTTCTAAGTCTGGTGCAACGCCAGTTACGATCACTCAAGGTGAATCGGAAATTGCGACGGGCAATGGCCTCGGTGCGTATCTGGTCGATCACAACGGTCAGAGAGCCAGTATTGGAGGTGAGTATTCTGAGATATCAGTAGTTGTCGAATCTCACAATAGCTTGCGAGCGGTCGTCCGCGTCGAAGGCTATTACGTGCGTGAAGGAACCAGCCAAAAAGTTGCCAAGGCAATCATTCGCTACGACTTCCGCGCTGGTGAACCGTTAGTGCGCATCCAGCATACTTTCGTCCAAACGCAGCGATCCGTTGTACCCATCTCTGGCGGTGAAAATCTGAATATCGCCTATCGAGAGATCGGCATTGAATTGCCTACAGGATTTTCTGGAACTAGCACCACCAACATTGGCGTTATTCACGCGGATTCCTTGACGGAAGAATCGCAGCCATTTTCGACGACTACTGAGGTGGTTGCCAAGCAAAAGGCATTTCCATTTCTGTATCGAATCAGTCCGCTACTGGAAATCGGGCACCGATCAGGCAGCATGTCAGAGCTAGCCGCAGTGCTAGAAGGTTGGCAATCGAATCATTCTGCCGCCGCAGAACGTGGGGTGTGGATTGGCGTCCAGGATTTTTCCGGTCAATTTCCGTGTGAATTTTCGGCTACACAATCTTCTGTTCGAGCCAGGTTGTGGGCCACGCAGCCCAGCGCAACTAAGCCGATTACTGACGTGACTAACAGCAGTGGGCTCATCCAGATCACTTGCGAAGACCATGGGTTGACGACCGGTGAAAGGGTTTTGATCAACTACATTATCGGCGTAGCAGCCGCTTGCGGTGTCTGGCATGTAACCGTGATTGATGAAGACACAATCACTTTACAGGGCAGTCAATGGCCTAGCGGAGCGGCTTACGTTGACGGAGGCCAATTACGCTCGGGCGGCGAAGGACCACTGGACTTTGATCAGCGAACGATGGCTTACGATCTATGGAAAGACTGGGCCAATCGTTTCGACAAAATTGCCGAAGCGGATGTCGGTGGAAGCGAATTCGGGACTCGCCAGCAGGTATTGGCTCGGCCTGTGGCAGACGCTACTGGAGTCGGGAAAACGCATCATTTGGCATTCGTCTATTACGCAGGTGATTTTTCAGCTGCGCATACTAGAGCGTGGATGGCAGAGGTCCAGTCGCCATCGTTTGCGTTGCCGCATCCACAGTGGATTACTAGATGCCACCGAGAATGTTTCCCACAGATCAGCTACCAAGGCGAGTTTTCAGCTTACCCAGACGTCGAAGAATTGATCGAACAATGGTTCGATGAATACACATTGCCAAATTCATCGACGCTAGCAACGAATCGTCTGTGCCTTCACGGTACCGGGGAACCCAGTCCAGCGATAGCCAACAGCAGCGAGCCGATCGACACTTACAACAGTCGCCCTCGCTGGCAATGGTCCGCTACCTACCTGGCGGTTACTGGCGGAGGTGGCAATGGCGGATCAGGTTCTAGTAGCAGTCCGGCTAAAGCCGACATTGGACCTATAGATACGGTGTTTAATGGACAATTGCAGTGGAACTATCAGCAGTCCTACGCCTGGCAATTGCAACATGACGGTACGCATTGGTGGCTACGAGGTTACATCAGTGGAGTACTTCAAGCTCAGTATCGCTTGACTGGTTCTGGGCCAACTGGCGAGTATGCGCCACAGTCTGGTGGTGTTGTACCACCAGCCAACACAGCCACTGTGTCACAGGGTTCTCACACTTGGCAGCTTTACTGGGACAATACACGTTGGGTCATCAATAACTCAGCAGGCGCCATTTACCACGGACCGTCAAGCGACAGTCCAGTCGGTATTTATTCGTCGCATTCTGGCGCGACCGGAACAGTTCGCGTTGGCATCGCTGGACACGTAGCGCCGTATACGGGTTGGTATTTATTCGGCAAAGAGCCAGAGCAGCGCTATGTGATGGCCAATCTGGAAGAGTCTGGCGAATCACAGCCAGGACGTGTTTACCCAGCGCACTGGCGCTGCAACTTCCTGAATCAATATGACGTCATTACTCACATGCAAGTCATGGGCCTGCGTGGTGGCGGCCGGCATTGGCTGGACACCGCCAGGAAACAGTTGCAGCATTTCGTAGATGTCATGTTTACCAAGCATGACAGCAGCGAATCGCCAGGCGATGACCCGCACGGAATTTACCGCATTCGCAAAGGCCGGTGGCATTGTTCCACGGCTGGATTCAGCAGTTACCTTCCATCGTGGCGCACCATCAATGCTGTGTCTCCATTCTCAAATCACCAGTTCATAACACCCATGGCCTGGCGATATCTGCTGTTTGATGATCGACAGCATTACGATTACCTGACATGGTACCGCACTCGTTTATCGCAAGAATGGCCCACATCAGGTTGGGGTACAAGCAGCTTGGTTAACATCTGGGTGCACCCCCACGCATCGCCATTGTTAGCGACAATCGTTGGACTATTGCGAGTATTTGAGGATCCTTCGCTAAGAGCGAAGGCTAAACAATTGTTCGAGGCATTTACTGACCCGGCTGACGCTTACGGAATGCGATCAGCCTGGTTTGCGCTTTATACGAATCCACCGCATGAGACAGACAGGGCCTACAAGCTTCAATTGAACGCTGTCTGGATCATCGACTATCTGGATGCTGTGTGCCGCGATTCGTCAGACATTGTCACCGCCAGGACCGTATTGGCGAAAGCTGGTGAACAATCGCATTTATCTAACGATAACGTTTTCGACTATCAAGACTGGAGCGGTGCAATCAATTCTGCGGTGGCAGCTATGCCTGTTTCCAGCGGGATTGAGGTTACTCGATCGCAAGCAATCCAAAATCAGCTAAATAATCTCCGGGCATTTGCTCAGTATTACAACGCATTGCCGGAACACGAGCGGTTGCAGGGTCATTTTCTGCGAGCCATTTCGACGAATTATCAGTCGCAGAGCACGCCAGCCAATCAATATCCGTTTTCACAACTTGGAACGATGGCTTTCTATTCCGGTACGGCTGCTGCGCTGCTGAGTGCCGTCTATCTCATGAAACATCAATAACACAGGTCGCGTCTCATGATTGAAATTTACTTTGAAAGCGAACACAGTGGCGTTCACTATGCTTATCCAGTTCCAGAGATCCATGCCAACGGATTTGATAATTGGGAAACCAAGAGAGTCTTAGCCAACGCCGGTGGCGCTGGCATGTATCGCGTCTTGCTCGATCCAAGAATTACGCATTTGTGGTTAGTGTTCGCAGGCGAGGACGCTCCAGAGAGTGCAACTGCCCCGAATAAGGCCGCCAGGATTGATACCGTCCTGCGATCAATCGTCGAAGGCGTGCAAGTGCCGATCGAAGGCAGCTATCAGGTGACTGGTGATGGTGGTGATCCAGATCCGACCATCGCAAATATCGGGGAGCCTGCTGGAACGATGTACGAGCATCCCTACTGGGAGTACTTAGGAGCAGGTGGCCGACTCTGGACGCTTTACTATCACGGTGGAAGGTGGAAGCTCGAAGATCAAGAGACAGATGTCGAAAATCCTGTTGAGTACTGGGGAGAACTGACAGACAGCGAATCGCCAGCAGGAGAATACGAAGCTCACGAAAACGCGACTGGCACGGTGAGTGTAGCGAATACGACGAGTACACAATATCGCCTTTCGGAATTAGCCATGCAGGCTGTACGAATCACCTTGCTGGAAGAGTTGATTCAGCAAGACGACAACGGCGATTGGCAATTTAAGGAGCGAGCGTTGCAACAGGTTCGTCGCTGGGCTGCGGGAACCATCTTGCCAAACGAACCGAATCCTCCACAGCGGCGCATTGGAGCAAAATCGCAAACGCTATTTATTCGAGAGAATATTCCGATGTCAATCCCGCTGGTTGGCAACATGGAAGCGCCTGAATTGGAGGCGATTGAAGGCTTAACTCTCCAATTCGTCGTCGAAACAACCGACCAACAATTAGTCCACGAGGAGGAAGTGAATGTTGACGGCGGAACAATCACGCTAGCCTCCTCTATGCCTCTGACCGAATTGCCAAGAGTCTTGGTTTGGTCACTTAGAAAGCTCGAAAGCGATGCTTACATTGCCGGTGGAAGAATCAGCGTAGTTTATGCGCCAGTTAAGCAGGTGGAGCCAGAGCCGGAACCGGAGCCGTAAGCCATGGACCCACAACTTCGACGGTTTACAGATGAGAGCGAAATACTGACAGCAATTCGGGATCGGATGCGCCAGTATTGCCCAGGCTGTCAGGAACCTAGGCATTGCTTTATTTCAGACCAGGCAATCCCGGATGATTCTATCTGGCCTACTGGAGGCCACTTTGTAACCATTGCGGTCGGCGCGGGCACGGTCGATCAGTCCCTCTACTCTGGCGGTGGGCATCACACGCTTAACGAAGACTTGCAGGTGATTGTGACTCCGTTTGTTCAAATGAATCTGGACCGGATACCATCTGGCGAACAACGCTTGTTACATCAGCATCGGGGCCTGTCAGCGTGGAAAAAAAACATCCTATCGGTGCTACTGCTCAATGATCCACACAATCAAGCCGACCCTCGGCACTGGGAACCGGCAATTGGCCAGCGACCATTGTTGCGCACTCCATTGCGATATATCCGTTGTACCGAAGCTGCCGACTCACCTCACGGACTCGGATGGTGCGGACGGCATTTGATGTTTTCATGCTCGTTTGACTGGCAGCTAGGAATTCCACCATCATGAGCGGTAGTATTACCATCGATGGAATGCCAATTCCGATCGACTGGAACCACCAACTAAAAAACTTTCTCAGCGTGCGACTGCCACCCGAGCGTATTCTGTTTGCGCGCGATCATCGCGAGCCGATCATCAACTCTCTGGGTTGCGACAGTCAAGACACCTACCTCAAACCGCTCTATCCACCGTTACCGCCGATCGAAATTGGCGAATATCAATGTCCGACAGGCATGTCACGGTATGGGCGAGCGTTATTGGTGGTGGATTGGTATGTGCTTTCTAAGATCGCGATCAAATGCTGGGGGTATTCTCTACCCGTCACTGTAGAAGGTCAGGAAGACATTCCAGAGCGATGGAAGGAAACATCATCTACGCAAGTGGAACAGACCGTTGTCGTTCAATTCTTGGCGGAAAAAACGCTGTCAATCAAGATGATACCGCTGGCCCCGCATCGCATCACAGGAGCTGGCGTCGACCTTTGGTTATTGCCGTTAGTCGATAGACGATATTTTTTCAATCAAAACGTGGTCAACGACTTCTTCGCAACTGGCATCCCCGAACTTGACGAAGAAGAGCCAGAACCACCACCAGAGGAACCGCCGCCAGAGGAGCCACCACCGTCACCGCCAAGCGCTTGGACTAAGTTTTTTCGCATCGTGCTCGAAAACATCGGAATGCTCACTGACAATCCCGCCACCAATCAATTCGACGAAAACTTTGCAATCAGCGCTGAGTATGGCAAAGTAGACCAACGACTGGTGAAGACTTCGCGCCCGCAATTTATTTCAACATTGCTCGACACAGCCGCACTTTCTGTTCAGCAGCGCATTGTTTACGAACCTTCAATGGACAAGTTCTATCTTTACGATGCCAGCATATCCACGCAGATTCGCAATCGGAGAATTCTGGGCCCTAAAAAGAATATAGCTGATCCTTTGTCGGGACATCTTCCAAACGCCACACTTATTGCTGGTGGCCGTTGCGGTGCCGCGCTAAGACCAAACAGCTTGCAAATCTGGCACAAGGTTGACGGCGACTGGACCGCCTTCAACTTTTTGAACACAACCATTGGCGGTGGAAACGCTCACAGCGATCCAGCCATATGGACCAGCTGGGAAGGCGATAGCGAGACAACGGAAGAGACGGAAGCATTTTGCGAGCGACTGTCCAGGGACATTCTTGGTTGGTGGGATTCAGGCGGACATTACTGCTTAGCTGGTGTCAATGTCCAATTTAGGACTACTGGAGAAGGACAATCTCAGGCAGCGGAAACCACCGATGGATTCGTAGACTTCTTTTCAATCCAAATTGGTGAACGGCAGCCAGGTGAAGGTTACTTCGTGACTCGCTATCACGAGCTCCCACCGCTATTTATGCCGCCGGCCGTTCTGTCTGGAGGTGATGAAACCTGCCAGTCAGCATTGTTTGAGACGCCGGAGGGTGGCATCGGGGAATCGTCTGGCACTGGTAATTGGGGGCAAGCCCTATGTGCGCGTATCAAGTTCGACGGAACGGAATCCAAGAAACAGAAGGTTTACAACACCTCCGACACTCCAATCGAAGGCAATGTAATTATCAAGGCTATCCGCGTTGATGGCCATTGGATCGCAGTCGTCGGCGGAGGCGGCGACCCCGCTTTTTTTAAGTTAACTGAAGCTGTCACAGATCAAATCCAATGTAAGGCTCGTCGCTGCAATTATATCGGTGATATCGTTCAGATACCAAACCCGGACTACGATCCTCGCGAAACCATTCCAGATCCCGAAGACCCGGATGGACCAGAGATTCCAAATCCGGATTACAATCCAAGCGAAAGAATTAACTCTCCTGAAATTGATGTTGTCAACTGGGAGAGATTGCTCGACGGCGCACCGTCAGGTTTCATCGCTATGTATGCGCCGGTCAATGATGAAATCGACAATCCAGATTTTGATGATGCCGAAACCATTCCAGATCCCGAAGACCCGGATGGACCTGAGATTCCAAATCCGGATTACGATCCTCGCGAGACTGTTAAGGTGCGAATCTGGGCGTTCATGCAGGCTGCCTGCATCGTCGTCCCTCCAGAAGAGCCTCCGCCGGAAGAGCCTCCAGAGGAATAATCATGACCAAGTACAGATTCTACCGAGTGAAGGACGGGATCGTTTCTTCCGAAAAATACGTCGGGCTTCGTTGTAATTACCTCGGTCAAGTTCGACCTGGAGCTCCAGACACATGGCTCTATAGGCGATTTAATCGTCCAGTTGCAGTCCAGCAAGGATATCTCGGGCTCTACGCGGACAGTGGATTTTTACAAGGCCCGTGCGTAAATCTCAAATGTGACAAAGGCGACAGTGAATTTCTGTTCAGCAGTTGGTCTGGCAGCGCTACCATAAATCAAGAGTTTGAAAGTTCGTTCACCTGGACAAACATCGACGATGTAACCGTAATGAGGTTGCCGCTAGGCTTCTATTTTTCGATCGAAGATGGTGTCTGCACAATCACAGGAACCCCGCAAGAACCAGGGATACGGCCTGGAACATATTGGCTGCTTGCCGTAGGGAAGACACGAGAAAACAGTTGCCACATTTTCCATGAGTTCAGTATCACCATTGTCCCCTGCGACCATGAAAATGCCGACATTGATATTGGAGAATTGCCGGAGGCTACTGAGTTTGAACCGTGGTTTTTTGAGATTCCCTACACTGACGTCAAGGACACCGGCCCTGACAGAATCGAGATTACTGGACTTCCCGAAGAAATCGAAGTCACGATTGAAGATGGCGTTATCACGCTGCAGACCGATGAATTGCCAGCTACTAGCGGATGGATCGTGACAATTCGTGGTCGTACAATTCCCAATGATTGTTTGATTGAAAAAGAATTCCTGCTACGCATCTTGCCATGCGACTCAGCGAATGCAACGATTTATTCGCCGGTGCTGATCAATGACAACGTTGTGTGGCAATATGCTCTCGACCCTGAAGGCGGCGCATACTGTTATCGCGGCATGCATAACACATTGATCATACCTACTGTAGATGTTCAGGATTTGACAGCTACTGGATTACCATCATGGCTGGAATTCTCGTTCCAGTCCGGGGCGGGAGTGATAAGCGGTGCTCCACCTACAGACAATTGCGCTGTCCATGAAAGCGCGATTACGGGCGCTACGCCAACTCCTGGCTATTCAAATCGCTACCACTGGGATGTGGTCTTGTCTGGCCTCGCGCAACCAAACGATTGCACTATTCGAAGGACAATTCGCGTTTACCTGCAAGTCAACTACTGCATGCATCCAAGCAACTATCCTTTGTTCGGCATTGATATCGTTGCCAGGGGCGTAGGTGAAGAGGATCCCTGGGTTAATCCACGAGTCATCAATTCCATAGGATCGAGCATCAATGAATTCTTGCTAAGTAATTGTACCTGGGATCGACTTGAAGGCAGTATTCCAGGGTTTGTGTTGTCCATAGACCCAGACACTAGCGCCGTGTACTACACTCGCGGCTTTGATCCCGAGACGCCACCTGGAACATACATCATTACCCTGGTAGGTCGGGTCTCGTCTGGCGTTTTCGGTGGCGCTTTCGCCGGTTGCCGTATTGACCGAACGTACACTGTCATCATCACTCCTTGACAACAAGTACGGCACCATGGTTGCTCACTACTCTTCGAAAATGTGCCAGGACAACGATACCAGCAAGTGTTGTTGTCGCATGAAGATCCAAGTACTCGAAGACGAAGCAACACACGAAAAGACGCTCAGATGGGAAGCGATCGACTGCGGGCCATGCATTCGTTTGGTTCAAAAGACCGAAGATGGCGACATCATCATTAGCACTAGTCCAGTCGGTGAAATAACTTGTCCTCTGCTCGAACCTGGAGACTACGAATTTCAAATCTGCAACCTACCTCGTTGCTTCGACTGCCAGGATGGCGACTGGATTACCATAGATTCCGTTACCATCGAAAATCCCTGCCAAGAAGATCCTCCGCCACCGCCGCCAAACGAACCTGGCTGTTGCGATGTACTCGAAGCCAGAGCACAGAACAACGAGATCGTTCTATCCGTTTCTATACCGAATTTTGCCCCAGCTCCATTGAATGTAGGCGGCACGATCATTCGTGCGAACGATATGTGTGGAGAAATAGAATTCCTTGACTACTACGTGAACCACGCTCCCAACGTTTTACCATGGACTGGTGTTCCAACGTTGTCAGCTGAAAATATACAGGAGATGTACACCGCCTTGTGGAATTGGGCGCCTTCAATCTCCTCATCTAGTGGGCAATCTGCTTCGCAAGAGTATAGATACGGGCAACTGACCGCTCATTCAAAAAGCAAATATGAACAAAAAGTATTTGGCAATTACGCATACCTTAATTCGTTCGGACATCAAAGTGATTGGGCTATTTACACCCGTACAAGCATGGTGTCGGTCATTTCTTTTGTGGTGATTACCAGATCCTGTTCACATTATAGGCAAAGGCTTCAATACCCACCATATAGCCTTGAAAGCCTGCCTGAATTTACTGACAATGACTGGTGGTATAGACATTGGTTTTTTAATTTAAGTATGCTTTACGAGCCGACTGAAGGATGCAACAACACAGATTGGAAGATTAAATCGTATCCAAATTACAACCAAATAGATTATCAAAAAAACATCCTAAAAGGCATCAATGACGCGTATATCACCAACAAGAGATACCGTCCAGTGGGTATTTATGATTTGATTGAACCAGGGTATCCATACAACTATACTCAAGTGACGGTCAGCAGCGAATCTCCAGGGCAAGAAATTGCGTTTCCGAATTTTCCCAAGACTGTAAAAATCAGATATCCGGAAATCTAGTGCCCATGCAATGTCCAAAATGTGGCTGGCAATTTCGCACGTTGATTCGCAAGGAACTCAAAGTTCGCTGCTTTGGATGTTCTTCCGTAATCACCATAGAACCTACTGGAGAAATTCGGCAAGTCGGAGTACAGCCTGCCAGAGTAGTGGCGATCCAGGTTTCGATTCCAAACTCACAAGCTATAGTTGACCTCAAGCAGCAAGGTCGCAATGCTTGGGCAGCGCTTCATCAGATGATATCACCGACGAGCGAGAAAATTGCCAGATGGTTGCAGTCGGTCCCCGCTATCAATTGCACTTGTCGAGAATTTGCCCGAGAGTACGTCAAGGACAATCCACCGCCATGTGAGGACGAGGACGCTTTCTTTGTCTGGGGATGGCAATTTCACGATACTGTAGATCAGAAGACCGGCGACACCCCGCGCATGACCCTTACTGAAGCCCGACGATTCTGGAACCGCCCTAAATCCGCTGGCAATATCCTACAATCCACGCTGACAGCACCTCTTTCAACTTCCTAGCTATCGCCCCTGGCATCTCGTACTAGCCACACTAGTCACTGCACCAAAAATGCACCATCAACATTGTTTTGGTGCACTTGCTTGGCTATTTCAGCCCAAAATATCATGGAAAATCAAGCAATTTTCAATTTTTATTGACCTTGGGGTGGTAGAGGTCGTGGGTTCGAATCCCGCCGGCCCGACTAGCGAAAACCCTGTAATTCCTTGGGAATTATGGGGTTTTTGCGCTTTCTGGTTGGGTCTCTCTAGTTCCCCTAAATTGCCAGCAGCTGACATGTTGCGCAACGTTTGGTCTGTAGTTAGTGCAACCAAACTTTCAGAGGGGTCGGTACCAGTCGCTTTCAATTCGGCTACGGTCGTTTGCGGTTCAGCGTCTAGTTGCAACGATGGCAGCAATTCAATAGCTCCAACAAGATCTAACAATTTGGGGGCGTTGTAGACATTCATCGTCTCAAACGTCAGTGGTCGTTACTTGCAGGTTTGGCGACTTCTGGCCGAAGTAGGCAAATTTTCAAGTGGTAACCGTTCTGATTCCCGGCCATACTCGCCCAGCGGTCGCCTACGTGCGACGTATGACAGTCGTCGCAATTCCTGATCGGTCATCGCTCGGCGTTCCCGTCGCCGGTCAGCTCTCTTGTCAAACTTGCCAATTCCAGCAAATGGATTTTGGGTTAACCGCTTTTCACCCAATTGGTTCGACCGATTCTTTGTTGTTCGTTTGCCGGTCAACCAGTAACCAAATGCAACCGCTGCTGCAATATAGCCATTTAGAACCGCAGCCGAGCGTCCTGTCGCCTGTTCGGTCGATAACCAGCCAAATAGCCGGACGGCACTCATGTCGCGCAATGTCGGGAAGCCGCAAGCGCTCATGAATTCCCCTAGTCGCGTTGCCGTTGTCTTTATCCGGTCAGGGTGCATCCCTTTTTATTTTAGATACTCGATATAATCCGTGACATGCTTAGCGGTCGGGGTCTCGTTGTGATCGGCAGTCCGCAACTCGGCTGTGGTCAAAGTGTCTTGCCTCTGATGGAAATGGAATTTCTCGGTAGTTGAGTTAGCATACCCACTATCGGGAGGTGTTCCATGGGACAAACAAGACGTAATTTTGGTGCAGAGCAGAAGGCGGAAGTGGTCCGTCGGCATTTGAAGGACAAGGTAGCGGTCAGCGATCTGGCCGACGAGCTGGGCATTCAGCCGAGCCAGATCCATCAATGGGTGAATGCCGTTCTTGCGCAGGCTGAGCAGGCGTTTGTGGGTAAGGGTGGTCGTCGCGTGAAGTCGGCGGCGAAGCTGGAAGATGCCAAACAACGTCAGATCAAGCGGCTTGAGGAGAAGCTGCAGCTGAAGAATGAGGTGATCTCCGAACTCATGGAAGAGAACGTCAAGGCAAAAAAAGAAAATGGGGACCTGTGACTGGACGCTGGGTCCCCCATGATACGCGTGACTCGATCGTTGATTACCTGAGGTATTGGAGCGATCGAGCTGAAATTCCAATGAAACGCTTGCTGTTCTGGCTCGGACTGGCTGCCAGCAAGTTCCACAGCTGGAAGCATCGCTATGGTATGGCCAATGAGCATAATGGCCAGATACCACGTGATTGGTGGATCGAAGAATGGGAAAAGAAAGCCATCGTCGATTACCACGACCAGCATCCACTAGAAGGCTACCGACGCTTGACGTTCATGATGCTTGATGATGACATCGTGGCTGTCAGCCCGAGCACCACATATCGCGTACTGAAAGCTGCTCGGCGATTGGATCGCAAGAACAATCTGCCCAGCAAGAATGGCACAGGTTTCGAACAACCCGAAAAGGCCCATAAACATTGGCATGTTGACATCAGCTACCTCAATCTAGGAGGTACCTTCTACTTCCTGATATCGGTACTCGATGGCTACAGTCGCTACATTGTCCACTGGGAAATTCGCGAGAAGATGGAGGAGCAGGACGTCGAAGTGGTGGTGGCTCGCGCACTGGAAAAGAATCCTGGTGTCAAGCCGCGAATCATCAGTGACAATGGACCACAGTTCATTGCCAAGGACTTCAAGCTCTTTATCCGGATCTTCGGTCTGAGTCACGTTCGTACGAGTCCCTACTATCCCCAAAGCAACGGCAAGTTGGAAAGGTTCCACGGGATCCTGAAGCAGGAATGCATCCGACCTAGTTGTCCAGCAACGGTGGAAGAAGCAAAACGCCGCGTTCACGATTTCGTCGAACATTACAACAACGTGCGTTTGAATAGCGCGATCGGATATATCACTCCGGCCGACAAACTGGCAGACCTCGGACGTGTGATTGCCGCCGAACGCGATCGCAAGCTGGAAGAAGCGCGAAAGCGCCGCGAACTTGCCCGGCAAACGCAGCCGCGAGTTGCATAGTCGATGACGACAGATTAAAAACGAATGCAGTTGTACGGAGGATAGGGCTCTGCAGAGGTGCAACCTGAGCGCCGCACAATCGCGAAGTTGGAAGCTGGGGTGGCGCAAGCCGAGCTTGCGTCACTACCTCCCCTTCCAACTTTGCCCAAAAGCGAAAAACCTCCGCATGGATGCAATCAATTCTCACGCAGGATGCGTTCAACAACTCGCTAACTCTAACCCCTTGCAAATTCCGATTCCCGGTGAACCAAGACAAAAGTTCCGCAGCGGACTTTATCAGCAGTGCGTTCCAGTTCTGCCAGCTTCGTTTGAGCGGCTTTTTTTATCACGGCAGCCGGTTGCAACTTCCCGGCTTATTCCTTCACCGTCACAATACCTGGCCCTGGTTAATCCAGTTGTGAATTTGAGAAGGTGGCACACCCAGCTAAAGGACTAGTTCGCTAACTGGTACCTAGTCGCACCAATGTCGACTTACTGCTGCCGCTTTTAGTTCGGGCGTGTGTTTTCTGTTTTTGCGTGTCATAGAGTTTGTCGTGGTTTCGAATATGCTACCCGAATACTCCCAGAATTCCATTTCTGTTAGAGGCAAGACAGTCACAACAGCCAATCCGGCTTGAACAGCAATACGATTCCCAGAGCCAAGATGACCAAACCGCTGACCAACTTCAGCCACCGGCCTTCGTTTTCCTGCAACTTGCGTTTGCCAAGTGTTAAGATGACGATACCAACCATGATCGAATCGTCAAGCATGTAGGCCACGATGTACAGTGCCAGGTATGCGTAGTTCTTCCACGCTGGATAATCTTGCATCATCAAGACTTGACTATACAGCGCTGGTAATCCGGCAGTGCACAAGAGTTCGATGAAGTTAACCAGAACTGCCAAAACAAATGCTCCTGCAATGGCGCCGTATAGATGTTCCGCCATTACAATTCTCCGCACCCTTGCGTAAATGCCGGGCTTGGCCGACTCGGGGATCGACAAACTCAAGCCGCGTTTGAAAGCAAAAAAATCTTTGACGTGAACCGAACCGACAAAGATGGCCAACATCGCCAGCAGGATTTGAACCCATCTCAGGTAACCCACAAACAGCAGCACGTTCAGCCAAGCCGCCATAAAGGCAAAATAGGCTAGTCCGCTCACGATGACGAACGTCCCAGCGACGGCCAATATTTTCCAGCGAACACGCAGATTAACCAGGACGGAGAGTAGAAAAAGCAGTACCCACATGGCACAGGGATTAAACCCATCCACCACTCCGATCACAAAGGTAAAGGCTGGCATCCCGACGCGACTAGCGCTAATGCGACCAAACAATGGAACATCGATTTCGTCGGCTCCGAGCGAACCTGCTTCAGCTGCGTTCTCCGGTTCAATAGACAGCTCCGGCGAATCACCGGGAAGTGGTAGTTCAGTTGACGTGTCGCCAATTCCAAGGGGAGGTGGCTCATCTGGCGACTGTACCGGAATGAACGCTGTTAACAAAGCCAAGGGGCTAGTCGCGATACTCCAAGCCGCCGCACAAGGCCACTCGTCAATTAGCCCCCGCTTGTAACCAACCGCTTTAGGCAATTCGCAATCGAACGTCCATTTCTTTAGAATCCCTTCCAAACGACCGCCAGTCGAACTGGCACTGTCAAAACCGACAACCAACTGTCGACAGAACCAGAATCCAGGGAAGCTGACTCCGCCGATGCGTTGGCGGAGCGTCAATTCGTTATAACTCCGGTTAGCGAATGCATCGTTGACGACATCCATGAATTGAATTTCAATGCCCGGGTACCTCGCGCTAAAACTGGGGAGATACTGTTTTGCATTGGCACATTTTGAGCATCCTTGCCGAACGTAGACTTGCATGGTCAACAGCCTGGTAAGTTCCGATTTCCATTTTTCTGCATTCAACGGTCCGCTTACCACTTGGTTCATTCCATAAACGATCGGCAGCTTGCTGTTGGTGATCTCGTAAGCCGCTTCGATCTGCTTTAACCGATCGCGTTCTTTGTCGCCGGCGTCTAGATCGTGTATCTTCAATTTGACCCCGCGACGTTTCGCAACCCAATCACGTATGAACTCGACCTCTGCCTTTGAATTCTCATCGCTCAGCTTGGCGTAACATTCCAGGGCGATGCAGCGAACTTTCGTCGATGGATTCTGTGAGGCCAACTCCGCACCGACAACAGTCCCATTGATTTGGGCGTCCATGCCAATATGGAAGCTGTTTGCCAGACACAGCAGCATCCCCAGCAGTGGAACAAGAAAGTGCTTAACTCGTCCTGGAAAGATTGACTGCCCCAACTGTTTTTTGCGCATTAGAAAACCAGCTTTGTTAACGAGTAATCGACATTATCGCGGATTCGGCGGCGATTGCCTAAGCCTCGCTGCCAATCTCATGGATTGATTTCGACGCCGTCCGGCCAAACATTCGATTTTATTCACGGCCGTGGGACAGGGCTAAATTGGCGAGCTAAGTAAATTGCAACAGAAAATATAGGGACACGCAATGCAATTTTGACGGGCTGGCTGGAAATTGTTGAGATGCCTCGTTCGTAAGGCATATCTTATGAGTTCCATGACCAGTTGATTCGCAGTCCCTGCGATGACGCTTTCGCGATGGAAACTGGTGGATGTGAATGGTGCTCGTTAGACGCTATCGCGATTTGGTTGGTATTGGATCGTACGACCAAAGTCGAGCAGTTGTCGATCGTTTGGTAAGTGTTGGGGTTGTTGATTTGAGTCGAACATTTGTCGCGTTTTCCCTCGTGCCCAGGCAGAGTCTGGGTACCAGGTCATTGGCCGAGTAGGTCCATACCTTCCAGTTGCCAAGTAGGTCTTGGATCCATTGACCGTGAAAGTTGTGGAGCTAGCTTGGCCAAAATAACTGGCTGACAGTCGTGTGCTGATGTGGACAACTCCAGAGAAGATTGGTTTGACTTGCGACCGCCCGCTATTGGCCTGAATAGCTTATGGTGTAAGTACCCACCTCCTGCTCTATTGCAATGATCGGCGGTTCGCTTTCTACTCTAGTGGCCAAGTTGGTCCGTTAACATTAGGGCCGTTTATCGTTAAGAATTGGTTTGAGATGACGCTCGATTCGAACCAGATCGTGTTGAGCTTGCATGACCAGGCGTAGGTCCTTGTAGGCTTGAGGGGCTTCATCGCGCAAGAGGTTTGCCCAATCCTGGCGGTAGGTGATATCGCTCATCAGGCCAGTCAATTGTCGATGCTCGATTCGTTGGGCCGCTTCCGTCCGACTCATGGCGCGCCCGGCACCGTGGGCTGAAGAGCACAGTGAATCTGGCTTTCCCCGTCCGACGACAATTAGAGTACCGGTGGCCATCGAGCCGGCAATTAATCCGCGACAGTCAGCCGGTGCCCAGTTGGCGCTTTTTCGATGCACGATGAGCTGCTGTCCACTGTGGCTCTCGGTTTGAGCGAAGTTGTGTGGGCAATCAAGATACGAATTCTGATCGACCTGGATGTTCAGCTGTAGTTCCAGGACATCTGCCAACCGGTTCAGAATCATCAACCGGTTTTCTGTAGCGTAACGGCAGGTCCATTGCATATCGTAGAAATAGTCTTGGCCCCGAGCAGATTCCAGCTCCAGCGATGGTAACAGACCAGCTTTCTGGCTTTGAATCGGGCTGTGTTTTGCCGTGATCGCTTGTCCCATAGCTCGTGAACCAGTGTGGACACGCCCCAGAGATTGCCAACCGGGTCGCGAGCCAGTTCCAGGAAGTGATTGCCACGCCCCAAAGTTCCAAGTTGATAACGGCCTTCACGTGCCGCTTTCTTGTCCAGAGTCTCACAACTGAGTGGCCCTAGGGACGAAAACTGGTTTGTCGTTAGTTGAACTCGCTCTACAGGCTGCTTGAGTGTGGGTACGGCATGACCAAGTACGTCCAATACTCGCGCTAGATTGGGCTTCGTCAATTCGTCGGCCTGGGCATGGAACCTTATCGCAGCGTAACCGCATCCGATGTCTGCTCCAACGAGATCGGGGTAGATACGGTATCGGGTGGCTACCACTACTCCATTGGGAACTCGCTTGCCTTGATGGACATCCGGCATGACAGCTAGGTAGGCCACATCCGGCTGCCGTGTCAGCTGCACTAATTGGCGTTCCAGGCCTTCGGACAACACTTCGGCCACCCAGCGTTTGGCTCTCACCACGTGCGGTTCTGTCACGACTTGAATCCAGGGGGGACCAAGCGCAGTTGCAACTCTGGAGCCTTACGGCGACTCACTGCTTGAGCCACTTCCGTTCTCAGCGTGCCCTTGTGTTCTCGAAGGATCGCATCGACAGCGTGTGGATCGTATTCTAAATCGAGGTCCAGGCACGCAATATCCACCAGATACTTACCACGACTGGCGGCGGGCATAATGCGGACGAACGTAAACTCTGGTAAGCCAATATTGGTCAGCCAAGTGCTCAGGCAGAGCGCGTCAAAAATTTGGCTGGCCAAGCGCTGGCTGGAGTAATCCGGCTTTCCACGAGAACGATGGTCAAGCAACTTACGCTTTTCTTCGCGAGGATCCAGACCATCGCCTTCGCGAACCTTCGCCACCAGCGAACACGCATCGCGAATCCGTCTAAATTTTGCAGATACTTCTACTGCTGAATCAGGTTCGTCGGTTGTCGGCACTGGAGTCTCCTGACTGAATTGTGGTTTAATGCTGTCCGTATCACGTTGGAGGCGGCGCAATGACAGGCAGCACTTTCGGCAGGTAACTGCTGAGAGATCATACGTGGCGATCTGCTCCATTTCGGCCCGGTGAGCAGCCTCGCGATCGCGAGGATTGCAAAACACCATACCATCATGGTTCAAAGCATGCAGGGCTCTTTTCTGACCAGTATCGCGCGGCATTGTTCGAATCCTGGGAAGTAGAGTTGGTCGCTGAAATCCTTTTGATGTTTTAGCTGTACGGACGGCCCCCCACCGTCTGGCGATGTTGGGTACCTTAGGGCAAAACCTTTCACCGGCCAGAAGGTTCGGAAAGATGATTTGGGAGCGCGTACATCAGCACTCTAATCAATCTTTTTCAGGAATTCGGTAACTGCACAGACACTGGAACCTAGCTCGATGTTCGCACGAAAACAATATGAGATGGTCCCGATGTGACAGGCAGTGAGTGTAGTGCAACTCAACTATCCACTGTATCGGCGGCCCAGAATTAGCTAACTCGCGAGTTTAGTAATTGGTTGGAATTGCCAGTTTCTGCTGCCAATTCTTGCTCCTTTACCGACTGCAAAGTCTGTTGCATGCCTTCTAGCGGCAGCCAGTACTCGCGAATTGGATTGGGGTATATTTGTCGGTGAGAATCTGTTGCTCATCCATCAAACGTCGCGGCGGACCGGGCTGAATAATTTGCTCAAAAAAGATGGCAACGCCTTCTAGAGAAAGCTTGTACTTGCGCGTTATGGTGCTATCGCTGCAATCTGCGTTTGTCGTTGTTGGGGTGTGAAATGGATTCTTTGCCCTACATATCACTCGTCGCGCGGAATGGACTGGAAACCTGAATTCAGCAACCAGCCGTATGGGACAGCTTCCGAATAAGCTTGGTTTTCGACCGAGATATTTCTTTGCTGTCGGTCCACGTGTTAGTCAACGACTGGACCTGTGAAGGCTAAAAACAAGACTTGGCGTCTTATGGGGTTACAGTGGGCGATCGCTAACGATCATCGGCGGTGGCAGTCGATGGCCACCATCCGCAAGAGACTCGAATATCCAACGACCGCAAAAAGAACTCTAGACGGTTGAGCGGAATGCTCGACTGTCGATAGCCAGCCTCAAATCTCAGGGCGTGTCCAGCGACTGGCACTTTTGCATATTGTGCCTGCCATAGAGTTGCCATAAAGTTACAGCAATCACTGCACGGAAATCGCTCGCAGGCCGTCATGCAAAATGATGGTGCGGGCGTAGAAATCCTGCAAGTGGTAGTCGATGCCGTTCAATTGCAGAACCATGCGGGGACTGGTGGTGAGGCCGGTCTCGGAGTCCTGAATCAGTTGGCTGCGATCGAGCACGATCACAAACCGCTGACCTGCGGCATCGACGATGGCAGTGCCGTGATCGCAATCGGTCATGACTAGCCCTTTGAGTCGCAGCGCGGGCAGGCTGGGCATCTCGATGCGTGTTCCGGCTGCCTGTGCAGTTCGCATCCGCTGGAGGATAACGTCGCTAGGCACCGTCGGATCCTGTGCGGATAGGGTGCTGCTGGCGACGACAAGCAGGGCTATCGCGATAGATGATAATTTCATCGGCCACTACCTCCGGCGCTCATTAGAGCTATAAAAAAAGCGATGTAGACGTAACCTACAATTCCTCCGGCGATCAGAATGACGGCTGGCTCGACTAGCCGGCTCAGCCTCTTGACTCTGGATTTCAATTCGGTATCGCATAGAGTAGAAACTTCTTTCAGCGTCCGATCCATGTTTCCGGCGCGTTCGGCGACCTCGACCATGCTGCCCAGGATCGGCGAAAAGGCATGACTGGTGGACAAGTACGGTGCCAGCGGCTGTCCTCGTCGGACGCCTGCTGCAGCAGTCTGCAGCAGATTGGACAGGAACGTATTGGCTTGCATCTGAGTCGCAATGGCTAGTGCATCGACCAGACGTATTCCGCTGCGTACCATCACGGCCAGTGAACCGGACAGTGCAGCGGTGCTCGACAGCCGCAAAACGCTGCCAAATATGGGTAGCCGCAACGCGCAACGATCCAGTGCAAAACGACCGCGGCGAGAGTACACGGTAACGGCAAAAGCAGCCAGCACAAGGGAAAGTATCGCAATTAGACTTGCACCATTGATTTTCAGCCATTGCGAAAGGTCGACCAAAGATTGGGTCATGGCCGGCAGTTTGCGTCCCAATGAATTCAAGAATAGCTGTAGTTGCGGAATCACAACCAAAACGAGATAACCCGCTATCGACAATGCCGCCACAGTTACGACAACTGGATAGGACAACGCGACTCGCACTTCAGTCAGCATCGCGCGGCGATCTGCCAAGTGTTGTTGGCATTGCTGTAGCGCCACATCCAGGCTACCGGTTTGCTCGCCGACTTTGACCATTTGTACTACGATAGGTGGAAACGCCCGGTGGGCTGTCAACGCATTGGACAGCGCTTCGCCTCGACCAACGGCCACATGCAAGGCTCCAAGAACCTTGGACATCGACTTGTGTTCGGTCTGCATTTGCAGCGATTTCAGGGCATCACGCAGCTTCAATCCGCTGCGCAACATCATCGCCAGTTGGTGCAGCGCAAGTTCGATGTCAGCCGATCGAATCGGTAGCCATGCGTTGGGCTTGACGGCGCTCAACAGCTTGTGGATGCTCAGTCCACCGCGCTGTTGGAAGCTGATGAGCTGCACATCCATTGCGCACAGCCGTGAGCGTAGTTCCACCGGATTTCTGGCTTCCAGTTCGCGTCGCATCAAGCGACCGCATCGCTGGCGGGCTATGTAACTGTATACCGGCATCGTATTACCCCAGTGCAACTGCTGCGGCGACTTCAGCCACCGTTGTGGTACCATCTAAAACTTTGGCAATGCCATCGTCCAGCAAAGTTCGATTGCGGCAGCGCATTGCCTCTTGGGTTACCTGAGTTTCGTTGGCCCCTTCGGCAATCAGCTTGGCCGTTTCCGGCGTGCACTGAAACATTTCGAACAAGCCAATCCGTCCCGAGTAGCCCTTGCCTGCGCAGTTCACACAGCCAATGGCATCAAAGGTGGTTTGTCCTTCAAGTCGTGGATTGTGCAGCAGCAGCGCCTCCTGCAGGCTAATTTCACGCTGGCGTCGACAGTGTTGGCACAGTTTGCGCACCAATCGCTGAGCGACGGCGACTCGAACGGTGGCGGCAACCAAAAAAGGCTCGATGCCCATATCGATCAAGCGCGTCACGACGCCGACTGCAGTATTGGTGTGCAGCGTGCTGAAGACCAAGTGCCCGGTCAGAGCGGCTTTGATCGCAATGCTGGCGGTCTCTTCGTCGCGAATTTCTCCCAGCATGACCACGTCTGGGTCATGTCGCAGGATGCTTCTAAGTGCCTTCGAAAAATTGACTTTGTCCGCCGAGTCGACTTCGACCTGGGAGGCGCCCTGTATTTCGTATTCGATGGGATCTTCAATAGTGATGACGTTGCCACCACGAGACTTGAGCAGTTGGTCAATAGCGACGTACAGCGTGGTCGATTTTCCACTCCCCGTGGGTCCGGTCAGCAGAATCAAGCCATGCGGACGCTCGGTAGCCGCTTGAAATACCTGCAGTGATTGTTCACGCATACCAAGGGAACTGAGCGAAAGGCCGGTTGCGTTGTTGGTAAGCAAACGCAGAGTCAGCCGTTCGCCGTAACGTGTGGGCAGCGAGGCGGCACGAACCTCCAACCTGCGTCGGTCGCTGCCGTAGTAGGTGTGGATACGGCCATCTTGAGCCGATCGCTTTTCAGCGATGTCCATGCCTGCCAACACCTTCAACCGACTGAGCACCAACGGCTGAACCTCCTTGTTCAACTCGCAGTACGCTTCCAGTTCTCCGTCGACTCGGAGGTGAACAGCCAAAGCCCGTTCGTTGGGTACCAAGTGAATATCAGATGCATCCCGAAGTATGGCCGCCTGAAAGAGTTGGTCGCAAATGGCCACGGCGTTCAGGCTGTCATCACGCAGCCTGACCGATGATTCCCTAGTCTCAACATCTCCCAGCGAAAACGGCTGGTAGACTCGATCCATAGCCCGCTTCAGTGACTGGCTGTCAGCCAATACATATTGGCATGGATAACTCAGGTGTCGTTCCAATACCTGCTGAGTTTGCGGGTCAATTGAATTGGTGCAGGCTACCAACACCACACCGTCCACCTGGCTCAGAGGCAGTATATGCTTGCGAGTGGCCAGTGACGCTGGCACTTTGAGTGCCCACTTGGGGTCGATGCGCACCTGGTCGAGGTTGAGCAATACCAACGGCGATTCGACGGCTACTGGAGCTATGTGGACCATCGCGCTCATGGCTTCGGGCTCCGCAATGCGACTGTCAAGTTCCAATAGCGAACGGCGATATTTTCACCCATCTGGCTATGTGTGGTAACGTTGTCATGTTCCTTGGAGGCCAATTGATCAAGCGCGCTCATCTCTAAAGACACAATGCGGGCGGACACGGATTGAGCGGCAATTGCCGACAGCGCAGATTGCATATGGAGGAACGTGCCGTTCAGTTCCATGCGTATTTCCAACGTTTCCTCCAACAGGCGATGACGCTGTATCGACTGAGCTGCCACCGCTTCCAGAGCATCCGGCAACTGTGAGGTTGGGTCGGAAACTGGCTGAACGCTAGAGCACTTCAAACCGCTCCGCTCAAGGATACTCAGTATCTCTGACATAGAGGCGGCGGTTTCATGTCCACCTAGAATCGCGTTACGTAGCACATCCCGTTTGGAAACGAAATGTGAGTACTGTTGCTTGTTCTCCTCTATACGTTGAGTCAATTTAAGCTCTTGCTCCATCAAGGCTTCTAACCGCTGTCGTGCAGAAGCACAGTCTCTGGGGTTAGTCGCGGCGGCAAGTTGATTGGATCGCGCAAGCTCTCTGCCCGCAGTCTGTTGCAGAGGTCTGTGCCACAGTACGTAATACATGGCCACCACGGTCAGCGCAGGTCCGAGTGTACATGCCAGCATTTGTTGATCAATGAATCGACGGCTCATGGTGGCGTCTCCCTGGCGGAGAGCACTAAATCAGAACTGCGGAATGTCGTGGGCAGACTCACGATATCACTAGCACCTGCAATAGCGCTCTTTCCGGTATCGTCCTGAATCAGCGAAATGGTAAACTTGCATAACCCACCAGTCAGTTGCGAAGTGGCTGCGGGCGTGAGCAGCCAACCCTTGTCGTTCAGAGCCAGTTCCAAGCGGGCGGCAAAGGCATGCGCCTGGGAACTATCAGGAGCTAGTCCGTGAACGTGGGTTCGCGTTGATTGTGATTCAATCCGCTGAACCCAGCAGTCGTGTGCACAGTGAGCCAGCGCATCGAGCAAGCCGCTCCAGCGAGCGTTCTGTTGTGCACGCACGACGGACGCCACAAGTACTTGACGCTGGATCACTTGTCGACCAGTCTCGGAGTCGGACGCCTCTTGATTCAGCTTCTTAATTCTGCCTTCACTGGCCTTGATCGATGCAATGGTTTCCGAATATTGCGACTGTTGAATGTCGAGTCGTGCATTGGTCTGAAGCAACTTGGCAAGGCGATTAGTGGTGTACTGGTTCCAGCCCAAGCAACCGGCAGCAGCGCATATTGCCACTAGACTTCCGAGCGCTACCTGACGTATCTGTGGCAAACCACTGTGCGGCTCAATCCAACACGCGCCGTTAGCAGGTCGTTGTGCTAACCAAACTCCACAAGTTTCTGTCAAAGAATCGATAGTCGCGCGTTCGACTGGTGTCGCGCCAATCCAAAGGCCGAGTGCAGACTCCAGCTCGGCCACATCCGAAGTTGAGGATACTTTGATCGTAGCAGGGTGCGCAATGCGGTGAAGACGTGTGTGCCGCACCCGACACAATGAGACCAATTCATCCAACTCGGATGATGCGACTTGCGTGACGCAATACGCTCGTTGGCCTTCGATTTCGGTCTGCAGAGGGCAGTAGCCCACCTGGCAGTCCAGCGCGGATATGCCGGACTCCAATTCCGCTTCCAGCGCTAGAGCTTGAAGTATTTCTGGCGGATTAGCCAGAACCGCAATGTCCGTTGCCAAGTTTACTTGGCCAGTCCAGTAGTGTGAGCTGAGGACTGAAACTTTTCCCAGCCGCTCCGGGCCCAGGTTTAATGCGCGCAGGACCGACGAGGTCAGCGAATCAGGCTGCGATGCCGACGCATCCACAGTCTGGACCCACATTTGACGCAGGCGCGGGCGGCGGCGTCCGACGAAGTCGGCGCGAGCCGTCAGTGAGGGCGTTACCAGCAGCAGCGTGTGGCTCGGTTTCGATGCGCTGTAGACCTTCATTCTAACGCAGCTCCATCTCTACGCGGATATCCAGGCGTGGCTGCACTGTAAAGTAGTGGACAATGCTCTTACGAACTATAGTTTCCCCGACATCCAGCTCGTCGTTATTGTTGGCATCGTCCCACAGGATGGCTCGAGCGGCAGCTGTTCCGACCAGCGTAACATCGCGCCGATACTCGAAACTCCCGCTATTGTCGACAACGATCAACTGCTCGGCGATTTCTCCGGAGTCTACTCCGGTGGCGTTCACGCCGTAGAAAAATACTCCAAGCTGCTGGCTGCCAGTTGGACTGGGATTGATGCGCGAGCCGTTTTGGCTGTCGATATCAAACAGGCGGAAGACGACCGCACCGATACAATCCAGGATATTCACTCCAACCGAGATATCCTGTCGATAGCCATCTTCAGGCGCGGTGGAATCACCGTCGGAGCCTAGCGAGGTGATGTTGATGACTCCGGAATTCTCAAACAGAGCTGGAGTTCGCCCCCAGCCATCGACGATCTCAGTCTGCCCAGCGCCAAGACTGAGATAGGGACCATTCCATCCACTAATTAAGTTTACATCGTCTACAGAATCACGATCGGAATCAAACGACTGCAACGTACGGTCGATAATGGCTGGCGGCTTTGCTATCAGTTCGCTGATGTTGGATGGTAGCACTCCCGTATCAGGAATGAAGCCAGTCGCTGAGGCAAGCACCCCTGAACTCGGAGGTGCTGCACTGTGTACGATTGCGCGCTGCAAAGCGTTCAGCAGGTCTTGTGTTTGTTGATAACGCGCTTGATCGGCGATAGGCTCTAAAGACCGCACCGCCACTGTGGATAGCATGGCCAGTATGCCCAGCACTACAACCAATTCAAGCAGCGTGAGTCCACGCACCTTAGCGGAGGCTGATCGCGACATACAGGTCGTCTCCAATGTGGCTGGGGGTCAGTGAAGACGTGGCTACATTGGCCGGAATATCGACTGTTCCGTTGGCTCCTGCGGATACGATACGAACGTCCTTGAGAGTTTCGCCGGGATTAACGTACTGGACGCTCAGCGGTTGATGCCAGCCATCTACCAAATCCGGATCGCCACCTACTGCGGTCACCGACAGCAGGTAAGGACCATTCCAGCCGATACGCAACCTTGGATCGAATTGATTGCTCGCGTCGCCAGTGACTGGATTTCGGAATAGCCAAATACTATTGAAACGTTGTGATTCAGTGGCGACCGTCGCCATACCATCCAATTCAATTAGCTTGGTGTCATGCCAGTAATGCTGTAGCGCTCGTGCAGATTCGACCAATGTCGCTCGCGTCGCAGACTGTGCAGCGTTTGATAACTGATCGCTGCACAGGGGAATGGTTATGGATGCCAGCGCCGCTAGGACGGTCAGGACAACAATCAGCTCGATGAGCGTCAAGGCTAGGCGAGTGTTCATGGTCACCATTCTCACGCTAGCCTTGAGTGGTCAGGCTGGCTATTCGTTCGCAGAGATGTTGAAGTATCCGCCCAGTTGGTCGCTCAGTGGTTGTCCGTCAGGAGCAATCACACCAGTAAAGCGAGCACGCGTCAGTGCGTCGGTACCATCGGTAATCTGGAAGATGGCAATGAATCGGCTGTAGACCGTATCCGGGTTGGTAGCTCGGTCTCTGGGGAAGTGTACCGGTGCATCGGCCATCAACTTACCAGTCATTTCGCTCAGAGTCCCAAGACCGAACGCAGCATACTTGCCAGCCACGCCGGTAGTCTCAATTCCAATGGCTTGCTGATGAGCAGCCGTCAAGCCTTTGATAGTGGATGTAGCCAACAAGGGGGTCAGAGTTGGCAACACAAAGGTCGTATCGTCCACTGCGTGCTGCCCCACGTTGACAATACCGGCATTGTTCAAAGCGGCAAGCGTATCGGCATCCAACACTAAGTCTTCAATAACAGCAGTCAGACCTGGATTCAGAGTATTGAGCGTAACACCCGTCGCTAGGTTGGACATTAAACTGTCGAAATTGTCTGGATATTCGACGTAAATCGCTTCGAATCGTTGAATCGCTCCAGAAATTTCGGAAATGTTTGCTGCCGTCGTACTACGGTTGGTCCGCCCCACCATGTTGGTCACTGTTGGGATTAAAATGCCCGCAAGACCAACTAGTATCGTCAGAACAACGATCAATTCGATCAGCGTGAATGCGCGACGACTTTTGGCGGCTATTGCCGAGTTGGTACTCATTGAAACATCTCTTTTCTCGGGCCTGGAGTCCCAAATACACCATCAGGGAACTATAGGAGGTTTGGCTAGAGCGGAGAGGGTTCTCCGATCGTTCTCAAGAATGTAAGCCACAGTTAAGCAACTTGTTCGATGGACAGGAAAAATCTTCGCAGATTTCCCAAATAGACGCACAGACATCGCTAAAGATATGACTGTTATGCCGATTGCGATGAATGCAATGATTCTCTGCTTAAGTTGCCTCGTTGAACGCGGCCTGGTACTCGTCGCTGACCACCGTTTCTATTCAGATTCCGGGCGAGCTTGCTAGCTATTGTTTTGAATCTGTACCGCAACCTGCAGCTTACTCTGGTCAAACGCATTTTTTAGTTAATCGGCAAAGTCGATCTAGTCGATACAGGTTGACATGAGTCGTTCCGATCCTACTATCCGCGCGCAACGTCCGTACAGGAAGCTGGTATTGATCGCCAGCTGCGCAATTGCTTGCGCCATGATTGGGTCATGGTCTTACGCCGTGAACCAGCCCAACAAGCGTGGTACGGACCCAGAGAGATCGCCGGGAAGCGGGAACAGTCACAGCCAGGGTCGGCCCAGGGGCCCGAGTGAGGATGGCGAGCCAAAGGCATTTCGCATTACTGACAGAGTCTCTTCTGCCGAGGAGATACCTAGCCCGCCCGACCAATTGGCGCTGATTGAGTTCGACGATGTTCCGTTGGCCGAGGCGATGCGGCTGTTCTCCGATCAGTCGGGTTTGAACGTGATTACGTCGACCGAAGCGGGAAAAACGAAAATCACAGTGTTTCTGAAAAACGTATCACCGCTGGATGCGTTGGAAGCCATCGTCAAAGCCAACGGGCTGTTTTACCGGATCGAATCGAATTCCGGAATTGTAAGAATTGCAACGCTAGCCGAGTATGAAAAAGACTTGTCTAGCTTCCGTGAAGAGCAGACTCGCGTCTTCACCCTACTGTACCCGAACCCATCAGCGGTCGCCCAGGTGATTCAACAGGTGTTTGGTAATCGGGTTCAATTGAACCGAGCAGACGCCGAGACCGAGGATTTGGTAGACCTATCAAGCCGTTTCAACCGCTTTGATCTGGTCGATGGTCGGTCGTTGGGTTTAGGTAGTCCTAATAATCGTCTGAACAATCAGGCTGGTCGCTTTGGTAACAATTTCTCGGGTCAGTTTCAACCATTCAACATGTCGGGAATCAATGGGTTGGGTGTGCCGGGAGCGCTGCGCAACCAACCGGTCCCCTTGTCTACCGACCAAGGAATCGTCGATTCGCCTCAGGTGCTGTCAGCGGATCAAATTCAGAAAATTGAAAACGCTGTCGCCAATGGCATCGAGTTGTCCGAGCAGGCTCAGGACGACTTGTTGAAGCGCAAAGAGGCGACCATTTACGTGTCGACAATCCGTCGCAACAACCAAGTCATCGTGCGAACAGGTGACGTCAAGTCGATGGAGCAGATCGCCGCTCTGGTAGCACAACTGGATGTGCCGACTCCAACCGTACTGTTAGAAGTTAAGGTGATGCGCGTTATATTGGCCGAAGGCTGCTACTCAGCCTTCGAGTTCTTGGGAAGACCGTCGAATTCAGCCGTCGCCTTTTCGGATGGACCGCAGTCTCCGTCGTTTCCCGGTGCCAGCACGATTGGGCAGCACCTAGGCGATGGGCTTGGCATCGCAGGTAACATCCCTGGTGCCCTGACATTTCAAGTCGTGGATAACAATTTTCGGCTGCGCATGCAACTACTGGAAAGTCGAAACTGCGTCAACGCTCTCGCCACGCCGCTCATCCTGACGGCAAATAACGAAGTTAGTCGCATCTTTGTCGGCGACACCCTGCCCTTTACCGTCGGGTTTACTCCGTCGCAGGTACTCAGCACGGTAGGAGCTGTTAACGGTGCGGTAGCGGCTACGCCAATCACCGAAATGCGTGACGTTGGTCAATCGTTGTTGATTACACCCAATATCAACGCGGACCGTACTGTCACACTACGCGTTGTGGAAGAAAATTCGGAACGTGTGGTCGGTGGTTCTTCAATACCCGTTCCTGCTACGAGTGGTTCGGGCGTGACAAATATCAGTGTTGACACTGTGCGGCGGCGAACGATCAGCGGCACTGTTGTGGCCCAAGATGGTATGGCGGTAGCGCTGGGGGGCATGATCGAAGAGCACACTAGCAATGCGCGTGACCAAATTCCGGTGTTGGGTGACATACCGGGAATCGGATTTTTGTTTCGACGCCAGGCCGCCAAGCAGGTCCGCAGCGAATTGGTGGTAATTATTCGACCATACGTTTTTAACACGCCAACCGAATCAGCGGCAACCAGTGAGACGTTGCTGGGAGAATTGAGCACTCACGCCGAAGGCAATTGTTCGCTGTCGCATGCCAGGTGTGCGCTGCCGTGTGCAGTCACGCGAAGCGATGCTGAATGCAGCCGCCGCGCTAAACTGTTTCAATTTCACAGTGTTACCTCAGATTCACCCTAGCCGCTCGCCGGAGGTCGACGACATGCGAATCGACATTCGATGGCTGCTGGTCTTAGCGCTGTTGAGTCCCAGCGCTGGATGCGCGTTGATGGTCGGTAATTTGCCATCCGCCCGGACGGCTGTCGATCTGAGTGCCGACACGCAGGCAATAGACAGTCCAGGTGCTGGCGATTCTCTAAAGCCCGAGGCTACCCATTCGGATGCTCGTATAATCGCGAGAGTTGTTCGTAAGGATCCGGACGGCGTTCAGAACTTAGAGGGACAACAGCAGCCCATGCAGGTCGACTCAACCGAAGCGCGACGCCAACGCGACTTGAGGTTTGCCCGCTATCAGCGCGAAGCCGAAGTGAAATTGATCCGGCGAGAACTGGCCGAAGCCCCAGTGGGGACGGTGGCCGAAAACAAACCGATTGACACGCATGCGATCGCTGGCATCTCCTTGACTGATGCAAACAACAGCGACAGCTTGGACCAAGGTTTACGCAATGATTCCCAGGTACACGATGGTTCTTGGGGAATGCCAAACCTGCTTACTCTTCGTCAGCCAACTATACTTGCTTTGGTTATCGTGCTTGGCATGGGCAGCGTGGTCTGGCCGCTGACACGTTATCCACGACGCTCGAAAGCTTCAATTGAGGCGTTGCCATACCTTGCAGAGTCGAATGCCGTCGAGCCTAATGAGCACCATGCAATAAATCGTAGCGACGCCCGCCAGAGCGTGGAAAAAAGCTGCGCTCACCAGAGTCAGGCGTGTAGTAACGCCCGTCAGAACGTGGAACTGAGCATTCGTAGCTCTCGCCCGAGGTTGGTGTTCAAAACGAAACCACAGGGCGGTGATCGTAGGCGCAAGACCGAAGCAGATTCCCACAGCACATCGCATTCTCAAGTCACGGCGGATTCTCAAGTCACGGCGGATTCTCAAATCACGGCGGATGCTGAAATTTTCGCAAACGCCTATCCTACGGTCCAAGTAAGTAATCAGTTCTCGCAGCCAGTTTCTGTTTGTCTTGCCGGGTGGAATGCGGAAGAACTGTACAGATCGACGCCGCAGAAAACAAGTAAGGCGCTCGATTCGCTTGCCTGCCGGTCTTTGATACCTCTCCAAAATGCTCATAGCTATTTGCCCGCTCAGCCGCAGGTGTATTTGCCGATTCAGTCCGCTGGACTGCGCGAGCTGCCGCAACCACTGACTGCTCATTCGCTTTTGGAATTGCAGGGAACTCGCCAGTTTGCTGACCGTCAAATCGTGTTGCGATCCATTCAGGGGCTTACATGCGTCGTGGTTCGGTCGCAAATGTCACACTTGCAACGAAGTGCCGTCGTACAGGAAACTCAATTTGATCTGCTCACCAACGACGCCGATGCAAGCGGTCCTTGCGCAGACCGCCATGAATCAATTGTCGCTTGCGCTCGGCGTGAAGTGTGCAAGCCTGCCGCAAGTTTGACTGAGACATCTGGTGGGGAAGGATTGGTAATTCTCACGGCAGATCACGAAGATGCGGTCCCCACTGCTCGTGTGATGGTCATTCGGTCGTACAGATTTAATGGCCCATCAGAAATTACAGCCACGGTAGTTCCCGTCGTACAAGGCTCGTCTGATTGCTCCGATTCCACCAACCGACTTAAGGTAGGGCGTTCGGAGACACTATTGCATGATTGACTTCAATTGCAAATATCCCTCACTGAACTTGCCAGGTAATTCCGATGCGTAAGCCGACTCAAAGTCTCGTAGTTGTCCTGATGATTTTCCAGACCGTTGGATGTTCAATGCTGCCGGTCGGTGAACTGGCTCCGAGCCGACTGTTGGATGCGAAGTTGGAACATCCATGGAAAGGTAGCGGCAGTGGCGACAAATCCAGCGGTGAAAAAATCGCTAACCCGCCTGCAAAGACCTTGAGGTTTGATGGGCATGAGATTGTCCTGGGGCAGGCAGAAAGTTCGTCTATTGATCCTGTAAAATTGGAAAGCAAGCTTCGATCGCTGATCGAGCGACGAAAATGGACAACTGCTTCCAAGATGATCCATAGACATCGCGAGTCGGCAGAGAGGTTTCTAGCAGATTGTTGGGCTACGCAACCCGAGGATGTGGTCGTCGAGTTGGTGGCTCAGGAATTAAGCCGACACTGTACCAACAAAGATACAAGCTGGACTGGGCTCTTGAGTGTAGCCAAGTCGCGGCCCAGCTTGGCTGACGAGTATCAAGAACCGCGTAACGCCTTTGCGCACGAGATGTGCGAAAGCGATCCCAGTGATAATTCGGCTGAGCACTTGCTGCGAGCATCGGTCCAAGTGTCCCATCCACTGGCCCGAGTCGACGCTTTGCGGTTGGTTGGACTGCGAGATCTAGTGGCAGGCAGGTACGTCTGGGCCGAGACGCACTTCCGCCAGGCCATCGACATTGCCACATCGAGCGGTAATCCCCGATCAGCAGCCGAACTGTGGCTGACTGTAGCCGAGTCGGCTCGACGCAACAATCAAACAACCACCGCTAAGAATGCGTGGGCCAATGGAACACAACTCTATTTATCTGCCTGTCAGGCCGACCTGCCGCTGGATGTAAGCTTCTGGCTCCTGGCTGATAAGACGCGCCCCGAATCGGCAAAATGGCCTACTGAGTTGAGCACGTATTGCGCTGGATATATCCATGAACTTGGTTGCACACCAAGTACCAATATCGAGTTCATGTTCTGGAGCGCAGTGGCCCAGGCGCAATTCGAGCGTGGAGAGTCGCAGACTGCACTGGTCAATTTTAAGCGAGCCGAGACGCATTCGCAGGGAGCGAATGCCATGTGGCTACGAATTGCACAAGCCAGGTGCTTGGCGGCGATCGGGCAAGCCCCCGCAGCCTCTGCGATTTTGAGTATCCCTGCGGCTAGCGCGGACTCTGCCGTCGCTGCTGCGGCTACCGCTACCATGGGGAGTATTAAGCTGCAATCGGGTGCCTATCAACAAGGTGCACAGTTGTTGCACAAAGCACTAACCCAATCTACCCGGTCAGACTGGCCGTTCAGGAACCAGTCTTTGGCGGACTTGGCAATCGCTCAACTAATCATTGGCGACACCGACAGCGGGCTCAAGGCGTTACACAGCTCTCAAACGCTACTAGAGAATTCGGGGAAGACTGAGCTGCTCATACAGTCGCTGGAAAATGAACTGCGGCTACTTGAGTTTGAGAACCGCCACGAGCAGCACCAACAGCTTCAAGCACGTATCGCGCAGCTTGAAGACTCCAGAGTTTCACGCGCCAATTGATAGAAGTTGCTGGTCGTCTAGAGCCAGCGCACGTCATTTTTCTACATGACCCTGCCGGTGCGCTCGAAACCAATTCCAAGCACTTTGGATCATCGACTCAGGTTCCTTGTGTTGGGCTTCCCAGCCCAGCAAGTCTTTGGCTCGTTGTGGATTGGACCACAGCGCGACCGCGTCTCCTGGGCGGCGCGGGCCAAATTCAACTGAAACCTTTCGGCCAGTTACCTGTTCCACAGCCTGGATAATCTGCCTCACACTAAAGCCATGGCCGCTGCCCAGATTGCATTGAATGACCCGATGCTGGTCAAGTTTCTCCATGGCTTTGACATGTGCGTCGGCCAAGTCATCGACATGGATATAGTCGCGAATGTTTGTTCCGTCGGGAGTGGGATAATCGGTTCCGTAAACCATGACTTTGTCTCGCCGGCCCAGTATCGACTGTAAGATCACTGGGATCAAACGTGTTTGGGGATCATGGTCTTCTCCAATAGTCCCATCCAACGCGCATCCAGCTACATTAAAATACCTCAAAGCCGCAAACCTGAAGTCCTGTCGAGCATTGGCGAGATCCTGAAGTATCTGTTCGACTATCCACTTGCTGTGGCCATAGGGGCTGAGGGGGCGTTTGGGCGATTCTTCCGTGATCGGTACCGTTTCCGGGTCGCCGTAGATTGCACAAGAGCTGGAGAAAACGAGCTTATTCACACCTGCATCAAGCATGGTCTGCAAGAGGCAGACCGTAGAGCTGACGTTGTTGTGATAATACATCAACGGATTCTTGACCGATTCGTCCACGTAGGCATAGGCCGCAAAGTGCATCACAAT
This sequence comes from Pirellulaceae bacterium, assembly GCA_019636385.1. NCBI lineage: Bacteria > Pseudomonadati > Planctomycetota > Planctomycetia > Pirellulales > Pirellulaceae > Pirellulaceae bacterium. Next base: position 211,474 of record JAHBXT010000003.1, on the reverse strand, counting down.
GTCGATCTGGTATTCACGCAGTGTCTTGGCCAGCGTGGCTGTATCAGCCAGATCAGCAATTACTAAAGGCACGCCAAGTCTGGTTGTCACTTCCTGATGGCCACGGCAAAGATTGTCAAACACCACGGGGTTGTGCCCAGTGGCCTTGAGCAACTTCACCGTGTGCGAACCGATATACCCGGCTCCGCCAGCAACTAAGACGTTCACGTGTGCTTCCCTATAAACTAAAGGCTAGGCGGCTGGACTGAGCCTGTTGTTCCGGTGCTGCATCAATGAATCTGCGGAGCCACATTTCAAAACTCATCAAGCCCCACAACTCGGTCGAATGATCCGCGTAGCCCGATACATGTTGTCCAGTGAGCTTGGAAACATAACGCGGGTCAAAATATCCTCGATGGCGGATCGTATCTTCGTTCAGCAGATCTAACATGAACTCTTTTGCGTCGCTGCGCAGCCAGCGCTCGATGGGAATTGGGAATCCTTGCTTCTTGCGGTGGATAATTTCGGTTGGCAGAAGTTGGGCTGCGACTTTCTTCAAAAGAAACTTGCGTGTCGAGCCTCGGAGCTTCATGTGCACGGGCTGTTTGGCAGCAAACTCGACCAATTTGTGATCCAACAAGGGCACGCGGGCCTCCAGCGAATTGGCCATTGTCAACTTGTCACCGCGCAGCAGAAGATAATCGGCCAGCCATAGCTTGCTATCCACATACAACATTCGATTGACAGGATGCGTGGCGTTGCAGCGAGCCAAATGTTCGGAGAACAACCTCTGGACCCCATGTCCTAAGTCCGACAAGCGTTCCACGAACAACTGCTGTTTGGCATCGTCCTTAAACATTGGGAACCAGTTAGCCAGACGACGGGCTTCGTCAGGCATGGACAAAGCTCCAATGGCGATTTTGGCTCTTCGCAGTCCCGGTAGTCGTTCAGACAAATAACGCACTGCCCGACCAATCGAGCGAGGCATGGCGGTGGTGTAACGCGAATACTGTTCGCCGGCGTATCGGGCATAGCCAGCGAACAATTCATCGCCGCCTTCTCCAGTCAAAACCATTTTCACATGTTGGCGAGCCAGCTTGGCTACCATGTAGGTCGCAATCGTGGCCTGATCGGCAATGGGTTGGTCCAGGTGCCAGAGAACCTTATCAGCCAAGTCCAGAAAATCTCTCGAATTAATCTTTAGCGTGTGATGTTGACAGCCAAAAGCGTTTGCAACCTGTTGGGCATAGGGCAATTCATCTTGAAGACCCTCGCCATCGAATCCGACCGAAAACGTTTTGACTGGCGAGGAGAGCTGCTGGGCCATAAGTGCCACGATGGTGCTCGAGTCTAAGCCACCGCTCAGGAAGGCCCCAAACTCTACATCGCTGCGGCAATGGATACTCACAGATTCCTGCAGAAGAGCCAGCAGCCGCTCGGCACACTCTTGGTCACGCCTGTCCGAGCCGACCGGAGAATCCTGGAGCTGCTGATCATCGGAAAAATCCAAATCCCAATACTGGCGTTTGTCCACGATTTGACCAGCGCGAATGCGCAGCCAGTGACCAGGTTCTAGCGACTGTATTCCCTGGAACAGTGTTCGAGGCGCTGGCACGTATTTCAACGACAGATACTGGCTAAGAGCCAGCAAATCGACCTCACGTCTCACGCATGAGTGCCTGAGAATCGACTTAATTTCGGAAGCAAAGATAAAGCGTTCATCAACTTGGGTATAGTACAGTGGTTTAATGCCCAAACGATCGCGAGCTATAAACAGTTCCTGTTGGTGACTATCCCACACGGCCAGTCCAAACATGCCTCGTAAATGTTCCAGGCAGCCCGCGCCATAGTCCTCGTATAGGTGGACAATAGTCTCGGTATCGCTATGCGTTTTGAATCTATGTCCGCGAGCAATCAATTTTGCACGCAGTTCAGGGTAATTGTAAATCTCACCGTTGAAGACTACTCCAAACCTGCCTGATTCGTCGTAAATCGGTTGTTTGCCTTCGGGCAAGTCAATAATACTCAGGCGGCGCATCCCCATAGCCAATGGGCCGTCAACTAGGCGACCATCGTCGTCTGGACCGCGATGATATATACTGTCCAGCATGCGATCGAGGGTCGCTAGCGATTGCGCATCGAGTCGATCTTGTTCAAAAATTCCAGCGATTCCACACATGTGCGTTTTTCTAGGCCAGGCACGACTTCGTCACGATTCCTGCAAAACCCTAGTATAGTTGTGACCGGCAACTGTGAATCGTCGCAGTGGATGAACTGTCTAACAGCATCTGCCAGGCGTTGCGCGGGTGCCTGTCGTAACATTTATGACAGTTGCAGGACGCAAGCGATTCTAATGAGTCGACTTAGACGTTTGCGCACACTGCTGAGCAATCTCCAAAAGTTCTCGCACATTCATTGGGGAAAAATGTGTTTCTGCCAACTTGCGATTGTGGAGTCCTTGTTGGGTCCTGAGTTGGGGGGAACGGTATAGTTCGTCGATGGCCTGAGCCACACCTTGGCAGTCTTTTTCTGGAATGCAATACGATTCCAGAATCTCCGGAATGCCGACGTGTTGAGAAGCAATCACCGGCTTGCCAGTTGCCATGGCCTCAATAATCACGTTGGGAAAACCTTCGCCGACTCCGCTGCTGTCAAAGTGGCAAGGTAGGCAGAAAACGTCACAAGCATGGTACAGCGAGCGCAGCGCGTTGCCCGATTGCTTCCCGAAGAACGAAACTTGGTCGCTGATCCCTAACTGGCTGGCTAACGACTTAACATCAACCGATTCCGACTCGGCACCTTGTCCCCCTACAACCCAGATCTCGATGTTCGGGTTATTCAGGGACTTAACGGCACGGAACAGAACCTCATGACCTTTGCGGGCAACAAAGAAGCCCACAATTAGCACGACGAATTTTTCGGCTGGACGGTACTCATTCAAGTCAATCGAATAGGTAATTACCTTGACGCGATCAGGCGGAAAGTCAAATTGTTTGTGCAGGTATTGTCGGTTGAATTCAGACACGGTAAGCAGCTGGTCACAACACTCAATGGCGCGCCTGAACAGTGCCCGATTGGGGTTGGCATAAAGTTCGTATGCGTGCACATTGCATAATAACGGCTTTCCGGTGAGCAACTTGCCGAAGTATCCAACGAACAGTTTGCGATCGCCAAAGGTAGAGTAGATCGCGTCAACGGCTCGGAATTGCATACTGAATCGTGCCGCCAAGGCAAAGTCGGGTACTGCACCACAACGAATCGCAATGCATAACGACTTGAAATACCGCCACGGCTGGCGGAGAAAGGCTATTGGCTGGGCCATCAGCAATGACCAAACAGACCACGAGACCAGATTCCACGAGGCGTCAGGCGCGTACAGCCCAGTGCCTTGTTTGGTCGGAAACAGACTAATAGCTGCACCACAGCGCGCCATGTGCGAAACTTCGCGGTAGATGAACTGCTCCATCCCCTTCTTAAGTGAAGCGACAACTCCCATTCGCAGGCCCTGGAATTGACTGAGATTGTCCGTCGGTTGAGCATCATTCATGGTGAGCCACCAGAACTGGATGACACTAGCCCCACGAGTAGTTCTTCGGTCAATTGGATCATGCGATCAACCCCATATCGCTGTTGAGCTAGTTTGCGACCTGCCTCTCCAAACTGCTTGGCAAGTTGGGGCGAGTCGATCATTTCGAGTATGGCACTGGCCAGTCGGTTAGAATCACCACTTGGAATTAGGAAGCCATTGACACCATCTGCGACTAAATCGCCAACGCTGCCGACATCCGTAGCAATCACCGGCAGACCTGCCGCCATAGCTTCTAGCAAGGACAATGGAAACGCCTCGCTGTGGGAACATAGGACGCATACATTCAGGGCAGCCAGCAATTCTGACACATCGCCAACGTGTCCGAGAAAGAAAACGCTTTGCGCTATGCCTAAATCGCGAGCTAATTGTTGAAGACGCTCTCTTTCGGGGCCCTGGCCTGCGATCACAAATACAGTATCAGGCTTTTGTGTTAATACCTCGGCAGCAGCTTCCAAGTACAGGTCGTGTGCCTTAACCTTGCGCAGGCCAGCTACAATGCCACATGCGTAGTGATCCACGGGAAGTCCAAACTGGTGCCGGGCAGCCTCCACCGAAATGTGTTTTGCGAAACGGTCGGACTGTACGCCATTTGGAATTACCGCAATTCTGTGCTGCTCAAGTCCCTTGGTGTGCACTAAATAGTCTCGGTGGCTATTGGCCAGCGCAATAACTTTGCTGAATGTGGGAAAAGTTAGTCTGCTACTGACCTGTAGTACTTTGCTGCGAGCGTAGCTTGAACGTTCGGCCTTGTTGTGCTGCAGATCGTAACTATGAATGGCCAGCACAGTATGCTTTGTGCGTGCCAGCCAGGCAGCCAATCGACCTAAGATCACGTTGTGAAAACCATCAGAAACGTACAGAACATCGGTGGCTTCAGCCTGAAGTATGCGACGGAGCCTTATCAGATTTCGGGGATTGAATTTCCCATGGGCCAGGTGCTCATACGTGCGGAATCCTTGACGCTGAAGTTCGCTGCCCAGTTCGCCCAAGTCGTACAAGCAGCACAGGACTGGCTCAAAGCGCGAACGATCGATTCTGGAAATGATCTCAAATAGCACATTTTCTGCTCCACCTGCGCGCGGCAGCGAATGCTCGAAGAATGCCACTTTAATCTTCTTCGACCCATTAACATCCATCGGCAGATGATTCCTAAATCGCATGGGGCGCGACCTCACGTACCTCTGGGCCAACATTTTCAAGGCCCCGGGCAATTCGTTCGATAATGGCTCCTGCAATCCAGTAAATCGCAGTATAGTGATTGAAATAACTCAATTCCAAGCTCATTCCGAGTATGAGTCGAGTACACAAAATTGCGGCCATGGCCACCACCACATTGCGCTCCCAAGCTCTGATGTTGGGATCCCAGATTGCTTTTTTTGCCTTGAGCAACCAGTAGGAGAACAGCGCCAGGAAGGCTGCAAATACAAAAATGCCCTCATCGACCAGCATCGTCATATAGCTATTATGGGAAGTGTCGAACCCATCGACCGGAAATTCGCGTTTGATCATCGCGTTCAGGCCGCCTCGACCAGTTCCCAAGAACGGATGATGGACGACCTGTTGGGCTGACCAGACAATCCGCTCGAATCGCCCCGAGACGTTTTCTTCGTTCAGTACCCTGTCTTGCACAAGCTCGGACTGTTTGATCCCGCCCCATACAGCCACTAGCACCAGCCCGCACAATGCCAGAGCAGCGCCAAACATGAGTCGATGACGACTGAAATAAAACTGCGCCATGATGGTCGTTAAGCCTACCGCCAGCCAGGCGCCACGCGTAAAGCTGACAGCGATTCCATAGCCCAATAAGAGTACGCAAGTCCACAGCAGCATCTTCCGCACAGTGCTTTTTGCGTCCGCTAGTACCGCTAAGCAAATGACCATTCCCACTCCAAGAATCGCCCCATAGACCGCCGGGTTGCCCGCTATACCGGCAGCTCGACCACCCGGAACATCCAATACGCGAGTGTCTCCTTCTTCAGTGTGACCTGGATTAGGAAAGGCGCTCTCGGTCAAATCGAGAACACGTTCGTAAACCCCGGACACAAATACTACTAAGGAAGAAATGACTAAGGCAGTCAGTAGTAGCCCTAGTTCTTTTCGAGTATTGACGTATTGCTTAATTAGCACATAAATAACGAGTGTAACAATGCAGCTATCCAGGTATGCCGCTATGGCGGTTGAGTCTGCTTCTCCGCGGATGACCCCAGCGACCGTGGCTACTAGCTTGGTGATCAACAATGCCGTCACCGGTAGTGGAAGGTAGCGATTCAGTGATGTCATCCAATTAGGCCGGCCCACCGGTCCGAATGTGAATGGCTGAACATATTGCATATTCTGAAACTCAATGGAACGGCCATTGGCTGCGATAGTTGCTGCGAATTGCTGGAGTGGTATCGCCATACACAGAAACAGTACCATGGCCAGCACATAAGCGCGCTCGTACATCAAATCGGGAATCCCAGGCGGGCCGTCTAGCACAACATACAACGTTAGCAGCGGCCAAGTTATGACTAGGCCAGCCAACAATCTGACAAGCATCGATCCAAAGTTTGGAATCAAAATGAGCACATAGAGTGCCAGCAGATTTGAGAGCAGGAGCAGGGTGATCATAACGGATACATGGGTCGTCTAGTGTGTGTAACGTCCAAACAGAGACACGACCACCACGGCTAGTGCTACGTGCAGTGCAACTGTCAGTTTCAAGCCGATGTTGAAACGCCGGCGAATAGGTGGAATGAGCAGCAGGGACTTGGTCCAGAAGGCAGCAAAGGTAGCCAAGGCTGCACCGACGATGCCGTAGGCTGGAACCAGCCACGCATCCAACGCTAGATTGCAACAGGCGGCTGCGATATTGACCGCCTGAACACGTTTCACTTGATCAAAACTGTTCATGATCGGGATCAGCGTATAGCTGCAAAAAATGCACGGTAACGAACACAGCAAGATCGCCAGTGAACTATAAGCATCTACGTATTTTTCCCCAAAAAACAGGTCGAATCCCACTGGGAAAATGGGAAGTGCAGCAAACGTTGCCAAACAGACCACTAAAAATACCCACATGGGTGCAGACCTGGCAAAGCGACGCACTATCTGCTCGTCTTTCTCCTTCCACACGAGAATGCGCGGAAACAAAATCGTGTTGGCGATCAACGCAAACGAAGTTAGTTTGACAAATATTGAGTACAGGAACTGATATGCCCCCAAGTCGTCCATCGAACAGTACTTGCGGATGTAATAGACGTCGATCCAGTTGATTACGTAAATTCCTGCAAAACCAAGAAACTGCGGATACACGTAGCGGATGTACTGCCGTAGCTGATCCCAGCGCACTGAGTGAAGTGGCAGTATGTAGCCCGTGCCGTAGTGGGGTAATCTGAGCCACAGCAGCAATACCAACAGCATATCGGCTCCGACAATTGCAGCCATGAACCCAACTACATTGGGGGCAATCAGGCCGGTGACGAACAGACTCAGGATGGTCAACTTGGCTACCGATTGACCAACGAAAAACGCCGCATTGGTAGCGTGGTCCTCCAGCGCACTGTGCAAACTGCTCAGGTGATCATGCAGTGCGGACACCAGAATGTAAAACGCAAGGCAAAGGATCAGCCCCGGTTGGTCGGTCCCTAAGTACTGCATGAGTGGCTGACGAAACACCAGAACGCTGACCAAGACGAGAATTGTCACCGGAGCGATCAAGCACAAGCGAAGGGTCGATGTTCGGTTCAATGTGTCATAGGTCGAAAGTTCTTCCTTGCCGTAGCGAGGTACACCGATTGCAGACCAAGTAATGCCCATGGTCAACACCAATCCAAGCACCATTTCGTAAAGGCTGATGGTGCCGATTTGCGGTTTTGAAAACACGATCCCGAACATCAACACAGATGCGAAGCCCAGCAGTAAATTCAGGCCCCTTCCTAAAGAAAGACTGAGAGCATCTCGTGCAAACTTGTTGGCGCTGAATAGGCGGACAAACGTCGTGACTCGACTCGTAGTGCGGCTGGGCGTAAACATCGAATTCATCCCGTGCTAATGATCGACTTTGGTTACGCTGGGTACAGCCTGTAGCTCGGCAAGCATCCGCTCGACGTATTGCTGAGGAGAATAGTTCGACTCGCAAAACTGTTGCATGTCCTTTCGAGCCTGCGGCGTGGGTTGCAGCAGTTCGAGAATCCACTCGCCAACCTGTGTCGTGTGGGAGAAGGTTCGGCCCAAGAAGCTATTGCTGGCCACGATGGAACTAGGATCGAACGTGGTTAACACTGGAATACCGCGCGACCAAGCTTGCAGGAAGGTGTTTGGAAAGCCTTCGTGTTGAGATGTGTTTAATAGTAGGCTCGCACGATCAAAGTACTGATCCGTTACTTCAAGCGGCTGAAAACCTAAGAAAGTCAGATTGGGGGGACACTGCTGGCGAATCTCATTGGCAATCTGAAAATTGTCGTCTGGCGTGCCTCCGATCATGACGAACGGAATTTGCGGGAACTTTCTAGCCAGCTCCAGGCACATCAGAGGGCGTTTGAACTTGCGCAACGTTGCGACCCACAGCACGAATCCCTCTGACTTCGACAACGCACGCGGTCCATACACATTGGGCAACAGCAACCCCTTTCGACCATAATTCTGGTGCAGTAGTTGCTGCTGCTGTTGTGACTGGACGATCACCATATCGGCCAGACGAATTCCCATTCGGTATAGCAAGCGCTCGCGCAAATTCAGCGGTGGCCGGCGCCAAAAGTCAGAGTCATGCGCACCTGAAAAAACAAATTTCTTGCCGTGAAGTTTACAGTATGCCGCGACAATTCCAGTCATTTTATCGGCACATCGTTGATAGTAAATGTCCGCACGTGCGCGGCGCAATGCGGACCACAGTGAAGTCAACCGTGGATGAAAGAATCGCGCCACCGGAATTCCATCCTTGACGGCATAGTTCTTCAGGACGTCAATTCCTTGGAGAACTTCGTCGTTTCGCTGGTCATCAAATACGTTCGTCACAATACTTGCGTGATGACCGTTGTCTCTTAAACATTGTGCAATGGCCAATTGTTGTAGCTCTGCACCGCCGATGATTTTCTGCTGAGTTGGCACCAGCACTGCATATAGATTGTTCGCTACAAAGCACATGCGCAGCGGGGGAATGCGACTCGATGTTTTGGCCGGCATCGCGTCTTGAGCCGTCTCAAGCGAGCCAGGTGTTGATGACGGACATGCGGACGCTAGCATGGCATGATCTCATTTGTAAACAGCATGAACGTTCAACGGCGCGCTGTACTGATTTCTAAATCGAATTTCACCAGCCATGCCTGGACAACACATTCCGTACCCATTTTCAACTGTTCCGTTCCGGTCGATCCTGCTCGGCCAGGATGGCCTCAGGGTGTAAAGTCGCCTGGGAATGGCTCAACCGACTTCGACTTTATTCTTAACCTCACGATGCATCTCGAGCGGAGTGGGGCTTACGGAGATTTCGCCAAACACCGGCAGGCCGATATAGGCCTGTGCTTCGCTTGCAGATTTGAGCTTGTTGCCAGTTTGCTCAAAGAAAATGGCTAATGGAAGTCCACCTAGTATCCCCGCCAGTAGTCCACCCACCGCGAATAGCATTCGTTTTGACTTAACGGGTTCAACGACGTAGGTGGCAGGTTGCACCACGCGAACGTTGCTAATCTGCTGACTCGCCAGCGCGGCACCAATCCGCGATTGCTCCAAACTGTCAGCGTATGTGTCGTAACTTCGTGCAAGGAATTCGACTTCTTGAGACAGATTTTGAATTTGTACCGAGACATCATTTAAGTTTTTGATTTCGGATAAAAGAGCTTCAAGCTGCCTATCATTTTGCTCGATTTGGCCATTGATTTCGGCTAAGCGGCTCTGTTGTTTATTCAGGTCAAGAAGAATTGCCTCGCGATTAACATTCCTACCAAACCGCACCTCTTGCCGCGAGTTATCCTCTGTATTGATTCGCTCGCGCATCTCTTGCACTTGATCACGGATCGATTTGAGTCCCGGATGGTCCGGCTTGAAGGTGCGTGCCATGCGGCTTTCTTCGACCTCTAGCTCGTACAATCGGTGACGCATCCCATCAAAAGCCATATTGGGCATGCCTTCGGCTCTTTCTGACAGCAATATCTCTTCTGAACTTTCAACTTGCTTCTCCAGTTCAGCGCACATGTGTGTCAGGCCAACCTGTTCGCGTTTCAAGGAGTTCCTGAGTGCAATCAGTCCGGTTTTGATTTCGTCCAGCCGTCGAAACTCGCCTTCCAACGTCCCAATTCCATGGGCAGTTCTCAGCTTGGCGAGTGTTAGCCGCTTGTCTGTAAGTTGCGTTTCGATCGTCTCCCGCTCGCCCTCAAAAAACTGTTCCGAACCTGCAGTGGTGTGGAATTGCATGTGATTTCTTTGGTAGATGTTCACCAAAGTCTCCGCCAATGTCTGAGCCATCTCCGGAGTTCGTGCTACGGCAGCGATGGATATTACCATGTGTTTCTTGGAGGTCGTTACTGTATAGGAATCTGTGAGTAAGAGGATTGCCTCTTCAATCCTCTCTGGATCAATACTGGCACCACCATGCGATCCTTGGCCGATCGAGTCGTCAGCTACTAGCAGACTTTTAAGGTACCTCTTCGATTCTATGGCCGATTTCATGGCCCAGTCATAAACGCCCAATTTGGGCGGTGGTTGCAGGATAAAATCCAACCCCAGTTCATCAACGACCATCTGCAGCATGGCCCGCGACAGTAAGACTTCTTTGATCGTCTCAACCTCAGTCTCCCTGGTGGTTGTTACGTTCAATGTCTTTCCCATCGAAACTGCGGGATCCAGTACCACGCTTTCTCGCCCTAGCAGCACAAGTATCTTCGACTCTGAGCTGTATCGCGAAGGCAGAATAATCGCCACTGCCAAACCACATACCGCTGTAAGTACCGTGAACAATACAATCTTCATACGATGCCGGCGTAGCAGCACAATCACATCCTGAAGTGTTGGTTCGCGAGTTTGGGGAGTTGGCATTTTTGCTGCAATCGCAAGTTTAGTGAGAAAATGTGCTGTATTTAGACAGTTTCTAAGGTTTTGTACACGTTTCCTAGCTTGGAGGAAATTGACCACTTAATAAGTATGATGACTGGCATCCAGTGTTTTTCAATACGCGGGCTAGCCATGGACAACCAAAGCAGATCACCAAGCTCTGATGCAATCGTCACTACCACACCGTTGGTAGCGCCAATCCCCTTACAATCCGGACGAACCGAACCAACATCGACACCACCTCACAGGAATTCGAATCCGGTAAACTCCCGCGCGTGCCTTCAACCGGCACTTGCGCGAGGGGAAGCGGTAGCCTGAAGCTCAAAAAACTTGTCACACTGCAGTGATTTTCGCCTGGTGCCTGGGCATTGCTGTCCACAGTGGTTGAGTGGGCGGAAATGGATTACCATGGTAGGCACTGCGGGAACCGTCCTGAGTGCCGGAGCCCATAATTCGCAAGTTAATTCAGCCACAGCCAAAGGAAGCGACATGCAGACAAATCAACCATCCAATCGACGTGGGTTTTTGAGGACGGGCACGCTGGCAGCAGCGGGCGCGACGGCGCTGGCAGGCCAGGCTCGATCGGTTCACGCTGCGGGCAGCGACGAGATACGCTTTGTACTGATTGGTTGCGGTGGCCGAGGAACGGGAGCTGCCGACAACATCTTCAATACCAAGGGCAATGTTAAACTGGTGGCGGTACACGATGCCTTTGCGTCAACTGCGCGCAGTGCGGTGCGCGGCCTATCGCGAAAATTTGCTGGTAAGGTTGATGTGCCCGAAGATCGGATTTTCAGCGATTTGGATGGCTACAAAGCAGCGATCGACGTGGATTGTGATCTGGTAGTGATTTGCACTCCACCGGCATTCAAGCCACAACAATTTGAATACGCTATCCACAAGGGAAGGCACGTGTTCATGGAGAAGCCAGTGGCCTCTGACGTAGCCGGTGTTCGTCGCGTGCTGGCAAGCGTCGCAGAGTCAAAGAAGAAGAACCGAATGGTCGGTATCGGTCTTCAGCGCCGGCACGAACCGCAATATATGGAGACCATCCAGCGACTGCATCAAGGCGCTATCGGCGACATCGTGTTAATGCGCGTCTATTGGAATGGTGGCGGTATTTGGAATCATTCTCGCGATGTGGCGCGCGGTCTGATGCCCGATGGAATGGAGCTGACCGAAATGGCTTATCAGTGCAAGAATTGGTACCACTTCAATTGGCTGAGCGGCGATCAGATTTGTGAGCAACACATTCACAATCTGGATGTGGGCTGCTGGGTCAAAGGAGCCTATCCGGTGGAGTGCAACGGCATGGGGGGCCGCGAACAGCGCGAAGGCGGCGATCGCTCGCGTTCGCAGATATTTGATCATACCTTCTGCGAGTACACCTTTGCCGATGGCACGAAAATGTACAGTCAGGGGCGGCACCTGAAAGGTGGCTGGTCCATCGTGGACGAGTATGCACATGGGACCAAGGGGACAGCCAAGATAGATGGTCAAATCCAAGGCGAAAATCCATGGAGATTTACCGGGCAAGCCAAGAACGGCCACCAACAGGAGCAGCACGACCTGATTGAAGCCCTGATGCGCGGCGAGGTCTACAATGAGGGCGAATTTGGGGCCCACTCCACTTTCTGTGCGATCCTTGGGCGTGAGGCTTGCTATTCCGGCAAGGTAATTAAGTGGGACGATTTAATGAATTCTGGTCATGACCTGTGCCCTGGCATCGACCAGTACACGCTGAAATCCCAGCCGCCAACCATCCCCGACGCAGATGGGCTGTACCCCGTCCCCGTCCCGGGTGTCTACGATCCGTTGAGTCGAAAGACCTAGATGTTGCCAATGGCATCAACGCCCATAAACCGAATCCTGCACCGACTTTTTGGGGAGATTAACGGTCTTTCCGCTAAGATCGAGGCGGTTTAGGAAAGTCTTGCCATAGCAGGTTTGCGCGGCCTGAATCGGGGCGCCATTAGGCCTCGACGACCGGTGGGCTGTTTTGTAAAATTCGGGCTCGTGGCAGGCGGCAGATCGGGCTCCGCACAGCAGCCCTGCGCCTGCCTTTTTGTGGCAGTTTTCCATAGAGATAAGTTTCATGTACGCGATCGTCGTTGATGGTGCTCGACAAATCAAGGTTACTCCAGGCCAAAGGCTCGACATTGACCTGCGCTCTGATTTGCAGGAAGGAGATACCTATCAATTCACCAAGGTCCTGGCAATTGGTGGCGACGAAGGCCTGAAACTGGGGACGCCGGAAATTAGCGGTGCCACGGTGACTGCCAAAGTATTGGGCGTCGAACAGGGCGAAAAGATCTACGTACAAAAGTTTCGCCGTCGAAAGAATTACAAGCGACGCACCGGCCACCGCCAGAGCTTCACTCGCGTCGAAATCGCCGAAATCGCTGGCTAGTCTGCGCGTGTCGGTCCACACCCCAAGTTGCCTATACGCAGTCAGTTGGCTGGCGTCGAGGCAAAGTATCGAGTTCCAGCTTTCGTGCGAGCTTGGCGTTTGATTGTGTGCTGCCGGGAGCGTTTATATCGACTTGGCTTGTTCCGCCCGGTGACTTGCGTGGACGGCTAGCCCCGAAGGTATTCTGAGCAACCTACTAGGGTGTAGTCAGGGCTTCCCCGCCGTTGATGGTGCTGAGACCTTGCCAGAGGTTGACGTCGATGGTGCTGGCAACGGCCCGTACCGAACCATCCATTTGCATGGTATTCACGACACCAGAATGATGGCTGCGCGACGTAATGACTGCATAAGTCGGTAGCGACGTGCTGATCCCCTCGCGAGAGGTTGTAACGTTGATGTCGTATTTGACGCCGTCTCTCTCATAGGCCACCACCGTGTTGGGGGTAAATGTGGCTGTAAATCCAACATGAATTGCTCGTCCGCAAACCCATTCAGTATGACTTCGGTCAGGAGCCCATGCGCCGCCTGTATAAGCTGCGGCTACCTGAGCAGCGGAAGTAGGTGCAGTGGTAGGCATGTTGGGGACGTCTTGAAATCGCGGGTTATAAGCCTTAACTTCCGATAGCCCGATTGTATTGCTTAATCCATCGGTAAATGCTGCCGGAGTGGTACGACGATTGGGGGCAAATGCGGCCCCGCCATCGGTGCGGTTGGTGGGGTTATAGATCAAGAACTTGCCGACAGACAGTGCGTAATTGATTGGATAATGCTCTGGCGCGCCATTACCGTCTGTTCGGACCTGATCTTTGGGCTCGCTTGGGCACAGGTACATGGGAATGCGGAGTGCTGCGACGCCGTTAGGTGGGAACATCGACTTGTTGGTGCCATGGTGATACCCCAGCGAATGATCGATCAGAGCAGAGACATTCGCCCCTTCCAAATAGGGCAACAGAAAAGACTGAGCCGACCATGGTTGGCTGGCGGCACCGCCAGTGGTGATGGTCGACGGCGGAAACGCTCGCTCGGCACTTTCGTAGTTATGTAGGGCGATGCCGATTTGCCGCAGGTTGTTCGAGCAGCTCATCCGGCGCGCCGCTTCGCGAGCAGCTTGGACGGCCGGCAGCAATAGTCCAACCAGAATGCCAATGATGGCAATCACAACCAGAAGCTCGACCAGCGTAAAGGCGGTGCGTGGAGGGCAGGCGGCCGGTCGACTAACGATTTGATGGTTGATTAAGCATGCCTGGCCCGCAGGCCGACTGGAATTTGCGGTCGTAGGCCGGCGATTCTGGAAATCAGTAACTGTTGCACGGCTGAACATATCCCAACTCCTTCTTGCCGCTCCGAAAATGGCTTTAGAGCGTTTGAATGATATGCGTGGTTAGTCGAGCGACGGCGAGTCTGCCGCTCCCGTGAGGCACCCTTCAATTAAACAGCAAATCGTGATTAAATTCAGCTGCTTATTGATACTAAGTCTCAGTATTGCTCTCTCGGAGTTTTTGTCAAGGTCACAATTGGAAAAGGCGGGTTCAATTTCGAGATTCTCGTAATCGGGCTGCAGAGTCGCCCGCGACCTGAGAAAGTGTTGGTTCAGGCGGGGGGATCCACAGCCACTGGAGGCCAGGGTCTAGCCCGCTCAGACGCGATCCACTGCTGTACCCAGTCCGGCAGCGGCGGCGATACCAGCCCCGGCTTGTATCGCTCGACGACACGCTCGGGTGCAACGATGCCGCCTGCAGCAAAATCAACCACAGCCGCGCGCACCAAGATGTGGTTTGCGCACAGCTTGCCATTCCACATGCTCTGTTCCATATACAAAAAGCGGTCGTCCCAACCAATCAGTCGCGTTTGCATGGCCACACGCTCGAACATGCGAATCCTCTGACGATACCGCACCGATACTCCAGCCACTGTCAGGCCCCATTTGGCGGATCGCAGCGCGTCGACCAGGCCGATGCGGACTGCCATGGGAATTCGCCCCAAATCGTAAAGCGTCAGCGTTCGGCCATTATTCAGCTCCATCCAGGGGTCTAAATCCCATGGCCAACAGCGGTGATACGAGTGATGGACATCGAAAGGCCCCATCGGTGGAGCTCGACGGTGTGCGATCATCTCTTTTATCATTCGCCCAAACGGGTACATTTTGCCTACCTCGTAAATAAGTCGATCCGCAGCTCGAACACGCGGTTGCGGTTCCCCCAAGAACCCGAGCGTGGTTGCTTGGTATATCCGGCAATGGGAAATGCTTCAATGCCTGCATGGACAGACAAGACCGCCGTTGTATTAGGTGGGTCGAGCGGTTTGGGCCTGTCAATTGCCCGGCGGTTGATCCTTCAAGGCGCCGGTCGATTGGTGATTGTCGCTCGCAGTTCGCATCGGTTGGAAGCTGCCGCAGACGAGCTACGGCAATTGTCCCAAAGCGGTGGATCAGGCAAGACCATCGTGACAACCTTGCTGGCCGACTTAGCTGACGCTCGTTTCGCCGCCACATGCGCGCAGCAGTTAGCAGAACAGACTTGGCACATTGATCTGCTTGTTCAGTCGATCGGATTAAGCGATCGCGGGCAGCTTCGTGAACTCTCGCGACAACGATTGATTGAACTCGTCGATGCGAATGTCGTTACCAGTCTGCATACAGTGCAGTTTTTTGCGGAGTCGTTGAAGCAGCGACAGGGTGTCCTGGTCATGGTTGGTTCGCTCTCCAGCCTGTTTGCACCACGCTTTCTAGGTGGTTATTCAATTGCCAAGCACGGCCTGACCGCTCTGGCACAACAAGCACGCTTGGAGCTCGCTGACGAAAAAGTGCACGTAATGCTGTGCTGCCCGGGCCCCATCGCCAGAGACGACGCTGGTTCACGCTATAACAGCTTGCAGCACTTGGAGGGTTTGCCCGAGCAAGTCAGGAAGCCCGGTGGTGGAGCGCAAATCCGTGGACTTGATCCTGAGCGATTAGCAGAAGACATTCTGCACGATGCTCATCGTCGCAAGCTGTTGACGATTTACCCTCACCCAGCGCGATGGCTGCGCTGGGTAACGATGCTTTCTCAGTCCCTCGGCGAGCGCATTCTTAAGAGTAAGACGAGCTGAAGGAATTGAGAATCAAAATGGAGAATGGATTAGCAATTCAGCTGGGGATGATCAGTTATGGGGGCTAGCCTGCCAGCGACGGTCAGCGGCCAAACGTCCAATGACCACGGATTTTGCTAGCAACAAATATAGGTAGGTCGTGAGTGTCCAGTGGGTGGGGCTGGCGTAAGCTGGGGCAAGAAATCTCGATTGTGCTCAAGAACTGGGGAGAATCGCCCTTTACGCGCTCCCTAACTGCCTGCAAAAATGCTGCCGAGTCGTACAGTCCACACGGACTGCGACTGACGGGCATTGAATGGATCAAACCCGGCGGGGAAGCTCCCCGAATCCCAACCTGGCCTGGCTCGACTGCGTCCCAGACGCTCTGGCAGTGGCCAAGACTCACCAAAGCAAGGAGTGCTCACGTGCGAATTTCGATTTTCGCTGCCGCGATCGTAATCAGCGGTCTCAGTTTCTTGTCTTCCGCCACCGCTCAGAATCAGGCTCAGGCCCAGTCTCAAGCTCCAGCGCAAGCCCAAGCTGCAGCATCGCGAACGGTTGGCGTTCTGGACATTGGCCACATCCTGCAGAACCATCCTACGCTCAAGGGCAAGATGGAATCGGTCAAGTCGCGTATGGAGTCGGCTGACAAAGAAATGCAGGCCAAGCGCGAGTCGATTATTAAGCAGATGGAGCAACTTAAAGAGAAATACAACGAAGGCACACCGGATTACGATCGTGCTGAAAAGGCGATCGCCGAACAAGACACGGAGTTTCGTTTGGAGCTAGTCAAGAAGCGCAAGGAATTCGAAAGTGCACAAGCGGAGATTCTGTTCGAAGTTCATGGACAGATTACTCATCTACTCAAGTATCTGTGTCAACAAACGGGAATACAAGTCGTCATGCAAGTCAGTCGCCAAGCGGTTGACCCTAAGCGTCCAGAGACGCTAGAGGTTGCGATGTCGCAGAATGTCGTTTACTTCGACCAGGGCGTTGACTTGACCGGCTGGGTTTTGGAAGCCTTGCAAAAGCAGCTCGGCACCAACACGGCGGCTAGTCCGGCTCGATCTGCTGCCGCTCCCCAAGGCAATGGCGTCGTTCGCTAAAGAGTGTGCTCAGTCAACGAGTTGCCACGCACATCGCGTCTGTGACAACTCACGTAAGTCACGCCCAGCATCCGGCCTGATGGCCTTTGGTACCCAAGACTGGTCGAGCTGGATGCGGGCTGAATTGGGAGTGTTTAGAGTTGACGCTGGACTCGCAAAGTGGTCTGGCCGGCTAGGCATCGGCAATTTCCAGTTGGGCAACATTCATGCACCGTAATCCTCCTGTTCGCAATCAGACGACGCTTCGGGGTCCCTGCTCGGTCACCGGTCGCGGTTACTGGAGCGGGCAAGTCAACACGTTGACATTTCTGCCGGCTCCGGCTGGCACAGGAATTCGCTTTTTCCGTCAAGATTTGAATGACAGTCGCGGCGTACAAGCCGTATTTGAACACTGCCAGGGCCTGTCGTTACGAACGTGCTTGAGCAGCGGTTGGCTGAAATTCGAAATGATCGAACATGTCATGGCAGCTCTGGCCGGCTTGCGCGTGGACAATATTCAGGTTCACTGCACAGCCTCCGAGATACCCGGCATGGATGGCAGTAGCCTGGCGTTTACCAATGCACTCTCGAATGTAGGAACGATACAACTTCCGGCGGCGCGCCCGACTCTCGTAGTCGATCGTACGATTCGACTGGGCGATCAGCGGGCTTGGTTGACAATTGAGCCGGCCGAACGGTTTACCGTCGAATATCAATTAGATTATGGCTCGGGTAGCGCAATTGGCCAAGCAACCTACATGGCTGAGATAACGCCACAGGTGTTTTACGAGCAGCTTGCAGCGGCTCGCACGTTCATCACGCAACAGCAAGCGGATCAGCTGCAGGCGCGTGGGTTGGCCAAGCATGTGACCAATCGTGATTTGCTACTATTTGATCAATCAGGACCAGTGAACAACCAGCTCAGGTTCCCGGACGAATGTGCACGACATAAAGTCTTGGACGTGGTAGGTGATCTAGCGGTGGTGGGCGTTGATCTGCTAGGTAAAGTCACGGCGCATGGAAGTGGTCACCAGTTGAACGGTCAACTGGCGGGACACCTGCGTGAGCTGTATTTGCATCACCCAAGAACTGCCGATCCTACTAGTTCGATGCGTTGTGCCGCCTGACGCCAATCCATGACAGCGTTCGGAACAGTAACAGCCGACACCAGCCCAAACATTTACATCCAGAAGGTCCATTTAGAAAGCCAGCCTCCATGGCCACTATCATCGCTCATACCGCCGTTGTGGACCCACGCGCCGAACTGGACGACGAGGTCCGCGTGGGTCACCATTGCGTCATCGGTCCACATGTGCGTATTGGGCGTGGAACGCGGCTTGAGAACAACGTAACGCTTACGGGGCACACCACTTTAGGGCGAGATAATCATCTGTTTCCAGGCGTCGTCATTGGTGCTGAACCTCAAGACTTAAGTTATCAGGGGTCGCCGACACAGGTGATCATTGGAGACGCCAATGTATTTCGCGAATCCGTGACCATTAATCGTGCGACTGAAAAAGAGGATGGCATCACAGAGTTGGGTAGCAACTGCTACCTGATGACCTGTTCCCACGTGGCGCATGATTGCAAGGTGGGCGACCGAGTCATCATGGCCAACAATGTGATGCTGGGAGGTCATGTGCACGTTCAGCATGATGCTACCCTCAGTGGTGGCGCAGCCGTTCATCACTTCGCATCTATCGGCTGTTACAGCTTTGTGAGTGGTCTGAGTCGAGTGTTGCATGACGTACCTCCCTACATGTTGGTGGAAGGCTTCCCGGCACGACCCCGAACCGTTAATGTCGTGGCGCTTAAACGCAAGAATTTTTCGACCGAGGCTATCAAGGCGTTGATGGAAGCCTATCGACTGCTGTATCGATCACGCGTCGGCATGGAGCATGCTCGCGAGATCCTGATGGCCAGTGGATCGTTAATGCCAGAACTTCAAGTGTTGTTCGACTTCATTCAGGATTCTCAAGGCGGTCGCCATGGTCGCGGTCGCGATCGGAGAAAGGCGGCATGAGTAAGCTTCGCCTAGCAATTATCGGCGGAGGCCATCTAGGTCGTATTCACGCCAAGCTGGCTGATGGCAACGAGCAGTTTGAGGTGGTCGCCGTAGCCGATCCCAGCCCGGAATCGCAAGCGACGGTCCAGGCTCAACTCAATCTGCCGGTGGTAGCCGATTATCGCGAGCTGATAAGTCGCATCGACGCAGCCATAATTGCGGCGCCGACGGTCAGTCACTATGAAATCACCAGTGAATTGTTGCGGGCCGGCGTTCATTGTCTCGTAGAAAAGCCGCTGACCAGCACCACCGATCAAGCGAATCGGTTGGTGCAAATTGCCAGGCGCCATGTGCGCGTGCTACAGACAGGCCACGTCGAACGGTTCAATCCCAAGTGGACTACCGCCTTGCCACATTTAGGAATGCCCAAGTTCATCGAAGCCCAGCGTTGTGGCGCCTACAGTGGTCGCAGTACCGATATCGGGGTCGTCATGGACTTGATGATCCACGACCTGGATTTGATTCTGTCTTTGGATCGAACACCGATTGAGCGCATTGAGGCCAGTGGCATGGCTCTGCTGGGCAGCCATGAAGACATTGCCGAAACGCGGCTAACATTCGCCAGCGGGTTAGTTGCCAACCTGAAGGCATCGCGACTGGCTAGTGCAGCATCCAGACGTATGAGTCTGTACACAACGGCTGGATATGCTGATATCGACTTTAATGCAGATTCGCTCAAAATCATGCGCCCCTCCGAAGATGTGATGGCACGACTGGTGGCGCTGGATGAGCTGCCTGCACCGCAGCGCATGGCTGAAAAGGATCGGATCTTCGAGCACTACTTTACGGTCGAAACTCTGCCGGCGCTGGGACGCAATGCAATCCTGGATGAGCACAATGATTTTGCTTTGAGCATACAGACTGGCAGCACACCGGCTGTCAGCGGCGAAGATGGAGCTCGGGCCGTTGACGTTGCTACGCGCATTGTCGATGCGATATCCCAGCATGCATGGGATGGTCAGAGCAGTCGGGCCTGGCGCATTGGGGCCTTAGCGATGCTGCAACCACGCGTGTTGCCAATGCATGCGCATCGCGATGCGAATTCCCACAGTTCAGCTCGCCGCGCCAGCTAGCCCGATATGTGTGGCACACCACTCGGCCAATCGCCTTAGCCAAAAGCGACGCCGGACCAACGGCCACTGTCCACTGTCAATTTGCTACTATCAATTATCAATTATTCGCTTTTTTGCTCAAGCTGTCGGCCGATCTCGAAAATCTCTGCTGCATCCAGTACCAGATCATTCCGCTGGAACAATGCGGCGATCGATGCCCGGTGGATCTTCATCTTCAATCCGCCGACGCCAATGGCCCCATAGTCGATTCTGCTGGAACGCTGCTTGGCCTTGTCCATCGGATCGATGCCATGGATACCAGCGGGCGGCACAGCGTTCAGATCTATGACTACGCGCAGCTTGGCAGCTTGCGACAATTGTTGTTCACTCAACAGGGTTACACCCGCGGCACCACACGCAAACACCAATGTGGCAGAATTCATGTTTGGTTGCAGGTCGTGGGCGTCCTGACTGGACATTGGATGAACTTTTCCCTTGCAGTCGGCAGGCAGCAGTGATTCAATCGATCGGCAGGCTTGCGTTGCCTTTGAATGTTGGCGCGAAGCCAGCCAGACCTCGGCATCTTGCCGCGCCAGAAGCTGCGCGACCCGCAGGCCGACTGGCCCGGTTCCGCCAAGAACCACAGCCCGCTGACCAGCTAGAGGGATATGTCTACCCGCACACAGCACAGCCGCTGCCGCCGTTGTGTTGGCCCCGTTGCTATCGAGCATGACGGACACTCGAACAGGTCCAAAGAAGGTAGACTTAATTGTCTTGAGCAACTGCTCGCCAGCGGTCACGTTAGAGCCGCCAATGAAGATGGCGGTGTTTTTCAATTCTTCGGGTCCACGGGTGAACATGGCACCGTGAACAAGGCTAGTCACGTTGGACGTGTCAACGCCATGGTGCTGAAGCAGGTGGTCAACTTGAGAATCGACCGCCACGACTGCGTCAAATACACTGGCCTGCGGGTCGGTGTCCAGTTGAATCAAGATGCGAGGGCGATGCATGATTTTGAGCGGTACATCTTTTCAAAGGCGCTGAGCCAGTGTTGGTAAGCTTGTGCTGAAACCGCTGGCACCAAAATGGCACTAGCCGTGTGCACATTGCGAAACACACGGCTAGCTTGGGTGGCTTCAAACGCAGATAGCGCACACTGGCGCCATCCCACAATTGGAACTAATCAGAGTTAGTTAAATCCCTTGAAAGGGTGCTGAGCCGTGTCCTTCTGAGCAATCATCTCAGCGGCGGTGGGCTTGCCAGTCATCGCGGCTGCGATCGCTTGCTTGGTGGCTTCGTAATTGTAGTTGTAGATCTTGGCGTTGTCTTCAGCAGTTGGAGCGATGAAGACACCGCACACGATGACTAGGTCTTCGGCTTGGTCTTTGGGGATCACGCCAGCGGCCACCTGGTCGGCGACCGCCTTGGCCACGGCGGCCTGGGCCGGACCGAACATTTGGACCGCTTGCTTCATGCCCTTGATGGTGACTTTGGTGATCATGACCGTCGAGGGCTTGACGGCAACGTTGGGGGTCAGCACAGCCAGCAGATTTGTGTGGCCAGCACTTTGAGTAGACAAGGCATTGGCAAAGGCAACGCCGACAGGACCATTTTTGCTACCAATCATCAGGTCAATGTGAGCGATCTCGTCGCCTTCACCCACCAAGGCTTCGCCAACTAAGAGTGACATAAACTGTTCACCTTTCCTCTCAAAACGAGAGCAATCGAGTAAGGACCGTGTTCAAATCTGTGTTGCAAAACGCTGCACCATGAGGCGAAAAAGGTAACAAAGCTGGCGAAGGCTGCCAAGCCGTTGCGCCCCATTAGCTCACTCAGAAATATCTAGAAACAGGTTCTGTCCCGCACAATTGCCGCCCAATACAGCAGAATTGTTGCAATTAGCCATCTTGCTTGGGTGTCGTTACAATCGGAACCCGGCAGGATGGACCGAGATTTGCGTGGTGATTTGCTTGGAAAAATGCCCGTGTCGACTATCATACAGGGTATGCGTCGCAACCTGACTCTCTAAGAGAATTGTTATGAAACTCACTTTCATCTACCCGCTGTTACTCCTGCTGACGACCCTACACGGGTTACGCCTCAACGGTGCCGAACCCAGGGAGTCTATTGAAAAACAGGCGGCGGGCGCCTCGGATGCCGTCGAAGTCGTCGATTTTTTTAAGGCACTGGAAGAAGGCAGGATCGACGTACGGTTCATCCCCAAGGACGCTTCGCAAGCGACTCTGATCATCAAGAACAACGGGAAACAGCCGTTAGACATCCCGCGCCCTGGGGCGTTTGGCGCCGTTCATGTACTCGGCCAGATGGGCGGTATGGGCATGGGAGGCATGGGCGGTATGGGCATGGGCGGCATGGGCGGCATGGGCATGGGCGGTGGTCAAGGTATGGGTGGCGGCATGGGTGGTATGGGTGGCATGGGTATGGGCGGCATGGGCATGGGCGGTATGGGCGGCGGTATGGGCATGGGCGGCATGGGTGGTGGTATGTTCCGCGTGGCTCCCGACAAGCCGACCAAATTGAGCGTTCCTTGCGTCTGTTTGGAACACGGCAAGACCGATCCCAATCCGCGCATGAAGTACAAGATCGTTCCCATCGAGCAGATCAACGGCGACCCTCGGGTTGCGGAATTGTGTGCGCTGTTGGGGCAGGGACATGTGCCGCAGAATACCGCTCAAGCTGCCACGTGGCACATGGCCAATGGATTGAGCTGGGAGCAACTGGCCAATAAGAACAGAATCGAGTCGCAGTACACTGGCAATGTTCGATTTTTTTCGCCAGCAGAACTTCAGGCTGCCTATCTTCTAGCTGGCAACATCGATCGCTTTTTCTCCGAGCAAGACTCGGGACGTTCGACTAGCGTGTCCGCACGATATCGCAGTAAGTAAGTCACCGTTAGCCACGCGCCAGAGCGTGGTGACCGCACAATTCGATCTCGAACATTCTCCCATCCCTAGGACGGTGTCTGCAATCCGTTTGACGGTGGGCTAGCTTGTGCCTGCTATCGGTCTTGGTTCTTATAAACCAATCGGCCGCAACTTGGACACGCAATGGACTGACCCGTTGTCAGACGTTCGATCAGCATGGGTGTTAGGCTTTGGCAGCAACCGCCGCAGCAGTTACCTTCCAGTTCTGCCATAGCGTCATCGCTCTTGGTAGCCACCAGCCGCTGGTAATCGCGTTTGAAATCGCCACTCAGTTGTAGCTCGGCTTCGGTCAATTCCGTTTGTACGCGCGCCAGCTCGTTTTCCAAGACTTGGCGGCGCTGTTCTACTTCGCCGACGATTCGTTCACACTCCGATTGCTTGGCTTTGGCGTCGGCCTCGGCCTGTTGTAGTTCGACGCCAATCGCGTCGATCGACTCAAGTAGCTCAAGTATCTCATCGGACAGTACAACATTGGCTTGCGTGTCAGCTGCGATTTGATCTTTGAGAGCTTGATATTCGCGATTCTCTTTAGCAGCGTTCATCTTTCCGCGCCAATTGTGAATCTTCTGCTCGCGCTCTTTCATTTGCAATTGCTTCATTTCAGCGTCCAATCGAGCCTTGGTCAGCTTCTGTCGAGTGGCCTGAATATGATCCTGAGCCTGTTTTAGCTGTGTTTGGGCTACGGCGATCAATTTGGGGCAACGCTGGAGCTGGCTGATCAGGTCCGATTTCTGACGGTTGATGCGATGCAGAGTTTGAACCAGTGGTGCGGCGGCAGTCATAGCAAGAGCATACGGCTTGGGTGTCGAACAGAGTGACAACCATTGATGGTAATCGACCGAGCCAAAATGGAAACGCCACTTTAACCTGACAGAGCCAACTCTGGCTGGCTCATCGCCGTCTGGGCAACCATTCGCAAGCGCAGCTCCTTTAAAGAGAGCTGCCGGCGCCAGGCGATGGCCAACTCGGTTGCCAGCTTCTGCAAAGGGCAGTTACCAGCCAATTCGTATCGGCTACTGGCCTCAGGGGCGGCAGTCATGAAGGCAGAGGACTGGCGCTGGCTCGCCTTGCAGAGGAAGCGCCGCAAATGACTTGACAATTCGAGCATCCGGCTGGGGTCCCACAACCACCTCGGGCAGCTTGGTCTGTACCACAATTCGGGCCGCAACCCCTGCCAACCCGTAGTACGAATTCGCTGTCGGCGGCTTGCTGCTCGTACATCCGCGTCAACTGCTCAACATATTGATGGACCTGGCTATCAACATCGGCCAGAAAGTAGAACAGCAAGGTCCGGCAGTCTAAAAGTGGCTCGACCTCCAGCAACTGAGCGGATTGTTGATTTTGCTGGAGCCATTGTGTGCAGCGCTCAAGTGCCAGGCGGCTGAGTTGTTGCAGGTGGCCGTTTAGGAACTCGTCTTCCGGTTGCATAGACCGGAGCAGGCTGCCAGCCAATGGACCGCCAGACCGGCAGGGACCAAGGCATTGGCCGATTTCAAGCCCCCGATAGCTGCGCACGACTACCCAGGTGCCGCGCTGCATAAAATCGTCCTGGTTGTTCTCGCCTGAATTGACGCTTGGCGAGTCCCATTCAAATCGGCCAACCTCTTGCTGCCAGCCAAATCGAACCAAGCACTGGCGTGAGACAAGCGAAGCGGCCTGCGTGTCATTCATCTAACTAACTCAGCAGTAGGGGAGATAAGTGCTGAAAGACTTGCGAAAATAATCTGTGGCAACCTGTGCTTAGTCGGTCGAAAGAAGAGTCACAATCGCCTACATTATTGATTCACATCGTCAGTCATTTTAACATCGTCCAGGGATTGTTAAAGCTGGTGGGACAAGCCATTGATCTGAGTTTTGTATCACTGGGGACCACGGCACCGGTGGAAGTGGAGTTTTTATGAATGCCTATGAAAAGGTAGAGACAACGTGAGAGAGCTGTTGAGCGAAGAACAATTGCGCGCGGGTGTGGACGAAATGGCCGCAGAAATCATGGAGCGGTACGGCGAATCTCCGATTACCATAGTGGCGGTGATGACCGGCAGTCTGGTGATGCTGGCTGATTTGATTCGTCGCTTGACGATGCCGGTTCGCGTCAGTTTGATTCAAGCCAGCAGTTATCGTGGTGGTACGAAGCCTGGCGATTTGTGGATCAAGGCTGACATGATGTTGGACGTCACAGATCGTGATGTGTTGATTGTCGATGATATTTTTGATACCGGCAAGACGCTCAAGGCTGTCGTGGAGTGCATCGACTCCATGCGACCCAGGAGCGTCGCCACGGTAGTACTGTTGCACAAGGTCGGGAAAAACATGGTGGATGTACAGCCGGATTTCGCTGCGTTTCGCATTCCCGATGAATTCGTAGTGGGCTACGGTTTGGACTATCGCGATCTGTACCGCAATTTGCCATTTTTGGCTGTGTTGGAGGAAAGCGATATACAATCCGTGTCAGCCGAATAACCATGCTGTCCAGCAAATCGAGACTGCCCCTCCGGTCGCAGCGGCTATTGGTGGTTGCTCAGCGCTACTGGCCGTATACCAATGACCACTCGTTGAGGCTGGCCCTTCAGTCGCGACGGCTGTTGAACGAAGGTTGGCATACAACCGTTCTAACACCCAAGTGGCACACCGATTGGCCGTCAAGAATCCGAGTCGAGGGGACGGACGTGGTTCGTATAGATCAACCACCTACAAATTCGGTGGGGCAGGGGCTTTACCGTCGCAACGTTCAGCGCTGGTTGGCTCAGCACTATCGTCAATTTGATGTCCTGTGGTGCGATGACCCGTGTGATATGGTGGCTCCAACCGCTTTGACGTTCGCCAGCCAGTCTCACTGGCCCTCGGTCGTTCGGCACGACCCAACCCCCGACACCAGTGACTCAGACACGCAGCTTGACGATGCCGCGAGAGCTTCGCTGGTTAATTGCTGTGAGAATGCATCCACCATTTTAGTGACCTCGGTTGCCGCTCAGCAGCAGTGTTTAAAACTGATTGGAGCAACCGATAAAATTGTTCGCTTCTCAGATTGGCCCGGTCCAGCCCTCGATCGGTCTCCTAGCGCGCGACGCGCGGCCCGCAGTTGCTTGAGCGACGCTAACAGTGACTTGGCGTTGCACACACAGGACCAATTGGTCATTGTGCCCGCCGAGTTTAATGGTCGTTGGAACCTAAGGCTGGTGGTCGGTGCCTTGGAAAGTCTGTTAGAGGTGTCGAGTCGGCTGCGATTGTGGATTCTGGGGGACGGCCCAGAGCGAGAATCGTTCTACGACTGTCTGCAGGGCATGGGGTTGCACCGAATTGTGGTTCTACCGGGTATGTTTAGCTGCGTCGATACAGTCATGCAGGCCGCAGACTTGTGTCTACTTCCGACAGCGGGCTGCGGTCAATCGTGGTACTTGCCGACGTGCATGGTCAGTGGCATTCCATTCCTGGTTGCGCACTCTGCTCAGTGGTCGGGAAGATACGGGCAGACCCGCTTGGAGAATTGTTTTGATGGCAGTGCAGGTGAACTGCGAGCTAAAGTACAAGAATGGCTCAGAAATCCGGCACAACTGGCACAGTCAACCAAGATCGCCGGCCAAGCCTACCGTAAGCACTGCGCAGCAGTTTGTGGTGACGGCGGATTGGCCAAGCATCTTGGATTGACGCTTGTGGCAAACGATCGCGTGAACACGAAAACGTAGACCGTGCGTGGACAATGAACCTCAACTTATAACACCATTCGTAGCCGCTGTTACAAATTTGATGAACAGCATTTAGCCTCACTGAACAATGAATTTCCGCGTCTGCTACTTGCTGGACACTCTAACCCACAGCGGAAGCGCCAAACAAATGTCGCTCTTAGCGTGCCATTTGGACAGGCAGCGCTTTGATAGCCATGTCATCGCACTTGCCAGCGCAGGTCCGCTGGAAGAGGAGTTGGTAAGAGCCGGAGTGCAGGTGCATGTAATCGGCAGGCGCTGGGACATCGACCCGAGCGCATGGTGGCGGTTGCGTCAGGCACTGCGCCATCTTGCACCGGACATCGTGCATGCCTGGTCTTCACAGGCCAATACCTACGGACGATTGGCGACAGTTGGGGCGCTGAGGTCGATTTCGTTAACAACGCGGGGTGGCACAGCCCATGATCAACCACCGTGGCGTCACTGGCTGGACCAGCAGTTAATGCGTGGAACTTCGGTGCAAGTGGCAAGTTCATCAGCAGAATTTGCAGGGGAGCAACAAACGGCAGCCCACAAAGCACGGTATCGCGTAATTGCCGATGCGGTTTCAAGACCGGAATCGCCGTTGCAGCGCGACGAGTTCTTTCGTAGGTTGAATTTGCCGCCGCGGAAATATCTGGTAGCAGCAGTGGGAGGCTTGGTGCCCAACACAGGATATCCAGAATTGATTTGGTGCGCGGAATTGCTGCGAGTTGTGCTGCGTGATTTTTGGTTAGTCATTATCGGAGATGGGCCATATCGGCAACACTTGCAACACCTACGGGATCAGTATGGGGCACAAGATGCCGTCCGATTTGTAGGACATCGCAGCGATGCCAACCAGTTGTTGTCCGCCTGCGATCTTTTGTGGAGTGCCGATCCGAGCGGCGGTCAAAACGGTGGCATTCTGCAAGCCATGGCCAGTGGCCTGCCTGTCGTGGCCCGTGATACACAGGCCAACCGCGAGTTGGTGATTCCAGGCGAAACCGGCTATTTATATGACCTTGAGAACCTCGGTCAGATGACACGTTGCTCAAATCTATTGCTCAGCGATCCGCCATTGCGGCAGCGCATGGGGCGGTCAGCCAGTCAGCGAGCACTCAGCCAGTTCTCTGTCGAAAAAATGGTGGCGGCGTATGCCGAGTTATATGAGCAACTCGTGGCGGGTTAAACCAATCCGGCACGCTCTTTGGGGTCACGTAGACCGTGTGCCAGTTTGGCGAGTGCTTCGGTTTCGATTTGTCGCACACGTTCGCGAGTTAGCCCCAGTTCGTGACCGATTTCTTTTAGCGTATGAGCCTGCTGATCCCCTAATCCAAAACGCATCTTCAGCACTGTAGCTTCGCGCGTCTCCAAGTGGTCCAACAGTTCCAGCACAGTACTTAGCACATCGTGATCCAACAGCTCCTCGTCGGGTGCCTTGAGCCGATCATCCATAACCAAATCACCCAGGGACCAACCTGCGTCGGTTTGGTCATTCTGTGGCGCGCTGTTGTAGATCTGGATGGCTTTCTTGATGATGGGCAGTTTCTTTCTCGGCAGTCCAAGCACTCGGCCCACTTCTTCCTGAGTTGGCCCCCGCCCAAGTTCCTCTGTCAATCGCGCCGAAGCTCGACGCCATTTCGACAATAGCTCGACCATGTAGGCCGGGATGCGAATCGTCTTGGCGCAATTAATCAGCGCGCGCTTGATGGACTGTTTGATCCAATAGCTGGCGTAGGTGCTAAAGCGCGTGCCCATTTCGGGGTCGAATCCTTCCACAGCGCGGAGCAGGCCTAAATTGCCTTCTTCGATCAGGTCTTGTAGTCCCAATCCTTTGCCAACGTACCCTCGGGCGATGTTGACTACCAACCGCAAGTTGGCACGCACCATGTGGTCACGCGCTTCGACATCGCCTTTGGCTATGCGACGGGCCAGCTCGCGCTCTTGCTCGCCAGACAACAGGCTCGTCGCGTTGATCTCGCGCAAATAGGTTTCCAGAGGAGACTGGGCACCCGGTCCGTCCTGGGCCGAATCACGTTTCTTGCTGCGTCCTTCGGTCTGTCGAGTCTGATCGTCAAACGTTGAGTCGAAATACTCGTCTTGGTCGGACATGAGGAAACTCGGTTCACTTCTAAGGGAATGGATGGCGATGAACTGCAGAAACGGATCGTCAAGTATGGCGGCGCAGCCCTGGGGCGAATTGCAGCCGGTATAGCTAGCTTTGCGTCTTGGGCACGGAGTGAGTTATCGACGTTCGCATGTGAAGACTGGAGGAATCGCAAAACATTGCCGATTGCAACGATTGTTCCGCTTGCGTAAGGCCTGCTGGAGCCTGCTCATCACTCGTTGGAATCAACCAATTCGTCCGTGGGGGCGTCAGTGCGTCGTCGACGGCGACGAATCTTCTGACTGCTCCATTCCTTAGTTACCGTTTCAAATACATCCGGGGACTCGTAGCGCACGATACTCTTGCCTTCCGGAATAGGTCCGATTAGTCCACGGAAAACAGGCAGCCCGCGCAGGGCCAGGTCAGCGCTACTGTCGTCGACACCAATTTGCGAATGCAAATTGAAGATCGAGTCTGCCGAAGGAAAATCGCGAATTCGGAGCGATCCGTCGCTACCTCGCGTAACCACGCGAAAGGTATCTTTTTTGCTCATTACTTAGCCTTGAAGCTTGGGAGATGGGTGCGATCATGTAGCGCATCAGTAAACGCGCCACTGTGGACAACCGGTGCGAACGGATTTGGAGCGGTCGCTGGCCGGTCGGTTCGGCGAAACATGCCCACGGCACGCGAGCCTACCGAACCCTAAAGCTATCGACTAACCACTCGGTTTTGCTAGCGTTATTTTGAATGAGCCGTTTTCAGTCGAATAACGCGCATAGCCCGACTAACACATAAAGGTGTAACGCTTATGGTTGATAAAGGGTGGCACACACGGGGTCGGTACTTGAAGGCAAAGCACGTTCCATATGAGTCCTGAAAATCGCTGGTCAAAGAGCGCGTTCCAGGGAACCCCGCGGGCTGTCGCCCGACGTCTGTTGGGTAGTTTGCTGGTTCGACAACTGGACGGCCAGCGGCTCAGTGGGATCATCGTTGAGGTAGAAGCCTACTTGTCGAGAGACGATGCAGCCAGCCACAGCGCTCGTGGGCTGACCCGCAGTAATCGTAGTATGTTCGCTGAGGCCGGTAGTCTGTACGTTTATCCGATTCACACGCACCACTGTCTGAATATTGTGACTCAGCCGATCGGCATCGGCAGCGCAATACTGATTCGAGCGATTGAGCCCGTTGAGGGACTGGACATGATGTGCCGTCTAAGGCAGCTTGAAGAACTCAAAGCTGGTCAGCGACAGGTGAGCTGGTTGCGGAGTCTAACCAGCGGTCCAGGGCGGATATGTCAGGCGATGGCCGTGAATCGATTGCTGGACGGCATCGACTTGGCGTGCGATGCACCAATGTGGCTTGAGGAAGCACCCGCTAGCGTGCGCCGCCAATCCTGGCGAGTCAAAAGCGGGCGCCGGATCGGGATTAGTCAATCTCAGGAATTGCCATTGCGCTGGTTTATTCAGGGGCACCAACTGGTCAGTGGCTCAGCTGCCGAACATCCAAGCGGCAGGACATGGCGCTTTGGAATACAACGCACAGAAGCTGTCTCGCAATCGTGAAGTTGGAATCAAGTCGTGGCGGCATGCAGATGAATCTTGGATCAATCCAAGGCTCATTACCTAACCAGCATCCCGTGTACCGGCCTAGCCGGAGAACCCTGTGTCATACCACAGGGGCCACGACTAACGTGTGCAGAATTGAGGCTACGATGGGTGGTCTTGAGCCAAGTATTTGAGCAGGTTATCGAATGCGTCCATCGCTGATTCGGCATCCACGCTAATTGCAACTTCCATATTATCCAGCCACTGGCGAGGATCGCGATTGTCAAATATCGTGGCACCCCGCGTCAATTCGCCAGCGGTCTCCACATCTCCAGCCATCACCGAAGTTTGAAACAGCAATGGGTCCAGCAACATCAGGATCGGTGCGAGCGCTTGAAAGGCAACCGTTTCACGACCAAGTCGCTGGCGGGTTGAGCGAAACAGATGAGGTACAACCTCATGCAGAACCGCGCCGATCCTGGTGTGCTTGGGCGGTAGGCGGTCGACAAGTTCCCAGCCAAAACTGAGTTCACTCGTGACCTCCAATGGCAATAAGGTTTTGCTGGTTGGTGAGCCAAACACGGCTTGCGCGCTGATCGGATCGAAGTGCATGTTGAACTCAGCACAGGCAGATACATTGCCCTCCAAGCGAACTGAACCTCCAGCGATGATGATGCGGTCGACCAGCGTGCAAATCGCCGGGTCGCGACTGAGCGCTTGGGCCACACCCGTTAACGGTCCTGTGCAGACAAGGGTGATTTCACCGGGGTGTGCACGCATTTGATCGCACAGCAATTTGTCGCTAGGAATTGAGTGCTGACGGGTGATTGGTTGCCAAGCCACAGTTCCTAAACCGTGTTCGCCATGCAAATTTGAACCATTGGAAACGGCGGCACCCTGTTGAGGATCAAGGGCCGCGCCGATCCGCGGCATCAGCGGAGGGTCAAGACGTTCGACCAGCGCATGAACATTGCGAGTAGCTTGTTCGGAATCGACAGTTCCCGCACACGCCGTGATCGCTAAGACTTCAAGCCGCGGATCAAATAATGCGCAGCTGAGCGCCAGGGCATCGTCGATCCCTGGATCGCAGTCTATGATAATCTTCCTGGGCATCCTGAGTTCTCGGGCATTCCTTTCGGCAGGTAGAGTGACGTCGAAGTGAGAGCCGCCAGCACTACATCAACCTAACCGATAGTCCCGCAGCGTACCTCAAGGGCAAGCTTCAAAATGTTTGATTTTAGCGGAATTCTTTCGGCGATCCAAGCTTTTCGTGACCTGTCCAGACAGGAAATGTCGGCCGCAATTGAATATATGCTTTCCGGCAGCGCGGACGAGAACCTAGTGCGGCAAATTCTAAGCAGCCTGGCGGCCAAAGGCGAAACGGTTGATGAACTGGTGGGAGCTGCCTTGGCAATGCGGGCCGCGATGCGGCGAATTTCATCGGCCAAGAGGCCAGTTTTGGATACCTGCGGCACCGGTGGCGATGGCTCTAAGACGTTCAATATCAGCACTGCTGCTGCTCTGGCTTTGGCAGCCACAGGCGTGCCTGTAGCCAAGCATGGCAATCGCAAGATCACTAGCAGCACCGGTTCCGCGGATGTATTGGCGGAACTGGGGCTGAACCTGGACGCTCCTCCGGAGGTGGTCCAGGGGTGTTTGGACGATGTGGGGATTTGTTTCTGTTTCGCCCCATTGTTTCACCCGGCCATGAAGCATGTGGCAGCCGTGCGCCGGCAATTGGGTCATCCGACCATCTTTAATCGCTTGGGACCGTTGGCAAATCCAGCTGGTGCTGAGTGCCAAGTCTTGGGCGTCGGCGACGCGGCAATGCAGGACATGCTGGCGCTAGCCCTGCAAGCGCTGGGGACGCAGCGATCGCTGGTCGTGCGCGGCCAAGACGGTGTCGACGAAATTTCCATTTCTGCCGCGACGCGAGTCTTAGAGGTTACGCCCCATGAAATTCGCGAACACCTGTGGACGGCCGAGGATTTTGGAGTCCGCTCGGCCCCGCGCACGGAGCTGTGGGCTGATGATCCAGCTAGCAGTGCAGCCTGCATTCGCCGCATTCTGCAGGGACAACGGGGGGCGTGTCGTGACGTCGTGGTCATGAACGCAGCAGCTGCGCTGTGGCTTGTACAGTCCAACCTATCGTTGGCTGACTGTGCACAGAAAATCGCTGCTGCGATCGACACGGGACAGGCAGCGCAGTTGGTCCAGCGGCTAGCGACCCGAACACACCAGCCAGCCTGACGACGTTAGAAATTGTGGACCCCAGTTACTGGGCTTCGGTTTTTTCCGCTTTCATCTGCTCTAAGAATGCGGCATACTCCTCCCGCATTGTTTCGTCGGCCAGTTCAACGGCTCGTGTCTGTGCCTCGATGGCAGCATCTCGCTGTCCTTGGCGATGCAACAAATGCGCATGTGTATCGTATGCGGTAGCGTCATGAGGCGCTAACTGAATCGACTTACTGGCAGTCCGAGTTGCTGCGGCCAGCAACGATTCCGAGAAATCTTTGGTATCGCTAGCTGCTTCGTACAACGACCAGGCAATTGCATTCAGCTTTTCTGCATCTGATTCTTTAGCTACAATCGCGTCCAGTGTCTTGGCGGCAGCGTCAAAGCGCTGGCCATGCAATAGGACGCTGAACTGAATTTCAGTTATCTCTTGTTGCTGTGAAGGCGATGAAGCCTTCAACTCTTCCAGCATTTTCAGCGACTCGTCGATCTTGCCTTCCATGGCCAACCGAGTGGCAGGAAAGACGCGAACTTGTATTTCGGCAAAGTTCAAGAGCTCGACAAGCTCACGATCATCCGCATAGTCGATTTTGGCTTGTGCAATGATCTTGAGTGCCGCGTCGACGTTGCCTCGGCTCATCGCCTGGCCGATGGCCGTTTGAACATGCATTCGACGTTGTTCAGCTACGATGGCGGCTCGTGCCGCAGCGCGGTCCCAAGTTCCTTGAAGTACCTTCTGAATCGGTTCGTCGATGTCACTAGGCAGCCCGATCCACTCGATCACGCCATCCTTGCCAATCAGAAACGCAGTTGGTATCCCGCTCTGCGCCGCTGCTACCATGTAGTCTTCTTGAACCGAGCCGTCTGGATCGGTCGTGAGGCAATAGGCCGACGTCAATTTCGCGTAAGTCGTCTCGTCTTTGGAGTCAACTACTGTCCGCTGTAAGAATTGATCCACGGTTTCCCGGTCTTCGTTGCTGACGCTGATGATCTGCAATCCTTGGTCCGCATAACGCTGCTGCAAGGCCGCCAACTGTGGAATACTTCGGACACACGGGCCGCACCATGTTGCCCAAAACTCGATAACATACACTTTGCCTGGAGAAAACTTCTGTACGGGTTTGAAACGCCCCTCTCCGTTACTGATCCAGTGCTCGATATCGATCGCCGGTGCTGGTGACCCGATCGTCAGTAACTCGGCGGCGATTATTGATGATGGGCTAGTGCAGCTTGCGGTCAATACAGCACATGCCAACATGCCTAAGGTTCGATTGCGGATATCCATACTGCACAGGCCGGTCTAGCCCAGTCTCCCATTGGGGTTTTTCGAATCCGTAGGCGGACCAGTCTGCCCACGCTGGATCTATCGTAGAGAATGCTGCCAGCGGTACCAAGATCGACTTCACCCGCCCTGGTAACAATTCAGCTCTAACAAAGCACCAGACTG
Organism: Pirellulaceae bacterium; assembly: GCA_019636385.1. Taxonomy (NCBI): domain Bacteria; kingdom Pseudomonadati; phylum Planctomycetota; class Planctomycetia; order Pirellulales; family Pirellulaceae; species Pirellulaceae bacterium. The sequence goes on along the minus strand of JAHBXT010000003.1, from coordinate 177,241 downwards.
GAAGTGTCTTTGTCTGCCAGCCTAATTGCTAGTATATCCGTTACCAGCAGAACGTGGCGGGCCAGTGGTCGAAAACGAATGTCAGCATTATGACGATTGTCAGTGGTAGTGGTCAGCCACAACCGCGTGGACCAGGTGTTCCAAGCGATACTCGGCCACGCCTCATGTGACGCCATAACCTAAGCTTCAGCACGTCAAATGCCTCATTTAATCGTCGGCATGTCTAGGGCCAGCAGCCAGGCTTCTTCAGTCGCGGAGCGCTGCCTGCGATGTGCTCTGCCAGCGCTCGCTAGTACTCGAATCTAAATGCATGCGGAATCGTTAACTGTCCCTGTAAAACGCACCAGAATTGTCGAATTGGATGCGTTGCGCGCGTTGGCAGCCATCAATTTGATGGTGTTCCACTTCACGCATCTGTACAGCGCCAAGTTTGGCTACTCAACTCCACTGGGGTTCGATTTTCCCTACGGCAAATACGGAGTGCTGTTATTTTTCATGCTCAGCGGAGCAGTCAATGCGCTTACGCTGGCAAAGAAACAGGATGCAGGAAAGTTCTTGTCGGCCAGATGCCTTCGGATTCTGCCATGCTACTACATTGTGCTGGCGCTGAACCTCGTGCTGATGACCTGCCAGCCACTGGCCACCGGTCCCGGTTGGACCTGGCCGCAATTGCTGGCCAATTTGACGGTTATGCCCAATCTGTTTGGTTACGAGTGTCTCGAGCCGGTGATGTGGACGCTACAGATTGAGATCTTGTTCTACGGTTTGCTAATCTTCTTCTACCTGTGTGGATGGTTAGATAAGCCGCTGCGCAGCATCCCGGCGGCGCTGATTGTGTGCTTGGTAGGTTGTTTGGGTATCGACTACCTGGAAACACATTTAGGCAGCGAGTCAGCGTTGGTAGTTTCTGCCACGTTGGTACGCCGAATCTTGTTGCTGGATTACTTCCCACAATTTGCAATCGGGATTCTACTGCAGCAGTGTTGGCAGGCGGATACTCAACGTTCAGCCAGTGGGTCAAGTTCTTTGCCAGGGTGGGCATGGCGACATCGCAAGACTTTATGGTGCGTGATGGCCAGTCTGATCGTACTTCACCTAACCGATCATCGTAGCTTCAACCCGGTCGTGTCTGTTGGATTTACGGCACTTCTCGCGGCCAGTCTCTATGGTAATGTGCCGTTCCTGCGGTTCAAACCCTTAGTGTTCATCAGTGGCATTTCTTACATGGTTTATCTGTTGCACTATCACACTGGCTGTGTCTTCATTCACTGGATTAACGAAGGCATGGGTGTGCCGCCAGTCGTAAGCTTCGCACTGGCGCTGCCATTCACCATCGCCGTGTCAACCCTGGCAGCGTATGGTCTGGAACGACCACTGGCCAAGTTCTTGCGAGAACGGCTATTTCGTCAACCGTCAAGTTCAGCAATGCCTAACCCACTGAACGCAGTGGCACAAGGAGTTCGATAATGGAATCAACCGCTTCCCTGGAAAAGGGACAACCTGAGCCAGCCGCGACTGGCTGGTGTGTTGATCTGGACGTTGAAAGCTGCCGAGAGCCGCAAGGGGAGTTGACAGTCCAGCGTAGCAGGTGCCAGGAGCTTGAAGCGTGGCACGGAACTTGGAGAGAACTGGCAGCGGACTGCTTCATGCAACAGCCGATCTGGCTGCTAAATGCTTGGAATCATTTTCATCGCCATCAATCGGGAGTGACTAGCACTGATCAGGCGGCGCTGGTAGTGACCGATGCAAAACAACGAACCGTGGCTTGTTCGCTTTGGTTTCAGCAGTTCCGACATGGCATGCGTTGGTGGCGAGCCATGGGAAGTGATGCCTTATGTAGCGACTATCAACGTGCCATCAGCCCCAAGGCGCTTTCCACGAAGGTTGGCCTGGCAGTAGCTGAGTGGTTTGATCGTCAGCCACGCAATCGGTTGGATTTACCGACGTTGATTGAAGTGGATGGCCACAGTACTGACTGTCCGCAGTGGCGAGCCTTTTTTGAGGTGCTTGGCAGTCGTGGCTGGTTGATCGACTCGGTGGAGATTGACAGCTCATGGCGACTCACGTTACCTGGCGACTTCGCGACTTATGAAGCGTCCCTAGGTAAGCATATGCGTCGCAAGTTTCGGCAATTTCTCCGTGTCCTGGCTGACTCGCGATTCGAGCTACGTATCTGCCGCACACCAGCGGAAATCGAAGATGCTTGGCCTAACTTTGTCAAGTTACACCAGCAACGCCGGCAGCAGTTGGGACAGCCTGGCTGCTTTGCTGACTCAGCCTACGAGAATTTCCTTAGACTTACTACGCTAGAATTTGCTTGTCAGGGGCAGGCTTGGTTACCGATCATGTTCTACCAACAACAGCCGTTGGCGACATTGCTGATGTTTGATTCGCAACACGCGAGTTGCTCATACCAATCCGGAATAGATACGCGGCACATGAAACTTGAACCCGGCCACCTTATCTACGCCGCTGCCATCCGCGAGACCATTGGGCGCGGCAAGCGCGAATTCGACTTTCTGCGGGGAGACGAGCCATACAAGCAAGCATGGAGGGCGGAGCGGCATTCTCTGTCACGTACCGTGGCCCTACCGCCCGGTTGGGTTGGGCGCGGTATATCCTCCGCCGTCAAGCTACGGCGATGTTGGCGGAGTTGGAAAAAATCTCAGCGGTCGAATTCGGCAATTCAAGTTGAGAACAAATCGTCTTAGTCGTCTGGGCCGTTAGCAACTCTACTGCATCGTCCCTTCATTAAAAAAGATGCGGCAGACCCAACTGACGACGCAGTGTCGATATCTGCCCCAGGTGAACTGCGAAGTGCGTTGTCAGCAAATGCGCCAGCAAGTGCTGGTTGGTTTGCAGTACGGATTGTTTTAGCAGTTCGAGCTGATGAGCTTGATTCAGCATGTCGGGCGAGCACATTTGGACCGCTCCGGATAAATCCTCGTAGATTTCAGTCAGCAGCGACAACGCCTCTTGTTTCGTGGGGCGGAATTGGGGATGGATTTGACCATCCGAACCCGGCCCATAAGCCTTGCGCCAACCCGAAGGGCTATGCTTGTTGCGACCTGCCATCAGCAGCCCCATGTCGCCTGCAATCGCCAAGTGGCACAGAATCCAACGCACTGAATGAAAGCCGGAAATAGGTGCTTGGTCAAGTTGCTCTTCGCTCAGATCGGAGGTGACCAACTTAAGGTACTGCCGTAAGAATCGGTTGAGATTGGCTTCGGACTCAAACACGCTGGCCGCTCCTGTCGTTTAATTCCTGAATTGAGTTAAGGTTGCTGCGGCAACGCAGTCACCCATACATTTGAAAAAGCGGTGCCCAAACGCGGAGGCGCTAAGGCAACACGCCGCCTGGGAATTGGTTGACTCATTTCACCTACAACTTGTATCCAGCCAGAGTAAGCCTGACCATTGCCCGATAACTTAAGCTTCACATTTTTTGCCGCATCGCCCTCAATCGGAGATTCGACAACCTCCGCCGTAATTCCTTCGGGTAAACCAACAGCTCGGATCGTGATCGGTCCCGCAGCTCCGCGGCGCACAATTGCAATTGGCAACTCGGCAGGCTCGGTCGCTGGAATCGTCAATCGATCCGCTGCTACAGTCAATTCAAAGTCGGGCTGCTCGATGTTGGCTGTCAGCAAGTAGTAGGCTCGGTCATTTCCGGCACCGAATCGATCGCTGACTGTTAGCATAAAGTCTCCATCGATAGTGGCGGTGTAGTTTAGGACAGCATCGCGCAGGCCACCACTATCGTCAACTTCGGCAATCTGCTTGCCTGTCGCATCGGATAGCCGCAGGAGCAGATCGGGCAATAGTCCAAAGTTCTGCGATTCGGCCGTAGCTACCAGCGTTTGTCCGGCTTGTAGATGCACATGATAGCGATCTCGTTGAGCCTTGTCATGCAAACATCCGGTTACTGAAGTCGGCAATTCAAGCGGCATCGCTCGGTCATTAGCCAAATCTCTCATGCGCGTCAGCGTCGAATACGGTACCACACGAACTCGAGCCCAACCGCCGGCTTGCGGCAGCGTGACAATTGCCATTCGCGCATCAGGAGAAATACGCATGCTGTCGGTTGGCTCGCGTTCGCTTAACGAACATTGCGAAGCGATCACGTCCGATGATGATGGGGCATCTGTCAATAGTCCACCACCGCAGTCTGCTGGCAGCGCTGTACGAGTTCCAGGCGGGATGTTCCAACCCAACAATTCAACATCCCCCGGTAGGTGGTTGCTGACAGCCAGCGTTGTCGCGTGAGTAATATAAGCACCAACGGTCATCGTCAGGCGATAAATACAATTGGCACCTCCCTGCAAGGCGATACTCTGATTGGGCTCCGATGCGAACCCGAATACTCGCACCAGCACGCGTCCAGACTGTTGAGCTGTGTAGGTGACGCGCGGGTCCAGGCCCAGGCTGTCATGATTGTCGGCTACCACGATTCCGTTAGGCAGCGTAATTTGAAGCACAGAGTCGATTGGCGAGCCTAGCTGGCTATGCGCGTCGATAGCCGCCACTAGCGTTTGACCGGCCTCAAGGGGAACACTAAATGCATCGGTGTCGGCACCCTTGAGTACACCATTGACAATAACTGGCAACTGCTGGACGACCTGTGCGCTCTGTGGTGCATCATTCGGCTCGGCCTCAATTAGCTCCGGCAGATCGCTGACCAACAGCGGCATTAGGTTGGATGCTCCATCGGTGTTGAATAGTCGCAACCAGACGCGTCCCACCGGCAGATCGCTAGGAATGGTAACATCCAACTTGCCCGACTCGCTGCCCAGGGCTACTTGAAATCCAGGCGCATCTACTTGGACTGGCCAGTCAAACTTGCCCGTGGCTGTCACTGAAAACGTCGTGCCGCGCTGACCGCCAGCAGGAAACAGGAACGACACATCAGGCACCGCTGCTTGCAGCGAACCTACCAGGCACCAGAACACGCACAACCACTGAATTCGCACTGTCGGTCGCCTAGCCCATGACTTCGCGAATGGGTCTGGGATCAGAAACCAGGTGAGCGGGACGGCCCACATCGGTCATCAATATCTTGTTGGGATCGATGCCTAACTTGAGATAAACCGATGACGCCAGATTCTCCGGAGCGTAGATGTTTTCTACGGCTGTATAGCCATTCTTGTCGGTTGCGCCCACCACTTGCCCGCCGGGAGTACCACAACCGGCTAACAACACGGAAATGGCACTCGACCAATGATCGCGGCCCGGCGACTTGCGGTCGGCCAGCGTCGAAATCGCAGGTGTGCGACCAAACTCACCCATGACAATTACCAGAGTTGAGTCCAACATGCCGCGCTGATCAAGATCGCTGATCAAGGCGGCTACAACCGAATCGAGTTCACGACCTTGCGTGCGAAAACGCTCGAATATCTCACTGTGATGATCCCAGCCGCCATTGTTGATCGTGACGAAGGGTACGCCGGCTTCAATCAACCGTCGAGCAAGCAAGGCTTGTTGCCCAAACCGATTGCGCCCATATGCTTCGCGGATCGAGTTCGGCTCGCGATGAATATCGAACGCTTCCAACGCCGCCGATGACGTCATTAGCGATAATGCCTGTTGATAACTTTCATCGGCACCCAGGACTGGGTCAGCCATCGCGCGATCACGGAACCGCAACATGCCGTCCAATTGTTGGCGCAGCTCACGTCGGGCAAGCGTTCGGCCATCATCCAGGCCTTCCGGCAGCGTTACGTCGCGAACTCGAAAGGATTTGCTGTTCGGGTCATCGGCTACCACAAATGGCGCGTGCTTGGGGCCTAAAAAATTGGGGCCGCCAGAACGCGTTTGGGACGGCAGTGCAAAGTACGGCGGCACGCCTGGGGGAGCCCCCCGCTCGGCTGACACTACCGAGCCCATGCTCGGATGGAAGCTCACGTATGCACCACAGCTTACCGGAATCCGGGTGGGCGCACCGGTCATCATGTAATGATTGCCGGCACCATGGTTATTTTGATCATGGCGAATCGAGCGAACGATGGTCAGCTTGTCGCTGATCGCTGCAAGCCGCGACATGTTCTCAGAAAACATCATCCCGGGTACCTTGGTCGAGATGGCTGAAAATTCTCCACGAATCTCAACGGCGGCCTCTGGCTTGGGATCGAAAGTTTCAAAATGGCTTGGACCACCATCCAGCCATATCAAGATGCAGGCGGTAGGTCGCGGGGCAACAGTGCTGGCTGTAGCTTGACGTAATCTGAGTGCTTCAGTCAAGCCACCAACCACCATCGCGCCCAACCCGAGCTTGATGCAGTCTCGACGGACCATACCCTGACAATTGCGATGGATAGCCATGCTAACCGTGCTCCAGTACTGAGGTGGGATAGGGAGCGGATGGGAAGGCGAGCGACCTCGATTGAGTCGAGCCCACAATATCCTACACCACTTACGGCAACTTGCAAAACCCCAGCTCACACCTACAGGGCCGGCTAGGCAGAGGCTGCGGATTGTCGCGGCAGACAGCCGAGATTCCCCTCAGCAGGAAAAACGCAACTTCAACAGGCTAAAACGACGGGTCCGCAAACGGATCATCGTCGGAATCGGCCGGTGGCTGTTGCGCATCGGTATCCTTCAAGTCTTCCATCAAATCCGACTCTTGGAACGGATCGTCGTTGGTCGAAGGGGCGGATTCCTTTTCATCCTCAAAGGGGTCGGTGGCTTCATCAGATTGGCTGTTCAGAGGGTCTGAATCATCTGTTAGAGTATCCGCCTGAACGCCCTCTCGCGCGTCTTCCGGTGGAGTGACCGCTACGGGTGGGATGGCATCGATTTCTTTCGAGCGTAGGCCGTCTTCTCCTCGAAAGGGATCTGTTTGTGCTGGAGGTATCATCGGCGACGGTGTCGGCAACATGGGTACCACGGGTCCTGTCGGCAGGGACTGTTGCATCAGTTCGCGCTGTCGCAACGCTTCAATCCGCGCATCACGCCGAGCCTTTTCTATTTCGGTTCGATAATAGCCCTGGATACGAGATAAAGCCAAGCTGACGTTGATTCCCGAACGGCCAAAAGCCTCCATGCGCGCACCTTCCTGAAAGTCCGCTCGTCCATCATTGCCAATGGCCGCGTGTACTAGCCCACGAAAGAAATAGGTACGAGGATCTTGCGAACCACCTTCGATGGCACGGGTTAGCAACTCTTCGGCTCCCAGGTAGTCGCGAGCAAAATACCGATGTACTCCCTCTCCGTAGAGTTCGGTCAAAGCGGTGCCTTGTCCAGATACCTGAGCAGCAGACAGCGAAAGCAATAAAGTCACTGATAGTTGAAGAGATCTCATATTGGTGAACAAGCTCCAGGGCGAGATAACGAGTTTTCTAATGACACAGGATTCTGCGGTAGCCGCTATGTTACCGTGGTCAGGATCCGCTTGAAATCAGTTGTTGGTGATACTGCTGAATTGCTTGATATAAACGACTCAGGTCAGTCTTGAGTTTTTCTAAATCCGATTGAGCCGCTGTCACTGCCAATTCCAGGGCTGTGATCTCTGTTTGGTAGTGGGATATGTCGGAACTCAATAGTTGCTTTTCCTGCTGCCGCTTGGCCAACATTTCCTGAGCTGTTTGAGTCGCTTGCTCCATCAATTGATTCTGATACTGGTAGTACTTGACGCGCTCCTGCAACTCAAAAGCGGTGGCATACTTGCGGTTAAACAGTCCTAGGTAGTCGTTTAGAGGTCGCACGAAGAGCCGCTGCACGCGCTCCGCAATGCCTTTACTAATCCAATCGCGGGCCGCAGATTCGATCACTACGATACGGTTGTCGCGTACATCGGAAGGTGACAGCTCGACCTGTCCGTGCCGCTTCAGCCGTAGGTCGACACTCAGGCCTTGCGGATCAAAGTAACCGCTTATAGTCGCATCCGCGTTTTGTCCGCTATCTACCGTCTCTTGGTGATCTTTCAGGAGACTGACCTGCTCCCAAATCATCTCTGGGCGATCATCCTCAGAAGCGCGTTGGCCGTCACGGAGGTATGCCGACATAACCGATTCCGGGACACCAGCCAACAATTGTTGTATGGCCTCTTCGTCCATCCTGCCGAATATGGCTTCGTCACTGGGCTCCGATCCGGGAGCCGCAAAGGCGACGTGGCTGTCGATGGGCAGTAATTCGTACAACGTCCAACCATCCAGGCCTTGTGCGATGCGCGCCTGATGCAGGGGATGGATTGGCAACGTGGATTCAATCGTGATCCGTCCGCCAGTCGCCGCGCTGTCCACTACACGGTATTCGCCGAGATAATAAACCGGCAGTGGCTGACCTTCACTATCCAGCTCTTCGGCGAAGCCGTAAACGACGAGGTTGGCTGGTAAGCTGGCGCCAGAGGTCGCCGGCGCAGCAGCGGGAGGTTGACCGTCTGTGGCATCAGCTTTGGCAGACGGCGCAGCTAGCGTCAACTGAATGCGGTTATCCTGCTGACCCTCAAAACGCAATTGTCGCCACACGCGGCCGCGGTCGATAGTCAGTCGTTCCAGTCGGGCTTGGACCGGCACAACCGCCTCCAAAGAGTCCACTGGCGCATCGATGCTGCCGAATCGCAAGCGGTTTGTTTCGGCGGTGACTCGCTTGGCTCGCTCGGTCTGCGTGGCAGCTTCTTTGGTCGCTCGGACACGTTCATGTTGCACGCCGGCGGTAAAGATCAAGAAGACCCAAATCTGGATAAACAGGATGCACAGCAAGACAATGTGTAGAGCACCCCACATCCGCGCCGTCTTGACAATCGCCACGATAAACAAGATCAGGCAGATCAGTACGACCAAAATAAAAAGTATGCCGCCCAAGCCCATGGCTAGTCGCAATCCTGCTAACGATAAGTAAGTCGACTTGATTCTCGCTACGACCGAACCCTTGCACCATCAATGCAGTCAATGAAGCGTCCGACCGCCACCCCTATACGCTCCCTTAAGCGGGTCAATTGGCAGCAGGCGGTTGGCAACGGGATGAACGCTACAAATTTGCAAGCTTTCAGTGTACTTCGGCCGCAGCCATTTCGCATCTATTTACGTTCAACTTTTGGGTTTGCCAGGCGATTTTCCCGTCTACGGGAGCGGACGATGTAAGGCGGGGCTACTCATCCATTCTCATACAGCAAGTTGGTAAGCCAGGATAATTGGAACGCCCAAAACATTCGGATTTATCCCTAGTTCCAGCAAAACCCGAACCAAGACAAGGAATACGGCTGCGTAGCCAATGCCAGCAAGAGTTCGTCGAGTTTTCCGCTGTGGACAGCCCATGAATAATTTCGTTTGGAAGTCTGCCCTGATTCTGGTCGGCCTACTGTGCGCAGTTGGAACATGGCCGGGCTGCAGCCGCAAGGGCTATCGCGCCAAGACGGATCGTGAAGTCCAGTACTTGCTGGAAGAAAAGCGGCTCGAAAGCTGCGAGGCGAATGCAACTCCGATCAACATTCAGGTTGATCCGCAGAGCCGGATGTTCGACCCGTTCAATCCGGATCGGCCACCGATGCCCGAAGACGATCCTCAGGCCAACCGCTATATGCGTATGGTCGATAAGAAAAAGGGATATCCACTCTGGGAAGCCAATGGTCGCACCAACCAAGCAGAGAACCCGGATTGGGTGAGTTGCCTGCCGTTGGATCAGCGCGGTGTGCTGGTGCTGAATCTGGAGCAAGCCGTGCGACTTGCATTACTGCATTCTCCCAACTACCAGCGCAACGTGGAAGAGGTGTACCTGTCGGCCTTGGATGTGTCCAGCGAACGATTCAGGTTTGATTCGCAGTTCTTCGGCGGCTGGCGAGCCGGCTACAATACGACCGGTCCATATCGCAACAATGCGGTCATTCCGGGCAGCACCAGCACTTGGTCAACCGGCCCTAACAGCGTCGGTCGTCGCGATTGGGCAATGCAAAAAAGATTTGCAACCGGCGCCGACTTGGTGGTTGGACTAGCCAACGACATCACTTGGCAAATCGCAGGCCCCAATTCGCAATCCTCACGCACGTTGCTGGATTTCTCGCTGGTGCAGCCGCTGCTACGACAAGCTGGACGCGATATTGTCCTTGAACGTTTAACTCTGGCCGAGCGCACGTTGTTGGCCAACATTCGGGCCTTCGAGCGTTATCGGCGAGCTTTCTACGTCCAAGTGGCCGTAGGGCTCAATCCCGATACTCAGCCCCAACGGCGTGGTGGTGTGTTTGGTGGAGCCGGCTTCGGCGGCTTTACCGGCTTGGGTGGTGGTTTTGGCACTCTGGGTACCGGCAATACTGGCACTGGCCTGGGGGGATTGGCCGGCAACAACATCCCCGGTGCTCGGGGCTTCTTCGGACTACTGCAAGACCAACTACAGATTGCGAATCAACAGGAAACGGTAACGCAACTGACGGAAGTCTATTTGCAACTTCTGGATAGCTACAACGAACAATTAACGACGGTTCCGAAAAGCCAAAGCGCGATTCCACAGCAAAAGCTCCAGGTGGTGCAGGCACTGCAAAATATCTACAACCAGCAGACGAACCTCCTGCAGTCGCGTGCCGCTTTCGAAGATTCTTTGGACAACTTCAAAGGCACATTGGGGCTGCCGCCGTATTTGTGCGTCGAGATTAGCGATCCCATGTTGGATCAATTCAAACTGGTATCGCAACAGTTGCGTGAACGGCGCAGCCAGTTGGCTGCCGTGCGAGTCGTAGTCGGCGAAAACAGTTCGCAGATTTTGGAACTTAGCCGCACCGAAATCGACGCACAGAGTGGCGCTTCCTTCCGAGCCTTGGCGGCGACGCCATCGCTGACAAATCAACTGACGGAACTCGCAAACAGGCTCAAGCCGCTCAGACAGATTCGCGAAACCATCGTCGGAACTGACTTGCCGCAGATCCGCGCGGACATCGCCACACTTCGCGCCGCCATTCCCCAGCGGCGTCGGCAACTCGATCGCCTGCTTGAAATCACTCGCTCTGAACAAGGCGTGGTGTGCACGATCCTGCCGACCGGCGCGCTAAATTTTTCATTCCTGGACGGTGAAGGCTTGGAGGAATTGCCAGATCAACTTGCGAGCGACCTTGATAGATTTGAGCAGCGGTTTGAAGAACATGCTCGGGCGGGTGCGCAGCTGGAGCAACGCATCCAAGAAATTTCTGATGGCCTCTACAAATTTGCTGACGACAGCCAGCGATTTGAGGCTATCAGCACAGACGTGGTTTTAGGCATTCAAGATTCTGTTGCGGCGATGAGCGATGATGTGCTGGCGATACAACTGCTACAGGCTCGGGCCCGGACCGAATCCGTGCTACTGCCCGAAGTCGATATCGACACTCGCGACGCGGTAGAAATCGCTCGCGTCAATCGCCATGATTGGCTCAATAATCGTGCAGCCTTGGTAAACCGATGGCGAGTCATCGAAGTAGTGGCTGATGAATTGGAAAGCTTTCTCGATCTCACAATTAGTGGCGATCTGCAAAACTATGGCCCCAATCCGCTTGCACTGCGCGGTTCGACAGGTCGCATGACTATGGGATTACAGTGGGATGCGCCGATCACGCGTTTGCAAGAGCGCAACAATTATCGACAAGCACTCATCGAGTACCAGCAGGCTAAGCGTGCTTACTATCGCTTCGAGGATAGTGTGTGGCAGGGAATGCGGACCACGTTGCGCACCATTCGCCAACGGCAATTGGCGTTTGAACTCCAACGTTTTGCCGTTCAAACGGCGGCACAACAGATTAGCGTCAATGAAGATGTCCGGCAGATCAATGAAACGCTGGGGGTCGTGTCGCCCACGGCTGCCCGCGACACGATTACCGCACTGAACGATCTGTTGTTGACGCAAAGCGAGTTGATCGGAATTTTCGTCAACTACGAGGCGCTGAGACGAGTACTGGATTTGAACTTAGGTACCATGGAACTGGATGCCGAAGGACTGTGGATTGACCCAGGACCGATACGCGCTGACACCCTCGGGGGCCGATTGAGCGATGCCGTTCTTAACTACGGATTGACCACCAACCAGCAACAATTTCGCCAGCAAGTACTGAACGCGCATTTAGCTGAAGGCCGCAATCCGCTGCCGCTGGAACTGGCCACATCAGACACCTTGCCCCCTTCGCCGATTGCCGCCTATGTCAGCGAGGACAGCGCGGTTGCCCAGGCATACGATCCGCAATTTGACGCGGACCTCCAGCCCACGGATAACACAGAGTAAGGATCGGCATAGGCCTGGCACCAGGACCTGAGTAGTGGGTATGGGGCATTTCCACTTGACACGCGTCAAAAGTTAGCTTAGGCTAACATTTGTGCCGCTTGGCGGGCGGCTGTGCCTGATGAACGACAATTGCGCCGTCGTGACCATCGCTGTGCCGGCCAACATGCTTTGCCGAACCTAGGCGCTACGTGAGATGCTGTGATGGAGTGGCTAAATGAATTCTTAAACGATCGTGGTCCGGTCGTGGCCGCATTGTTGGCGACCCTGTTTACGTGGCTGATGACGGCCCTGGGCGCGGCTTTGGTGTTTCCGTTCAAGACCGTGCACAGGTCACTGTTTGATGGACTACTCGGGTTTACTGGGGGCGTGATGATTGCAGCCAGTTACTGGTCGCTGCTGTCGCCGTCGATTGAATTAGCTCAGCAGCAAGGAGTTCCCGGTTGGTTGCCTGCCGCGATCGGCTTTGCACTGGGTGCCATGTTCATGTATGGACTGGATAAGCTGCTGCCGCACCTGCACATCAATTTCCCAGCGAAGGACGCCGAGGGAATAAGCACCAATTGGCATCGCACAACCCTGTTGATCTTGGCCATCACACTGCACAACATTCCGGAAGGTTTGGCGGTAGGGGTGCTGTTTGGAGGTGCCGCGTTGGGATTACCCGAAGCTTCACTCGGAGCTGCAGTGGCTTTGGCCATAGGTATCGGAATCCAGAATTTTCCAGAGGGTGTTGCTGTGGCCATGCCTCTGAGACGCGAGGGCGTTTCGCGCCTGCGATCGTTTTGGTATGGCCAATTGAGCGCAATCGTGGAACCGATCGCTGGAGTGGCCGGAGCCGTGGCCGTAATGTTCTTCCAGCCTGTGCTGCCCTACGCGCTGTCTTTTGCGGCTGGAGCCATGATCTACGTGGTTGTCGAAGAGGTGATCCCGGAAACGCAGCGCGATAAATACACCGACGTGGCTACGTTGGGCTTCATGGGCGGCTTTATCGTGATGATGTGCCTGGACGTCGGATTAAGCTAAGCCACAACCGCAGTTTACTTGAGATTGCCGCTTCGTTATGACGATCTAGACAAGTGGCTTGGTTGGTCAGATCTTCATTGTCAATTGCGAGAGCGCCGGAAATGATTTTGCGCATTAGTTTAGTAGTAATTGCTAGCATGGCGTCGCTGAACTCCTGCTGGGCCCAGCGCTACACAACGCAGGGTGCCGTTGTCGGAGGTGCTACGGGCGCGGTCATCGGTGGCTTGATTGGCAAGCAGAGTCAAAAAACTACTGGCGGCGCGCTGATCGGTGGGGCCGTTGGTGCTGTGGCGGGCGGCATGATGGGCCGTTCGTACGACAACCAGCAAACTCGACAACATCAGGCTCATCAACAAGCCCTGCACAATCAACAGCAGCAATTCTACGCCCAACAACAAGCGGTTGTACAATCGGGCGTCACTACCACCGATGTCCTGTCGATGACCCGTAGCGGCCTGGCAGAATCGGTCATCATCGCTCAGATCAATGCGCGTGGTATGCAGCGACGATTGGAGGTGAATGACATCATTTCATTGCACCAGCAAGGTGTCAGTGATACGGTTTTAACAGCCATGCAGACTGCGCCACTGGCGGGACAGTCTACGACCGCTCCCGGTTACGCTCATCCAACCCCTACTCACCGCGGCACCGTCATTCACGAGCAACCAGTGATCTACAGCAATTCGCCGCGGCCCCACCCAGTCTATCAACGCCATTATCGCTGGTGATTGCATCGAAGTGCCCTGGCCCGGCATGGTCCAACAAACGCTACAAGCGTTACCGTTAGTAGACTGACCTGCGTTTGTGGAAGCCGCCGCTACCTGCAGCTGGACATTGCCTGCATTTGACCCGATAACCTAGCTGCACAGACGTCCGGTTTGACTCAGGATGTCTTCGAATCCGTTTTTCTCAGCAGCTATTCTGGCCTGTCCGTGAAGATTCTAAATCGCATGGGCTCTGCCATGACGAAGTGGCTGTGTTCGAGGGGTAACAAGGATGTAGGCCATGAATAGCTCCAATGCGCATCAACCATCACGTCACTACCTGCAGGTCAACGTCCAACCGACTTCGAGGGTGATAGCCACTGGGCAGATCACCACCGGCACCGTTCAGGGCAGGCAACCAGCCAGCTGTGAACCTACAATTCAAGTTGCCGGAGCTACCGAGTCCAATAGCCCAGGCCGCCGGTCGCTGGATAATCCGCTGCAGGGCCGGCTTCACGCACCTCATTCAGCCCTAGCTCCACATCTCCCACACGCGGCCCGACGATCGGTAGAGGGGCGTCCCCAAGCGCATGCGGAACACCCACAGCCGGAGCCTTTCTTGGCTACAGCTAGCTCGCATCCGGACCTATCCACGTGTGCTAATCCGCAGCCAAGAGAAATCGACTTTGCAGATCAAATCACGAGTCCCCTTGTAGCTGCCCAGCACATTCTGGATGCCCTAAAAACTCGAGTGGCATATAGTGGCCATCTGTCGCGAGAAGATTCGCAATACCTGTCCGCTGCCAATACACAGATTCAGTTGGTGACCCAATGGGCCAAGCAAATCGCTCACTTCCAGCCCGGTTCGAACAGTTCATCCAGTCCGCTTATACGTCGTCGTTTTCATCCTCAAAATTGGCGGTCTGTACTGGCAAGGACGTTTGACACGATCGCTGATGCCAAGTCAGTGCAGTTGACTTGGCAAGGCTGGAATGACGACTTGCCGCTGTTGTACACAGATTACCAGCGGCTCAGCCGAGCACTATTCCACTTGCTTGTGGGCACGGTCACTTCCTGCCGCGCAAATGATACGATTTCCATCACGGCAGCTTGGCACCACCTTCAATCGCAACGTTTGGTTATTTCCATAGAGGATCAAGGACCGGAAATGCCGTCGCGCCTGTTGAAGATTGCCAATGACACCAGCGAAGACGTCTTGGAACTAGCCGATTCCGGATTGCACATTGCCAAGTCACTTGTGCGGTCGCTGGGAGGCAGTCTGTCGGCACACATTTGCGCCGGAGGGGGCAATGTCATTAGCCTCGCACTGCCTATCGACGAGGTGGCCAGTTTGGTACGCAGTTGGATTTTCCAAAATGCCAACCGTCAAACAGTAGTTGGTCCTTGTCGCGTCTCAATCTACGCGGTCCGCGCCACCGAGCAGAGTACCGAACTGTTGAATGCACAATTGCAAAGCGCAGCGGACTTGCGCCAAATTGTCTACCGCGTCTCCAGCGATCGCTGGATCGTGATAGAATTGAAATCCTCTTCGATCCCACCCTACTCGACGGTCGTCAACCAAGTTTGGCAACAGTCCGCTCAGCCAATGCGCGACGGCGTTGCACCCACAAACACTCCCTGCGCTTGCCAATGTGTGCTGACCAGCGGCAGTTTTGCATTGGTTAAGTCGGCCACCATGGATCCGATGCTGAGTGGCCTGCCGCAAATCATCGAGCAAGTATCCGCAGCCATGCGGAAATTGATCTCGGGTCACAAACTGCTGGTCGAAAACGTCGAACTCGATCAACCGGCGACGCAGGCCATAACGCGGTCGACATCAGTGGCAGCCGCGCAGCCGAGCCGAGGTAAAATCGTGCGTCCTGACGATGCCCAGCCGGGGGCTCAGGTAGTGAGTGAAATCGTCAAGCAATGGAAAGTCGTGCAAGCCAAATTGGCGCGGCTCAACGACAAGCTACCACAGTAGAACATCGCCTAACTGACTGCATTCTTGAAGCGTTCTTTTAGGCTGCTGAGAGCGCGTTGCCCGAAGCGACTGTCGACCACGACGTTCACCCGCAACTCGCTGGTGTTGATCATGTTAACGTTGACCCCGGCTGACGCCAATGCTTCAAACATGCCAATGGCTACGCTGGTGTGGCTACGCAAGCCAATCCCGCTTACCGATAACTTACTAATTTCGCGACAGCCCGCGATATTTCCAATTTTGAATTGCTGTTTGAGCTGGTCGACAACCTGCATGCAGGCATCGTATTGATTGCGGGGAATGGTGAAGCTGATGCTGGTAATTCCTTGATAACCGTCACAGCTCTGCACGATCATGTCTACCAGGACACCCGCTGAGGCGACAGCGCCAAACACGTCCGCAGCTAGTCCAGGCGAGTCGGGGACACCAGACAGCGTGATCCGCGCCTGATCGTCGGTCAAACTAATATCGCTCAGTCGTAGCTGCTCCATGTCAGCGGCTTGCAGATCATGGACTAACTTGTCCAGGTCGGCCTGGCTGGCCTTACGTGACGGCAGGGTCTGCCATTGAACGGCGTCGGCGGGTCGTTGGCCAAGTTCAAACGATTGATGCACGGCGCGGAGCGCGGCAGAAGCTTGCTGGCGCGATACCAGCACCGAAATCTTGATTTCGCTGGTTGTAATCATTTGAATGTTGATGTTCCCATCGGCCAGGGCTTGGAACATTTTTCGGGCCACGCCCGTTTGGGCTGCCATGCCCAGTCCCACCACGCTGACCTTGGAAACTTGATCGTCATACGTCGCCCCCGTCGCACCGACCAACTGAACGGCGTGATCAATGACGTTCTGGGCTTTTTTCAGTTCTTGCTTGAGTACCGTGAACGACACATCAGCGCGACTTTCATCTCCCACGTTTTGGACGATCATGTCGACGTCGATTTTATGGTCGGCCAACAATTGGAAAATGCGAAGGGACATCCCAGGTACGTCGGGTACACCTTGCACTGTGATCCGCGCTTCATCGCGCGTCATAGCCGCACCACACACAGCTGTCGTCGGTGATTCACTCTCGCTGACTATCAGAGTCCCTAACGTATCGCTGAAACTACTTCGCACATGGATCGGTACTCCGTATTTCTTAGCGAATTCAATCGATCGGTTGTGCATGACGCCTGCGCCCAAGCTAGCTAGCTCCAGCATTTCATCGTAACTGATCTGGCTCATGTGCCGAGCTTCCGGCAATTGCCGCGGATCTGTGGTGTAGACACCATCGACATCGGTATGAATTTCGCAAGCGTCAGCCAGCAGTACCGCAGCCAGAGCCACGGCGGTCGTATCGCTACCGCCACGGCCTAAGGTGGTGATGTTGAAGTCTTCGTCGATACCTTGAAAGCCGGCCGCAATGACGATGTTGCCTTCGCTGAGTAGTTTGCGGATACGTTCAGCTTCGATGCGCCGAATGCGCGCCTTGGTGAACGAACTGTCGGTGTGAATTCCCATTTGCGCACCGGTCAAACTGACGGCTTTCGAACCCAACGAATGCACCGCCATGGCCATCAGTGCGACGCTAACTTGCTCGCCTGTGGACAACAGCATGTCCATTTCGCGTGCGGGCGGTGAATCGCTGACTTGCGCTGCCAGGTCGATTAACAAGTCCGTGTTGTGGCCCATCGCGCTGACGACGACTACGACTTGATTACCATCTTGTTGAGCGCGGATCGCCTTGCGGGCGGCGGCCAAAATCTTTTCTGGATCAGCCACACTGGTGCCGCCAAACTTCTGAACTATGAGCGCCATGATACTTCGTCAAACCTTACAAACGAAACTCGAAATTCTCGCAATACGTTGAACGAAAGACTACAAACTTCCCGGGATCATTGACTAACAGCTAACGCACAGTCAAATCGACTCACCGATGGTTCCGCCTGCGTCAGGTCCATTGACCCTTTACAAACTGCTGCATCATTTCCCATCCGTTGGGAAACTTGATGTGGCTGGCGGCAGCCGCAACTTCGTTATAGCTTTCGCCATATCCGCTGATTCCCGTGCCGCACAGCGCCAACGGCACCATGCCATGGCTGTGTTTTTTAGTTGCACAGGGAGTCGGATGATCGGGCAGCACCATCAGTCGATAGTCTCCTAGACTTTCCAGTTTGGCGCGGACCGGAGCCACAATATGCTGGTCGATGGCCTCGAGTGCTCGAATTTTTTCTTCGTACCGCCCTTCGTGTGAGGCTTCGTCAGGGGCTTCGACGTGCACGCACACAATATCGAAGTGATCCAGGGCCTTGACGGCTGCTTGGCCCTTGCCAGCGTAATTCGTATCCAGATAACCGGTGGCACCCGGCACTTCGATGCGGTCCCAGCCAACGAGCGCCGCTAGGCCACGCAACAAATCGACGGCCGTGATCATCGCCCCTCGTACACCGAATCGCTGGCTGAAATCCGGTAGCTGTGGGCTGCCGCCCAATCCCCACAGCCACACATTGGTAGCCGGTCGCTTGGCTGCCGCCAGCCGCTGTCGATTCACCGGATGATCCGCAAATAGAGTCTCCGAGCGATTCATCAAGTCTGTCAACAAATCGCTGCCGCGACCTCGCGGATAGTCATCGACCACCGGTAAGTCAGTCAAATCATGAGGCGCGCGTGTTCGCGTGTCCGTCGCAAACGGAGCGGGCTCGCCAGCCCGACCACGATAGATCATCAAATTGCGATAGCTGACTCCCGGCACAAACTGCAGGCGATCATCAGCCACCGCATCTGCCAAGGTCTTCAAGAGTTGGCTGGCCTCGGCGGTCGAGATATGGTCCGCGGTGAAGTCCAGCATGATCTGATTCTGGACCGTTACCAGATTGCAGCGAACCGCCCAATCATCGGGGCCCAGTGCGATGCCCTGCGCGGCAGCCTCGATAGGCGCGCGACCGGTGAAGTATTCATTGGGATCGTACCCAAACAGGGACATATTGGCGACTTCACTGCCAGCGGGAAAGTGCAAGGGCACGTTGTCCGTCTCGGCGATCAAGCCATCACGGACCACCGCGTTCATGTGCGGAATGTTGGCGACTTGAAGTGGAGTCTTTCCATCCAGCTGTGGCAGCGGCTGGTCAGCGCAGCCGTCAGGAATAATGATTGCATACTTCATAGTTTGGAAGCGGTAAATGGTTGATTGCGCCGCGGCGTGCGCTGGTTATGGGTACATTAGGACTTCTGGCGAGTTTCCAACACCCGCATCCGAACGGCATTGCCGGTTACCACAGGCAGCTTCACAAAATGACCAACGGCGCGATCCACGGCGCCTGCGGTGGTTTCGTGAGTCATGATAACCAGCGACACGCTGCGTGCGCTGCGGTCTGTCAAACTACTCGCGGCGACGGATGAATCTGGATCGGATTCGTGCTGGATAATCGAGGCTATTGAAAGTTTTTGGTCGCTCATGATCTTGGTGATCTGTGCCATGACGCCAGGCTGATCCAGGACTTCCAAGCGCAGGTAAAATCGGCCTGGCAAATCGGATTGGGCCGCCAGGTTGACGGTCGACTGTCGGTCGCTCCACAATTCAAGGGCCTGGAAGGTGATGCGTGCCCTTCCGACGGCGACGTCGATCAAGTCCGCCGCCACGGCTGAAGCGGTTGGCATTTGACCGGCCCCTTGACCATGAAAGAACAGATCGCCGACAGCGTCCCCGTCCAGGCTGATCGCATTGTAGTTGGCGTGAACTTCTGCCAGCGGATGTCCCTTGCGAACTAACGTTGGTGAGACACTCAACTCCACTTGGCCATTGGTCAACCTTGCGTGAGCGATCAATTTGATACGATATCCAAGCTCCGACGCAAAGCCGAGATCGATGGTGTTCAGACTGTCGATTCCGGAACGAGCAATGTCCTGCCAGTGCACCCGTGCTCCGAATGCCAAGTGAGCCAAGATGGCCAGCTTTTGCGCGGCGTCGGATCCGTCGACGTCCATCGACGGGTCCGCTTCGGCAAAACCTAGCTTTTGAGCTTCACGCAGGGCAGCATCGTAGCTCCATCCATGCTGGTCCATTTTGTCGATGATAAAATTGCTGGTTCCATTCAAAATGCCTTCCAGCCCCAATATTTGATTAGCGGCCAGGCACTGACTGATGTTGGCGATAATTGGAATGCCGCCAGCCACGGCAGCCTCAAAGGCGATACAGCGCCCTAACGCTCGAGCCCGATCAAACAACTCAGAACCATGTTCAGCTAACAATGCCTTGTTGGCGGTCACGACATCCTTGCCTGCTTCCAGCAGTCGCAGCGTAAATGTGCGCGCCGGCTCCAGCCCGCCAACCAACATGGCAACCAAGCGTATCTCAGGGTTCTTGAGCACCTGCTCCAAGTCATCCGTCAGCATGCCTGCGGGAAGCTCCAGGTCGCGCGGTTTGCTGAGATCATGAACCACCGCCTTGTCCAGCACCAGCTCACGCCCTGTGTGTCTGGCAGCGCGGTCGCTGTGGTCTAACAACAGGCGTGCGACACCGCTGCCCACTGTGCCCATGCCGATGATCGCTACCTTGATCTTTTCCATTGAATTCACCAAACCTGTTGACGGCCTTCCCGGACCGTCACACACCGGCTGGGAATTGGAGTTGATATCGTAGCCCAAAGCTTGCAAATTGGCAGGGGAGTGATTTGTTTCAAGCGGCTGCAAGCTAGCATCGCGGGTCACCTTGACCGGGTAGTCCCCAAGCCACTAATCTGCCCCTGCACCACCCTATTTATCTGGTGGTCGTACGTCGAATTATCTGGCTCTTCTAACCACCTGTATCTCGGACATGGTGCCCTACAACCAGTGCAAATACGGCTCCTTGCGTGATGTAAACAAAGCATCGCGGCTGCGGCTTGTGCCCTTGGTTTTGCTTGGCTGGAGCCTATTGGCCTGCGAGAGTGGGTGCGCGCGATGGCATGCCCAACCATCGGTTGATTCGGCCATTGGACTACCCGTCCCCAAGCCGTCGCCTGACAGCCTGGATATCGAAACGGTGCTGATGCGCTTCGAGGACCATCAAGTTGCTCAAATGCAAGAGATTTGGCTGTCGGTCGACGAAACGATTATTGATTTGGAGCAGCGTCTCCGATTGGATGCTAATGGGGTGCGCGTTGGCGTATTGCGCAGCGAGTTGCCGGCAGAGATTAACCGCCGTTTAAGCCAAGCTAGCAGCCAACGTCATCTCGACGCCTTGGAACGAGCCGGACTTGCCTCAGAGACTCCCCACGGAATGCGACTGTTGCGCTGTCGCGCTGGCCGCCGCAAAGAGGTGGTGCTGCGGCAAGTCGCCGGAGAGCCAATGTCGGTGTTAACCAGTATTGACGGCCAGTTGGCTGGCGTGACCTTTGGCGACCGTCCCACAGCTCTGTTTGCGCTGACGACCTTTCCGCTGAACAATGGGCAAGCCGATATTGAACTCATACCTGAAGTGCACCACGGTGAGCCTCGCAGTACCTTTGTAACTACAGACTCCGGCGTTCGCCAAGAATCTCGACGTGAGATCAAGGCCTGGAAACCGCTCAAGATTCGTACTCGTATGGCCCCCGGCAATGTACTGATTATCGCCGCCACTCAGCCGCCAAAGTCGTTGGGGCAGGCGTTCTTCGTGTCTCGTACCGCTAAGCAAACAGACGAGCATGTGCTACTACTCGTGCGATTGGCGGCAACACAAATGGACGACCTGTTTGGCAGTCAGGAAGTTAACTTGGCGCGGCAGTTTATGGAACATTAGCCATGTCGCACATTCTATTGATTCGTCATGCTCAATCCGCCAACAACGCTCTGCCGATGGAGCAACGTGTGTGCGATCCTGGCTTGACACCGCTGGGTTATCAACAGGCGCAGGCCATCGCGCGTTCTCTGGCCGGCTACCCGCTGCGCAAATTGTACTGCAGCCCATTCCTCAGATCGCTGGAGACTACCAGACTGATTGCCGAAGCGACCGGCTTGGTGGCCGAAATTCGCAGCGACCTGTTTGAAGAGGGCGGGTGCTACAGCGGTTACCTGGACCACGAGAAACGCGGAGAACAGGGTATGGGCCGAGATGAACTCTTGCAGCGGTACCCTGAATGGAATGTGGATCCGCGCATCGGCCAGCAGGGTTGGTGGGGTAGACCGTTTGAATCGAAATCCGACGCACAGCGGCGCGCCCTGTCGGTGCGGCACTGGTTGGAGTCCAGCATTGTCGAACCGGGATCGCACGTGGATGCGCTGGTGATCCATGCCGATTTCAAACGGCTGCTATTGATTGAATTATTAGGTCAGGCATGGTCCGAAGCCCAGCATCAACAGTTCGGTTCGCTGATCAATACCGGCCTATCGAGCCTAGAGTTCTGCTGTGGAACGTGGATTATGCACTCCTTCAACTCCGGCAGCCACCTTAAGCATCACCATTTGAGTTCGTAGGCGGGCGTCCAGGCTGGTACTCAAGCTGCTGCCCGATTGTGACGATAAATCCCCAATGACACGATACTTGACTATTTTGGTATAAATGGTAAAGTATCGGTAGTGGATTTGGCGGTCGAGGGTGCGATTTCCGATTGTTTGCGAGCGATTTGGCTAAGGGATTATATTTGATGGCACTACCCCACAGACAAAACGACCCGGCATCTTCAGCCACAACTCAGCAAGCTGGGGCACCTGTTCAACTGCGGGTACTGACCCCGGCTGATTTTGCCGACCAGAGTGATTCGACTGGCAGCTATCCTGTGTTGCCAGAGCCGGCGGTTGCTACGCCCGAGGTGCTGGAAGAGTTGGCTGTGCACAGTCAACAGCTGGAACAGGCTGAGCCCCAAGAGATTTTGCGCTGGGCCGTACAGCGCTATGCGCCCAAGTTCACCATGGCTACGGCCTTTGGTCCCGAAGGTATGGTGTTGATTCATCTGTTAGCCAAAATCGACCCGGCCACCCCGATTTTCAATTTGGATACGGGCTATCAATTTGCAGAGACCTTGGAGTTGCGTGAAGAGGTCAAGCGTCGCTACGGTATCGAAGTAGAGCTAAAACGCCCCAGACTAAGCGTTCAGGAATTTGAAAGCCTGAACGGTGGTCCGGTTTACACCCATGATCCAAATCGATGCTGCGCCGAGCGAAAGATCAGTGTCCTGCGCGAAGCAGCGATTGGATTTGATGCTTGGGCCAGTGCTATTCGGCGGGATCAAAGTCCTGATCGTGCGCGAGCACCCATCGTAGGATGGGATAAAAAATTCGGGTTGGTCAAAGTTAGCCCCTTGGCCAATTGGACGAAGAAGCAAGTATGGAGTCTGATTGCCAAGGAAAATATTCCGTATAACCCACTGCATGATCAGGGGTTTACCAGTATTGGTTGCCAACCGTGTACGCGAAGCGTGTTGCCCGGCGAAGACGAGAGAGCTGGTCGCTGGAGTGGATTCGCTAAGACCGAATGTGGACTACACACTGCGGACTAAATGGAGCAACTTTCCACATGCAGCTCCCGATCAAATCTCATTATGCAACGCTAGCCATGCTGTCGCTGGCGGTTCGCTATCAATCGGGTCAATTGCTCACCGCACGCACCATTTCCGATCAACAGCGAATTCCCAGTCAATTCCTAGGCCAAATTCTGCAACAACTCCGCACCGCCGGACTAATTGTCAGCGTCCGAGGTTCTGCTGGTGGCTTTCGACTCGCCAAGCCTCCAGATCAGATTTCACTGGCTGCAATTGTTGATGCTGTGTGCTTTAGTCCCTCGTTCGTTGCGGATTTTGGTCAGACGGACGGTGGCCAGTGGAATGCCGTCGCCCAAGTAGTCGCCGAAGTTTGGCAAGAGTTGGACGAACTGCAAACTCGTTTCTTGCACAGTCAAACTTTAGCTCAACTGGCTCAAAGGCTGACCCCTGATGCGGTGGCCATGTTCTACATCTAACAGGAAGTGTGGTACTGATTATATGACTCGTCAAGGTTCTCCCAACGCCAGCTTCAGTGTCACACTTCGCGTCAAAATCCGAAATAAACCGGGCAAGCTAGGTGAATTAACGACGGCGATTGGCAAGGCAGGTGGCGACATCGAAGGCATTGATATCGTCAGTGTCGGTCGCGATCATTTGGTTCGCGACTTAACGGTTAATGCCTCCAGCGAGTCCCACGATCAAGAGATTGTAGCGGCTGCCAGCAGCGTCGAGGGTGTTGAAGTTCTACATGTCAGCGATCGCACATTTTTGATGCACTTGGGCGGCAAGATACAAGTGGTCTCCAAAGTTCCGCTGAAAACCCGCTCGGACCTGTCAATGGCTTACACGCCTGGTGTGGCTCGCGTATGCAGCGCAATTCATCAAGATCCCGAGAAGGTCTTTAGCCTGACCATCAAGAAGAATACCGTGGCTGTGGTTACTGACGGCACCGCCGTGTTGGGACTCGGCGACATTGGTCCTGCCGCCGCCATGCCGGTGATGGAAGGAAAAGCTCAGTTGTTCAAGGAGTTCGGCGGAGTCGACGCCTTTCCGATCTGTCTGAATACTAAAGATCCAGACCAGATTGTGCAAACGGTCAAGAATATCGCAGTCGGTTTTGGAGGAATCAATCTGGAAGACATCTCAGCGCCTCGTTGCTTTGAAATTGAAGAACGCTTGCAGGCCGAGCTGGATATACCGGTGTTTCACGACGACCAGCACGGCACGGCTGTCGTAGTCTTGGCAGCGCTGATCAACGCTCTACGCGTGGTCGGCAAGAAGATTGAAGATGTCAAAGTCGTGGTCAATGGCATTGGAGCTGCCGGAGTTGCGTGCTCGAAAATCGTCATGCAGGCCGGCGTTCACAATTTGGTTGGTTGTGACCAGACCGGCGCGCTCTATTCAGGGCGAACTGAGCATATGAACTCGGTTAAAAAGTGGTTTTCTGAGAATACCAACCCCCAACGGGAAACTGGGAGCGTTCACGATGTACTGGCCGGTGCCGACGTATTTTTGGGCTTGTCCGGTCCCGATGTACTCAAGGTTGAGGACTTGCAGCGGATGGCCAACCACCCGATCGTGTTCGCGATGGCTAATCCGGTACCTGAAATCATGCCCGAACTTGCAGCCGGCCATGTTGCCGTGATGGCCACCGGTCGGTCCGACTATCCCAATCAGATCAACAACGTGCTGTGTTTTCCGGGAATCTTTCGTGGTGCCATCAACTGTCGCGCTTCAAGGATCAATCAGGAAATGAAATTGGCGGCCGCCAAAGCCATTGCAGAGATTATTGGCGAAAATGAGCTGCACGCTGACTACATTGTGCCATCGGTGTTTGATCGTCGCGTGGGCGAAGCGGTTGCCGCTGCGGTTGAGTCCGCCGCCTATGCCAGCGGAGTCGCTCGCCGGCAACGTTTGGCTGACTAAGCCATGCAATCGATGCCAGCTAGTGGACCCCAAAGCATGTGGGCAATTGTAGCTGCCGTCACTTGCCCTAGGCGGCCAAACTATTGTTCCGCAGACTGTCAATTGACTGATGGGTTGTTGACAGCCCGTGCGGTCCTATGATAGCGTCATGCGATCATAACAGGAGCGCCAGCAGTTCTTGACGCTCAGGTGGCGACAGATTCCCCATGTCTCAACGCCCGCAGTAAGGCGGTGCTAGGCAGGCGCAGTCACGATGGATGCTCAGCAACTTCCCAGCGACAGCGACCTTTCCGCTTCTACTGCCGACAACCCGCGCAACCGCGCTGATGACAATTTTGATGTGTCGCCTGGACTTCTGGCTGGCGTGAGCCAACTGATTCGGTTTCGCTGGCTGCTGTTGATCGGCAGCCTGCTTTTGGGCGGGCTAGCGCTGCCTTATTCGCTGTCCTTGCAATTTGACCGCAGTCTGGAACGCCTGTTCCATCAGTCCGATCCCCGCTTAACCAATTACCTGGAATCGAAGGAAATCTTCGGGGCTCAAGAGACCTGTGTGGTCGCCTATTCAGACCCGGACCTGATCAGCGTCGACGGCTTGGATAGACTAGAGCAGTTCTCCAAACAACTCGCGGATGTTCCGGGTGTAGATAGCATCATGAGTCTGGCGGGCATGAGACGCCCATCGGCGCCACTTAGCGATGTATCGCTGAAGGAGGTGCTGGCTAGCGGTGCCGCCACCGCCGATGACTTGCGCAAAGAATTGATTGGCAGCGATCTGTACCTGAATCGACTGATCTCGCCCGACGGTCAGACGACGGCTGTTGTTGTAACGCTCAAGCTATTGGAGGATACCGATCAACCGCGTGCCCAGACGATCAAGCGACTGCGTGAGATTGCCGACCAATATCCTGGTGAAGCTCTGGTGGCTGGTGGTCCGGTGCTGGTAGATGATGTCTTCAGCCACCTGGAAAACGACGGTCAGAAGCTAGGCATCTACTCGACGTTGGTGATGACGCTGGTGATTGCCATCATGTTTCGCAATCTGCGCTGGATGTTCATGCCGCTGATCGTAGTGCACCTCGCACTCATTTGGACCAAAGCCTCGATGGTCATCGCTGGTATGAAGCTGAGTATGGTTAGTTCGCCACTGGTGGCTTTGGTAACGGTGATTGGCGTAGGGACCGTTGTTCACTTTGCCATTCGCTATCGCGAGTATCGGTCGTGGCTTGATCCACAGGCCGCCATGCGCGGAACATTGGCTCATGTGGGCCCCGCTACTGCATGGACCATTCTGACCACCATGGGCGGATTCTTTTCGTTGATGGTCAGTCGCATCGTGCCGGTACAAAGTTTTGGGTTGATGATGGGGATCGGCACGCTGTTCGTGTTAGTGGCCATTCTAGGAGTAATCTCTGGCGCCGTATTGATTGGCGGCGGGTCCAGCGATCCGCAACGGGCACCTGGAGAGAAAAAAGCCGCCGTGCTGCTGCAATGGTTGAATCGGGCCGTCGAACGTTACCCTTGGCTGTTTGCCACAGTCGGTCTGGTGATGCTTGGGTTCTTGACGATTGGCACGACACGTCTGGAATCGGCTACAGACTTTACCGACAATTTTCACGAAGATAGCCCTATCGTACAGTCCTATAAGTTTATTTCTGAACGACTGGGGGCTACCGGAGGATTCGACTTGATCATTGACGGTCCGAGCGCCAGCGATCCCAAGTTTGATGATTTTATTGAACAGGTCCGTCAGATTCAGCGCGAGCTGTTGCAGGTCGAGGGCGTGTTGGGCTCAATGTCACTCACCGATCTGTTCGCATTTATGCAGAACAAGAATGGTCCTCAGCCGACCAACCTGTCGGAGCGCTTTGCGCAAGCGGCCATCGCGAATCTAGCTCCTCGATACCTGCTCGGCCAAATCGACAAACGAGAGCCTGGTCTGGTATCCGGCTTTTGGAATAAAGATCGCAACGTGCTGCGAATCTCGGTTCTAACCGGTGACCTGGAAGGCAATCAGGCCAAGATCGACCGACTGAATGCTGTGGAGGCGATCGGCCTCAAATATTTCCCTGGCGCTCGATCGGCCGGGTCCGAAATTTTGATCATGTTCTTGGTCAGCAGCATGTTGTCCGATCAATGGATTACGTTTGGGGTCGCCGTGTTGTTGATTTTTGTCATGCTTAGCCTGTCTTTCCGCAGTCCTGTACTGGGTGTTTTGGCCCTGATTCCGAATGCCTCGCCAATCTTAATTGTCATTGGTAGCATGGGCTGGTTGGGACTGAAGATGAATATGGCCACCGCCATGTTGGCCAGCGTCTCCATGGGACTAGCGGTGGATTTCAGCATTCACTACCTGTATCGCTTCCGTCATGAACTTAAGTCAGGCGCGGACTTCAACACTGCCATTGGCCAGGCGCACGGTTCCGTGGGGCTGGCAATCATGCTGGCCAATTTGGCGCTGATCGCCGGGTTCATGGTGCTAACCCTGTCAAACTTTGTGCCAACAGTGCAATTCGGATATCTGGTGACCATCGTCATGTTGGGCGGACTGGCAGCCAATCTAGTCGTCCTGCCCATTCTGCTACGCGCCTTGTACCGCATCTGGCCCAGCGCGGTCGGGCCATAATCATTCTGGGAATCTGGCCAGCCGAAAACAACGGCTCATGCCCAGATCAATTGCGCGCCAGCCCATTGGCTAGCGCGGCTTCGGCTGCATTAGCTCCCGCCAGTGGAAGATGAATTTCCGTTAACCCCCGTTCATTCCATTCCAAATCGGCTGTGTCTGGCAATGCGACCAACAGCAAACATCTGACTTTCGGGATTGCGAATTACGGCATCCGGCAGATAATGAGGCATAGTTTCGATGTTCCAGGGTTCCCCAAGCGCTGAGGCTCGCCACGGCGGGTACGAGGCAGGAGATGACTGTTATGCCGCTAGTGCCGCTGCGCGTTGTATTGGATCATGCTGCTGAAAACAACTACGGTGTAGCTGCGTTTAATGTGAATAACATGGAGCAGATTCAGGCGATCATGGAGGCGGCTGTCGAGACGGATTCGCCGGTGATCATTCAAGCTTCGCGAGGCGCACGGGCCTACTCACAGGATCTGTATTTGCGCAATTTGATGCGGGCTGCAGCAGAACTGCACCCGCACCTGCCGATCGTGATGCATTTGGATCACGGCAATAGCGTGGCCACTTGTGTTAGCGCCATCGACAATGAATTTACCTCGGTGATGATGGACGGTTCCCTCGAAGAGGACGGCAAGACCCCTGCCAGCTACGACTACAACGTCAAGGTCACCAGCGAAGTCGTTCGCATCGCCCATGCTCGTGGCGTATCGGTGGAAGGCGAATTGGGCTGCCTCGGTTCGCTAGAATCTGGTGAAGGTGAACAGGAAGACGGTCACGGTGCAACCGGTCAATTGTCGCATGACCAACTACTGACTGATCCAGATCAAGCGGCTGAATTCGTGGAAGCCACGGGAGTCGACGCCTTGGCCGTTGCCATCGGAACCAGCCATGGTGCTTACAAATTCACTCGCAAGCCGGACGGTGAAGTGTTGGCCATGAGCCGCATTGAAGAGATTCATGCGCGTCTGCCCAATACGCACCTGGTCATGCACGGTAGTTCCTCGGTTCCGCAAGAGCTGCAGGATATGATCAACAAGTACGGCGGAAAAATGAAGCAAACCTATGGCGTACCAGTCGAGGAAATACAGCGCGGCATCAAGAGCGGCGTACGCAAGATCAACGTTGACACAGACAATCGCATGGCCATGACCGCAGCCATTCGCCAGGTACTGATGGAAAGCCCCGACAAGTTTGATCCACGTGACTACCTGAAGCCAGCTCGAGCTGCAATGAAAAAAGTGTGCGTCGCCCGCATGGTCGCCTTTGGCCAAGCCGGCCACGGTGCCAGCCTCCGCCGCCAACTTGAACAGCCGGTTTAGGGAAGGTCAGGCCTGGCGATCAGGTTCGTAGAATCTGTAACCTACCCCGCGCACGGTTTCGATGCACTCGGCGAGCGCTCCCAGCTTCTTGCGAATTGAGCGAACGTGGACGTCGACAGTCCGTTCGAGTACCAGCGAGTCGCTACCCAGCGCCAATTCGATCAACTCTTGCCGATCAAACACGCGGCCCGGTTGGCTGATCAAGCTGTCCAGCAAGCGGAATTCAGAGGCGGTTAGCTCAACAGCCTCGCCATTGACCTGCACCCGATGCTTCAGCCGATCGATCTTTATTGGTCCGCAGATGATAACTCCCTCATCACCAATTGGCTCGTCCTGGCCAACCCGTCGCAGCAAAGCCTTGATGCGTTCCATCAGAATTCTAACGCTGAACGGTTTAACCACGTAATCGTCTGCACCAACATTAAATCCGACCAGCTGATCGCCCTCTTCTCCCTTCGCGGTGAGCATCAGAATTTTGGTCAATTGAATCTCTGGAGCAGACTTCAGGCGTCTACAAACCTCCAGCCCATCGATGCCTGGCAGCATCACATCCAGGATGACCACATCGGGTAGATTTCGCTGGGCCAGCTCCAAACCCTCTGGGCCGTTGGACGCATGTGAGACTTCATATTCGAGGGC
This sequence comes from Pirellulaceae bacterium, assembly GCA_019636385.1. Lineage (NCBI taxonomy): Bacteria > Pseudomonadati > Planctomycetota > Planctomycetia > Pirellulales > Pirellulaceae > Pirellulaceae bacterium. Next base: position 147,433 of record JAHBXT010000003.1, on the reverse strand, counting down.
TTGCAGATTATAAATCAAGACATCTGCAATAGCCCGATCATCTTCGACGATCAAGATTTTAGGGCGCGGCATGACAATCGTCCCGAAGTGAAAACTGCCCATGTTTGTGGCGAATAATCTCGCCGCTGATCATGTAGATCACATCCTCAGCGATATTCTCGGCATGGTCCGCAATGCGTTCAAAATGCTTCGAGGCCGAGAAGCAATTGAGAGCGGCTTCGACATAATCACCGTCTGTACGCATCAGCGATTTGAGCTCGCCGATGATCTCGCGATTCAGCCGATCCACCGAGGCATCGTCAAGGATGACTTGTTTGGCGAGCTGAACATTCTGGGCCACAAAAGCGTTGAGAGCCTTACGAACCATCTCCGTGGACTCGCGCGCCAGTACCGGCAATTGATCCGGTACAGGAAAGTACGGAAATTCCATTAAGCCCACAGCCCGCTCCGCGATATTTCCAGCCAGATCAGCAATGCGTTCCAGGTCGGCGTTGATCTTGAGGATCGACGCGATCTGTCGCAGGTCGCTGCCTGCCGGCTGATAGAGGGAAAGAATTTTCAAACATTCCTCCTCGATCAGAACTTCTTCTGCATTGACGCGTTTGTCCAAGTCCTTGACTTGTGGCACTCGATTCAATTCACGACTGCACAGCGATCGGGTTGCATCATTGATCATCTGCTCGACCAGGCAAAACATGGACATCAGTCGATCTTGGAGCGTTGCTAATTCGCGGGTGAAATGGATGTTCATAGTCGGTGTAGATTGTCTCTAAAAAATGGTTTGTCAGTCGCGGTGCTAGGCGATCAAGCGCCCAGCACCGCCACAGTTAATTGTGGCACCGTCAAGTGACTCACCACCAATACTTTACTCAGCCGGTATCGTAATCTGTGTCAGTTGGGCGCTGATATTGTTACGCATGGCCGTGATGTCCGCAAAGGCAACGGTTCCGTTCTTGTCAATATCGGTCAGGCCACCCGCGTTAACAATCTGAGCGACGGTATTCTTGATCTCGGTAATGTCAGCAAATGAAACCGTAAAAGTTGGCGTCAAGTCTGGTCCTGTGGTTTCACCCAGCAAGTGCCCGACGTACAGCTCGATCGTCGCCGAACCAATGGTGACTTTGATGCTCAGATAGCGATTTTGAATAGCGTTGTCGGCCCACAAAATCAGGATCCGGTCATTGTTATCGGCTTCCGCCAACTCCGGATAGAGGACTACCGATGTTGGAGTCGGCGCATTCTCCCATGCCGAAACCGGATTGCCAGCCTCGCTAAACGCTCCCTGAGGACTCATCTTGTAAACCAAGCTAACATCATCCAGGGAAGTCAAGTTGTCGAAGTCCAACACAACCCCGTTCAATCCGCGACTGTCGTTGGTCAGATTGACGAGGCCGAATGTCGTCGGTTGCTCGCCTCGCCGAATCGGCTGCTTGTGCGGGTCGACCGCATTCCAGGGGGAGGCTCCACCACCGCTAAAGCCGTTGTGATAGACCTGGGCCGTGACGAAACTGGTAGCCATGCCCGACATGACTTCACCGCTGACAGTCACCATGTCAAATCGCCATGTGCCTCCAGCATAATTCGATTGGGCGCCGAATCCTGTCGGACGATTTCGCGCTGCTTCATAAGCGGTGTCGGCAGCATAGTTGGTGCCACTTAGGAACTCAGTAAAGGCGACTGGCGAAAACACAGATACGACCTGAAACGCAAAGTTGGGATTGTTGTTAACTCCGGGTACGTTAGTCAAATCAATAATCTGTTGATTGGACCAAACATCGCCCACGCCAATTTCAATATTGTCAACATTGTATCGCTCCAAGCGAATGGGGCTCCCATGGTCGACGAAGTTGACGCCGTCTGTTGTATATCGGACTTGATACCAACGACTGGAGGTATTGCTGGTTCGCAGGTCGAATTTGCAAACTAAATTCTGAAAACCCGTTGTATCCACGGAGAATTGAACGCCTCGAGTGCCGCTGCTCGTAGACTGAGGATGATAGGAATCCGTCTGGTGTGCTTGACCGGGTTGAACCGGATCAGAGGAACCATTTCCTGAGTTGAAACCAGGGTGACTGACTCCGTTAAGATGGGTGATGGCGCCGCTACCAACGTTTGCGACATTCGTGCCTATTGCCAGCTCACCCTGTAGAAATTGGAAATCCCATTGTGTAATTGTCTCGGCACGCAGAGCTGAACAGCTCGCGAGTACAAGATACATAGCAATCGTCGTTCGCCGCATTGGTCGACTCTCTTTCTTGAGTGAGTAAAGTGCTGCACTGCGCTAGATCCAGCACCTTGATGAACTAAGTATCGCGAGCAACCCGCTTCGCCGAATGCTACTTAGCTGCAGGTACTCAGCACTAAAAGCGGCGATATCGTAGAACTAACGTGTTAAAAAAAGACGTGCCATTTGTGAAATTTGCGTGAAGTCGTTAAGCGGACAGCAGCTCCCCAGAGCGTCATACGTTGCGCCATGTTGGGATCGTTTGGCTGTGGGTAACTGTTCGTACAATTTGCTACGCGTGTATGTGGCGCGCCGGCCTGGGGCGCAGCTTAAACTTGCGGACGATCGTCGTCACGATATCCGTCCCGGTCACGTCCTATCGAATGGCTTCCACTGGTTCGGCTCGCCCGGCTCGAACAATGGCGTGTACGTTTCGGGGCATCAAACAGTATCAAGAGGCTGGGCAGGCGCAAGCGCATGAAAACAGCCGACCTGCTTGATGCAGGTCGGCTGCAAACTAGTCCGGTTGGCGAACTGAATGGTTGGTAGGCCAACGGGTGCAGTGCAGACTCCAGTTGAAACGTTCTAACACCCGCTGGTCTACCAGTAGCTAAATTTTGACTCTCCATTTACCTAATGAGTTGGGCCAAACACACCGACAAATGGGGTCAGTCAATGGGGTTGCTCGCAATGAGTCGTGTTTCAGTCGTATCGATGCAGAGGACTGCTATCGAGAGGACCGTTTTTGCATTTAGCACGCCAGCAGTACCAACCGAATTGAGCGCGACCGTCATCGGTTACTGCGTCCGAACGACTTAGAACGCTCGACGAAAGCGGATCACAGTTCCACTGCACGTCACCAGCGTCAGTAGCGCTATGGAGCTTGGTTCGGGAACAGCGGTTCCACTAATCGTCACGTTGTCAAATCGCCAAGTACCGCCAGAACCACCTCCACCGTAATTACCGGTTCCAACTCCTCCGCCTGGCGTATACGAAGCCTGAGCATTAGCGCGCATGTAGGCCGTATTGGGCCCAAAGTCTGCCAGCGAGGCGTTTTGATCGAAAGCAAGTGGCGAAAAGATTGACACCACTCGAAACCCAAAGTTCGGATTATTCTCGACCGCAGACAGAGCACCCAAGTCGATATTGAAACTGTAGAAGGTATCGTGAGGCGACAATGAGCCAGCATTGTTAGAATGGGGCGTCCAGCTTGTGCCACCATCTGTCGTGTATTCAAATCGTGCCCAACGCGAAGCGGTGCCGCTGGCGCGATGATCTAGGCTGACGGTAATGTTTTCAAACCCCAATGTGCTGGTCAGGAACGAGACCCCGCGCATCCCACTGTCTTCGCTTTGTGCTGCATAAGTAGCTGTATTCCAGCCTCTGCCTCCACCATTTCCAGTGGCAAAAGTACCGGTAGTTCCACCGGTAAGTATCGCGGTCCCGGTGCCACTATTGGGAGTTAGCGTATCGCCTTCAAAATCCCATTGGGTAATGATCGCTGCCTGGGCGGAACCCGCAGCAGCCAGCGCCACCAAGCTCGCCATAAAAAAAGGCTTCATCTAATATTCTCCTCAGCAAAGTATCCAACAAACGATGCGACTCAGAACGCCTGATCGCTAACATTTGACGGAGCATGGTACCGAGCATCTATGAAACGCCTGAGAACGCGACGTTAAGCCAGCGTTAAGTTTTGATGATGCGTCTATCGCAACGAAAATGGAATCGCATTGGAGTGAGGAGCCGTATGCGTTTGGATGATGAGCCCCGCCCAGCGCTATAGGGTTTACAGGAAATCGCAGCACGCGATTTGATACAGGGGCGTCAATTGCCCAGCCCCAATCATGACCGAGCTGACATTTAATTCGGCTCAAGTCGAATGTAACCCAGCCAGTTTTAAGCACATAACAAGAGCCGGCTAAGTTTTTGCAAGGGGTGAGTCAAATTGTTCATAGAACCGAGGTAAGACGACGGTGAAGGTGCTACCCAATCCCGGCTTGCTTTGCAATTCGATACGACCATCGAATGAGCGGACTAGATGTTTGACGATAGACAAGCCCAGACCCGTTCCGCCCATTTCGCGAGACCTGGCCGGATCAACGCGAAAGAATCGCTCAAAAATTCTGCCGTGATGCTCAGGCGCAATTCCGATTCCGTTGTCGATCACCTGAACCATTGCCTGAGAATCGCTGAAAGTCACCTGCAAATGTACGGTCGCTTGCCGGCGTCCTGTGCCATGATGATGGCTGTAGCGTAAGGCATTGCTTACCAAATTGTCCAGGATGGTGCGCAGTGCTTCTTGGTCTATCCAGACCATACATCGCTGGTCAGCGGGCGACTGACCGTTAACCGACAGCTGAACCGCCTTGCGTCGAGCCTCCTCTGAATGTCGCATGACGCTCTGGGTGGCGGCTTGCAGCAAATCGACCGACTGAGCCTTAAAGGCTTGCCGGCCTGATTCGATACGTGCCAATTGCAGTAGATCATGGATCTGGTGGCTTAATGTCTCGGCTTGCTGCTCAATCTGACGCACAAAATTGCGGTTATCGGGCGACTTGTCGATAGCTCCCATCAAGAGCGTTTCGGCGTAGGCTTTGATCGACGAGAGTGGTGTCTTAAGTTCATGCGAAACGTTCGCCACAAAGTCTCGACGAATGGTTTCCAGTCGATGAAGTTGGGTGACATCGTGAAACACCAGTGTCATGCCCGGCGATGGCTGACCGGCCATGGGAGCAACCCGTAGCTGAACGTCGCGACGATTACGCTCGTGAGTTTGAAAGGTTGCCTGTATAGTACGGTTTGTGGCCAAGGCTTCGCGAGTCGCTTTCAGAACCGCCTCATAGCGCACTAGGCCGATGAGTGGCTTGCCAATGACGTCGGGTAGGTCGATGGTCAGAATCGTTCGCGCTGCTTGATTTAGAAACAGAACCTTGCACTGTTCGTCAACAGCGATGACGCCTTCGACCATGCCGCTGAGCACCGCTTCGAACCGCTGTTGGTTCTCAGCCAATTGGCGCGAAAGCTGTTGGATCCGCCGTTCACTGTCGATCAATTCCTCGGCACTCTGAGGCGCTGCAATTGCCAACACGGCCTGCGTTGTGGACGTCGGTCCATTAGCGGATTTTGACTCTTCTGCTTTAGCCATCGTATGCAGCGATCAGCGCGAATGTTGCGCAGCATTTAACCAAAGACGGTCTCGACATTGCCCCGTAGCACTTGTCGCCCCAGTTCAAGTGCACGTGTTTCGCTCCATCTTAGCCCAATCACAAAATGGTTGGCAAGGACTTCTGCCAAGCAGCGTTTGAACATCGCAAACTTCGGCAAGGCGAACTCCAGCTTGTACATGTCGCTGTAGTAGCCGATGATCTTGTTGCGCGGCACAGCCTCCAATCGGGCTGTCAGATCGCGGGCGATGAAACTGGGTGTGTTGCTGTACCACCAATGACCGTGACAGACGACATTGGGAAATATCCAAGCGTAGCTGACCAGCTCCTGATTGGTCACGCTAGCCAACACGGAAATGGGAAAGGTCACTTCGGGGAAGGCGTTCAGCAGTTCCGCGTACTGAATCAAGGACACTCGGCTATCGTACAAGTCTTGACCCTGATATACGCCGCCCGGGTAGACCTGACGATTGACACCAATCATCAAATCAAACGGCAATCGAAAGCGACGACAGTTTTCAGCCAGTTCCCAGAAGACCCAGTAGGCCATCCGGGTCTTGTCGTCGGCCGGCGCGTCAGGGCCGAGAGTCAGCAGAGCGCTGAGCGAGATTTCGGCGTCACCATCCGAGATAACTTGTGGCACAAACCAAGGCGGCAGGCTGATAGCGCAGGCCTTGACGTTGTGCTCCGAAAAATGCTCAAAGCGCTGGGCGATGGAACGCCGGAGGCCGTCCAACGCCTGCACACTGATGTTTGAACTGTGCTCTAGCCGCTCCACCACCGCCGGCTTACATAAGTGAAATACTAGCTCGTCGGTACGCAAGCAAGGTATATACCGGCTGGTATTAAAGCCAACCAACGGATCGTCAAAATCGTTAGTCAGGAAAACGCTCTCCAATTTGGAGAGTCGCAAGACTTCGTCCTCCCAGTCTGGATGCGCCATCTTGGCTGCGGCTGCATCGTAGAGCGTCTCCCAATTTCGTTCGTCAATTCGTTCCAGGCGAATTCCAAACAACGCTTCGGCTGCTTCCAGGAGCCAACTCAATTGAACCGTATTGTCCAGTGGTCCCAGGCCACTAACCAGCCGCTGCACCCTGTCGCGCGGGCCTAGTTTAGGGTCTTCGATAGCTAGGCGAGGCATGCCTGCCGAGTGCGCCAATTCGGTGTAATAATGGTAGCCCAGAATCTCGGCGAGACTCTGGCTAGCCGGACTGTGTGGATTGATGTGCGTGTGGGGATCGATCAATACGAGGCGATCCAGTTCGTCAAACAATCGTTGCTTCAAATCCAGTGACATACATTCATTTCCTGATGGCGTTGCAAAAAATCATACATTGTCGGGCTTGGGGGCCTAGCTGATCCGTCCCTCCCCAGGTTAGCTGGGAACGCCAACGCTTGTATAAGCTGTAACTATTAAGTCGGGAAGATGCCCTGCCGCAATGGATTCTGGCTCTGCGGGCTGGCAATGAGGCGGCCCACGGTCGGTGCCCGCACGGATTGGACAGGCGTTATAACCGCTTGCGCCCCGGGCACTTGGCGTGGCACCAGCCTGCCCCGAAAGAAAACTTTTTGCCTGCACCGCAATCCTTCGGCTACAATGATTTAAAAGATAAATGCCAGTCGCCATCGATAGCCGCCCAAGTGGAGCCACTTGACCATGGATCATTCTCAATACAGCGAGAATCCCGCTTCGACGGTGGAGACCGCAGAACCAAGTGCGGCAGCTCAGACGGCGTCTCAGTCTGACTTTGCAGGCAAGCGATCCAGTTGCAAGTCGCATTCCAGTATCTGGCACATGGCTGGATCAACCCTGGTTAGCATGTTGATGGTGTTGGGATTGCTGGTCGCTGCTCGTTTGGTTGTACCGACGCTGGTCGAGGATATTCGCTATCGCTGGTATCGCGGACAGTTGCGAGCCGAGCACGAGCTGTCTAGCGAACGGTTGCAAAACGTGTCGCTGGACTCTTTGACCGATGTGTCGCAAATGGTCAGTCGGCGATTGGGACCGAGCGTTGTTCGCATCAATACCCTTCGCGACCAGCAAGCGCTGGGGCAATACGAGCGATTCTTGGGCAGCAGCAATCCGGCACTGCGTTACGAAGGGCAGGGCAGCGGCTTTGTGATTGATGCGGAAGGGTTGATTTTGACAAACTACCACGTGATTGCTGGGGCTGAGCAGCGGAATTTGGCACAAGTTAATAAGATCGAAGCAACCTTGGCTGACGGTCGTCAGCTTGCAGCCGAAATCGTCGGCGTCGACCCGAAGACCGATTTAGCGGTATTGAAGGTGGCCGCCACAGATCTGATTGCGGTTGAGTGGGGGGACAGCGATACGGTAGTCATCGGCACACCGGTATGGGCTGTCGGCAGCCCATACGGATTGCAACAGACAATCACCTTCGGCATCATCAGCGGCAAACATCGTATCGACCTCAGCGGTACGCGATATCAAGATGTCCTCAGCCCAGAACCTGCCTATGGCGATTTGATGCAAAGCGATGTGGCGGTGAATCCTGGCAACAGCGGTGGGCCGCTGGTCAATGCAGTTGGCCAAGTTGTTGGAGTCAACGCCGCAATTCTGGGAGAAAGTTATCGCGGCATCAGCTTTTCAATTCCCAGCCGTGTTGCACGCCGCGTGGTGAACCACTTGATCGAGTCGGGCGAAGTCCAACGAGGTTGGTTGGGTGTGCGAATGCAAGATTTGGCCTATGATCAGCGGTATGGAGCAGATGGGCAGATGCGTCCAGGCGTAAGAATCGTCGAATTCCCCAAAAGCGAACCCTCACCCGCACAGCAAGCGGGCTTGAAAGAAGATGACGTGATTGTGGAATTTCAGGGCAAGCCTGTGCTCAGTCAAGTCTCATTGATCAACATGATCGGTGAGGCGGAAGTTGGCACGACGGCGGAGGTCGTGGTTCAACGGCAAAATCAGTTTGTGCGCGTGCAGGTAACGCTCGGTAAACGCAGTTTGAAACTCTAGCGTCGCCGCGATGGACACCCCCGAGCTACCATGGCTCACATTGTTGACAAGCCAGTTACGCCAGTTGTAGCCAATGTGGTGGACATGTGCGGCACAAACACTTGGGGCCGGCTGTGATGAGAAACGGCAACTGTCATCTGCAGCGACCAGCGGCCTTCGCGATCGCCTTGGATCAGCCAATGCGGCATGACACACACCGATTGATGAACCAGTTCGAAGCCGCCTTCACTTTGGCTGACCGTCTGAATGGGGTAGGTCCAGATGCTGGTTTGGCGGTCGAATTGCAACGAGACGTCGATTCCCTGCCAGCCATCGATCATGCCCAAGCCAAAAGTCGCAGGCATTTCCAATGCAGTGCCTAAGTGGCCAAGTCGATCTCCCGTAGCATCGTAGAAATAGCGATCATCGGCGTCGGCAGGCAGTCCAGCAAAATTCCACTCAAGTGCCAAATGCAATTGCCGGTCTGGCGGCAGTCCCTCGATCAGGTAGGCCACTTCCAGCGTCGAGCTGCCAGCTTGCATGGTCAATGCCTTGGTAAGGCGGAACGGCATGCCCCAGGCGTTGCCTTCGCGTGTGAGCTGCAATTGCACCTTACTTGCGGCTCGTCGCAGCTTGGCTTCGTAGGCCGAGCCCACGAAATCGCCGCGTTCTATGGCCTGACCGGACATCAGCGCGGCTAACGAGAGGTCGTTGTCGTAAAAATGGTCAATAAAGCTCTTGCGGGGATAGTTGTCGTATTGCAGGTGGCGTTGAAGCCCCTCTTGTTTGCAGACGACGCGGTCATGGATACTTTCCACTTGGCTGGACTGATGGTGATCATCCATCGGGTTGGCTAAATTCATGATCTTCGCGTGATAAGCTTCAGGCCGGCGTTGCATGGTGGCCAGCAGATTGTGGCTCGCAAATCGGGAGTCCAATTCGTATAGCATGCCACCGTCAGACGGCGCAACATAGGCGATCCAATGGTCGTTAGCCAATCTCACTTCGTTACGCAAATCTAAATTGTAGTCGTCGGTCGTGGCCTCGACCCAAGCAGCCTTGCCATGTTCCAAGTAGTCCAATAGGTTATCGGCGGCGATCAGCTCGTGATAGACAGCGTTGCGCAAGTGCGGCAAGTAGATGCCGCCAAACGCTCCGTGCCAGTACGGACAATTGCACTGGCCGCGATACAAATGATCTTCGATGCGATCGAGCAATTCGCTATCGCCGCAGCGTTGGCTGGCCTCGTACGCCTTGCGACTGACCTGTAACATGCGGCAATACATTTCGTTGGCTTCTGTGTAGCGGACTCTGAAATTTCGCCAGTTGCCAGCGCGCACGAAAGGTTGAATCTGACTCCAATTCGGGTGAGCGCTAAAGATTTCCATCCAATGATCATAGTGCTGCTGAACATCGGCCGGCAGCGCCCACTGAGTCATCTCTCGGTAACTGCATTCGGGTAGATAGATTTTGCTGTGCGCAGGTTGAGCTTGAGCCGCCTCGTTCAGTGTGCTGGTCTTCAGCCAACTCTGATTGTCCACTAGCGCATCAAAAAAGCGTCGTAGCCAGCCCCGCTGGTAAACATGTTGGTGTGTATCGGGCCAAGTACCAAATTTTTCGCCGTCGTCTCCAAAGACCAGCACGGCACCGGGGTGATTACCTGCCACCTGACGGGCGTAGTCGATCGTGGCGTCTACGTCCGCGAACGGAATTAAGTATCGCAACCGCTCGCTGCCTGGAAATATCCGCAGTAGACAACCGTTATCTTCGGTAATGAAACTGCCTATCAAACTGCTGGCCGGCCAGCCTGCCGAAGTGAAATGGAAGTCGTCTAGAACAGTGTAACTGATACCGGCTGCCGCAATGTCAGCCGTTAGGTTGCTCTCCCAAACCCTCTCTGGCATCCACATGCCGCGAATCTCGGTCTGAAACAGATCTGTCAAGTAATTGGTATATGCTTGAATTTGCCCAACACGATCGCGGCTAGGTAGCATCGTCAGAATCGGCTCGTACATCGGCCCACCAATGATTTCGATGCAGCCGGCTGCCACCAATCGCGCCAGACGCTGGATATATTCAGGATGCTTATCGGCTAGCCACAGCATCAATGGCCCCGACGTATGTAGCGACAAGTGAATGCCAGGGTACTCCTCCAGCACGTCCAGAAATGGCCGATAGCTATCGTTATAGGCCTGCTCGAATACGCCCTCAAAATTGCCGATCGGCTGATGATTGTGCAATACTAAACACAGGTGAACTGCGGTGTTGCCGGTGACAGTGTTGTAAGCCGAGTGGTTCATAATTAGGTTGTCTTGCAAGAAATTGGAGTCAGGCCACTTAAAATCACCCGCGCACTTTGAGCGCACCACATCGGCTCTATCGTCAACGGCCAGAACCATGGCAAAGTTTTTTTGACTGGAATGACTGCTCTAAACAGGCCTCACACAAACGCAGCGAAGAGAGGTAGCTTAGGTTAAATAGCGGCGCGCCATATGTCACCTTCACTAGTTGTTAGTGGCCCGGTATTCGGGTACAGTCGGTGCTACCAGCTCTGGCCATGAGCGATGTTTGCTAGCCATTAGATGCAATTCGGCTTACTGTACCTGTCCCCTGCAAGTCACAGAAGATGAGCAACAATCCCTATCAAGCTCCCAGCAATCTTCCCCCTGTACTGGGCCAATCGCCTGAGAACATTCCGGTGCCATCGGACTTACAGCAGCGTGTGAGCGGGCCAGCGATTGGGTTGATCGTACTGGGATGTAGCAATACTCTGTTTTCCGTGTGGGGTATTGTGATGGCTGCATTGAACATCTTTGAACTCAATCCGATTACCACGATGCAAAAGCGCGATATGGAAAGGAGCCGTAATCAGATGGGAGAAGCTGGCGCCGCGTTCATGGACCAGATGATGTATTTCACCGACCTCATGAACGGTGAGGGCACATTGGTATTCAATCTGCTGGCTCTGGTAATTGGAATTGGACTGGTAGTCGCGGGCTTGCGGATGAAAGCCTTTCGATCCTATTGGCTTGTCATGACATTTGCGGTGCTGGGCATGATGCCCTGCCTGAGCAATTGTTGCATCGTAGGTTTGCCGTTAGGTATTTGGGCAATCGTTGTGTTGTCCGATGTCCATGTCAAAGCAGCGTTCATGAGCCGAGCGTAGGCGGTCTTCGCAGACAATAAAAGGCAATAGCGGTTGCCTTGCAGCCTCTAAGGTCTGACAAACAAACACCGGTAAGTATCTCGCGAGATAGTCTAGTGCCGCCGAATCGAAGCTTAGCCCTGTGCATTGATCAACTGTAGTTGACACTGTCTCCGCCAGTGGACATTATAGCTTGATTGTGGAAACGAGAAGCAAGCTATGACGTTCGCGAATTACTGCACCGAGCAGATCCATGATGAGTTGTTTCACGCAGATGGAACGCCTCGATCGGGAGCACAGCTCTTAATTGCCCAACTCAACGCACTTGGTATCGACGAAGTGCGACATCGTCAGCAGGCGATGGATCGAGCCTTGTTTCATATGGGCATCACGTTCACCGTCTATGGTGACGATAGCGGCACGGAGAAGATATTTCCATTTGATTTAGTTCCGCGAATAATCGAAGCCTTTGAGTGGGCGCACATCGAGGCGGGGTTGAAGCAGCGGATCAAGGCGTTGAACTGTTTCATCGACGATGTATACCACCACCAGCACATTATCCGAGAGGGGATTCTACCTGCAGAACTGCTACACAAGGCCAAGTCTTTTCGGTCGCAGTGCAGTGGCATCAATCCGCCAGGTGGCATTTGGTGTCATGTCACCGGTACCGATTTGATTCGACATAGCGATGGGGCCATCTATGTCCTGGAGGACAACTTGCGTTGTCCGTCGGGAGTTTCGTATGTGCTGCAGAATCGGATGATCATGAAAAAGACCTTTCCCCAGGTCTTTTCGGCCTCCAAAGTGCGACCGGTGATCGACTATCCGAGCCATCTTTACTCGGCGCTTGCCCAATTGGCTCCATCCCAAGTAATCGATCCGGTGGTCGTGGTACTGACTCCCGGCATCTACAATTCGGCTTACTACGAGCATTCCTTTCTGGCGCAGCAAATGGGCGTCGAACTGGTGGAGGGCCGAGATTTGGTTGTTCAAGACGGCGCGGTGTACATGCGCACCACGCGCGGCCTTCGGCGGGTAGATGTTATCTACCGTCGCATGGACGATGATTTCTTAGACCCACAGGCTTTTCGGCCGGATTCGATGCTGGGTGTACCCGGTCTGTTCGAAGTTTACAAAAATGGTCGAGTGGCCCTGGCTAATGCTCCTGGCACTGGGGTGGCCGATGACAAAGTCATCTATGCCTTTGTGCCTGACATGATTCGCTATTACTTAAATCAGGAGCCAATCTTGCCCAACGTGCCAACGTATCTGTGTGCGCGCGATGAAGATCGTCGGTATGTTCTTGATCATTTGGAGGAACTGGTGGTCAAGGCCGCCAATGAGGCTGGTGGCTACGGCATGTTGATCGGTCCTCATTCGACGGCGGATCAGCAAGCCGAATTTGCTGAGAAGATTCGGCAAGACCCTAGAAATTATATTGCGCAACCGACTCTGACGTTGTCCCGAGTGCCCACATTGATCGATGATCATTTCGAGGGCCGACACGTCGACTTGCGCCCCTACATCTTGTACAGTCCGCAAGGCATTTGGGTACTACCCGGTGGCTTAACCCGTGTAGCACTACGTAAAGGTTCGTTGGTAGTCAATTCGTCTCAGGGAGGTGGCAGTAAAGATACCTGGGTTGTCGCGGCTTCAGAAAGTCATGCCAACGAGGGCGACATGACGCTGTAGCGGGCAGTGCCCAGACAGGACCAAACGTAAATCACCCTCATATCAGGAACCTTGTGATCATGCTCAGCCGAGTGGCGAACTCAATGTATTGGATGGCGCGGTATATCGAACGGGCTGAGAATCTATCGCGCTACATTGAGGTAACGCTGAATGTGATTCTGGATCAGCCTGATGCCGCTGACAGGCAGTGGAAACCCTTGATTTTGGCCACAGGTGATGCGCTTGATTTCTACCAACGCTATAACCGTCCTGATGCGCAGCAGGTGATACATTTTTTGACGTTTGATCCCGATTACTCAAACTCGATCAAGTCTTGTCTGACTCAGGCCCGCGAGAACGCCCGAACAATTCGCGAAACCATCTCGTCGGAAGCCTGGGAGCAAATCAACGAATTCTACCATTGGCTGAACGGTTCTCAGCAACAGACGATGTCGTTGGATCAATTGTCTGATTTCTACCAACGTGCTCGTCTGCACAGTCATTTATTCAACGGTATCTTAGATGCCACTATGTCACATGGCGAAGGCTGGCATTTTTTTAATTTGGGCCGGTTGATCGAGCGGGCCGACCAAACCAGTCGTATTCTTGACGTCAAGTACTTCAGTCTGCTGCCAAAGTTGGATGACGTCGGCACGACGATCGATGATTTGCAGTGGTCGGCCGTGCTACGTTCGGTCAGTGGCTTTGAAGTCTACCGCAAGCGCTATCGGGCGATCACTGTTCCGCGCGTCGTTGAATTCTTGATTTTAGAACGCGAATTTCCACGGGCAATTCTGTTTAGCCTGGATGGTGCCAACCGTTCACTACACGCGATCACCGGCTCGCCCCTCGGGATTTTCCGCAATGTGCCTGAGCAGCGATTAGGGCAATTGCTGGCCAACCTAGCCTACGCTGATGTTCGTCAGATCATTTCTCGCGGATTGCACGAGTTTGCCGATGAGTTGCAGGTCAAGCTGAACGAAGTGGACGAGGCAATTTTTGATGAGTTTTTTGCTTTGCGATCTTCCGCGCCCCTGCCCGTTCAGTATCAACTCAGCCATCAATAGATCTGCATAATGTCTATCCGTGTAGCCCTGAATCATGTCAGCCGTTATCGTTACGACCGTCTGACCTCGATCGGTCCGCAAATCGTGCGATTGCGTCCAGCACCCCATTGTCGCACAAGCATCGTCAGCTATTCGCTGTCGGTTCAGCCCAGTGAGCATTTTCGCAACTGGCAACAAGACCCTCACGGTAACTTCTTGGCCCGATACGTCTTTCCAAAGCCAGCTCGAGAATTGTGTTTCACAGTGGATCTGGTGTGCGACCTATCGGCCAGCAATCCCTTTGATTTCTTTGTAGATCAAGAAGTTCTCAATTTTCCATTCAGCTACGAACCTAGCCTGGCTACCGACCTAAAGCCATTTCTTGAGACGCAGCCCAATAGTTCGTTATTGACAGAATTTATCAGCTCTTTGCATGTTCAGCCGCAGCATACGATCACTTTATTGGTAGACATCAATCAGCGGATTCAGCAAGCAATCCGCTACCTGATTCGTCCAGAGCCTGGAGTGCAAACACCGCAGCAAACGCTAGAACTGCGTTCGGGATCGTGCCGCGATTCTGCCTGGCTGCTGGTGCAGATCTTGAGGCATTTGGGCCTGGCGGCGCGATTCGTTTCGGGCTATCTGATTCAGTTAGTTCCAGATATCAAGCCGTTGGACGGACCCGCAGGCGCGTCGGTTGACTTCACCGACCTACACGCTTGGGTGGAAGCTTATATTCCGGGCGCGGGTTGGATTGGATTGGATCCCACCTCGGGGCTTCTGGCCGGCGAGGGGCATATTCCGTTGGCTGCCACGCCCCATCCCAGCTCGGCGGCCCCGATCAGTGGATCGCTGTCAGAATGCGAAGTCGATTTCAGTTTTGCGATGTCGATCAGCCGAATCTGCGAGGCCCCGCGCGTTACCAAACCGTATCGCCCACAGCAATGGCAATCCATCGTACAAGTTGGGCACGAAGTTGATCGTCGATTGCAGCACGATGATGTGCGGTTGACGATGGGCGGTGAACCAACCTTCGTCTCGATCGACGATATGGATGGCGTGGAATGGAATTCGGCAGCGGTAGGTCCACACAAGCGACGGTTATCAGAGATATTGATTCGCCGCCTGCGCGAACGATTGGCACCCGGAGCTTTGCTGCATTATGGACAGGGCAAATGGTATCCCGGCGAGCCCTTGCCCAGATGGGCGCTGGCATGTCTGTGGCGGAAAGATCATGTGCCAATCTGGAACAATTCCCAATTGCTGGCTGACTCGGATCAGACATACAGCTACGGTATCGAAGATGCCAAACAATTTACGGATTGTCTGGCAGAGCGCTTGGCGTTGTCGCCTGAATGCATCCTGCCGGCTTTTGAAGATGCGGCGTATTATTCTTGGCAGGAGCAGCGGTTACCGGTGAATGTCGACCCGCAGCGAGCACAGCTTCAGGATCCGGAAGAGCGCTCTCGTTTGGCGCGAGTCTTCGAGCAAGGTCTAGACTCTGCCGTGGGCTACGTGCTGCCCATGCGCAGTCAATGGTGGCAATCCAAGGGTGCGGCTTGGCAGTCCATGCGGTGGCCGGTTCGTGCTGGGCGAGTATTTCTGATGCCCGGCGATTCGCCCATCGGCTTGCGTTTGCCACTGGAGTTTTTATCCGCCGCCTGGCCGTCGATTGACGAATTATGGACTGCCGATCCATCAGCACCGCTGCAAGCACTAGTGGATGGTCGCCAACCGCAGCACAGCCACCAGCTACAGTTCGGCCCAGGTCAGGGCGCCAGCCGTCACCCGTCACGAGCGGAGACGGTCGAGCAGCGACAGTCACAGATTCCGACTACGTCAGCTTCGGTTAGCTCACACGCGGCGGGTGCTCCCGTCGTCCGCACGGCCTTGTGTATCGAGCCGCGCGATGGCAGATTGCACCTATTCATTCCACCAGTCGAGCGTTTAGAAGATTATCTAGACTTGATAGCGGCGATCGAGGACACGGCGGAGAGACTTTCGCTACCGGTGGTCATCGAAGGCTATCTGCCGCCCACAGATCATCGTTTGAAATTGCTGAAAGTCACGCCTGACCCAGGCGTGATCGAAGTCAATATTCACCCATCTGGCAGTTGGGATGAACTTGTTAGCAACACGACCGACCTGTACGAAGAGGCGCGCCTGTCGCGACTGGGCACTGAAAAATTCGATCTTGACGGCAAGCATTCTGGTACCGGTGGCGGCAACCACATAGTCCTGGGATCATACTCGACCACCGACAGCCCATTTTTGCGGCGCCCCGATTTGTTGCACAGCTTGATTGTCTACTGGAATAACCATCCTTCGCTCAGCTATCTATTTAGTGGACGGTTCATAGGCCCCACCAGTCAGGCTCCGCGTCTGGATGAAGGCCGGCGCGACGCGGTCTATGAATTACAGCTGGCTCTGGCGTTAGTTCCAACGGTCGAGCAACAACAAGCTGGTGCGCCGATACCGCCTTGGTTGGTCGATAGGATTTTCCGCAACCTGCTGACTGATATCACCGGTAACACGCACCGCGCGGAGATCTGCATCGACAAATTGTATTCGCCAGATCACAGCTCAGGCCGTTTGGGATTGGTCGAATTGCGGGGCTTCGAGATGCCGCCCCACGCTGAAATGAGCCTGGCTCAGCAGTTGCTCATTCGAGCGCTGGTCAGCCATTTCTGGCGCAGCCCTTATCGGCAACCACCGATTGTCTGGGGCACAAGTCTGCATGACCGATTCATGCTGCCGCATTACCTGTGGACGGATTTTGATGAGGTGATAGACCAATTGAATCAAGCGGGAATTGCGATCGAGCGCGACTGGTTCTTGACACACTTCGAATTCCGTTTTCCACTGATTGGTTCAGTCGTTTACGATGACATCCAGTTGGAATTGCGCCAGGCTCTGGAACCCTGGCATGTCTTGGGCGAGCAGCCGAGCGGGCAGGCAACAGTCCGCTATGTGGACTCGTCGGTGGAACGGCTGCAGGTACGCCTCACGGGTTTAGTCAGCGAGCGCTACTGTGTCACCTGCAATGGCCGTCGCGTACCGCTGCGGGCAACAGGCTCACCTGGCGAGTATGTGGCCGGTGTGCGGTTTCGCGCTTGGCAGCCACCGCAATGCTTGCATCCCACGATTCCAGTTCACGCACCATTGGTATTCGATATTGTCGATATTTGGTCAGGTCGAGCGGTCGGTGGCTGCACCTATCATGTTGCTCATCCTGCGGGGAGGAATTACGATAGTTTTCCAGTGAATTCACTGGAAGCCGCAGCCAGGCGGGCTGCTCGATTTCACCCCATGGGACACAGTCCCGGTGGGCGTGACATACCCCGAACAGAATCCAGTACCGAATTTCCGCTTACCCTCGATCTGCGCCGCTCCCAGCACTCAACAGCATGACCGATTCGATCAAGGATGCGCACGGAGCGGCTTGGCAATTGTTGGACTACCAACCGGTTAGCCATGCCTATGATGAAGCCATCGACGCTGCCGGGAACCTGCGCGGTCACTGGAAGACCTTGATCGTCGAGCTGGAATCGCTGGGCCGTGGCGAGTTGGACCGGCGTTGGCGACAGGGATTGGATCAGATTCAGCGGGATGGAGTGACCTTCAATCCGTATGATGCTGAAAGCGGTTCGTCGCGTCCTTGGGCGCTGGACCCCATCCCAATGGTTTTCGACGAATTGGAATGGAGTTCCTTAGCGGCAGGCATCGAGCAACGCGCCCGATTGATGGACGGCCTGTTGGCGGATTTGTTTGGACCGCAACGCCTATTGCGGGAAAAGATCATTCCGCCTGAACTGTATTACGATCACCCGGCAGTCTATCCAGCTTACCACCAACTGCAGGTGGCCGGGCGCAATTACCTGAGTTTATACGCGATGGATTTAGGCCGCGCTCCGGACGGGCGGTGGATTTCCACAGGCGATCGTACGCGAGCCCCATTCGGATTGGGCTATGTACTAGAAAATCGATTTGCGGCCTCGCGAATTTTTCCAGCCATGTTTCGACGGGGAAAAATTCGGCGCATCGCTTCCTTCTTTGCCAGCCTACGGCAAGGCTTGGTCGATCAAGCCTGGTTCTCCAAAGACAATCCACGTATCGTCTTGCTGACCAAAGGCCCGGGTTCGCGGGCTTATTTTGAAGATGCGTATCTGGCCCGATATTTGGGTTTCCTGCTGGCCGAGGGTGGCGATTTGGCTGTTCGCGATCAGCGAGTCATGTTGAAGACCCTAGGGGGCTTGTTGCCGGTGGAAGTCATTCTGAGGCGAACTGACGATGATGCCTGCGATCCTATTGAACTGTCAGGCTGTGACATGAATGGTGTGGCAGGTCTAGTGGAAAGTTGTCGCAATAGGCAAGTGGCTATCGCCAATGCCTTGGGAAGCCAGGTGGTGGAATCACCTGTATTCCTACCGTGGCTGCCCGCGATTTGTGAGTTTTTATTGTCCGAAGAATTGCGATTGCCCACGATTCCAACCTGGTGGTGTGGCCAGCAGCCGGATTTCGCATTTGTGCAGGACAATCTTGATCAACTGATCATTCGCCGTGCCTATCGCACCGACGCCGACGAAGCGGTCATCCGGCCTGCCCAGTTGACTGGCCAACAGCGCGAACAACTGGTCGATCAACTCATGCGAGAGCCACATCGTTTTGTAGCCCAGCAGGGTTTTGTACGTTCGACAGTGCCTGTGTGGACCGAAGACGGTGCACAGCCGTGGCATTTGGCGATTCGAGCATTTGCCTGCGCCGGACAATCAGGCTATTCCGTATTACCTGGTGGATTGGCCAGAATCTCTCCCGATTCGAATTGTCTTGACTCAACGATGACCTCTGGGGAACGCAGTCAAGACGTGTGGGTGATTGCTGGCACGCCGGTCAAGGATGTCAAGCTGACACCGCTGTACAGTGATCACGTAGAACTGCGCCGTAGTGGACCTGACTTGCCTAGCCGCGCCGCCGACAATTTGTTTTGGTTGGGCCGATACATGGGTCGGATCGAAGGTTCCGTACGCCTCTTGCGGGAGGTGTTTCAGCTGATGTCCAGCGAGCAGGATCGGAGCGATACTTTGGAACCACTGCTGCGCACTCTGGTTGACCTGGGACAAATCGAACCAGATTATGTCATCAGTGAGTTTGGCGGTCAGTTGCCGGGAATCGAAAATGCCCTGCCACTGGCAATATTCGATGTCTCGCGTGAACGTTCGTTGCGGTCAAGCGTTCAGCAGGCCGCGCGCGTTATTGCGACTCTCCCAGACCGCATTACTGCGGATATGTCTCGATCGGTTCGCAGGCTCGATGCGGCCTGCCAATTGCCGGATCAGCGCCAAGCCAGCTCAGCTCAGGTGTTGGCCATGCTCGACGAGCTGTTGATACATGCCTTGGCCTTCGATGGATTGGTCAACGAAAGCATGACGCGCGGTTTTAGTTGGTTGTTCCTGGATTTGGGACTGCGGATCGAGCGCTGCTGGCAAGCGATTTTGTTGCTGGAGTCAACAGCAGTCCGAGTTACTGCCGAAGAGTCCGGTATTCTGGAGTCACTGTTGCAGGTCGGTGGTAACGTGATGACCTATCGCTCCAGATATTTGTCGAATCTCCAAATGGCACCACTGTTAGACTTACTTCTGTGTGACGAGACCAATCCGCGCTCGATCGCCTTCCAGTTGGTCAGGATTGAACGGCATGTCAATGGATTGCCGCGTACCGAGCGGTATGGAGTCAAGTCTCCCGAGCAATTGTTGGCTTTAAGTATGTTGTCTGAAATTCGGCTGACAGACGTGTTCCTAATTACTCGTTCGCGCGGCCAACGTCGCGAGGAGCTGGCTCGTTTGCTGGAGAGGTTGCGAGTCAAGCTGCCCAAACTAAGTGAGATCGTCTCTGGGCGCTATTTGATTCATGCGGGCTTACCACGTTCGTTTACTGAAGCTTGAGTCGATAACATGCCACAATGCTATCGGATTTCGCATGTTACCAAATACGCTTACTCCAGTCCGGTCAGCGTTTGCCAGAACGTGCTGGCGCTCAGCCCTCGCAATGACGCGCACGTCCAGTGCTTGTCGCATCGCTTGAAGATCGATCCACAGCCCAGCAAGGTTCACAGTCGAAGCGACTTCTTTGGCAACCAATTGACGGAATTCTGCATAGACGAGAGTCATGACGAATTGGTGATTGCTGCGTACAGTCGAGTGACGGTACACGAGGTCGAACTGTTCAATCATGTGCAGTGGCCAGAATGGCAGCAGATTCGGGCTGCGCTCACAGATCGAAGCGACTCTGGTTGGTTGGCGGCCTGCGTCTACTCCTTTGATTCACCGCGCATACGGCGGGCTGTCGAGTATTCTCGATATGCGCAAGCCTGTTTCGGTAGTGGCGTCGATCTGCTGACCGGCACACAACGCCTGTGCCAACAAATACATGCGGACTTCAGGTACGATACACAAGCTACCAATTCGGCCACACCAACTGATGATGTGTTCCGACTTCAGCGCGGTGTGTGTCAGGATTTTGCGCATGTGGCTATTGCCTGCCTGCGAAGCTTGGGTTTGCCTGCGCGGTATGTTAGTGGATATCTGCGAACCATCCCGCCAACTGGAGGAGCGCGATTGATTGGCGCAGATCAATCCCACGCCTGGGTAAGTGTCTATGCGGGTCAGTCGGTAGGGTGGATTGACTTTGATCCGACCAACAACTGCCTTTGCCAACTGCATCACATTCCCATCGCCTGGGGACGAGATTACACCGATGTGGTGCCGGTGCGCGGGGCCTATCTAGGTGGCGGAGATAGCCGGATTTCCGTGGCCGTTGATGTCAAACCTGAAGGCCTAGGCTAAAGCTGGACCTAGCAGCCTCCTAGCGACTTCTGAGTCTTCATCAGAGTTGATCGGGTGACGTGAAGTGGTCTGTGGCGTGCTGCATAGGCTCTGCGGCGCACACGGCGTAGTCACAGAGCAATGCAAACGTATTTGACCTCGAGGTATTCTTCAATCCCCTGGCGCGAACCTTCGCGGCCGATGCCTGATTGCTTCATACCGCCGAACGGAACGGTCTCGCTGGTGATCAGGCCCGTGTTGACACCCACCATTCCATATTCTAGCCCTTCAGCGACTCGCCACACACGACCTATGTCGCGACTAAAAAAGTAGGCGGCTAGACCGTATTGTGTATCATTAGCCAACTCAACAACTTGAGCATCGTCGGTAAATCGAATGAGCGGACTGACTGGACCAAACGTCTCTTCACGGGCCACCAACATTTGCGGCTGAATTCCGGACAGAACGGTGGGCTCGAAAAATCCGCCTCCCAACGCATGGCGTTTGCCTCCAACAACAATCTGGGCCCCCTGCCCCACCGCGTCTTGTATGTGCCGCTCAACCTTGGCTACGGCGGCTTGATTGATCAGCGGACCCAAGTCCACTCCCGGATTGCAGCCAGGCCCCACCTTCAATGCGCGTACCAACGGAAGCAGTTTTTCCAGAAAGCGATCATAGACCGCGTCGTGCACAAAGAAACGGTTGGTGCAAATACACGTTTGACCATTGTTGCGATACTTCGATGCGATTGCCCCCTGCACGGCGGCGTCCAAATCAGCGTCATCGAAGACGATGAACGGTGCGTGTCCACCTAGTTCCAAGGATAGCCGCTTGATGGTCGAGGCACACTGTTGAGCCAATAGGCGGCCAACGGCGGTCGAGCCGGTAAAGCTAAATTTCCGCACGTCCGGATGCGTTGTCAACTGTTTTCCGATCGGCTGTGGCTGGCCAGTGACAACTTGCAACACGCCATCGGGTACACCGGCCTGGGCTGCCAGGTGGGCGATGGCCAGGGCCGTCAGTGGAGTTAACTCGGATGGTTTGACAATCATTGGACAGCCTGCGGCCAGCGCCGGAGCAACTTTGCGCGTAATCATCGCGGCCGGAAAATTCCAGGGCGTGATCGCCGCGCACACACCCACGGGTTGCTTGAGGACCAGTGTGCGCTTGCCCGGTAGCGGGCTGACTAGACTTTCCGCCCCCACGCGTTTGCCTTCCTCCGCATACCATTCGGCAAACGACGCGGCGTAGACAATCTCGCCACGAGCTTCCCGCAGCGGCTTACCCTGTTCGGTAGTCAGAATCAACGCCAGGTCGTCGGCGTGTTCCAGCATCAAATCGCGCCAGCGGCGGAGTATCTCGGCACGCTCGTGGGCTGTCTTTTGTCGCCAGGCCGGCCATGCGTCACGCGCAGCTTGGATGGCTCGGCAGGTTTCCGTCTCGCCCATGTCGGGTACCAGCCCCACACACTGGCCAGTAGCCGGATTGAGGACGCGCAGCGTTTGCCCGCTGTCCGCATCGCACCACTGTCCGGCGATCAGCGCCTGACTGCGAAACAAAGTTGAATCGCGCAATTGTTCCCAGTTCATTGTGATGTCTCACCTACAACAAGTCGATCGTTCGCCAGAAATACCCAAAGCTCTTACGTGAATTTCATTCCGGTGATGGCACTTGGCTGCCAGCGCGTTCGACTACAAAGTCAACTAAACCTTGGCAACGAAAGAACCCAGGCCAGTAATTGTGACCTTGGTCTTGAATAACCTCCAACTGGATTGCCTGAGCCTGCCCGGCCTGTTGATACAGTTCTTGCACCGCCAATGAGTTCGGCTCCAGCGGCACGACATGATCGATGGCACCATGAACTAAGTAGACCGGAACTGCAGCTGCGGCCATTTTGTGAACATGGGAGATTGGATTGTATTCTACCAGTTTGTCTTGTAGCTCTGGCGGCGTCAGCCCATAGGCTGCGGCCGCTTGATGCAAGCCTGGATAGCTACGGAGATCGAAGACCGGGTAGATGCCAGCCACTCCAGACACCCGCTGTGGATGCTCAGCGGCCCAGCGGCTGACCCACAATCCACCCCGACTCCGGCCCAGTAGTACCGGTCGGTGCGAAAAGTCGGCATGCTGGACGAGATGTTCGTACAAAGCGTCCAAGGCTGCCATGCAGGTCGGACTTCCAAACGCTTCACCAACGTCGATACCGGCTACGGCGATACCGGCCTCCAGGAACTGTTGGTGCATCCAACGCTCGTGTTCATCAGGGTAGTTGGGCATGATTGTCGGCGCGTACATAACCCAAGGCTGCGGTACGCTGCGCCGCTGTGGCGACGGTAAGTAAGTAAACGCACGATATTGGCCAATCTGAAATAGGCTGCCATCCAACATCGTCTCGCTAATGCGGGTCATCACAGCGACTACATTTCCGAGGTTGGCCGGCGGCTGAATGTCGGTGCCTGTTTGTTGCTTGGTAGCTACAGGTTGACCAGACTCGATATCGATCCACAGAATCTGCCATTGCGAGGGCTCAGGCTGATCGATTGGATCGGGCCAGCTAACAGATCGAGGTGACGCGGATATCGGAAAATACAAAACGACTGTCGAATCGTTTTCAGTAGCAGCTGCGTAACACTCGTTTGGATCGCACTGAGCCAATCGCTCTGTGGCGGGTCGCAGATTCCACATCGGTACACTAGCCTGCACCCGGCCGGCGGCTCGTAGGCATGCTATCGCACGGTCGTTGATTCCTAGACCAGAATCGGGCCGATGAAAGCGAATGGCGGCTGCTCCGCCCAAAAGATTGCGCCAGAATCGCTCGATGGCATCTTGATCTGAGTCGTTGAATTTATTGCCATCGGCACCATACACCTTAATGGAATTCATGGGACGCGGAAATTTTTCCAGATACTGCCGAACATACGCCAACCCGTCCCAGTGCTGTTGCCCACGCTGATGATTGTTTTGGCTGATGTCCACGAAATCATATTGCTCGGGGTGGTCGAATGTCTGTTGGTGACGCTCGGCCGCCAAGTTCCAATCGTCCCACATTTCGGTGATGCAAACCAGCTTTTCCGCCTGGTCAGCTCGCTGCCTGATTAAGCGCGCCCAGTGCAGCGCCCACTGAGGTTCGGCTTGCGTTTCGTTGTCGATGCAGTACAGCACGTGATCGAACTTCAGCGAACTATCCAGCATTCGGTGGACAAACGCCTCTTGGAATGCTAGCAGCGGCTGGATGCTACGTTGGGCCGGGGTCGAATAGAAGAACGGCTGCTTGTTGGCACCGGGGTGCTCGGGATAACTTTCGTGTAGCCCAGTCTGCTGCCGGCTATAGTTGATGTTATTGACAGGGTTATAAGGATGTTGTTGCCAGTGCTGCGAACCCCCGGCATCTGTGAAGTCAAAGCGATCCCAGACTTCGATTTGCACGAAAATGTTTCGAGCCTGAGTCTGTTCCAAGAAAAAATCAAACCGCTGCCAGTACTCGTCATTCCACTGGGTTAAATCGTATTTGCCATCGTTGCGACGGGCAAAAGGATAGACCTCCCAGCCGCCGTCGCGTCGATCACTCATGGTATTGCGCACCAGATTGCCACCGGCTGAGACGATGCGATCGAGTTGTCGAGTCAGTTTTTCGCCGGGCCATTGGAATAGATTATCATCATCGCTCCCCCCGAGGAGCAAAACCGGTTGTCCTCGGTGGGACCAATACCAGGCATTGTGCTCCCACGGTTCGATTGCCTGAGCGATAACGCCTATGGCGAGTTGGAAAAGAAAGAGACAACCTAACCTCACTGTCCGCCATCTGGCGACGGTTGTTAGGAGGCGCTGGCGGCTCACCAATTCTCCAAAATGCAGCAGAATCATGGGGTTCATTGGGTTGCTACCGTTGGCTGAAACGCATCAGATATTCCTGTCGCACATCGCCTTCGTGTTTGGCAACGCGCAGGAATATCTGGCCTCCGCAGATAGCTGGGCTGGCAAATGCTTCATCGCCGATCTTATTCTTGGCCAATTGAATGAACTTGTCGGGTGTCGCTTTGAACACATACAGGCTGCCGTCTTCACTGGCCCAGTAGATGCGATCACCGACCAGGACTCCTGAAGCACTGATACGATCCGTCAGTCGTTGTTTCCACATTTCAGTCCCGGTCTTGGCATCCCAGCAGTACAACACTCCGCCGTCAGCATAGTTGTAAACATAGCCATCGGCGGCGATCAGCGATTGCTCGTAGGCCTTGACCCGATTGCGCCAGAGCGGCGTGCCTGTGGCCATGTCCAGAGCGATTGTCTCAGAGCCAGGAAAGCCACCGCTAGCGATGGCTATGCCTTGGTCCCAGACCATCGTGCCACACGTCGCCAACGCAGTGCCCTGAGTGGACCACAGCTTTTCACCGGTGGCGGGGTCGTAGGCGGTCACGTTATTGGCACCGCTTATGAGCAGATAATCCTGGCCGCCATGCGACGTAACGACGGGTGACGAAAAGGTAATCATGCTGCCGCGCGTCGTCCGCCAGACTTCCTGGCCATTGTCTCGCCGCAAGGCCACCAAGGCGGAAGGTCCATCGTACTCGTAAGACACTATCACATACTCGCCGTACAGCACCGGTGACGCAGCGTAACCATATTGATACATGCGTGGACTATATCGCCCCAATTCCTTTTTCCAGACCTGTTCACCATTGAGCGTAAGCGCCGTAAGCCACACGGCATCGTGATGATACAACGTGGCAAATAAGCTATTACCGTCTGAGGCAAGTGTTGGCGTGGCTTCGGTGTTCTTGGCATGGTTCTTGTCTGGAAATCCGCTGCGGTTGAGTTCTATCTGCCATAGTTGTTTGCCAGTCTGTCGATCCACAGCAATGGCATACTGAATCTGCAGTTGTTCATCGGCGGTCAACATGAAGATGCGATCATCTACCACAATCGGCGATCCATGTCCGCGACCAGGAATCGGTTGCGACCAATCTAGATTCTTGGTTTCATCCAATTCAGCGGGCACCACTTGTTGACTGGCATGTCCGTCTCGCGTTACTCCACGCCACCAGGGCCAATCGCGTTGGGCGTTTAGCTTCGGAAACGACGTGATCGCAGTTTGCCCTAGCCCGTGTTGGCTAAGTGCGCAGGGCAACGACAATGTGGCGACAACCAACAGTACGCTCCAGGATCGTAGCATCTCAATATACCTTGTTTATGTGAGTTTTCAGTCTATGGCGAGGCTGCGATTATTTCTTGTCGTGCCATCGCTAGCAATGGCGAAACTACGAATTAGCTACTAGAAAAGTGCCGAAAAATGTGAACTTGCAGGGGCAATCATTGTTTGGGCCTTGACGTTGTTAGTCCCCATCAGGTACTTCCGGTTCAATTATAGGTGCGCCACACCATCGCTGGCTGAAGGTGCACTTGAAGTGGACTTTGGCCAGCGGCCCAAAGGAATAAACCAACAGCCACCGTTACCTGAGGGCGGAACCCCAGTTCGCTCACCGCGCTGGCGACGGTAGTTAAATATATGTCGCTCGCCTGACAGTCCGACATTCCAGAACGGGAGACGCAGCCCTGTCGGCTCACTCGCCAAATTTGACCTGCTACACTGGCCACATCCTGCTGGGACTATTGGTCTGCGCTTCCGCTGTTGGCTGCCAGCGACGAGGTTACACCGATCTTTATGTCGATTCGATGGCCGGCGAGATTCGCGACCTGGAAGACCAGCTCTACGAGTACGATCACGAATATCGCCTGCTGGAGCAAGAGTTGGAGTCTCTACGGCGGCACAACGCCGCCTTGCAAAGCTCCTCCAGTCCACCAGGCAGTTCGAGCCAGGGAAACACGCGAAATGTCCCAGCTCCGCCGAAGTCGCTGGATTTCTTGCCGCGCGAATCGTTGCCTGCGCCGCAATCCAAATCTGCAGCTCCCGAGATCAAGCAAGCTCCATCACCTCCAGGCAAAGAGGAACAGCTAAGGTCCTCTCCACCTCTCTCCGAGAGTCCATCGTCGATCATCGTCGATCCACCGGCTGGCTCTCAGCTGCGCAATCCACGGCCACCACCCGAGTCGTTGCAGCCGGGACCCCAAAATCAAACGGTACCACCCAATCAACTGCCCAACTTTGACGATTCGGAAGATTTCAGCAGTACCGACTTGAACGTACCAACGATTACCACGGGGGCTGCTATGCCGCCGCGCCGATCTGTTGTGGATTCGAATGTTCCGCCAGAAAATGACTTGGAGATGAGTCTATCGCAAATTGAATTGCCGACCCAATTGGCGTCTACTGGGCCATCCAGTAACGTCGCCAGCATTCGGCCAGCTACACAGTTGATTACCGACAAACGGATTGTCGAGGTTGCCTTTCATCCCAGTATGTCGCGCTCAATTAATTTGGATGACGATGATAACGATGACGGACTATACCTCGTGCTGCAGCCCAAAAATCAACAGGGACAGGTTGTGCCTGAGGCCGCCGCACTGGTCGTAGAAGTCTTCGATCCGGCGCGAAGCGACGACAGTGCCAAGATCAGTAGCTGGCGCTACACCCAGTCCGAAATTGCTAGTAAGATTCAGCCACTTGGAAGCCAGCAAGGTGTGCACTTGACCTTGCCATGGAACGGGCCGAACCCCAAATCGGATAGAGTCCTGGTGCACATAACCTACACATTTGAAAACGGTCGCCAAATTGTGGCTCGCAAAGAAATCTTCGTAGCCACGCGCGGCGGATTGAAAACCGTCTGGGCTCCACGAGCCTCTGGATCTTCAATGGTAACCGCTGCCGCGGAAAATCAGTCGCGGGTTATGCCAGCTAGTACAGCCCAGTCGCAGGCCAGCCAAGCGACCGTCGGACCAGCCAGCCAACAGCAACCGGTTGAACTTCCGCCAATGCCGGGATTGCGCTGAGCGAGCGCCTGGCTTCGACGATAACCATTAGTCTGCTGCCGCTGGCGTGGGGCCGCTTTGCAGATAGCCCAACAGATCGATGACCTCTTGATCTGACAGGCTATTCAAGATGCCTTCGGGCATCATCGAAACTGCAGCGATTTCGCGTGACTGAATGCTGGACTTTGGAATGACCACTGGCAGCTCCCTGTCGGCAACGCGCAACCGCAAAACTCGATCATCCTCATCGCTGGGGATGCCAGAATGGATGCGTCCATCATCGGTCAACACAATGTGCATGCGATAGTCATCTTGGATGATGGCGCTGGGCGTCAGGATGTTGCTGAGCAGGTATTCTAAATTGCCACGATTGGCACCGGTGATTTCCGGTCCGACCTGACCACCGTCACCATGCAGTTGATGGCAGGTAGCGCAGGCACGGCGAAAGAGCTGGCGACCGGCATCCAGATTGGCTGATTGCAGACTTGCTGGAGTAAGCAATTCGCGATACTTTGCAAACACAGCCTCTTGATTGGCATCCAGTTGATCGACTGCACCCCAAACATCAACAAAGCGGTTGCCCACGATGCGCCGCAGCAGTCTGGCCACATGAGCGGGTACGTCGCGTTTGGGGACAGTGCCATGAGCAATGGCATCGGTCAACATTCCGCCATATCGTGAGCGAGTTGACAAAGCATAAATCGCTTCAATCTTGTCTGCGTCAGGCAACTCCGCATAGCGCCGAAGCAGTTGTCGTGCCAGTTCCGGATCGTCAAACGCGCCGATGGCTCGGATAGCTTCACGGTGCAGCTCAGGGATATCAAGTAGTTGGACTAACTTGGCTCTCAGTTCTGGATGTTGCCGGCCGGCCAGTTGCTGCAAGGCCTGTTGGCGATCAGCAACTGGGGCACTGGCGTCTTGAAGTGTTTGCAGCATTTCAGTGGCCGCCTGTGAGTCCCCGAAGCGCTGTGCAAGCTGATCGGCCAGCAAGGCTGCCTGCCCTCCCCGGGACTTTAATTTGCTGGCGACAGTCGCCCAAGCCGCCGGGGCCTGAATATCGAATCGCCCATCGGTTGAATCGCGGACACCCAGCAACATGTGCACTTGAGCCTCGCCATCTGAGTCCGATATTTGCGCCAGCAGCGGATCGAGCCGCTGGGCATCGCCCAGTCGCCGTGCGACGAAGCGGGAAATTAAACTCAACTGTGACTGCTGTGCAAGCGTCAGCGCACGACTCTCGTTCTGCTGGATGAGCGGTTCCAATGCGAACCACAGCATCTTTGGGATATTGTGATCGGCTCGGTCTTCGCCGCGCAGTGCTAAACGTTCAATCAACTGCCAACGCAATTCGGTGTCAACCCGCTGGGCAGCTGCAGCCAGAAACAACCGCACCACAGCCGACTCATCCTGTTGAGCCAGAGCCAACATCGCCTGCTGCGCGCCTGCGGGCGGTGCAAAGTCTTCGCACAGTAGTTGAATTGCCCAGCCGCGCACGTAAGGCTGGTCATTGTTTAGTAACGCAGTCAAAGAATCAGCATGCATGGCTCCGCACACATGCAGAGTCCACAGGGCGCGCAAGCGCATCGCTGCCGTCGGCGAAGTGCGCAATTGTTCGCGCAGCATGTCTAAAGACTCTGGCGACAGTACGCGAGTGTGCGCGCGGTGTTGTAGGATGGTGCGCGCGTGATTAGCGTGCCAGGCGCTGGGCACACTTTGCAACTGAGCCAGCGCAGCGTCGTCCAACAGATTCAAGTTGGCCGAGCGGTTGGGGAAAGCAGCCGCCTGACTGTTGATTGCTGAATATCGATAAATGCGACCGGTGTCTTTGGTCAGAACTTGCTTGCCGCAAATATCAGCATCGTGCCAATCCAGGACAAACACTGACCCATCGGGCCCAACTTCGACGCTGAATCCGATCCACTGTTCGTTATTGGCCAGTCCAAAATCGTCGCCGTGTTCAGCCACGAAACCGCTGCCTGAAGGGTGGACAATATCTGTTAGTATCGCATGTTCATGAATGTTAGCCATGAACACGCGGCCACGATACTTTTCAGCAAATGCATCGGATTGATAGACTCGCGCGCCGCCATGCGCCGAACGATGTCGATGCTGCGCGATGGTCTTAATGTCGTCGTAAACGTATGGATTGAAATGCCTGCCCCCTTGACGGTGATAGATACCACCGGGAATGACATGCCACAAATGCGGTATCACGCAGGCAGTGATGAACAGTTGTCCATGTTCATCGTAGTCAATTCCCCATGGGTTACTAAACCCATGAGCGACCACTTCAAACCGCTGCTTGAAAGGATGGTATCGCCACACGCCGCCGTTGATGTCGACTGCGGGTCCGTCCAACTGCACCTCTTCCGGAAACGGGTCGTTATGCTGGTACAATCTTCCATTCCCGTGAGGCTTGCCCACTCGCGAGGGCGTAGCAAAGCCCTGAAGACCGTAAAGCCAACCGTCGGGGCCCCAATGCAAGCTATTGAGAGTTTCATGGCGATCCAGAATGCCCCAGCCCGTCAACCGCACTTCGATGGCCTGGCGGTCGGCAACATCATCGCCGTCACTGTCGGGTACAAACAGCAGATTGGGTGGCGCACCCAACCACAAGCCGCCCATCCCCACAGCGATTGCTGCTGGAAACGGAATGCCCTCTAAGAAAACTTTGCTCTTGTCGGCTTGCCCATCGCCATCAGTGTCTTCCAGAATCAATATGCGACTGGAGCCGTCGGCTGAAAATCCGCTCTGCCGCGTTTCATAGTCGCGATTCTCGGCGACCCATAGTCGCCCCTGAGCATCCCAACAGAAGGCCATGGGTTGCGAAATCATCGGTTCAGAGGCAAACACATTGGCCCGATAACCTTCTTGAACAGTCATGCCGGCCACAGTCTGCTCGGCGGTCAAGAATTCTGACTTGAGTCCTGCCTCTTGAGCCAGCTGCCATTCGACCCAGTCGCCGCCAATGCCCGAATAAGCCGACCAGAGTTGCATCAGTTCAGCGTTGCTCATGTGGCCGGTATACGCCACCAAGCGGTGACGAATCGTCTCTTGCTGCCCGCCAGCAATGGACCAATCGCCTTGACGTGTGGGCACCGGTCCCACACCGAATTGGCTATCGACGCGCCAGGCCTGCGGATAGCTAAAGTTTTGCGGATGATCGAAGATAGCGAAGTGAGCCATGTCGGTACGGCCGGCAAGTTGCAGGCCCACATCCAACCACACCGATCGCTGCCCCTCGGCACGCAGGCCGCTGTGCCGTGCATTGTTCATGACTTGCCCAGCGGTCTGTGGAGTCCACGGCATGCGAACAAATAGTCCCCCATACTCGTATTTGCCGATCGTTACGTCGGTTAGCGCAGTGCCTGTCCATTGCAAATCCAGGATGTAACGCGCGTCCTCGTCACGCATCGTCCAAATCTGCGACTGCCGCATCACGGGCTGGCCTTCTGCATCCAGCAGATCGTAGACCGTCTGCCACTGCACGCTGTCGCCTGGACCAAGCGCCTGGGCCTTAAGCACGCTGCTGGAGACTCGTCTCCAATAGCCCTCGCCTGGATGATGAAAGTAATCGCGGCCATTGACGCGCGTTGGCCCCCAGAAAATACCCGTTTGATGTGGGTGATGCGTCGGGCTGGACTCAGTCATCAGTCCCTGCCCATCGGGTGCGACAATCGGATGCAAAAAGGGACGAAAAGATTCCCTGGCTACTTGGGTTACAACCGGCTCGGAGTCTCCCTGTCTATAAACCTGAATGGCATCCCCAGTTTCCGTCAGCATCGCAGTTAGCAGTTTAGGTTGAGCAATTGCCGAAGAATTTTGGCAATTCCAAATTGCCAAAAGCAATAGCGATCCCAAGGTGCGCAGCATGAATTGTATCTCCGTTGCAAACCGCCGGCGATCTGAGAAAAATGCGAGTCTTGCCCGAACGCTCTAGGTGACATCGACTAACCGCGATATTCTAACCCCCTGACTACGCTCTGGCACTCGCTATTTTTGGTTTTTGCATGCCCCGTTCATCCCAACTGCGGCTCGCAGGAGTGTGGGGCGTGATTTCGCTCAGGTTCTCTCAGTAGCCGTTGGTTTACAATCACACATCCACATCCCCGGTCTACCGGGCTTGGAGTCATCCAGCCCGGCACTGGAAAACGATGCTTTATACGAACTCCATGCCTGCAACTATTAGCGTCAATCCCCAAGACTGGCAGCGTCGCGCAGAAATTGACAGTCATAAACAACTCTATCTCGATTCCAGAATTGGATAAGCTTCTCCATGCTAATTGACAACGCGAATATTGTTTTGTGTTATCCGGTGCTTGCTGAGCATGTGCGACAGTTTCGCGATGCATTTCCGAAAGCCAACATCATCAACGCGGGACAAGAAGGAATTGCCCAACAGATATTCGAGGCCGATATTTTCGTGGGGCACGCGAAGGTGCCTGTTCCCTGGGATCAAGCTGTGTCTGCTGGGCGATTGCGTCTCATTCAAAGCTCGGCGGCAGGCTTGGACCACTGCCTAGTGCCGAGTGTGATTGCCTGCGACCAGCTTCAGGTGTGCAGTGCGTCAGGCTTGTTCGCCAATCAAGTCGGCGAGCAAACGCTGGCGCTGCTCTTGGGACTCCTGCGCTCCTTACCAGTGTTTTTTCGCCAAGCACAGCATAAAGATTTTACACGGCGTGCCACCGATGATTTGCATGGCAAGCGCGTGGGCATCGTGGGGCTGGGAGGCAATGGTCGGCGACTGGCAGAGCTGCTGTCACCCTTCAACGTAGAAATCTATGCGACAGACTACTACCCGGTGCGCAAGCCACCGCAGGTCGCTCAGCTGTGGCCTGCCGATCGCTTGCCCGAACTGGCACAGCGTTCGGACATCTTGATTTTATGTGTGCCGTTTAACCAGCAAACGCACCGATTGATTTCCGAGTCGATTATCCGACGGATGCCGCGCGGTTCGTATGTTATTAATGTGGCGCGCGGGCAAGTGGTCGATCAACCGGCCCTGCTTCAGGCGCTGCGGGATGGCCAGCTGGCGGGAGCTGGACTGGATGTGACCTACGAAGAGCCGTTGCCTGCAGACGATCCGCTATGGGAACTGCCCAATGTACTAATTACTCCGCATGTTGGCGCACAAGCCGCCAGTCGCGTGGACGATTCAACTCGACTGGCCATCGAAAACCTGAAGCGGTACTTCGGAGGCCAGCCGCTGTTGAATTTAGTGGACAAAAGGCTGGGATTCCCGCACCCCGACGTCATGGCCGTGAACCATCGCGTCTAACAGCGGGTCGGATTTGGCAGATATGTACGAATTCTGTAGAATGGACCTCCCGATCAACAGGAGGACCGGACCGTGTATTCAACCATGATGGACGACGGAAAGACGCGCGCGTTTGTCGAGCAGGAGCCGAACTCCGGCACGCTGGATCTGCAGCGGCGTTACAATGCATTGCTGGCCGGCGGCCGAGTGAATTGGACAACGTATCATGCTCTGGAACGCCAATTGGGTAGTGGCGGTCAAGGTGTGGTGTACTTAAGCGCCCGTAAGGGCGCCGACGGATTCCATCTGCCTGTGGCCATGAAGGTCTTTTCGCCAGAGCGGTTTGCAACGCCACAGACCTACCAAGTCGCCATGGAACGTATGGCCCGAGTTGCCTCTCAGGTGGCCACCATTCAACATGATAATCTGTTGGACGTCCACGATTTTGTGGATCGCAATGGGATTCGCATCATGGTCATGGAGTGGATCGATGGCTTGGATTTGCGTCAGTTAATGAACAGTCACCGCCTGCGGAGAGTGCAGACGTTGGCGCACGACAAGTGGGACTACATTGCCAGCGTTATCGCCACGCATGGGCCTCAACAAACGCGTTTTAAGGCTGGTGTGGCCGTGGCAATCGTCCGCGACTGCTTGGCGGCACTTGCGGCCCTGCATCGAGCCAAGATCGTCCATGGCGATGTCAAACCGGCCAACATCATGCTCAAGCAGACCGGCCACGCCAAATTAATCGACGTTGGTTCGGCATTCGAGGTCGATGCGCCACCGCCTGTGCGAACTTGCACACCGGTCTATGCTGCACCTGAGGTCTTAGAGGGCGGTAATTGCACTCCTCACAGCGATTTGGCAAGCCTGGGGTATGTGCTGATTGAGTTATTGGCGGGACGGCCATGCTTTGCGGGCGATTTAAGCCTGTCTGAACTACTAGAAGCCAAACGCAAGTTGCCGCAGATACTGCATGAACTCCTGCCGCCCGAAGTAACCTGCAACTCGCTGTTGGTCAGTCTGTGCCGCAAGTTCATTGTGACCGATCCCCTGCGTCGCTTTCCCAGTGCCGAAGCGGCTGAACTGCAGAAAGATGGGTTGGCAGCCTTCCACCGCCAACTAATTTTCGGCGATTTGGCGAGCGAGTATGAACATGATCTGCAGCTGTGGATGCGCGAAATGTCGCGTCATGAATTCATCGAAGTGGACTCGCTGAGTGACTCGGAAACCGGCTCTCAATCGTTCAGTCCCAGTCCCAGGTAAGCGCCGTCTGTAATGGTCAGTCACAATAAACCGGCTGGAGTGGGCTATTTTCGAGTTCGCTGCGGGCGGGTCGCTGGTAAGATTTTTGCCCGGCGATTAGTCTAGCGGCACGACATCGTTCTTTTATCAACGGGAATTTTATGGTGAGCATTCGAGCCAATTTTCAAAGTAGCTACCTATGGCGATATCTGATTATGGCCATCGCGGGCCTGTTTATGGCGCTGTGGTTCGCATTTGACGGACTGGTCACCTACCCCAAGGGGCTCGAGTATGCCGAGGCATACGAGCAGGTTGCACAGAATCACACCACAGAGGGCGAACGCGCCAAAGCTTGGCGAGAACTGGCTGCCAGCAAAGGCTGGCCACTCGAAGTGCCCGAGAAATCAGCACGAACCATACGCAATGATATCGAGGGACAATACTTCTTTGGCGTATTGAGCCTGCTGCTCGGCTTGCCGGCTGCTTATCTGTACTGGCGATCGCGCGGCCGGTGGATCGAATCAACCGAAGATGGCTTGGTGACCAGTTGGGGTCAGCGAGTCCGTTTTGCCGACGTCCAGTCACTCAATAAGAAACGCTGGGATGCGAAAGGGATTGCCCGCGCAACTTACATCGAAGGCACTTCCAAGCGGACGTTCGTGTTTGACGATTTCAAATACGATCGCGAGGCGCTCGGGCAGATCTTGCGAAAATTGGAAGCGGTGTTGCCGGAAGAAAAAATCGTCGCTGGTATCAGCGAAGCCCAACGTGATGCTCAGAAGGCGCTGGCCCAGCCGAATCAGAATCTGTCGGCAGCAAGCGGTGAAGCGAACTCGTCGAGCAACGACGAAAATAGCCGGTAGCGACTGGGCCAACCACGACAGCACTAGCAGTACAGTTGTTCCCAGTACTGCAATTGCGCCTGCAGGGCGGCGTGATCAGGTATGCTGCCCGCGCGTTGCTGCGCAGCAAACTCGGATTGCAACGCCTCAAGTTCATCGGCAAAGTCTACATGGGCACCTTCGGTCAGGCGGTCGATGAATAGCTTGCCATTCAGGTGGTCGGCTTCGTGTTGGATGATGCGGGCTTCAAAGCCGCTAAAATCACGGTCCACTTCGGTACCATCCAACATGTAAGCATTCACGCGTATCGTTTTCGCGCGGTTGACTCGTGCGTTCACATTGGGCAAACTCAGACATCCTTCGTCGGCTTCCACAACCCCTCGAGGGCGCGAAAGCACGGGATTGATCATGACCACTTCTTGACCTTCTCCCGGATTGCCACTAGCGTTCATGACGAACAATCGCAACGGCAGGTCCACTTGTGTCGCCGCCAGTCCAACACCGCGCTGTTCATACATCAGTTCGAACATGCGCGCGATGATCTCGCGCAGTTGCTCGTCAACGCGCCGAATCGACTTTGCCTGGTAACGTAGCGTCGGATGGGGGAACTTGATAATGGAAAGTTCGGAGACAATATTCATACCAACGCGTTGTTCCAATACGGGAAAGGGTCAAGTCGCGAGTTCTTGGACAGCGATCGTCACGCGACGCGAGGCCAAGACGATTGTGCAGTAGGCGACATCTGGCCTGCCGCGATTGACACAATTGTAATCCCTAACCGCTCGGCTGTCGCCAGCGTCTGCGTGCGCTGGACAATGATTGTACTTCCAGCCTGAATGGCAACACACTTGCCGCCAGCGGTTGCAATTGTTTGAATGGTTCGCGGTCCAATCGTCGGCAGATCGAAGCGATGATCTTGTTGTGGTTTGGCGACTTTTACCAAAGTGAATCCGCCGCGCGGGCAGAGTTTGCCGCTGCGAACGATCATGGCATCGGTGCCTTCAATGGCCTCTACAGCCAGCACCAGCTGATCTTTGATAGTCACGCTTTGGCCAATGTCCAATCCGCCCATTTTGCCAGCAAGCTGCCAGCCGAATTGAATGTCGGACCATTGACTGTGATTGGGTTTAGGTCCTGCCAGCAACCCTTCCATAGCCAGTAGAGCGGGAGCCACATCCTCTAGCGGCAAGACACGAATTCCCGCCCGATCATAAGCTGCCACCACGCTGCCGAGGATCGAATCGTCGCCGGCGTTGTGTTGGCGAGTGATGAATATCGAAGACAGCGTCCGCACGCTGGTCCAGTCAGGCACCAGCCCCAGCCATCCCATTCCGTGGTACAGCAACCGATTCTTGAACAGTTTTCCAGCCAGCGCAACGCGATCCACGCCGTGCTTGTGAAAGAAACGAATGTGTCCCCCCAACTTTGCCACGCCCATCCAACGAAAATGTTTGGCCAATTTGATAAGCTGAGGATCTGCATGTCCACGAATGCCAATAACATACAGATCGATGCCCTGCTGAGCGCAACGCTCGGCGATCTCGATCGGAAAGCTACCCCAGCCCGCCACTAGCCCTAGTGATTGGCCTGTAGCCAGGGACGTGGCTTCTGACAAGTTGTTAACGCAATTCCGGGTGTCGCTCATGGGTAGAGGTCCGCTTTGAAGAACAGAAGACATGAATTCGTTTGCAGCTTACGCGGCCTTGTGCTCGGTATCTCCAGCTACCGAAGCAATAGCCTGGCCAGATGCAGAGCACGTATTCGCACCGTCAGTACAATGGGCCACTTTTTCGAGCGATTCAATTCGCGTCATGAGGTCACGCAGTTCGCGGCGCATTTCGGGTAAGCGCGAAACGAGTAACCATTCCTGTAATTTCTGCTTGCGCGGACCAGCTGGAGCGCCCAGCATCACCTCTCCTGGCTCGACGTCTCGCATCAGGCCCGTTCCCCCTCCCAGCATCGCACGATCGCCAACGTGGACATGATCGGCCAGACCAACCTTACCGCCCATCACAACATAGTCACCGGTGGAGCACGAGCCGGCGATGCCAACTTGAGAGCAAATCAGATTATGCTTCCCTATGTGGCAATTGTGACCGATCTGGACCTGATTGTCTATTTTCGTGCCGGTGCCGATTCGAGTTGGTCCATAGGTTCCGCGATCAACGCTGGTTCCTGCACCCAGCTCAACATCGTCTTCAATTTCGACCCAGCCCAATTGCGCTGCTCGAATATGGCGACCATTGACTTGCCGGTAACCGAAGCCAAAAGCTCCCACAGCACAATTCGCATGCACGATCACTCGGTTTCCCAACGTCGTGTGGCGGTATAGGACGCTGCCTGAGAAAATCTCGCAATCGTCTCCAATACGGCAGCCACGCTGCAGGATGACGCCCGGGTGAATCTTCGAACGCTGACCAATCCTGCAATTTGCGCCCACCACGGCACCGCTGGCAACAGTTGATCCCGCACCGATAACCGCTGAGGGGTCGATCAGCGCTTCCTGGGATGAGAATAAACCGGAGCTGGCAACCTCAGCCGTCTCTGCTAACTCAGGATGCATGTGCAGCACAATGCTCGTGAATGCTGAGTGGATATCGGCGACAATCAACATGGGTTTGGTGCATTGACTTTCCATGTGCATGGCCACGACAGCCGCGGCCTGAGACTGGCTCGCACGCCGCGCCTGCTCGGCGCTGTCGGCCAACGTAATGCAGCCTGCAATGGCGTCTTGTAAAGGCAACGCCGAGTGAACGACGATGCTCGGGTCGCCATGAATTGTTCCGCTTACCAATTGAGCGAGCTGATCAAGCCGCACGCTGGGCATGACTGCATCCTTGCTGAGTGAATTTGATTGGACATGCTCACATCCGTTGTGAGCGATTAGACCAAGTAACCGCAAGATGGATAGCATTTTTGGCCATTCTTGACAACTGCGGTCTAAGCCGAAGATACTAAAGTAATTGGGAGTGAGTTCCAAGCTTATCAAACTACCAACTGGTCCCCAAATAGTAGCCGCTGTTGCCAGAATGTGGGTAAGCTGGGATTCGGTCGTCTGACGACCGTCTCCAAAGAGATTCGCCAAGTGACGTGCGCTAGAACGAGGCGCGGTACTTCTCAGGCCAAACTTGCAGCCAAATCGCAGTGTGCCATCTCCCCGGCACGCATGCCCCCCAAAGGGATGGTCTGGCTTTTGACAGTTGTTCGCGCATCAGCTATACTCGTCGTCGCTGCGCAGTGAGTCGGAGTGATCCGAATTCAGGCATAGCACACACCTTTGACCGATCATCGAACCGGTCATTTCGCCGAACGACAAAATGCGAGGAAGGGCGTCAGGGGAACGAATCAAACGTGGCCCTCGCGCTCTGCTGATTAGTGTTGCGGTCGGTCCCGCCTTAAAAATTGAATCCTACCTACGCTCGCGGCAAATGCCGGTCGCAGTGTTTACGCTGGAACGGTCACAATAAATATCGCGCCCGGTTTGTACTGAGGCGTGAACCACTCGGAATTCCTGTCGATGAACTTTACTGGAGTGATCTCGTAATGAAATGCCGTGGTAATGGACTTTCTCGCCGCAATTTTCTGACCGTGGGAGCCATCGGCGGGCTAACGCTGGCCGATTTCTTTCGCTTGCAAAGCGTTAGGGCTGATCAGAAGAATTATGATTTTATACCGGCCAAGGCTGAGAGCGTGATTCATGTATTCCTTCCCGGAGGCATGGCGCATCAAGAATCGTGGGATCCCAAGCCATACAGTCCAATCGAGTATCGAGGCGAGATGGGATCGATTAAGACCAACACTGGCGAGGTCATAAGCGAAACGCTACCGCGACTCGCTGCGATTGCTGACAAGTACGCGATCATCCGTTCGATGACGCACGGTGAAGCAGCCCACGAGCGCGGCACGCACAACATGTTCACCGGTTACAAGCCCAGTCCTGCGCTGGTGTTTCCTAGTTTTGGTAGCGTGGTCAGTCATGAATATGGTCCGCGAAAGGACCTGCCACCTTACATTTGCATTCCTGGTCGCCCCAACGAATTTGCTGGGTGCGGATATTTGAGTTCCTCGTATGAGCCATTCAGTTTGGGAGCTGATCCGGCTGCTAGCGGCTTTCAAGTTCGCGATTTGAGTTTACCTGAGGGCGTTGATGAACCACGATTTGCGCGTCGCCGCGCCGCGCTCTCAACCGTCAACGATTACTTTGCGGCTAGACACAATTCCGATGCTGTGGGTGCGATGGACAGCTTTTATGAGCGTGCCTACGGACTGATCAATTCCCCTGCAGCCCGCCAAGCCTTTGACATTTCTCAAGAGCCGCAAGAGCTGCGCGATGCCTATGGCCAAAATCAAGCTGGCCAGCGATTGTTGTTGGCGCGGCGGTTGGTTGAGGCCGGTGCACGTTTCGTGTCGTTGACCTATGGCGGCTGGGATTTGCATGACAATATTACCCCCAACACTCGCAATCTGATGCCACCGTTGGATCAGGGTCTGGCAACGTTGATTACCGATTTGGAATCGCGCGGACTTCTGAATTCGACGCTGATTATGGTTAGCAGCGAATTCGGAAGAACTCCCAAGATCAATGGTACTGCCGGCCGCGACCACTGGCCTAAGGTGTTTAGCGTCATGTTGGCCGGTGGGGGGATTCGCGGCGGAATGGTGTATGGATCGTCCGACCCAACCGCCTCAGAACCCGACAGCGATGCCGTCGAGCCAGCCGACTTGGCCTATACGGTCTATCAACTGCTTGGCATTGTGGCGGACAAAGAGCTGATGGCTCCAGGCGATCGCCCCATCGAAATCGTCGATGGCGGTCGGTTGTTGAGTGATCTCATTGTGTAGGCTGAAGCGATGTCAAACTTTTTCACGGATCGTGCTTGGTCCTTTGCAGGTCAATCTTGGGCTGCGGCTTGCCGTGAGCACTGCCGTACACTCGTAGGTGCATTTGTTGGTGCATGGCAAACTTCAACCTTGATCGCCATCACATGCGGCCTGGGTGTCGCCTGGCTGCCGAATTGGGCGCAAGCTGATCAACCCGTCATCCGCCGTATGACGCCGACCGGCTTTCAGCGTGGGCAAGATGTCGAGGTTGTTCTGACCGGGCAGCGGCTGTCGGACGCTACGAAAATTCTGTTCTACCAGCCGGGTATCGAACAAATTGATTTGCAGGTCGACAGTGAAAACAAGGTCACTGTCAAGCTGCGGATTGCGGACGATTGTCCACCTGGAATTTATAGTTTTCGATTGGCCTCGCGCACTGGTACCAGCAATATTCGCTACTTTGGGATTGGTGCTCTACCAATTGTCGATGAGGTGGAACCCAACAGCGACTTTGCTGCTCCTCAGTCGATCGCAGTCAATTCAACGGTGCATGGCCTGTGTACATCGGAGGATGTCGACTACTATGCCGTGCAGTTAGAGGCTGGTCAGAAGCTGACTGTGGAACTTGAGGGGCTGCGGCTTGGAACCGATTTCTTTGATCCCTTCGTAGCCATACTGGACGAAGATCGCTTCGAGTTGGCTCGTAGTGACGATGCGCCCTTGGTCCAGCAGGATTGCATCTGCTCGTTCGTCGCCACCGAAGCTGGCAAATATATCGTTCAGGTTCGAGAGAGTAGTTTCGGCGGCAACGATCGAGCGTTCTATCGTCTGCATGTTGGCGATTTTCCGCGACCACTCTCAATCACGCCCGCCGGTGGGCGTCCCGGTGAGCTGATCCAAGCAACAGTTGTCGATGCCAGTGGCCAAAGTTGGAATGAGCCGATTCAATTGCCAACTGCGCTCGGCGACTTTGCCTACACCGCCAGTCGCGATGGCAAGCTAGCGCCTTCGCCCAATGGTCTGCGAGTCGTGGACATTCCGTGTTTCATGGAAACTCTGAATGATGAAGTCGATCGTAGCGGATTGGCAGCAGTCGATCTGCCAGCGGCATTCCATGGAGTACTGGAGCAGCCCGGTGATACTGATTGGTTCAAGGTGCGTGGTAAGAAGGATCAGACTGTCGAACTGAACGTTTATGGCCGGCGAGTGCTGCGTTCGCCAGTCGACAGTTGGTTGGAGGTTTACAACGCGGCGGGTGGCTTATTGGCAGCCAACGATGATAATGGTGGCAAACCTGATAGCTTTTTGAGTTTCAAATTTCCGGAGGACGGCGAGTATCTGATTGCCATTCGTGATCAATTGCGTGCCGGTGGACCGTCTTACAGTTATCGAATTGAAGCCCTGCCGCCCAGCCCGTCGTTGCACTTCACGGTGGACGAGCTTGTGCGTTATACAGCACCGACCATGGACGTGCCGCAGGGCGGTCGCATGGCATTGCTCTTGCGTGCCAATCGGGCCAATTTCCGAGGGGCGCTGGACTTGCGTCTGGAAGGCGCTCCAGCAGGCATCCAATTGGAAACTGCACACGTAACCGCCGACCAGGGCTTTATACCGATGATGGTTCGAGCCTCCGCCGATGCCACCCCCGATGCCGCCCTGGTAAACCTAGTCGGTCAAACGACAGCTGATGCACCAAGCCTGACTGGACAATTCGTGCAACGCACAACGCTGGTCTTCGGGCAGAACCGCGTTGACGTGTGGGGGCATGACGCTCAACGCCTAACCGTGAATTTGACGGAACCATTGCCTTTTACGATTAGCCTCGATCAGCCACACGTACCGCTGACACGCATGGGCGAGTCAGAGTATGTAGTGCGTGTGCAGCGACAGGAGGGGTATGCGGAACCGATCGACTTGCGGTTGCTCTACAACCCCAGCGGCGTTTCCGCCAGCGGTTCGGTGCGCATCGAAGGCGACCAATCGGAAACACGCATACCAGTTACAGCCAATCCGCAAGCGGCATTGGGCACGTTTCCGATCACCGTGTTGGCCCAGGCCAAGGTCCGTAACGCTCAGGTGTGGTGCGCTACCGAATTCATACAGCTGGAAATCCAAGATTCCTATTTCGACTTCAAGTTTCCCAAAGCTGTGGTCGCGCAAGGCGAGTCTGGTTTTGTAACGATCAATGTTGAATCGAAGCAGCCGCCCGAGGGTGAGGTCGAGTTAGAATTGGTTGGGTTGCCGGCTGGAGTTGTTACAGGCCAACCCAAAATGGCTTGGGCAGCTGGTGCCGAGCAAGTCAATTTTCCGGTTACGGTTGATGCCGATGCACGGGTAGGAAAACATCAAACGCTGGCGATCAAATGCCGTATCACCCGGCCTACTGGACTGATTCAGCAGACCCAGGGAACAGGCGAATTGCAAATCGTTAGTCCCCCCCCCAAGCCCGTAGAAATGGCCGCTACGCCTGCCCCGGCACCCGAAGCCCCATCAGCCCCAGCGGCTCCACCAACCAAAGTGCTCAGTCGCCTAGAGCAACTTCGGCAAGCCGCCGCTGCCGCAGCCGCCGCCGGCGGTTCGTAAGTCCAACCCTTCGCAATAAATCTGACAAGTTTAGGTATCAAGGATATGGTCGGTCGAATCTATCTGTGGTTAGTGCTGGGATTTGGGTTGTGGCCGATTCAAAGACTGCCAGCTGCCGAATGGGTATCGCTGACGGTCTATCCGCCAAGTGTCAATCTGCACACGGCGGCTGATTTCCAGCATGTAATCGCTGTGGCCCAGCGGTCCGATGGCATCACTCAAGATGTGACCGACCAAGCTCAGTGGACGGTGGGTGATGCGGCGCTCGTGGAACTGAAAGGATTTCGACTGAAGCCGCTGGCCGATGGCGCGACACGCTTGGTGGCCCAATGGCAAAACCTGCAAGCCGGTGTCGACGTTAACGTTACGGCGGCAGCCCAGCCACGCGCCATCAGCTTTCACTTGGATGTCATGCCAACGTTGACGCGTTCCGGCTGCAATACCGGCTCGTGTCATGGAGCGGCACGAGGCAAAGACGGTTTTCGATTGTCATTATTTGGCTTTGATCCGATCGGTGACCACTTTCGAATTACTCGCGAGATTCCTACGCGGCGCATTAATCTGGCCCGCCCTGATCAGAGTCTCATGTATCAAAAGGCGACGGGGGCTATTCCACACGGCGGTGGGAAACGCATGGAGCCTGGCAGCGTGTATGCCGAAACGCTGCTTACGTGGCTGCAGCGCGAGGCACCACTGGACGAAACAGCGCCGCCGGTCTGTACCAAGTTGGAGCTATTCCCTAGCCAGGCGGTATTGCAAGGTGACGCAGTGCAACAGCGGTTGGTCGCCGTCGCCCATTTCAGCGATGGCACGACGCGCGATGTCAGTTCACTTGCAGCTTTCTCTACCAATAACGATCTGTGTGCGGCAGTGACGGATGTCGGTTCGATCACGGCCGGAGTACGCGGCGAAGCGTTTGTCATGGCGCGCTACGACACGCATACTGTGGGGACTCAAGTAATCACTCTGCCAGCCGACTTGGATTACCAAGCTCCGCCTGCAACCGGCAATTATATCGATCAATTGGTCGCCGATAAATTGCAAAAGCTACGGGTGCCGCCCAGCGGTAGCTGTACGGATCAAGAGTTCCTACGGCGTGTAACAATCGACATTTCTGGGCTGCTGCCGACCGAGGATGAGTTCGCACAATTCATGCAGGAGGCTGCAGCTGACAAACGAGCCGCACTGATTGATCGTCTACTGGAACGCAAGGAGTTCAGTGAAATATGGGCCATGAAATGGGCGCAGTTGTTAATGGTCAAGAGCGACAATAATGTTAGCTACAAAGCGGCCTTTCTGTATTCGAGTTGGCTGACGAACCAAATTGCCAGCGGGCAGCCAATCGATAAGATCGTGCGCGAGCTGCTGTCAGCTAGTGGCGGAGTGTTTAACCAACCGGAAACCAATTACTACCAGGTCGAACGTGACACTCTCAAAGTTTCAGAGAATGTAGCTCAAGTCTTCATGGGCATCCGGACTCAGTGTGCACAGTGCCACAATCATCCTTTTGACCGCTGGACAATGAATGATTACTACGGCTTCACGTCGTTTTTCTCACAGATTGGTCGCAAGACCGGTGAAGACTATCGCGAAACAATCGTCTTTAATAACGCCGGGGGCGAAGTCAATCATCCTGTGACGGGCACACCCGTGCCACCGACTTTCCTGGGCGGAGGCGTTGCTGATATTGCCGGCCGCGATCGGCGCGCCGTGTTGGGCGAGTGGCTTGCTAGCCCCGACAATCCTTATTTCGCAACCAGCATTGCTAATCGCGTGTGGGCGCATTTTATGGGTGTAGGCTTAGTTGAGCCCGTGGACGACATTCGCGTCAGCAACCCCCCCAGTAACCCAGAACTGTTTGCTGAACTTGGTAAGCGGTTGGTCGAGTACAAGTTTGACCTCAAGCAATTAGTGCGAGATATCTGCAATAGTCAGGCATACCAGCGAACCACTCAAACCAGTCCTGCCAATCAGCATGACACTCGCAACTACGCCTACGCCACTGTACGTCGGATTCCGGCAGAGAATTTGTTGGATTGCGTTTCACAAGCTACCGCTACCAAAGATAAATTCCCCGGTCTGCCGCTGGGTGCGCGGGCCGTACAGATTGCCGACGGTTCCACTAGCGACTATTTCCTGTCCACCTTTGGACGTTCGCCGCGAACAACGGTTTGTCAATGTGAAGCTAGTACCGATCCATCACTTTCTCAAGCCTTACATCTGCTCAACGGCAGCGCCAGTCAAAATAAGATTCAGCAAGGCCAACTGATCAAGACTTGGATAGATCAAGGTCTGACGGTTCCTGATGTGATCGGCAAGATTTATT
The DNA here is from genome assembly GCA_019636385.1 of Pirellulaceae bacterium. NCBI lineage: Bacteria > Pseudomonadati > Planctomycetota > Planctomycetia > Pirellulales > Pirellulaceae > Pirellulaceae bacterium. The sequence continues at coordinate 102,462 of JAHBXT010000003.1, read as the reverse complement.
TACGTTGTCTGTCGCGACTGCCTGACGAACCGGAACTGAATACTCTGACCAAGATGGTTGCTGACAGCGGTTCAGTAGAAATAGGGTTGGAAGATGCATTTTGGGCCGTGCTAAACAGTCGCGAATTCATGTTTAATCATTAGAGCCAGTTGTATGTTAGCAAATTTTCATCGCCTCTTGCTTCTGTGCCTGCTGCTAGCGTCGTGCGGACGTGTCTCTGCTGAGGAACAGGAGCAGAAGATCACTTTTGACGAGCACATCAAGCCGATCTTTCGTGAGCACTGCACAGTCTGCCACAGTCAATCGGATAAGTCGAGCGGGCTGGCATTAGACAGCTACGGTGACACACTTGCCGGAGGCTCAGGAGGCAACATTGTCAACTCTGGCAACGTTGATGGCTCCCGTTTGTACGCGCTTATCACGCATCAACAGCAACCCTTTATGCCGCCCGATGAGCCCTCGATAGCACCGGAAAAACTGCAACTCATCAAGACCTGGATCGAACAAGGCATGCCGGAAAACGCTGGCAGCAAGATCAAACGGGCCAGTTCGTCGGTCACGACTATGCTTGGCGCCACTTCGACGGGCAAACCCGATGGTCCACCGCCGATGCCGGAACGACTGCTCACGCAGGTCGTGCTGGAGACCAGACGCAGTGCTGCCATAGCCTGCCTAGGAGCCAGCCCTTGGGCACCATTGTTTGCGGTAGGTGGGCAGGAGCAAGTCATATTGTATCATGCCGAAACTGCTGAACTGTTAGGAGTCATTCCGTTTCCGGAAGGCGAGCCGCAATCTCTTGTGTTTACGCGTGACGGTCGTCAGTTGCTGATTGGTGGCGGCAGGCATGGTCACAGCGGTTGTGCCGTTTTAGTTGACGTAGCAACCGGACAACGCATTGCCAAGGTTGGCGATGAACTGGATATCGTGCTGGCCGCTGATATATCGCCCAACAAGCGACGTATCGCATTGGCCGGACCGCAGAAGATCATTCGTGTGTTTGATTCCGCAACTGGGGATAAGCTGTTGGAATTGAAGAAGCATACCGATTGGATTTATGCGCTGCGATTCAGTCCAGATGGCGTGCTGTTGGCTTCAGGTGACCGTAGCAACGGAGTGGTGGTTTGGGAGGCGGATTCAGGAAACCTGTACGCGGATCTTATAGGACACAAGGCTGCGATTACTGGGATGGACTTTCGTAGCGATTCCAATGTCCTGGCATCGAGCAGCCTAGATGGTGCGGTCAAATTGTGGGACATGCTGGAGAGCAAAGAGGTCAAATCGTGGGGAGCGCATGATGGTGGCGTTAACAATCTGCATTTCTCGCAAGATGGCATGTTAGCCACCGCCGGCAAGGATGCTAAGATCAAGTTGTGGAATGGCAATGGCGAGTTACAAAAAGAATTTCTAGGTCTGCAAGAGTCCGCCTTACGAGTTGCGTTATTAGGTAGTGGTACCCATGTGGCGGGCGGCGACATGCATGGTCATGTCCAAGTGTGGCGCTGTGATGACCCGGCTGCCGTGCAGTTTGTCGCTGCCAATCCGCCATCGATCCAGTCGCGTTTGGCTCAGGCCCGGCAGATGCTCGAACAGCTACAGCAAGAGTTGCTGGCGGCTAGTGAAACCTCGGAGTCGGCCGCAAAGTTGGCCGCAGAGTCTGCCAAATTGTTGGCGGAACGCCAAACTGCTGCTCAGTCACAGCAAGTCGAGTTAGCATCGGCCACCGCTCAGGAGCAAACTCTCAAAGACTCATTAGCAGGGTACGACCAAAAAATTGCGGCGCTTGAGCAGGAGCTGGCTGTCGCCAAACAGCAACGCGAAAGTACTGCAGCCAAGCTGGCAACCGCTGGTCAGTCGGTTCAGTCACTGACCGTGCAATTGCAATTGTCTCAACAGGCAGCGTCAGAAGCGGATGGTCAATGGCAACAGTTCAATCAGGCTGCTGCTGAAGCTGCTCAGAAGCTATCAGAAATTCATGCACGCCGCGCTGCCGCCCAAACGGCGCTCGACAAAGCACAGGCCGATCAGGCGGCCGTCGAGCAGCGCGCGGCAGAGTTGGTTGCGCTGTCCGAGCAAATGGCGACCCAGGCCAAATCGCTGTCTGAACAGTTAATTGCGGCTCAGCAGCAGCAAATCGCGGAAGCGACGACCGTCGATAAAATGACCAATGACCTGAATGCTCTGCGAGATCAATTAGCGGTCGTTCAAAAGCGCTTGGACGAGGCTGCGGCCGCACATTCGGGAGCCACGGAAAAACTTAATGCTGCCCAAGCCAGCAGTCTGCAATTGGAGCAGCAAGCCCGCGATGCTGAGCAAGCTGCGCTTGAGGCTTTAGAAAGCTTGCGACTGTTCCAACAGTCTTTTGGTTCAATCAAGTAGACATGCTTTGCTGTCGGGAAGCCCCTCTGGGTTTACACCAGTTCCGGTCAATCTGCGGACTCAAGCGGCCAAATCGTACAATCCATGGCCTCCAATGCAGCGCACAGTTCGTGCTGCGCCCAGTGTACATCAGAAGTCGCTAGCAAATAGCGCGCGCCCTGAAAGCGCCAGTGCCCTAACCCTTCGGACTCTGGGCACAACCGCAACTGAATTGCCAACTTGCGGTGCAGTTGTTCCCAAGCGGTGCTCTGTGGCGGCGACGATTCGCTCAAGAAAGGTTGCCAGAAAACAATCAGCTTTGTGGGCAATACCAACTCAAGCGGGGATGCTTCAACGAGCAACTGGAATTGATCCATCGGCAGCCAACAGGCGATTCGCCCTCGATCGCTGGCGGGAAGATGCTGAGCAGTAGCTGACTGAAAGGCATCCCGAATATGGTCGACGTCTAGTAACGGTTCACGATCCAGCCAGCGAGTACCACTTGCTCGGCTCACACCGTCCTGTAACTGACGCAGCGCATCGCGACCGGCCTGCGAGTGTGCTTGATCTGCAGGCGCGACCAACAGTAAAGCGCCATCACCATCCGCCAGGTTGGCGGCCAGAGTTCCAATAGTTAGCCCGGAAACTGGATCCAGCCATTGCTCGGCGACATCAGCTGCTGGTCGCAGTATAAACCTGCGCATACACATGCGCGGGTGAGGGACTTTAAGCTGCTCAGTCCAAATGCGTAGATCGTCGTATAGCAGGATATCCAAGTCGATGCGCCGAGCCTCCCACCGCTGGATGCGTTGTCGCCCGAGTCTTAGTTCGATCCGGCGAATGAGCTGCCACATTTTCTCCACGTCATGCTGCGTCTGTATCGCCGCGACCGCATTTACAAACGAAGCCTGACCGTCTGGTCCGCCTACCGGCGGAGTGTGATAAAGCGGGCTGAGAGTCAGTTGATCACCTTGGGCCAGCCCCTGTCGTAGCAGGTCAACCGCCGACAACACGCTGCTGCGCGCGTCGCCAATGTTGGCCCCAAGACTTATCAAACACTTAGCCATCTTCGCAGGCCATCGCAGTGGTACGAGTATGTTTTTTGGAAATGATTGCTAGTTCGGTTCGTTCTGACGCGTAGCCGGCATCAAATCTACCCACACCATATGATGATCGGACGCTTCCAAAAGAGATTTCCATTTCCCTGCCACATCCGCGTCTAAGCCTGACAGCACTGGCCAGACGACGCCGCTGTCAACGATTCGCAGGCCGGTGCTGGGTAGTACATAGTCGATGCGTAAATTCCCTACCGATCGATCATTGAAGTCCCCCGTGTCGTAGGCCGGGTTGGATTGCTGTTCCAGATTCTTCTTTCCCTGTTCCTTGGCCGCGGCAACAGCCCCAGCGCTCTGCGGAATTGGTTGGGCGGCGATTCTGGGGCAATCCAATAGTTCACCTATGGCAGAGTGGCGACTATCACCATCGATCGGATCACTGTTCAAGTCGCCAACAACGACGAACAGCGCATCGGGTGGCAGTGCACCGGGGCGCCCTTGGTCATCAATCCAAAACGGCTTGCCAGCGCTCACAGCCGACGACTTGGGCTGGTCGGTGATGTACAGCGACAACAGCCGAATTTCGTCGTGATTGCGACAGCCGTTGTGATCTTCAGGACCATCAAATACGGGCGGCGTGGGATGGCTGGCCAGCAGGTGCACTTCACCCGCCGGAGTCCGAATCACTACGTCCCACAGACTCTTGCTGGACAACCGCAGTCTTCGCCACGTCTCTTCGGTGTAATACTTGTCGCCAGTCTCTGGCCAAACAGGTTGCAACGCGCCAGGCAACTCCGACCAAAGCAGTTTCTGAAATGTCCGTGTGCAGTTCTCGTCGATTTCATATCGGCTCAAGACTGCCATTCCGAACTGTCCTGGAAAGTTCCCAAATCCCCAGGCATCCTCGGGATCTCCCACGCGACCATTGTTGTTCAAATCCAGTCCACTAGGCAGGCCCGTGTTCACTGGTGCGGAGAACCGGTAGGGTAATTCAACCGGACCACTACCCAGTAAGTCGGCGTCGGGCCGAGCTAAATACAAATCGTGGAACAGTTGGGCATTGTTTGTTTCAGTCGAGAAATCCAGTTCGTTAAGCAGCAAAATATCCGGATTTATCGCGCGAATTATGGTCGCGATTTTCCACGCTTGTTGATCGTTGGCTTGTAAGTCTTCAGCCAACTTACCCGCTTTAGATCGATTGAGCGAAACGTTGAACGTAGCCACGCGAATCGCACCAGCTTGTTTTGTTGTGGCTAGTTCAATAGCCTGAACTAGCTGAGCGCTACTGCACAGGATTATGGTCGAAATAACGCTACGAATCATCTTTGGCAGCCTAAACAGAGCGCGGAGGAGGTTCTTGAAGCGATTAATGTCAGACATGGCGGGCAACATTCCGGGCGCAGAACAAATCAAGTCAGCAGGATGCCAGAATGTAAGTAGGATAGGCTGTGCAGCAACCCCGGAAAACCCTACCTGCAAGGTTTCAAGCCAAGTACCCTACATCGAGCTGCTAAAGTATAATTTGCGTGCAGCAACCCACACCACAGCCAGCAACTTGGACTACGGGCAATTCTTCTCCCGCATACGCGGGATTACGGCACTGAATCTGTCGAATGTTGTAGTGGATACTCGATGACCATCCAGCGTTGGCTGATCCATGGCAATCCAACCGAGGTAGAGTCGTGGTTGGTTGAACTTCAATGGCATAGGCATGACAGCGACACCTATTGCAGATAATCTGTGACCCAATGATTGAAGTGCAACGTAAGACTCGAGTGGCCAATGATTGAACCAACTATGACTGCTGAGCTGCTGCCTCCGAGCTTGATGGCCAAGCTGGAACGCATGGAATTGGTTAGCCGCAAGGTGTTTCGCGGACGATTGAAAGGCGAGCGCCGCAGTCGCCGAAAGGGACAGAGCGTCGAGTTTGCCGACTTTCGCAATTACACGCCGGGGGACGACCTGCGATTCGTCGATTGGAACCTGTACGCGCGCATGGACAGGCTGTTTCTGAAACTGTTTCAGGAAGAGGAGGATTTGCATGTCTATTTTTTGGTGGATGCCAGTCCGTCCATGGATTTCGGCACTCCGACAAAATTTTTTGCCGCCAAACAGATTGCGGCGGCCCTGGCGTTTGTTGGATTGTGTCGAGGCGATCGCGTCAAGATCGAATTTTTAGGCCCGACAAGCACTGCTAGTCCGGTGCTGAGAGGCCGTAGCCAACTATATCGCATGCTCGACTTTGTACAGTCGGTGGCACCTCGGTATACGGTTTCATTAACGCAAGCAGTCAAACAGTTTTGCTTAAGGAACACAGGACGTGGAATCGTCATTCTGCTGACTGATCTGATGGACAAGGGCGGCTACGAATCGGCGTTGCGATTGTTGGTGAGCCAACAAATGGACGTGTATCTGCTGCATCTCTTGTCGCCAGAAGAAATCCAGCCTGAATTGACGGGGGATCTCAAGCTGGTGGATTGCGAGGATGCGGACGAAACGGAGATCTCTGTTTCTACGGCGCTGCTCAAGCGTTACCAGCAGACCTTGGCTGCATTTACTGGCCAGGCGCGACAATTCTGCGCGCGACGTGGTATTACCTATCTGTTGGCTCGCAGTGATCAGGGGGCCACTGTGCTGGTCGGCCAGTATTTGCGTGAGCGTGGTTTGGTTCGCTAACTGGCGTTGTTTTCGGCAGCGACTGTACAGCAGGCGATTAACATTTGGCAACGTCGAGCGAGGTCGCTATGAGCTGGATGAACATGTTGAGCGGCTGGCAATGGTTGGTCATGGCCGTCATTCCACCGCTGGTCGTCATGCTGTACTTGCTCAAACTGCGACGAACGCCGGTGCAAGTGCCAAGTACCTATCTCTGGCGACGCACGATTGAGGATCTACACGTCAACAGCATTTGGCAACGATTGCGCCAAAATCTGCTACTATGGCTGCAGCTATTGGTATTGGGGATCGTCGCCTTGGCCTGCCTGCGGCCAGGTATCCGCGACGAGCAGACGATTGCGCAACGGTCAATCTTCTTGATCGACAATTCTGCCAGCATGCAGGCTACCGATGTGGCTGGCATGACCCGGCTGGAAGCTGCCAAAGAGCGCGCTATGCAGATGGTGGATGGTATGGATCGCAGCGATGTGGCCATGGTGATTGCGTTTAGCGATCGGGCTGACGTCCGGCAAGGCTATTCATCGGACAAGCGACGCTTGAAAGCTGCCATCCAGTCGATTGGGCCCACATCGCGGACGACCGATTTGATAGAGGCGCTGCGAACAGCCTCCGGCTTGGCTAATCCGGGTCGCACCAGTCAGATTCAAGACGTCAATGATATTCAGGTCGCCGAGGCGGTACCGGCCCACGTTTATCTGCTGAGCGATGGTGGATTTGCAACACCCCCGATCGACTTGGGGAATCTGACCGCCGAGTACATTCCGATTGGTAGTGTGCAGCCCCAGAACATCGCCATTCTCGCCTTCACCTGCCAGCGCAACGAAGAAAAGCCGGGGCAGGTTGAAGCGTACGCGCGCCTCCAGAATTTTGGAAGCCAGCCCATGCGGGCCGATGCTGAACTTCTACTGGACGGACAACTGATCGACGCAGAACAGGTGCAGCTTGACGGCGGGCAGGCGCAGGGCCTCAGTTTTGAAATAGCCGACTTGCAGGCAGGACAACTTGAATTGCGATTGCAGGCCGACGACCACTTGGCAGTGGACAACGTGGCGTACGCAGCTCTAACACCGGCCCGGCAATTGGAGGTGGTTCTTGTTTCCAACGGCAACACAGCGCTACGGGCTGCCTTGGCTACGCCGTTGGCCATGGCGGCCGCCCATGTTCGCGAGATTCGCCCGGATGAATTGGACAACGAGGAGATGCAGCGTTTATCGGCGTCGGGTAACGTTGACTTGTTTATCTACGACAACTGTGCACCGACGACAATGCCCGAAGCCAATACGTTGTTCCTGGGAACGTGTCCACCGGGCTCTGACTGGAAAGCATCGGAACCCCAAGGTCCGATATTCGTGATCGACGTCAATCGTGGGCATCCATTGTTACAGTACGTAGACTTAAGTGCACTGCTCATTGCCGAGGGCATCAGCTTCCAATTGCCGGTCGGTGCAGCCGAGCTGGCTCGGAGCGATGACGGCGTCTTGATGGCGGTAGCTCCCCGCGACGCATTTCAAGATGCGGTGGTGGGACTGAAGTTGCAACAGAACAATACCAATTGGGTCAATCGCCGTAGTTTTCCAATTTTTGTCTTGAACTGTTTGGATTACTTGGGTGGAGCAGCTTCGTCGGCCGGAGCCAAATCATTTCGTCCTGGACAGCAGGCCGTGATGCATTTGTCCAGTCGCTTTGATCAGTTAACAATCGAAGATCCAAGCGGCAAGCAGACGCCGATCGGCCGCAATAGCTCTGCACAGATTGCGTACTCCAACACCGACACTCTGGGCATCTACCGCGTTCAGTCGACCGCTCCCGAGCGAACTTTGCAGATGTTCAGCGTCAACCTGTTTAGTGATACGGAAAGCAATATTCAGCCGGCGGCCGACATTCGCATCGGCTTGCAAGAAGTAGAAACGCGCACGGCCGCCGCCACCGTCGTCCGCGCCGAATACTGGCGCTGGCTATTGGCCGCTGGGCTGATCATATTGCTGCTGGAGTGGTATCTTTATACTCGACGAATTGCCGTCTAGCCTGAGGGAACTATGGGCGACGACCACGTTAGACATCGATCGCCGAGACCTGCATCGGAACAGGCACGAAATCATCGTGCCTGTTGGTTAGGCTCTCGGGTGCGCATCGCCAAATAGTTGCTATCAGATATAGGAATAGATATCCTTCAAAATAACGAAGGCCATCAAAGCCAGCAGGCTGAGGACGCCAGCCATGGTCAAGCGGACTTGCAGTTCCTCGTTGACAGGCTTGCCTCGAATGGCTTCGCAGGTCAAGAACATCATGTGTCCGCCGTCCAATGCGGGAATTGGCAGAAAATTGAGAATAGCCAGGTTTGCACTCAGTAGCGTTAAGAAAATCAACAACCGCGAAGTGCCGTGACTGGCTTCCTGAGCCGCAAAATCAACCAAGCGCACCGGCCCGGCCAGTCCTCCGACTCCGATCTGACCGGTGACCAATAACCGCAGGAACCCAAGTACCTCCGTCAGCCGCCGTTTGGTCTCCCACAACCCGAGACTCAACGCGGTCGAAATCTGATCGGTGCGATGAACCTGCTTGAGCGCTACGAACATCAAATCGCGCTCGTCCGTTCGATAGAGTTCCGTCGATGGATGACTGATCAGGGTCGCTTCAACGGTCGATCCGCTGCGGTCGAATTGGCATACGAATTTGCTATTTACTGGTAGCCTCTGAATCAGCTCCATCAACGAGGCCACATTGTTATACGCGTTAATCTCGCGATCTTCGACGAGCAAATCTAAATTGAATGCCTTCTTGGCCTCCACGCTCTGCTCGTCTGACGCCTGCCAGCGAAAAGCCGTTAGTTTGTCGCCAACTTGTACCTGGCCATCGGTGGCCGCCCCGCCGGTGACAGCAGAAACCGTTGATTTCACGTCGAAGGCTACGCCGATCCCACCCAGCGACAATTCGCCAGAGCCATTCAAGCTGACATTGTCAAAGGTAGCTTTGGCCGGAGCCTGGACTGTGAGATCTAACTGTTGCGCTTGCTCGGCTGAACCCCGTTGAACAGTAAGGGTGACTTGGTTCCCGGCCTTGGACGCGAATAATTCTGGAACTGCCAGCGCATCGACTACTGGCGTGCCGTCGATGGATACGATTAAGTCGCCTACTTCAAAGCCGGCTTGCTTGCCTAGGGAGTCGGCCTGAATGGTGGTGACTGGCCCGATGGCGAATCCTATTCCAAGTGAGTTTTTGGCCAACGCGGGCAGTTCAACCTCAATCGTCTGCTCGGCGGAACTCGTTGTCGCGTCGGCTGGGCGCAGGAGCGTTAGTTTCACCGGCTGATTCCAACGAGCTTGCAGATGTCGGCGGAATTCAGCGGCGCGTATCGTTCCTAGGCGACTATCGACGGGCAACGGTTGTCCGTCAACGGCGACGACACGATCCTTGGCCTGCAGATCCAGATTCTGCGATTTGAGCGGCGAAAGCGGGTCGATGGCACCAGGCGCAAGTTCCGTGGATTGTTCGCTGGTAAAACCCAAAAGATGGGCTCGCCCCTTCGGATCGTAGCGCGGGCTGGGTATGGGATTCAGCGTGAGGCTCTTGCCCTGCCGGTCGACGTGCAATGGCAACGGCTGGCCCTTAGCTCTGAAGCCGTGAATCACAACGCCCGTAGTTAAATCGGCAAATCGGAGGTTGTAATCATCTTCGCCCTCAGCCCCAACTCGCAGAACTTGATCGCCAGGTTCTAATCCCGCCAGCCAGGCTGGTCCTCCGGCATTTACGCTGCCCACGATCGATGGCGGATAGGGCACTCCGTAAAAGTAAGCGGCAGCAGCCAAGAAGACTGCAGAAATCAAATTCATGACAACTCCAGCCGATATGATGATCATGCGTTGCCAGACTGGCTTGGCGGGGTAGCTGCGTGGGTCCAAGGGGGCGTCTTCGCCCGAGCCAGCTCGCGCTCGATCGGCTTCCGTCTGCGCGTTCCGTGGGTCGTCATCCTGGCCCAGCATTTTGACGTAGCCACCCAAAGGGATGATGCCGATGCCATACTCGGTCTCGCCCCATTGGAATTTACCGAGCGTCCTGGGCAAGCGAATGGGACCGATCTTGATGGGAACGTCAAAGCCCACATAGAACTTATCGCAACGCACGCCGAATGTCTTGGCGGCCAAAAAGTGCCCCAATTCGTGAATGAATATCACAAAACCCAAGCCAAGCGCGACCTTCGCCCACTGACTCAACTTACCTAGCCAGGCAAAGTCTGGCGAATCAGCCAGCAGCATCAAGTTGCTGTGCGAATTGAGCGCTATATCGAGGAACTCAAGGTTACCCACCGGCGAATCTCCTGTCGCGCCCAGTCATCCAGGCGCACGAGTTGTTCAAGTGTTGGATCAGATTCAAATTGATGATGTTGCAGGACTTGTCGGCTGGCGGTAACGATATCGGTGAAACGGATTTGACCCGCCAAAAACATTTCTACGGCAGCTTCGTTAGCCGCGTTCAGCACAGCACCACACGTTCCGCCGCGCTCGGCTACTTCCCAGCCCAGTTGGACCGCCGGAAAACGTTCCAAGTCTACCGGTTCCCACTGCAATTCCTGTGACTTAGACCAATCCATCTTGCAGCTTGGGCCTGGGCAACGCTGTGGATAAGTCAAGGCATATTGTATTGGCAAACGCATGTCCGGCGGGCTCAGTTGGGCCACTACCGATCCGTCGACAAATTCTACCATCGAATGCACGATCGACTGAGGATGGATAACCACGGCGATTTTGGGTGCACTCAGGCCGAACAGCCAGCGGGCTTCAATGATCTCCAACGCTTTGTTCATCATTGTAGCCGAGTCGATTGTAATTTTACGACCCATGCGCCACGTCGGATGCTCCAGCGCGTCGTCAACCGTTGCGTTTTGAATTTGCGACTTGGTCCAACAGCGAAACGGGCCACCACTGGCGGTCAGTATGATACGAGCCACCTCTTGGTTGGTTCCGCTGCGTAGGGCCTGGAAAATGGCACTGTGTTCGCTGTCGACCGGGATCAGCTGTCCGCCACTGTCGGCAATGGCTCGCGTCAGCAGACCTCCGGCCACCACCAAGGCTTCTTTGTTAGCCAACGCCAGCCGTTTGCCGGCGTGAGCGGCCGCCAGGGCGCTCTCCATTCCGGCCACCCCGACCACAGCCGCCAACACAGTGTCGATGTCACTGCTAGTGGCCGCCTCGATCAACCCCTGCCGACCCACGACGACCCGTGTTTGAGGTGAAAATTGCAAGTTGGACAGTCGATGCGCCTGCCGCGCATCGGACGCCACCACCAGCGAACAGCCAAACTCGCTGGCCAAACTCGGGAGTTGCTCGACCTGCCGGTGTACCGACAGCGCCGCCAACCGCCATGGCTGGCCCAACTGTCTAATCACGTCCAGAGCCGCCGCGCCAATGCTGCCCGAAGCCCCTAACACGGCGACATTGGTTCGACTCGAATTCACAGGGATTTGCGTCTCTTTTTTAAATCTAATGACCAATCAAGCGAGTTAAATTGGACAGATCGGCAATCCGTCTTACTCGATGCGATTGGTATAGTGATTGCAATTAGAGCGGGCAATACAAACCGCGTTGCCGTAAGTCCATTTTCGGCGCATCGCCACGACCCAAGTGCCAATTCAGACCAATCTCGTATACTCTAGTGAGAAAGCCTCAAATGGGACACGCCCGTTTGAACCCCAATTGACTATACAAAGGTTCAGTATCTGATGAGCGACTCGCAGGACCGCAAGGACGATTCCAAAGCCAACAACTGGGTTTGGTACATCATTTTGACGGCTGTTGTCCTGTTCGTGGTCGGTGCCTACGTTGTCAATAGCAGCATTTATCGCCTGCGCTACCCAGACTTGGTTCGGTTGCTGGAGGAGACCAGCTACGCCGAGCGTGGTAACACTACGACGCTACGCGAAGGCAAGAGCGGCCGGATTATCATCCAGCAAGCCGATGGTGGGCAGATAGAACTGTCCGGAATAAACGATGTACAGCTTCATGAGGCCTCGATTGAGGGCAAGTTGTTGCGGCGCAATCTGGACGCCAAAGAGCCAGAATCGCAGCCCATGGCAGTCCGCTTTCGAGTCAATCGAGACAAATCTGAACAAGCCGCCGAGCAGATGACCAATTTGCTGGTAGCCAGCAACGTCAATTGGGATCACTCGCAACGCGACTCTTGGTTTGACAAATACGGTTCGCTGCTGATTTTCTTAGGCGCTTCGTTTTTGCTGTTGACCTTCGTCATGCGCCGCTTGAGCGGTGTGGGGTCGCCAATGTCCTTTGGTCGATCACGCGGTAAGCTGTACGCTCAAGATGATATCGGCATTACGTTTGACGATGTAGCTGGCGTTGACGAGGCGGTAGAAGAGGTTCGCGAGATCGTCGACTTCTTGAAATATCCTGAAAAGTATCAACGACTCGGTGGACGCATCCCCAAAGGCGTGCTGTTGGTTGGACCTCCGGGCACTGGCAAGACTTTGTTGGCCAAGGCGATTGCCGGAGAAGCTGGCGTACCATACTTCAGTCTATCCGGCAGCGATTTTGTAGAGATGTTTGTGGGCGTTGGAGCTGCCCGAGTGCGTGACATGTTCCAGCAGGCTAGCGCCAAGAGTCCCTGCATCATCTTTATCGACGAACTGGATGCTCTTGGCAAGAGCCGTAGCAATTCGGTTGTCGGAGTGCATGACGAACGCGAACAGACGCTCAACGCACTGCTGGTGGAGATGGACGGGTTTGATTCTAACAGTGGCATCATCGTGGTTGCGGCTACCAACCGTCCCGAAACGCTGGATTCAGCGCTGTTGCGTCCTGGCCGCTTCGACAGAACTGTGCTCGTCGATCGCCCTGACAAGTCTGGTCGAGAGGAGATTTTGAAGGTCCACGTCAAGACGGTCAAACTTGGCTCAAACGTCAATTTGCTGGGTATCGCATCGATGACCAGTGGTTTCTGTGGTGCCGACTTGGCTAACTTGGTCAACGAAGCCGCGCTGCTTGCGGCCCGCAAAGGCAAAAACACCGTCGGTCAAGAAGAGTTTGAAGAAGGCATCGAGCGCGTCACGGCTGGACTCGAAAAGAAGCGTCGCGTCATGGACGATGATGAGAAACTGCGCGTCGCCTATCACGAGGCCGCTCATGCGCTAGTTGCCTGCTCGCTGCCCAATACCGATCCGGTGCATAAGGTCTCGATTATTCCACGGGGACTAGCTGCTCTGGGCTACACGCTACAGCGTCCCGAAGGCGATCGCTATTTGATGACCCAGGCCGAACTGGAAACGCAGATGCAGGTGCTGTTGGCCGGTACGTTGGCCGAAGAGATTGTGCTCAAGGACATAAGTACTGGAGCGCAAAACGATTTAGAGCGTGCCACCGCCATTGCACGCAGCATGGTCATGGAGTTCGGCATGAGCCGGTTGGGGCGCGTTAACTATCGCGAAAGTGGCCGTAGTCCATTCCTGGGGGCTCGTGGCGTAGAGAGCTATGGTCGCGATCACAGCGAGCAAACCGCGCGCGAGATCGACGAAGAGGTGGACCGTATCATCGACGACATGACGCAGCGCGCCCGACAAATTCTATTGGAGCGTCGCATTGCGCTTGAAAGTATTACGCAGCGACTGTTGGAGATCGAAGTGATGGATTCGATGGAACTGCTAAAGATCATCGACGAATCGCTGACCGGCCCGCGTGTCAAACCCGGCACTATCCTGCCCACCAAAGACAAGAACGCCAGCGACACCCCGCTCGAAGCCCGTTCAATTACCTTAGCCAACCCTGATAGCGACCAGAGCCAACCTTCGACGGGAACATAGCCAGAGCGGGCGGACGGGCTTGGGGCAAACGCCGGATTTTACTGGTGGGGCGGTCGGCCCATCGCGCTGGAATCTACTGCGAGGGGCAATGGCTGCTTGCCGGGGGTGGCGAGTCGATCTATTCTAAGGGCGATTTGCAATGGCTGCTGGCGTAGGTTCGTGAGCAGCCGGTGGAACCTGAATCGCTGTAATACCTGTGCGAGTACCAATCATGATCGCGTTGAATTCTCAGTGTCGGCTGGCTATTGTGGCTCTGGCTATCGTTGTCGTAAACAGCCAGGGGGCGTCTGCACAGTTTACTGCGGGTGCAGCCAAGAAGTCGATTCAGCCCAAGCTGCCGGTTGGTGTATCGGGCGGCATGGGGGCACCTCGAATGGCCAAGGAAGCGCGCGGCGAGCTGACCGCGCGCGCGGTGGCGTTTGCTAATGGCGAAACAAAAGTAGCCATGTGCTGCCTGGACCTGCTGGGATTTCCGTCGGTATTATGCGAGCGAGTCCGCGCCAAAGTACAGGGAGTGCCCAAGGAAAACATTATCGTGGCCTCGACGCACACCCACAGCGCCCCTGACGCTTATGCCTTCCCGGATGGCAAAGGTGGACATACGGGAGACCTGAAGTACATCGACTTGGTGGTCGATCAAGCAGCTGCGGCCATTCAAGATGCTGTGGACTCGTTACAACCCGCTGTGTTACGCTCGGCCAGCGGCGTGGCCAAAGGAAAAATTGCCTACAACTATTATGCTCCAGACCTCTATGACCGCCGAATGAACATCCTGCAAGCGCAAACTCCGGATGGCACAACGATTTTTACACTGGTCAACTATGCCATTCACCCTGAAGTCCTGGGCAACGAAGTCGGTATCGTCAGCCCCGATGCTATCGGCCCCTTGTGCGACAAGCTCGAGTCAGACTTGGGAGGCCTGGGCGTGTTTTTCAACGGTGCGCAGGGGGGGATGGTGACTGCTGATAATCGTGCATTAGACCGGCCCAGCGATCCGCAAAGAGCCTACTGGCACGACGACCGTACCTGGGAAGAATGCTTGCGGATCGGGAACTTAATGGCCAGTGAAGCTCAGCGGCTGTTGGGCGATACACCGGCCCAGAAGAATCCCGCAGTCGTCTGCCAGACGCGCTCGGTACGATTCCCTGTGGATTCCGATTTGTTGTGGCAAGTATTCGTGCACTCGCCGCTGAATCACGATCCTAATCGTCAGGACCGCTCGGTCAACGTACCTGTCAGCTTAATCAATCTGGGCGACACACAAATTGCGACGATCCCCGGTGAAGCGCTACCGAATATCGGATTCTATTTGAAGCGCAAGATGAACGGCCAGCATCAGATGTTGTTGGGCTTGGCCAACGATGCCTTTGGTTACATTCTTACGAAAGTCGACTTTGGAAGCTTTCCGCGCTACGACTATGTCTCACGCACCAGTTTAGGTGAAATGACGGGCGAAATTTTGATTGAGAACATTTTGGAGATGGTAGCTCAGTCTCCACAGCCGCAGAAATAGCCGTTTGGCCGACGTGATCGTGGCCAGAAGGCCGGGCCGGCTTGCATCATGCCAATCATCGAAACCTGTCACCTGGGACGCTACTACGGCCGTCGTCGTGGCATAGAGGATGTCAGCCTAAAAATTGACGAAGGGCAAATTTTCGGTTTTCTGGGGCCCAACGGAGCTGGCAAGAGCACCACGTTGCGCATCCTGCTGGGTTTTCTGCGACCCGATACCGGAACTGCGAGAATTCAGGGGCATGATTGTTGGCGGTCGAGCCCGCAGATCAAACACGATGTAGGCTATGTTCCGGGCGACGTGCGTCTTTATCCATGGTTTACTGCGCGGCGAGGGTTGAAAATCGTCGGTCGCATTCGTCAACGCGAGGTGATGCAGCGCGGGTTAGAGCTGTGCGATGTGTTTGCGTTGGAGCCGGATTTGCCGGTACGCAAAATGTCGCGAGGCAATCGCCAAAAGTTATCGCTAATTCTGGCGCTGGCTCATCGACCACGAGTCGTTGTATTAGACGAGCCAACTTCTGGCCTGGATCCACTAATGCAGGCCAATTTGATGCAGCAGCTTCGCAGTTGCGTGAACGACGGTGCAACGGTGTTGTTTTCCAGCCACACGCTGAGCGAGGTGGAAGAGATGTGTCATCGTGTGGCCATGATCCGCCAGGGCAGAATTGTGGTCGACGAGCCGCTAGCATCACTCAAGCAGCGAGCGCCACGGAGCGTACAGATTGTGCTGGCCGCTGGATCATCGGCCAACATTTCATGGCCCCAAGGGCTAGACGTGCGCAGTATTGCCGAGGGAACAGTCCAAGCGCAATGGCTGGGGCCATCCCCCGAGTTTTTCAAGTGGGCCGCGTCACAACCATTCGTGGACCTGTCGATCAGTCCGCCTTCGTTGGAAGCGTTGTTCCATAGCTATTATGAGACGCCTCGGGAGTAACGTTTACCATGCGCGGCTTGCTCTGGAAGATATTCTTTGAGGTTCGCTGGCAACTGCTGATTTTCAGCGTCGGACTAGCGATTATCATGGGATTGTTAACCGCGCTGCTGCCCAAGGTGCTTGGGGACATCCATCACCTGTTCGATCGATTGCCCCTGATTCGCCCATTGCTAACAGCACTCTTGGGAGTTGATCCTGGCAAGAATCTGACTGGCACTATGACTCAGGCTTTTCTGTGGGTGCATCCGACATTGCTAACGGCCATTTGGGCACATGAGGTCATTTATTGCACGCGCACGCCGGCTGGGGAAGTGGATCGCGGTACCATCGACTTCTTGTTGGGAT
Source organism: Pirellulaceae bacterium (assembly GCA_019636385.1). Taxonomy (NCBI): domain Bacteria; kingdom Pseudomonadati; phylum Planctomycetota; class Planctomycetia; order Pirellulales; family Pirellulaceae; species Pirellulaceae bacterium. The sequence goes on along the minus strand of JAHBXT010000003.1, from coordinate 85,778 downwards.
TGCCTGTCTCGCGTGGTCTGCTGTTTATAAGTGAAATCATCGGTTGGCTGGCGACAGGGGTTGTAATTCTGGCCAGCGGCTACATCGGACATCTCATCGCCTCCATCTATCTGGCACCCGACATGCGACCACCACTGAACATCAGCGGCTATGTGATGCTGAATCTATTGACACTGTATTTAGCGGTTGGCGGATTTTCCTTCATGGTTGCGGCTGTTAGCGATCGTCGCGGTCGGGCGATGGGCGTCATATTCGCGGTGCTGCTGGTGTCGTTCTTGATCAATTTCGTGGCACAGTTTTGGGATCCTTTTCAACCCGAACAAGCTCAATCTGTTGCTCCGTTTGGGCCACTGTCCATCGCACCGAATTCCCCACTACCCGGCCCAACCCTGGCCATGTTCAGCGTGCTGCACTACTATCGGCCAGCTCTGATCATCCAACAAGCCGCCTTCCCATGGAGCGATATCGGTTTGCTATTGGCTGTTGCTACGATCTGTTTAACCATCGCTGCTGTCTGTTTGCACCGCCGCAGCATCTGTACGGTTTAGCCAGAGAATAACCAAAAGCGATGCTTTGATCGCAGTCCCTGAGAGAGGCTGCAATCAAATGCAGGGTCCCAACCGAGCCAGCGATCTTTCGGCATGGGGGTCCGCACGTTGCTGCTGGGGAGGCAGGCAATCGGTACATTAGCTCCACGCCGACCGCAGAAAATTGACAGCGTTACGCCAGAGAACACCTTCAATATCGTCTTCGCTATAACCGCGCTGCCTCAAAAGCTCGGGCAGCTTCTGCAAATCGGCGATCGAATCCAAGTCCATAGGGGTTTGTTCGGATCCGTAGCCGCCGTCGAGGTCGGAGCCGATGCATACGTGTTCGGCGTTGCCGGCGATGTCACAGATGTGATCGATGTGGCTACAGATGCGTTCGAGCTTCAAATCAAAATCTAGCGGCCGACTCTTCAGGTGCCGCCAGCCGGGGACCATCATGATTGCGTCGAAGGCCATTCCCAACACACCGCCGCGCTGGATGACAGCCCGGATTTGATCGTCAGCAAACTGACGATTCCAAGGTGCCAGGCGGCGGCAATTCTGATGACTGGCCCACACCGGCCCCTCGTACGATTCAATCACTTGCCAAAAGGTTTCGTCGCACAGATGCGTCACATCCAGAATCAACCGCAGTTGCTGCATTTCGCGAATCAGTTCCCGGCCTGTGTGCGATAGCGGACCGGTGCAATCGGTTCCCAGCGCGTAGCGGCCGGGGCCATAGTGTGCTGGACCCAGCGCCCGCAGACCTGCGGCATAGCTGCGATGCAAATAGTCCAAGTCAATAATTGAATCGGCCCCCTCCAGACTCAACACATATCCGATTGGCCGCTGGGTGGGCGGCCGGCGCGAGTCGCCGACGTACCAATTTGGATCGTCCTCAGGAGCGTCCAACCACAGTTGAACGTGTTGGTCTAACTGAGCACAATCGCGAATCTGAAGCAATTGCCCGTCCTCTTCCATGGCTCGGTACCAGGCCAGTTGTCCCTGCGTGTGCGCCCAAGCTTGATGCGCCGAACGCCAGCCAGGCAACGTGTGATACTCGCTGGCTACACGCGCAATCTGCGTCGCTACGCACAGACCGACACGCCCACGTCGCATTTCTGGAAAGCACACGGTGTTCTGGGTGCGATCCGGGCGATCTTGCCTACCGGAAGCCATGACGGCAATGTGTTCGGAGCGTCGAAGCCGTTCTTGCGACCAGCGCAAGTCCCGATTCCATTCCAGCGCATTCATGGCCAAGTCCAAATGAATATCGAAAATTAGACGACCAGTGGTCTGCAGTTTTGGCTTATCTTCGTTCATCACACATGCTCGCAATTTCTTTGCCGTCACAGGCAGCAACGAATACCTGGGGCGCATCGCTGCCGACTAACGGCCGACAAGCCAACCCATCCATTCGTGCTGGCAGGCGGCCATTTTTTCTAAGTTAGAAGCCGAAGGGACGAAGGACAGGACTGACAATCCACGGCTATCGCCACGATGGCTGGCAGCTACGGGAATAAGGTCTGAAAGACCAGCTCGTGCTGCCAGTCGAAGCGCTCGCGGCAAATGTGCCGCACTCGTTAAAACACCGACACGCTGGCCATTCCATAACTCTGGGGTTGCTCGCAGACTTTGAATCTCCTCATACGTATTCCGCCCTGGCAGCGCGGAGATTGCGTTGTCGGGTATTCCTAACGCCTGCCAGATCTCCAGGGTCTGTTGAGTGGGGCTGAGGTCACCGGGGACAGCGCTGGCGGTTGCCGATCCCGTGGTGATCAACCGGCGTGTATGGCCTTGGAGATACAACTGAGCGGCATAGACCACACGGTCACCTGAATCTGAAATTTCCGAGCGGCTTGGACCGGTGCGCGTTCCACCTCCTAAGACGATCAGTACATCAAGCGGAGCGTCGCGTCCGGGTCGATAAGCGACTACCTGGTTTTCCAGGTGCCCTAGGCACCAATTAGGCAGTGGACTGGTACCGCAAACAGTCAGCAACAGCCATGCGATGAGCGCAGGCCAGCGTCCAGAGATACCTTGCATTGTCCAGCCCAACACGACCCACGCCGTCAGCCCCAGCCAACTCAATCCAACCGGCATCATCAATTGCGTCAGTGCCTTTTCAGCTCCCTGGCGTCCCAGCGTCACACCTGCGGCAATCGCAATGGCAGATGCGACGGCCAGCATGCAAATCGGCCATACCACCCATCGTCGAACTGGAGTTCGAGCGCTACTTTCAGCAGCCAGCGTCATGACTGCCCGCCATGGCGATTGGACGCTTTTCCGAATCTACTGAGTACAAATCCGCAGCCGACGATCGACAGAGTGCCGACCACAATTACGAGGTACTCGTGAAATGGGCTCCGCAGCCGATCCAGCGATGGTGGCCAGCTTTGCGTGGGTGACACGATCATCCAAGCGATAACCAGGGATCCGAACACGATGGATAGGACCGCATGGCGGCTGTTGGCGGCTGGGCACAACACGCCCAGCAAGAACAATCCAAGCAAGCCGCTGCCCAGCACGCTGGAGACTTTCCACCATACATCAAGCACGGTTTGAGTCAGCGGAATCAGCGCCAGAGACGTGCCAGTACCCAAAATTCCCCATACCAGTGTGGCTGCATACAGAACACGGACCATTTGACGTTCGCCAGCCTTGGGTACCAACGGCCGATAAAAATCGTACATCACTAAAGTCGCTGAAGAATTCAAAGAGGTCGAAACGGTGCTCATGCCGGCGGCGAAGATGGCTGCGACCAGTAACCCGGTGACACCGACTGGCAAATGCGCAGCGATAAAGTGTGGAAAGACGCGATCGGCAATGTCACTGTCGTTCAATTCTGAGGCCAAGCTCTCAACCTGCTGCTCGTAATCGTCGGACCATTTCCAGCTACCGGCACTTTGCTCGGACCAGCCTGCGTCAATCCCTTGCTGCATCAGGCGTTGGTGCGCTACAATGCGGCGGACTTCTTGTTTCTCAGCGGGCTGCGTTTGGTAGAAGGCAAACAGCGAGCTGCCGATGAAGAAGAACAACGCGCTGACCGGCACATACATCCAGGCGCTGAGCCATAACGCACGCTGGGCCTCGGATTGGCTCTTAGCCGCGATGTAGCGCTGGATATAGCTTTGATCGATGCCAAAGTTCTTAAGATTTTCGAAGACTCCATAGGCCACTAGCAACCACACGGTCGTTTGCGACAGGCTGAGCAAGGACAAGCTGCCTGGAGAAAACTTGTGGTGCTCGATCCCCAAGTCAAAAACTTGTCGCGGACCTTCGGGCATTCCCAGCATGATAACCAGCACTGCAATCAATGCTCCTAGCAGGAGAACAATCGCCTGAATAGCATCGGCCCAGATCACTGCCACAATGCCGCCAACCAGTGAGTACAGCGTCACGACGGTGCCAGTAATAAGCAGATTGACCATGATGTCCCAGCCAAAAATTACGGACATGGGTAGGGCCATCAGATACATCACAAATCCGATGCGAGCAATTTGGAATATCAAATAGAACGTGCTGGCGTAGATTCTAGCCCAGCGTCCAAATCGACGTTCCAGCAGTGCGTAGGCCGACACCTCCCCTTGGGCGCGATACATCGGCAGGAAATACCATGAGGCAAACAAAGCAGCAATGGGCAGGCCCAGGCTGAAGAAAAAGTAGTTCCAATTCGTGGCAAACGATTTGCCTGGCAAGGCCAAGTAACTGATACTGCTTAAATACGTTGCAAAGATCGACAGTCCCACCAACCAACCTGGCAACGTCCTGCCGCCTGCCGTGAACTGGTCAGCCGACGCCCGGCTGCGCCAATAAAACGAGAAGCCCAGCAGCATGACTCCCACAAAGTAGACGGCCAGAACAATCCAGTCGATGCTTGTAAAATGAACTACCATCGAGCGGCTTCAATCTGATGGAAAGGGCAGGCAAGTGGAAGAGGCGGCTGGTGAGGGCTTACAGCTTTGGCAATGGGCGGGTAGGAGGCGAAGGTGCGAGACTACGACGCTGATCATCCATGGGCGGTAGGATGATGTTGGGAATCATGGCTTCCGCTGGGACCGGATTCAGATCAGTGTAATCTTCTGTCCAACGCCATCCTATGGGGTGTGCCAATTCCTGTTCTGCCAACCAGCCCCAGGGCGTCCCGCGATGTTGAGCCGCCACCTCGCGCAATAATTCACGTGCCCGCTGAGCGTCCTTGTCTAGCCGAATGCTGGTGGAAACTTGGTTGGCGGGTTCTAGCACCCAAGTATTGTTGCGCGGGTTTTCAAAGTTGAGTCCACGGCGCGCTGCCGCTAACATCTCATTGTACGACTCGGCACGCACGTGATGAGCCAAAACGGTTCCCAGTGCAAGATCAAAACCGGCGACCCAACGCACAGAGATCTCTCGATCACGACCCGCTTGACCCGACTTCAGAATTTCGACTAAGCGTTCGAGCTCTGGTGCCACACGTGCGGCCGATTGTTGAGCCGCAGCCAGGCCGGCAACCAAGGTGGCTTCATCGCGGCGCACGAACCTGGTAGTGACCTCCCCTAACACCCGCGCCTGTGCCAACTGTGCCGCCTGAATTAACGACCAACGCAACGGACTGGACTGAGTGGTCCGTAGGTACTCAGAGTGGGAAACATAGTCTGGCCGATACTTGAGCATGACTTCTGGATCAAAGAAGTATTCGATATGGGCTGCGAAAGCCGACGTTTCATTCCGGCCCACTCGCCGGCCGATGCGACGATTGGGATGAATGTTAAAGTACAGTCCGCCGGATTCGTAGGCTAAGCGGCTGAGCGCATAGGGGCCGAACCCGGCATCGATTACCGGTTCGTTCAATACGTCGTCAGCATATCCCAATCGAACGCGTTCGGGCATCACGGACTCGGGGCCTTGATCCACCTGTCCCCATTGGGGGGTCTGATCGTAGCGAGTGTCGGGATCGATGTACTTGACGTAGGTCGTTTGCCGGCCAAATGGAGCGGGAACGCCGAGCACATGTACGACGACAGCGAACTTGCGGCACTGTTGAATGGCCGCTTCCAACTGATCGTCATCATCGCCACGTTCATCAGTGACGATAATCGCCATGATGTTGCGGGCGGGCCCCCGATTGCCGCTGGAACGCGTAAAAGACTTGAAGTGATCCACGCTACTCAGCACTGCGGAAAAGACTCGCTCGATGCCAGACGGATCATTTTCGATCGAGTCGATGGCATTGCGCAGTTCGGCGAGGTCAGCCGTCGGCTTGGGGGTCAGCAGCGACACCGATTGTCCAAAGGCGATGATAGCCGACAATAATCGCTGCTCAGAGAGCTGCGCATTAGCGGCGTTCCGCGACTGAGTAACCATCCCTAGCTCCTGATAGATACGCTCGAAACGCTCGCTAATCTCGGCACGCTGTCGGGTCAAACTACCGCTTTGGTCGAATAGCCATAGGACCAACGTTGGCGATACTTCCATCGAGCGCAAGATTTCGTAAGTGATTCGATCTACGGCGCCGCTCGTTCCTGTTAGGCTGACACCGTCCTGACCTTTGACGACTGAAGGAACGCGAACCAGCCCAACGGCGATTTCTAAAGCGGTTTGGCTGGCATGCGTTGCATTGGAGACCAAAGGTTGATCGAGGTTCGATGTCAGCACCGGTAATTCTGCCAAGACGGGTGCAGTGCTCATGGCAGTCTGACTTTCTGATCCCGCGCTACCGGCACCAATTTCGACTGAGGTTATGTCGGCTGGGGCCACTTGGTCGATCAATCGAAACTCTTCGATCGGTTCAAGTGGCACGGCGACTAAGAAGTTGGGGAGCGAATTGGAATGTATAACTGCCGGCGCGGCAGCCAGCATTAGCAACAGGCCTCCATGCACAACTAGGCTGACAAACAGAGCTAGCCGACGACCTCCCAGAACTGAATAAACCATCCCTGCACCGGTCGGGTCAAACGGTCGAAGTTCCTGCATCCGTTCAGATTCAGCCGACGAATCGCTGTTTGTGACGAGCGTAGGGGTACTGACGATCACAGGTTCTGGCACTGCATTTTTTCAGGTTGATTGGGACGGCACGCTCTTAGCAAAAGTTATTCTCTACACCCATTGTACCAAGCCTGTATTTGACGGGGCAATTTTTGTCCTGGCTTTAGGTACGGTAGCTGCCTAGGGATGCTAACGATTTTGAGGCTCAGGCCAGGATTTCCCGTCCTGGAAATGTGTCGCTCTGGGGGAATTCTTCTCAATTATTCGGTCAAGTTGGTCGCACAATTTGACTCAGCCGTTTTCTGACCTAGGTTTCCTATGCAGTTCCAGTGGGAATTGCGGTTTGAGTTCGCAGAGGGATCAGAAGTGGCGATTTCGCGATCCGTCAAAGAACTCTGTTTCACAGGTTGCCCGCATCCCGGGCGCATCCCTAACGGAGAGTTGTCATGAAGAATTTCGCCATGAAGTTGCAGCGTTTCCTGAAATCGGAAGACGGCCCTACCGCAGTTGAATACGCGGTGATGCTGGCTCTGATCGTCGTCGTTTGCATCGGAGCCGTCACTCAGATCGGCACTCGAGCAAACACGCAGTTCCAGACCGTTGCCAACTCGCTTGGAAACTAAGTTCTCCCAGCCTGTTAGGCACATGAACGGCAGGTTACTCTGCTCGGTTACCATTACAAACAAGGCTACGGTAATTGCGATTTCAGCCATCGCAATTACCCGGCCATGTTTGTCAGCCTTGAATTAGCTCGACAACCTAATGCTGGGACTTGACCAACCACTCAAGAATTTTCACTGACGGAATCTATTGAATCATGTCACCCTATCTGTTGCCAGTTGAGTCGATATCGGGCATGTGGGAATTGGCGTGTTTTGCCGGGACAATTTTGGCAAGCGCCTTGGTCTGGCTCATCAACCTACGATAACCGGTCGCCAGCTCTAATACACTTGAATGAATACGGGAAAGAATCATGGATAGTTTCGCCAGACAGGTTGTAGAAAACTGGGTCATGTGGACCGTCTCGGTCACACTCGTTGTGGCGGCGGTAATTGATGGGTTGTACTTAAAAGTACCAAACAAGATCACCTATCCACTCATTGTATGCGGCTGGATGTACAGCGCGTGGATTGGCGGTTGGGCAGGCTTGGGGTGGAGTCTGCTGGCTACATTTTTTGGTCTGTTTCTGCTGTTCGGTCTGCATCTGATCGGCGGGATGGGAGCCGGCGACGTCAAACTGTTGGCAGGCATTGCAGCGTTTGTGCATATTGAGCACACCTGGTACATCTTTGTAGCGACTACGATCGTCGGTGCAGTGATGGCAATCATTCAGATCGCGGTCAGTGGCCAGTGGTTGAAGCATTATACTCAAGCTCAAAGTATTCTCCGCGAGATCGTCACCGTACGCGATGCTGACAAACTGTACGAGATATCCCAGGAGCGCAAGCCGCGAATGAGATTATTGCCGTATGGCATCCCGATGACCATTGCAGCCATAGGTTACTTTGCATTCGCCGGTCTGCTGTAAACCATCGCGGAACGCATCCATTCTGAATTGCCAATGGCTCGTCCGCCAGTGACGAGCACGCTGGCTGGCTACCAACATCGAATGTCCTTCCGTTCGATTTTTCTCAAAACACTCTTTGCGATGCGTCAATTTGTCGATGACTGAGATTGTGCGCTGCACAGTAGCAGACCGCACAGTGACGACTGGCAGGATTGGGGCCACCGGGAGGTGTACGTAGTTCTTGCCGATTGGGTTGTATGGCGGGGGCATCCCAAAAACCCTCAAAAATTCAAGCCCAACATGCCAATGAATGCATTACATGGCCGTCACGGACTGACGCAGATTACTATCGCCCAAAAAATGACTTTGCGGGCATTACTGTTGCTGTCATGCGAGTCGATTGGATGCGACTGACTGCAAACCTAAATCAAAAAGGCGCATTTGGCAATGCGAGCTAAACCTGTACTTTTGTTGGCTGTTGCTCTTGGCTGCGGGATGGTCGCCGCTGTGGCGGTTAGTAAGACCATGATGGAAAAGGATGGCCCGCCTCAAAGCGAATCGACGGCCGATATCTTTATCGCGACTCGAGAGATTAAGACGGCCAGTCAAATTACTGCCGATAAGATCAAGCTGGAGAAATGGCCGAAATCAAGGATTCCAGAGGGCGCCATTTCCAAATTGGAAGGCATCGAAGGAAAGTTCGCACGACAAGGGATTTTCCCCGGTGAGCCAATTCTGCAGCCCAAGCTAGCAGATTCAAATAGCAGTTTATCGACACAGATTCCTGCCGGGCATACGCTTTTCGATATCGTTTTTGACAACAACTATATTAAGCCTGGCGACATCGTTGACATCACCGGCACCTTCACTGTGGGCAACATGAAGAAGCCTGAGATACGCACGGTACTCAAAGGCGTGCAAGTGTTCGCAATCAACGGCGACAGTAACCGCGATTTTGAGAATAAGGACAAAGGTGGACGGAACACGACCTTCCAATTGCTGATCAAGCAGACGCAGCATCAAGCTTTGTTGCTAGCCAACAACATTGGAAAGCTAGAATTAAATCTGCGCCCGTTGGGCGGTGACGGAAATGTCAAAGACCTGGGTGACGATGGTGAATCTTTCATATCCTGGGCTGAAGAGAACAAAGCTGCATCGGAGGCCGACTCGCTGGTCATGGCCACCTCTCCGCCCATCTTGGTCTCAACGCCAAACCTACCGGTAGCACCGCCCAAGGCCAAAAGCGAAATGGTCATCATTACTCCGCTAGGATACTCGCGCTGGGAATACAGCGACAACGAACTGCCACGCGAGATCAAGGAATCTTCTGAAGCCCAAGCCCAGAAAATTCCTAGCAATCCCTGGGGATCAAGTTCAGGTTATGGCGGTTATACGCCGAATTATCCTTCTGCGACTCCGTCGACTCCGGCCAATCCCGGTCCCACAGCTCCTGACGCCGGTTCTGATCCGCAACCAGAAAGCACGAGCCCCGCGACGGGAATCAAGCCAGCGCCGAGCGCAACTAGTAAGTAAATATACGATGGACGGTCAGTCCTCGGCCGAATTAGGCATGGATGCCTGCTAGCCGAAGGATTTAGCGAACAAGGATGTCGGCCAATGACTGTCGGTGCAAAACCCAATCCGCTATGCGGAAGTATTCGCTTGTATGTGCTGGCCATCCTGGCCTGCGCCTACAGTATGCTCGGCACGCAGGCTACAGCTCATGCGCAACCGTCATTGACCAGTCAATGGGGACTTGCCAATTCAGCGCTGAATGTCACTACCAACGGCAATCGCCAGCTGTTGGAGATGATAGTCAATACTAGCCGCGAGATCGTAGCTGAGCATCCTTTTCGTCGCGTGCGCATTCAGAATCCGGAAGTGATTAAAGCGATTCCCTTGGAAGGCGGCAATCGTCTTCAGGTTTCCGCAGTGCGCACGGGAGTGACCCAAGTTGACTTATTGGGTGCTGATGAATCGGTAGCGACCGTGGAAGTCATGGTCATGGGCGATGTACGCGAATTAGAAACTATTCTTCGTCGCACCTTTCCCCAAGCCACTTTAGAGTTGACGCCTATCGCGCAGGGTATCATCGTCAACGGCTTTGTCAGCAATTCTGCGGATGTTGATACTCTGACGCTGATCGCTCAGCAATACTTCCCCAACGTGATCAACCGCGTAACGGTAACTGGCATCCATACGATCCAGTTGCAAACGCAGGTCATGGAAATATCACGGACAAAACTGCGAACGCTCGGCGTTGACTGGGCATTGAGCGAAAGCGGCACCAACTTAGTGGAATCATCCATTGGTGCCACGACGCTTGGCAAGACGTTTGGCTGGACGGTTGTGGACGGTGCTACCTTGGCCACGATGAATCTGGAAGCGCTAAAACGCAATAACCTCATCAAAGTTCTCGCTAGTCCAACGCTGACCGCCGTTGATGGACGTCCGGCCAGTTTCAACGTGGGTGGTGAAATCCCGATAGTGGTCCCCAGCGGATTGGGGCAGGTCACGGTGCAATTCCGCGAATTCGGCACACGCTTGGATTACGTAGCCAAGGTTCTAGGTAACGGCAAAATCTATTTGGAAGTTCGCCCGTATGTCAGCGAGCTTGATCCTAGCCGTAGCGTGACCGTCTCGGGGATTTCGGTACCTGGTCTACGCAGCCGATTCCTCGAAACAGGTGTTGAGTTAAACGCTGGCCAAACGTTGGCCCTGGGTGGACTACTGCAGGTGCGCACAGAGGTCATCAACACCGGGATACCTGGCTTGGGCGATGTGCCCTACTTAGGAGCATTGTTCAGAAAAGTTCGGGAAGAACAAAATGAAATTGAATTGCTGATAACCGTGACTCCGGACTTTGCCGGCCCGATGGATCCACATCAAGTTCCTAGAACGATCCCCGGAATGCACTCAGATAGCCCGAATGATAAGGAACTGTATCTAAAGGGGTACATCGAAGTTCCGGTTTCGAACCACTGCGAGTTGGGGTTTGGCCCGCAAGAAATTCAGCCAGTGGACATGCATGGTCAGCCAGCGTCTTCAACCTCAAATCCGACGATCAGCCACACCCAGTCTCAGATGCTACCGCCACGACCAGCGGCGATAAGCGTTGGTCCAAACGCTCCAATGTTGGCAGACAGCGGCCAAATGATAGCGCCTGCACCCGGGCAACAAACCGCTGCTGCTCCACAGCCTGGTAGCTTCAGATAGGCCCCTTAAGGCAAGATTGCATGAGCACGGTACTACGTTTAGCATTATTAGACCCCATCGACTCGTCACGCGAAGCCATCAAGAAGATGCTTCTCGGTCTAGACATGGTCTGGTTGGACGCCGAGTGTTCGCGCTATGAATTCTTTTCAGACGTCATCGCTCAATCGACACCAGATGTGTGCGTTGTCAATCTGGATGCTGATTCGGATAAGGCCATCTCGGTACTGAATCGAGTGCGCAGCGATGCGCCAACCTGCTGTTCTCTGGCGGTCAGCCGCAGTACCGATGGTCAGTTAATTTTGCAGGCGATGCGGGCTGGTGCTCGTGAGTTTTTAACCAGCCCTGTTGGCCTGGAAGACATGGTTGGGGCATTAGAGCGGATTGCAGCAGCGAAGTTTGGCGGTACATCAGGCAGGGCTCGATCGTCGCAGATTATCGCGATCTGCGGTGCCTCGGGTGGAGTCGGTTGCACGAGCCTAGCTGTCAATCTGGGATGCATGTTAGCCACCAATCCTGAAAACACGGTAGCACTGGTGGATTTGGACCTGGCGATTGGCGATGCCGATGTATTCCTGGATTCAATTCCTGAATATAGCTTGATCGACGTGACGCAGAATATTTCTAGACTGGATTTTCAACTGCTAAAGCGATCGTTGACCAAGCATAGTTCGGGGCTGTATCTACTGCCGCGGCCCGTCCAACTACAAGAAGTTGAAATGATCACGCCGGATTCACTCAGGCGCGTGTTTGGCCTGTTGAAGGCGACGTTTACTCATATCTTGATCGACACATCCAAAGGCTTTACGCCTGTTGACCAGGCCGCTTTCGAGTTTGCCACGGATGTGCTGGTCGTTGTCCAGTTGGATTTGCCGTGCCTGAGAAACTTGGTTCGTTTGCAAATGTCGTTCGATCAGGTCGAAGGCCTGCGCGAGAAATTGAAAATCGTTGTGAATCGGGTGGGACTGGAAAGTGGCCAGATCAAACTCAAAAAGGCTAAGGAAACGATTGGTCGCGATATCTTCTTCCAAATCCCGAATGATTACCGGACGATGGTTGAAGTACGCAACAACGGCATTCCGCTCCTAGATCAAGCCCCGAAGGCTCCAATTACTCAAGCCATCCAGAGTCTGGCATCGCTTCTGACCAGCGGACCAGCGGAGGAATCTGCTGAGGCCGCATCGGCAGCACATTCCGGCTCATCGAGTTCGTGGCTGAACTTTTGGCAGAAAAGTAAGAGCTAGTAACAGCAAACGTCAAGCAGCGTTCGATCCACCAAGACGTGATAGCTTGTCGGGCCCCAGCAGCCGGCGCAATAGCTTGTCTGCATGATACGTGACCTCTTCGACCTCTATCGCCCGCATGGCCGTATTGGGACCGCGACGTACCATCCGCTTGGCCAGATTCGGCAGCGGACTTTGTATGGCCCAGTGGATGTTACCATAGGGTCCAACTTCATCGGCCCAAGTTGGACCATGCAAGCTTATGCAAGGTATGTTGACGGCACTAGAAATATCCAAAGCCACACTGTCACCGGTCAGCAGCATTCGCGAAAGTCGAATCATTTCGATCAATTCAACCATCGAAGTAGCTGGCGCGACGCGGGCCGCACCTTTGGAATCTTCCGCTACCACTTGGGCTACCAAGCGCTCGTGTTCGTTTGTCCACAGGACGATAGCCGGAATGGCGAACTGACGGTACAAATGGCGTACGACTGCGCTGAACCGTTCCACCGGCCACACTGCAGTATGCCACACGGCACTAGGCTGAATTGCGATCCAAGGATCACGCGGATCAATGCCTATGTCTGTCAGCTTGCATAGAGCGCTCTCCGCCGCAGACTCGAAGCAGGGCATCAGAAACTGACCTTGCTGCGGAAGAGTCTCACGCCAAGGGTCTAGCAATTGGCGCAATACGTCAATACGATGCCGATGCATGGCCGAAATTCGGCGCGTGGCCAGCCAGGGGCCGATCTCGCGAGCATACGACCAGTCAAATCCGATCCGCGTCTTGACGCCCAGCAGAAATCCAATCGCCGCGCTTTTGGTCAGGCCTTGCGCATCGAAGGCGATCTCAAAATGATGCTGCTTCAACTGAGCCCGCAATTGACTCCAGGTTCGCGGTCGCCGCAGCCAACCGCGCTGGATGTCAATAATCTCGTCCACACCAGGATGCTCTGCCAACCAATCGCGAACCTCGCATTGCACCAGCCAACTGACGTGCGACTCCGGCCACAAGCTCTTGATATCCACAGCTAACGGTATTGTCGTCAAAATATCGCGCACCGAGCCGGTCTGAACCAGCAGAATGTGCTGCGGCGTGACATTTGCTAAGGATCGACCCATGTGGATTTTCCGTATCCTGGTTGCTGGAATTCTGGCAACCATCGGCTGGCTGCATTTGGATTGCAAGTTAAGATTGAGATGCAGGGCCAAAAGGCGTTTGGCGGAGGATACGGAATGCCGCTGGCTGATTCAAGGCAGACTTATACTCAATATTGCTAGCAGAATCAGAAAGTTGAGCGATGAATCCTGTCCGAATTTGGCTATTGATAAGTCTCGTTTATTTGAGCGGCGGAGTGCAGCATGTTGGTTCGACGACAGCACTTGCGGAAGATTCGCCGTGGTTAGACGTTGCACATGGGCAGCACCAATTGCAAGTGCTCCCCAACTCCCCGACGTTGTCTCAGGCATTGGCCATTAGCGTGTCGGGGGCTGTTATTGGTAGCCGTGAGGTCACCGATATTGATGCTGCGATCTTTAGAATGCAATATTTTTTTTGTGACGATCGTCGGTGCACGGACATGCCGATTCCTGCGGGATTTACAAATGTCGAGGCCTGCGCGCTGAGCGATAACGGCGTGGTAGTGGGCTACGCCACTCGACCGGTCGGCGATAGCCGTGGTAGCCTGCGCGCCCTGATTTGGGAGATTGCGCAAGATCATGTAACCCTCCTACCTTGCGCCGAAGGTGATAGCGCCTGCCATGCTCAGGATATTTGTTCCGATGGTAGTCGTATAACCGGCTACACCACTGGGCCTGAGCGTCTGCGACCTGCAATCTGGACACGGAACTCGCAAGCGGACCAGTGGCAAATCGAAGTTTTGCCAACTAGAGCCGAATTCAATCCCTATTTGATGTCTAGCTCGCTACGAATATCGCCCGACGGCCGTTGGCTGGCTGGCTGCTGCACCCATGAGGTTTTTGATTCCAGCATCGATAGCGATTTGTACGTCTGGAGGCAATCTGATGGCAAATGGCAACAACGCTTATTGCACCAGCAACAAATGTATGTCACCGACATCAACAATCGGGGTGAAGTCGTTGGCTCACTTTTGGACGGCCAGTATCGCCAGCCCTGCCTAGTGCTGCCTTCAGGAGACTTGCAAATGCTAGAACTTCTGCCGGGTGACGCTGGTGGCGAGGCTCGCGGGATCAACGAGAATGCTCAGATCGTCGGTTGGAGCGATGATCCGGTAGGACCCGATGGGGGCCCGCAACCGTGCCTGTGGGATGCGGCTGGAAAAGTCACCGCACTTGAGTTTTCAGAGATCCCTTTTGGCATGGCTTACGGCATCAACGATCATGGACAAATCTGCGGATTGATCGCCAGCGGTGCAAGCCTGTCTGCCGAGTCGGATCCATCTGCAGCCCAAGCGTCCGAGCGCTCGGTGGCGTTTCGCACCAAGCTGCGCAAGATGCTTCCCCTCAAAGCCGAGCATTGATTTGCGCGTCGTGCCGGCGGGCTATGTATTCGTTGCTGGCCACACTGCCAATTAAGCGTTCGATTGTTGAAGGCCTGCGTTGCAAAGTATTTGTTCCAGCCATTCCCTGAGTTCTTGCATCTGATCTGCACTCCACTGTTGGCCCAAGTGTGCCACCATATAGATGGTGGTGATTGCGAGCGTGGCCATCAGCCCTGTCCAATGCCACCAAGTTGCTTCGCCGATCGCCCATTGCGAATAGGCCATGATAAAGCTAAAAAAGGCTGTGAAAGCCATCGCCAAATACAACACCCAGACTAATGTCCATATTTCCAGCCGCGGTGCAAAGCGGCCGCAGATTCTCGTGGCCTCTCCCTTGCTGGTAACGTAAAACGACAGATGCGGCGACCACAGCCGATGCTCGGCTGGTGGCAAATGCAGTTCACCATATTCGCCATGAACAAAGAAACGTTTGGGCTCGGCGACACTGCGACAGTGTTGCTCAAGGCGTTCCATCGCCAATTCACGAGTTACGGCAATGGGGATCTCGAAAGTAGGTCGCAGGATAAGCCATTTTGTCATGTGCGTCTCCCCCGTGCCTGGGTGATCCCTGGGGTGATCCCTGGTTATAATACTAGCCGACCGTGTGAGGCATTACACCTAACTACAGAAGAAAATTCGCGTGCGTTTGTACTTTTTACTTGGCTGGGTACTGCTCGCGCAAGTCGCGCCCGCCCCGGCAATCGCGGCAGATCGGCTTGCCGGTAGCCGGCCCAATGTCATTGTGCTTCTCACCGACGATCAGGGGTATGGCGATATTTCCGCGCATGGCAATCCGATCGTCAAGACCAAGCACTTGGACCGCTTGCGTGACCAGAGCCTGCGATTTACCGATTTTCACGTCAGTCCAACCTGTGCTCCTACGCGCAGCGCGCTACTGACAGGACGTCACGAGTTCAAGAACGGCGTCACGCACACCATTGCTGAGCGTGAACGGTTGACTCTGTCGGCGATTACATTGGCTCAAGTACTGCAATCTGCTGGTTACGCCACGGGGATTTTTGGCAAATGGCACTTGGGCGATGAAGATAACTATCTGCCTAGTGCACGTGGATTCTCAGAAACATTTATCCATGGTGCTGGAGGCATCGGCCAGTCCTATCCGGGTTCGTGCGGCGATGCACCCGGAAATACCTATGTTGATCCATTCATCTGGCACAATGATCGCTTCGTTCAAACGAGCGGTTTCTGCACCGATGTTTTTTTTCGTCAGGCGACTACCTGGATCGACCAGCAGCGACAAAACGCTCAACCCTTTTTTGCTTATATCTCGACCAACGCGCCGCACGCGCCCTATACAGCGCGACCAGAGGATGCCGAGTTGTATCGTTCAGCAGCTCCCAGCGAGCCACTGGCGCACTTCTATGGCATGATTCACAATATTGATCAAAACATCGGCAGGCTCTTGGATCAACTCGATCAATGGAACCTTGCCCAGCAGACGCTGGTCATTTTCATCAATGACAATGGCACCGCTTTAGGACACACAGTATTCAACGCTGGCATGCGCGGCGCCAAAGGCAGCGCCTGGCTGGGCGGCACGCGGTCGAGTTGCTTTTGGCGTTGGCCCGGTACGATTCAGCCTGCTGACTGCACGGCCCTCGCCGCACACATCGATTTCTTACCAACCCTCGCCACCCTTGGTGGTGCCGAAATAACAGAACAGGTTCAGCGTCAAGTTGAAGGTCGCAGCCTAGTCTCGCTGTTACGAGATCCACAGGCCGCCTGGCCTGACCGTACATTATTCACGCATGTTGGTCGCTGGCCCAAATTGGCCGATCCCAGTCAGGGGAAATACAGAATGGCTGCGGTTAGAACGACGCGATGGTCACTGGTTAGCCCCGACGGCGCTACCCACCCAGCTTGGCAATTGTTTGATTTGCAGGCGGATTATGCGCAGCAACACAACGTCATCGAACAACACCCAGACGTTGCGCTGCGGTTGAGCGGTCAGTTTGAAGAGTGGTGGCAGGCATGTCTTCCCCAGCTGGTCAATGAAAATTCCATTGGTCCACGACTGAATTCTTTTGCCGAACGGTATTGGCAACAATTTGGGGGCCAGCCAACTGCTCAAGACTTAAAACGCATGGATCCTACGCAGCCCATTCGCTGATGTTTCTCTTAACTACATGGAATCGAACAACGTCGATGCCCCAAAATTCATACGCTACCCGCAAGCAGACGTTCTCTTATTTCAATGAAAGCCTGCGCCACGCCAAGCCACGAAAATTGAAATGGCGGCTGTGCTTCCGGAGCTTTAGTTTTTTAATCCTGATTGCGATCCACTCCGGTGGTCGGGCTGCGGATCTCTGGCCACCACCGGCTCAGCCGGGAGCTCTTTCCAGCCAAGTCGATCCCTTCATCGGCACCGGTGGCATTTCGTTCTTGTGCGGGAATAACTTTCCCGGCGCGATGGCCCCGCTGGGTATGGTTCGCTTGAGCCCCGACACGATCAGCCCGCGTGGCGCCAAGGCGTCAAACATGTCGGGCTATTACTATGGCGATCAGCAGCTACTGGGGTTTAGCCATACGCGTTTGGTAGGTACTGGTGCCATCGATGGTGGCAATTGCTCTGTGTTACCCAGCGTCGCAAACTTGACAGATGCAGAGCTGCGCGAAGGCGTCAGCTATCGGTTTTCTCATGATCAAGAGCAGGCCTTTCCAGGCTACTATGCAGTAATGTTGCCAGAACCCAAGATTTTGGCCGAGTTGACCGCTTCAACTCGGGTTGGCGTTCATCGCTACACTTTTCCCGCCGGACAGACTCCATATTTACGAATCAACGTCAGCAGCGCGCTGGGCAAAGGTAGATGCTCAGAGGCATCCGTGCGCTGGCTACCCGACCGGATGGAAGTAGAAGGCTCAGCACGCACCTTCGGCGCCTTCTCGTCGCGGTACGGTGGGTCAAAAATCCATTTTGTGGCCCGCTGCAATCGAGCGGTCACCAAGCAACTGCTGTGGGACGGCCAGCAACTGCTGCCTGAGCCATTGCAGACCGACGGCGAGAGCGTAGGTATCCAACTGCAATTTGCGTCGAGCGAACAGCCTGTAAGTATTGAACTGAAAATGGGAATTTCTTTTGTCAGTATCCAGAATGCTCGCCAAAACCTTGAAGCTGAAGCCGGACAGGCTGACTTTGACCAAGTCTTGCGCTTGACTGGCCAGTCCTGGGAAACACACCTAGCCAAAGGACGTGTGGCAGGTGGCAACGATCAACAGCAGACGATCTACTACACGGCCCTCTATCGCGCGCTCAATATGCCCACAACCTTCAGTGATGTGGATGGAAGCTATCTTGGATTTGACAAACAAGTTCATCAGGCCGACGGCTTCAACTACTACACCGACATGTCGCTGTGGGATACATTTCGAACCACGCATCCCCTGTATACACTCCTGTACCAGCAACAACAACGCGACATGGTGGTTTCACTGGTTCAGATGTCTCGACACGGCGGCTACTTGCCGCGTTGGCCATCAGGCAGTGGATACACCAATTCGATGTTTGGGACACCCGCCGACTTGGTGATCGCTGAAACGTACCTCAAGAATATCCGCGATTTCGACGTGCACGCTGCCTACGCTGCCATATTAAGAACTGCTGACCAGCCAACGCCTCCGGGCGCGCGTTTCTCCGGCCGCGAGGGTATTCAGGCCTATCTGCAATACGGTTACTGCCCTTCCGACCTCATGGGAGAATCGGTCGCTCGGACCTTGGAGTATTGTTATGCCGATTACGCTATCGCCCGCTTGGCTGAGGCGCTCGGCAAATCTGCTGACGCACGACGTTTCGACCAACGCGCGCTGGCCTATCGCCAACTCTGGAATCCGCAAACGCAGTTTTTTCAGGCTCGCGACTCTCAGGGGGAATTTCAAGCTGACTTCCGACCGCTGATGTTGACCTATACCGACCTGGCCGGCAAATTCACCAAAGCCTACGTGGAAGGCAGCGCGTGGCAATGGCGCTGGGCGGTTCCTCACGATGCCTCAGGACTCATCGAATTGTTTTCAAGTCGTGACCAGTTCGTCTCGCAATTGGAAGAGTTTTTCACGCGCTCTCCCACCCAAGTCGGTGCCGTACCGAACGCTTATTATTGGCAAGGCAATCAACCTGATCTGTTTGCTGCCTACCTATTCAATGCCGCTGGTCGCCCCGATCTGACTCAGAAATGGGTACGCTGGGTGCTCGAGCACAAATATGGCGTGGGTCCAAATGGACTAGACGGCAATGACGACGGCGGCACATTGTCGGCGTGGTATGTGCTGAGTTCACTAGGGCTGTATCCCATTGCCGGTACAGATCGCTACGAATTGTCCAGTCCGCTATGGTCGCGTGCCGACTTGTCGGTCGGCTCCCGTCCGCTGGAAATCATCGTCGATCGCGATTCTCCAGATGCGATGTATATTCGGAAAGTCACGCTCAACGGGCAGACCATCTCCGGCACGCAGCTTCGACACAGCCAGATCGCTGGCGGTGGCCAATTACGATTTGAACTGTCTGCGACGCCTCAAGTGGTGCAATCCAACAAGTGATCCGCTAAGGCCATTATGTCGACAGCACATTGGTAGCTCGCGACGCTAGACGGTTGACAACTAGTTTGCCCACCATTTTGGCGACATTAACCACCATTGGTTCGTCGCCCTATCCATGGATTCGATGGGCCTCGGCAAGATATGATGACTGTTGCCAGGATGCCGATTGCACAGGCCGTGCTGAGGTCGGTTAACCCCGGTGCCACCCCCCCGGCGTTTGCCTCAACGAGATAATCGGAAATCACTTTGACCAGGATTCTGCCCTGCCCCAGAAAGCATTACAGTGGATGGTTGAAAAGAAGCTATTGGAACGCTACCTTTTACCATGCGCCGTGCGGAGTCTTTTCATGCACGGCAACAACGCAGTTCGCAACACGCAGCCTGCGCTGAAACAATTATCCCACTCTCTCGGCCCAGGACCATAGGAAGGTATTGTATGACGTTGGGCAAGCCCAAGCAGCGCGGACTGTTCATTGCGATCGACGCCAACATCGGAGCGGGCAAGACGAACGCCTGCCACGCCATCGCTTCGGCGGCCATGGCTGCGGGGCGACCAACGCGGGTTATGGAAGAGCCCACGCATCACCCCAAGTTCAATCATTTTTTGCAGCGCTACTACCAAGACCTAACCACCGGCAATAATACGGGTGGTGGCTTTGCCATGCAGATGTTCATGCTCTGCCAGCGTTACGAACAGCATCGCTTGGCCGTCGAGCAGGCGTGGGGTGATCAGGGGATTATCGTTATCCAGGATCGTCCGATCTATGGCGATACCGTGTTCGCCACCACCGCCATGGAACGCGGCTTTATGACGCCCGAAGAGTACCAACTGTACGTGGACGTATACCGCAACATGAGCCGCGATGTGATGCCTCCAGATATATTTGTCTATTTAGACGTCTCGCCCGAAGAGTGCTACGATCGCATGCACACGCGCGGTCGCTCGCAGGAGTCTGGTGTACCTCTGGACTATCTCCAGCAGCTGTACGACAACTATCAAAAGCTGCTTGGCGAAATGCGCCGTCGTGGTGTCCGCGTGCTAACGATCGACTGGCGCGAGTTCGGACCGCCGGTCGAAATCTGGAAGAAAATCTGCAAGTTGGTCGAATCCGAAGATACGTGGTACGAGCAATTGACCTTTGGGCTAACCAAGGAACCACGAGTTCCCATCACCCCCAACGTGTAATAGTTCACTCAATACGCAGTTTCGTAGAGGTTAGCGGGGTGGGACAAAGTCGCGACGGAACATCTAACAAGCTCACATTATACCGCTAATCTTCACACCACCAAAAACCCGCGACCGCCGGCCCAGCAACCAGTGTCGGGTGTGGTTGGCCGGTGGATGTTTGATCACGCAGCGTGGGTTCCGATGGTTGGTCACCTATGGTGGTGGGCAATTGGCGTCGCACACCCCAATTTGTTTGTGGAGGTTGAACGAGATTTTCTCAATTGGGGATAGCGTTAGCGCCTGGAAGGATTGGGAATGGTGAACATGTAGGTGCGTGTTTTCCAAACAATCGACCTATCTGTCTGATTATTCGGATTTCGTTAGACAAATCGGCTGGCGGCGCGCATCCTAATAGGCAGTCCGCTTACCTTCAGGATTTCTTGTCGATTATGTCCAATATCCCTGAACCACTTGATCGCTTTTCGGACCGCGTGCGCCAGTGTGCACAGCGGATCGAGGAGAGTGGTGGGGCGGCTTTGGGTGGCCTATTCGATTTGACGGCCCAGCGACTTGTGCGCTTGGCTGTGGCGATTACTCGCAACCAACACGATGCCGAGGATGCTCTGCAAGCGACCTTGGTCCGGGTAGCGCAGAGACCACAATTGATTTGCCAGGCCCAGCAACCGTGGCATTATCTATTGCGGATGATGCGCAATAGCGCTTTGCTGATTCTGAGAAACAAACAGGCTTCGGCTCCGTTGGATGCCAGCCAACCTTTAGTCACCTATTGCCGAGTTGATGAGGTGGAGCTGGCCGAAACGTATCGTGCTATTTGGACTGCTCTACGACAGTTGCCCACTCAGCAAAGTGAGATCGTGGTATTGAAGATTTGGGAAGAGCTGACTTTTCAGCAAATTGCTGATGTCTTGGAGGTTCCACCTGCGACCGTCGCTAGTCGCTATCGATACGCGCTCGAAAAACTGGCGGTCTACCTGCGTTCGCACAGCCAGGAGGTAGCGCATGAATAATTTACCTCCTAGCCTGTGGATCGCCGAGGATTTCGCTGACCTGGAGCGGTTGGTCTCCAGTGCAAAAGACTTTGTGGTTCCCTCTGATGATCTGCGACCACGCGTCGTTGAAGCGGCCCGCGATATCGATGTGCGACGTGCTGAGCTAACGAAGCTGCGAAATTTTGGAATCTGTATGGCGGGATTATGGGTGAGTATCTTAGGCTTGTTCTGGGTTTTAGCTGGCTACCGAGACGAGCTATCGGCTCCCACTAGTGAGCAGGTTCAGCGCCAGGCTCTCGAGTACTCAGCGTATGCCGGAACGAATGTCGATTGGGCACTGGTAGAGACATTTCGCCAACTGCGAGGCGGAGATGATCGCTCCCATTGAACGCTTTCATCAGCAGCTTGAAGCTTTACAGTTGGCAGGCTTTCCTATCGAAGAACTGCTGCTTAATCCCGTAATGCACAATTCGGTTTCGCTGACCCCTGAATCCGACATCTCCGACCCGCAGGCGGGCACCACGATATTAGCAAATGAATCCGTGCATAGTTTCAGGCAGCGATTGCAGGTGATTGTCAAGCGTGTGCTAGCGGATGCTCAGCGCGGCCTGACGCCCGACGCCTCTTTGGCCTCTTTGCCTGCCCTACGCCCGCTGTACTTTGATATTTGGCGACGGTGGATCAGCGGCGGCCAGTCGATCGAGTCGCTAGAGCTGTTGATCGCATACACAAAACTAAAACGCACTTCGACTGCCAGTTTGGAATTATCCTATTTCTACACAACCATCTATTGTCTGTTGGGTTGCGTCTGCTGGGGCGTGGTGGCTTCCGTATCCATTCCGCGCATGCAGCGGCTGGCACAACAGGCCGATGTGCAACCTGACGGCATCATGCGACTGCTGTTTGTTGTAGGGTCTCACCCGTGGTGGTTGATTGCAGTCCTGTTGGTGCTGGCAGGCCTCTTCGCCTGGCGCATGCAGCGTTCGCAGTCGGTGGCGACTCGCACAAAGCTAACCGCCTGTACGTCACAAGCCCTCGATCGTGCCCGGCTGGCAAGACTACTGGCCTGGGATGCAGAGTTGGAGCAGGTCCAGCAACGCCAACAAATTGACTCTTCAACTTCGGCGCCCAGCGCTAACACGGTTGACGCGACTGATGCGCCGTTGCTGGACTGGAGCCAGCAATATTCGGCAATGACAGCCGACAGTAGTGTCTTCCGTTGGACCGAGCAGTTGTATGGATGGATTGGTGCGCGAGCAAACCTAAAATCGGCCAATCGCCTACCATTTGCAGTGCATTTGGTCGTAGGAGGTGGCATGGCATTGATTGCGGGATTAATGCTGTTTCAACCGCTGGCGGCGACATTGCAGATGCTGATCGACGGATATGGAAGCGGCCGATGAATCCAGTCCAGCACACGACCAGAGCTTTACAACACCTACCTGAATGGTCCGGTCTGTTCGCGGCGCTTGCCGACGAAGTAGGCGACCGACGCATTGCAAACCGTTTGCGAATTGTCTCTAAGAAGCTCAGCACGGTGACCGACGTCGCGTTATTGGCTAGCGATCCCAGTACAGCAGCGGTGATGCACCTCGTGGTTCATCCGATCCAGTTCACTGCTAATAGCCATGAGGATTTGGTAAGAGTCGTTGATCAATTGGATGCTCAGCAATCTCCGTGGTCAATGTGGCTATATCCCGCTGTCGTCTCGTTATTGCTGCTGGCGGTTCTGTTGCTGGCATCGGTGCTGATAGTGCCTATCTACGAAAGTATGTTCAATGATTTTGGCTCACGGTTGCCATACTCGACAAAGGTGCTCTTGGGGCTGAATAAATGGATATTTAGTGAATTCGGTAGCACTCTCATGGCTGCAGGGCTGTGCGCCATACCTACCGTCTTCGTAGTCAAGTTGTGGCGAAATTATGGACTTACGCATCGACTGACTCCGTGGTTGACTGCTGGACGGTATCAAAACGTCAAAGCCATGGCCATCTTGACGCAAAACTTTGCTGAACTGCTTGCGTTGGGATTCGCGGCAGCAGAGTCGCTCAGGCTGGTCGCTCGCGGTTGCTCGCATCCTGTAATTCGACAGGCTGTGCTCAGCGCTGCGGAAGAAGTTGAATCGGGCAAGCCTATCGGCAACAGCGGTTCTTCCAGGGTACTCCCCCAACTGCTGATACGCGGTCTCGCCTTGCCGACAGCCAGTCAAGTTGAATTGTTCCGCTGCCTTGGGCAACTGTATCGCGACCGCTGGCTACCGCGTCCTGGAAAAATGGTTGCCGTTATTGGGCCACTGTTGATTATTCTACTGGGCGTTCTTGTTCTGCTTGTAGTTTTGGCCGTTTTTTTGCCGCTTCTCAACCTTATTACGGAACTGGGATAGTATGCTCGGCACGCCACTGATTAATCGGATCTCAACTTGGGCAGATCGCTCGTGGTGGCGAGTCAACCGGCTGTGGCGTGCGAATTCTATCCCAGCCGCGCAAGGTAGCTTACTGAGGCTGCTTGAATACGCTCATCAGCCTTCGTCTACATCGCCACAGCCATTTTTACTGGGTGAAATCGTCGAGCTGTATTCCCAGGAGGAAACAGGAGTCCATGGGCGGCGCGTGCATTTGTTGTCCAAGCGACTCAAATCAGGATTGTCGTTGCCCGACGCATTGGAGCAGACCCCGGATGTGCTCAGCGACGATACTATGTTGGCCATTCGTTTGGCGTCACAGTCAGGCACTTTGCCCCAGACGCTCCAACATTTGCGCCAACAAGCAACTCGTCGACTGACTTGCCAAAGGGACGCCGCGAATACCCCGAGCTGGCGACATTTTTTCGTACTGCTTTTAATCCTCATCGGGCTGGGAACGTTCATCTGCGCGTTAATTGCTCCTAATTTTTTGAAGATATACTCCGAGTTTGGGATGGAGCCACCGCGAGTATTCCTCTCATTATCTCACACTTGGCCCCACAATCTAATAATGTTTTTGCCTGTGGGTTTGTTGTCGGCAATTCTCATGTGGGGCTTGTCCAGTCGATTCGGTCTAGCCCGCTGGTTTCGTCGAAGACTAGGGTCTTTTTTCTCAGAAAGACTGCGCAGACTTCGATCGGCTCAGGTTTTGGAACTACTGGGCTGTTCGATGCAGGCCGGTCGGCCAGCAGATGGAGCATTAGCGACGCTGGCACGCTATCACTTTGATCCAATGCTCCGTCACAGACTGCTGGTAGCACGCAATGAAATTGAGTTACGCGAAGGCTTGCCCCGCAGCCTGCGTAGCGCCGGCTTAATTACTCGCGATCAGGAGAATTCTCTGAAGTTGCTTGACTCAAGCGTTCAACAAGGCTGGTTGCTTCAGCAGTTGGCCGAACGGATTCCGGGTGACGTCCAGCGGCGCGATCGTTTGCTGTGTGTCGCCGCCCAAGTCTTGGTAACCTGCCTGTTCGGCCTGGTTGTATTGTGGTTCTGCATCGCCATGTTCTCGGTTTTGAACGGGCTCGTCCATTCGCTCGCTTAATGAGGCATCCATGACTGAACATACCGCTCAATTAGGCCATCGTCGCAGAGTGCTTCCGCTTGGTCGGCATGGCTCGCTGCTAGTCGAGGCGCTGGTTGCCGCGACTATCCTGGCCGTAATCATCTCTGTAATCACTCAAGCTCACGGCCGGCTTATGCGACTGTGGGGCGACACGCGTAATTGCCAACTCGCCACAGACGAACTGTGCAATCAGATGGATCGACTGCTGGACCTGGATCCCACTCAAAGAGCCGTTGAAATAGGTTCGATCGCCGTTAGTGGCGAGATCGCTGAGGTTCTACCTGCGGCAACGATGACAGCGGAATTGATTGGCGATGAATTGGGCCAACGGTTACGACTGACCATTAACTGGCAGCGAATGGGATCTAGCAAACCACTGGAAATGATTGGCTGGATTACTTCTACGGCAATTCCGCCAGGCGGCGATGCCATAGCACATGCGCTCGCAGAGGATGCCATAAATACTGCTTCGCCAGCAGGCGACACCACAACTTCAGTCAATCCGGAGCCGCAGCCGTGAAAGCCCATTCAGGAGTATGCATGCGATTTGGTTTTACGCTCATCGAAACGTTGGTGTTCATTTCGGTCAGCAGCGCACTGTTCCTGGTGGTCGCGCAAATGATGCGGTCGGGGTTTCAGTTATCGGAATCGGCAACCGCGCGGCAGCAGCACACTGCTGATTTAGCCAGACTGTCATTGGATCTGCGTAACGATCTGCGACAGGTCCAAGTCGTCAGGTTCCATTCGGAACAACACTTGGAAGTAGTAAATAGCTCCCAGCAAATAATTCAGTGGCAGATACTGGATAACCACCGTCTGTGTCGCAGTGTGCAAAGTAGAGCCAACCAGGAGCCAACGGCGAAAGAAGAGTATCGGCTGACAGCAGACTCGCAGGCCAGACTGTCGCTGGTCATACCACAGGGCGGTCCAGTAGCGGATGACACAGAGTCACTGGTACGCAGATTGCGGTTAGCAATTGTTCGCAAGTCGAGAATAGTTAATACACCGCCTCAGCTCGAGCGGTTGATTGAAGCTCCTGTTCAAACTGAAATAGTCGCGATTGTCACCGATGCTGGTCACTCTACCTTGCAAGACATTGACCCGTCACCTCTGGAGCAGCAGCCGTAATGTCCATCAAAATATTCGCAGATCGCCAAATGGAATACCAAGCTGCCAGCACGCGAATTGGTTGGTATGAAACCGCGCAACGGAGGTGGCAACATCGGCGCGGCACATTGCTGGTGATGGTGTTGGTTTGCACGATGGTAGCTATGTCGCTGGTGGCGATTGCATTGCGAGCCACAATCGTCGGTCGTCAGAGCTGCCGGATTGAACTTCAGCGCCAGCAGGCAGCTTATTTGCTAGAAGCTGGAGTCCAACGGGCAAAAAGCGGTCTATCCCATGATCACGAGCAGTATCCAGGGGAACATTGGAACGTTCACAACGCGTTTCGGGATTATGAACTGGCGCTGATTGAAGTCACTCGTAGTCCCGCCGCAGGAGCGATTTCTCAGCAATGGTCGGTAACCGCTAGCCTCGGGAATTCTCGTCAGCCACACCAAGTAATTCGCTTAACGCGAAATGTTGAAGTTCCTGTTCCACCGCCATCTGCCAATCCATAACTTGAGAATTTTATTCGAGGGAGAAGAAATCATGAGTGCAAATCGCTGCCAAATCCGGAAACACGAGCGAGCTACTAGCAGTTTACAGGCAACTACACGTCGGCGTGTGACCGCGTTCACGCTAGTGGAATTGCTGGTGGTTATCGCAATCATCGGCATCCTGGTGGGACTTCTGCTGCCGGCCGTGCAGGCGGCGCGTGAGGCAGCGCGACGGTCGAGCTGCGGAAACAACATGATGCAACTGGGGATCGCTTTGCAGCACCATCAGTTCAATTCAGAGCGTCTGCCGGCGGGTGTGTTGGATGACCAGCCCGGTCCAATTCGCTCAGAGCCCAACGGCCAGCACGTGAGTTGGACAGTTCAGTTGCTGCCTTTCATCGAAGAATCGGTGGCTTATCGCCAGTTTGATCAACAGGCCGGTGCTTATGCTGAAATGAATCTGCCGGTGCGCGACCATCGTGTGCCAGTCTTTATCTGCCCCAGTAGCCCCTCCCCTGGCTACAGCCGCTATCGGGACTCAGTCGCAAAAGAAGAAATTACCACCAGTTGCTATGCGGGATGTACAGGTGGCCAGGAAACGCCCATCAATGTTGACAACGGTGGCCTATTCTTCTTGAACCGCCACATTCGCCAACACGAAATTGAAGATGGCACAACGTACACGATTGCACTGGGCGAAGTTCGAGCCAACCCTCGCCTGCTGAATTGGACCTCTGGCACTCGAGCCACTCTGCGTAATACAGGCATCGCAATCAATTCCACGGACATGCAGCAAAGTCATGCGTTTTCAGCAGAAGCTCCCCAACCCATCGACTCATTGTTTGTTGGCGGCTTTGCCAGCTATCACTCTGGCGGTGCCATGTTCGTCTTGGCCGACGGCAGTGTGCGTTTTCTATCTCAGAATACAGATGCCAACACGCTCCAGTGCCTGGGCGAGCGCGCCGATGGACAACTGATCGACCTACCTTAGTAACCGCAACCCTTCTCAAGCCAGTAGTTTTTCGGTATCCTGACCACGTGGCGGTTGCCAGCCGCATTTGCAGCCCCTCAAGGCATGGAAAGTTGTCAACGTGGTCGCGATCAAACGTATTCTGGTTACGGGTGGAGCCGGTTTCCTAGGCTCGCATATCTGCGAACGTCTGGTCGCCGAAGGTCATGACGTTATCTGCTTGGACAATTTCTTTACCAGTCAAAAGTCCAATGTGGCGCATCTATTGGATCGACCGAATTTTGAACTCATTCGTCACGATGTAACGCTACCCATCTTCTTGGAAGTGGACGAAATCTACCACATGGCGTGCCCCGCAGCGCCAGGGCACTATCAGTTCAATCCAATCAAGACCAGCAAGACCAGCATTCTTGGTTCGCTGAACATGCTGGGTATGGCCAAGCGTTGCGGGGCCAAAGTGCTGTTGGCTAGCACCTCGGAAGTGTACGGAGATCCGGAGGTGCATCCGCAGCCTGAAAGCTATCGCGGCAGTGTGAATCCGATTGGACCGCGTGCCTGTTACGATGAAGGCAAGCGTGTCGCCGAGACATTGTTCATGGATTACCATCGCATGAACAAATTGAACATTCGCATCGTGCGGATTTTCAATACCTACGGTCCTCGCATACATCCCTACGATGGTCGGGTCGTTTCCAACTTCATTCGCCAAGCCTTGACTGGCAACGACATCACCATCTTTGGCGATGGCAGTCAGACACGCAGTTTTTGTTACCGCGACGACCTGGTCGAGGGCATTGTGCGATTGATGAATGGACCAGATCGCTTCGTGGGTCCATGTAATTTGGGCAATCCCGGTGAATTCACGATCCGCGAATTGGCCGAGTTGGTCATCGAGTTGACCGGTGCGCGTGTGAAATTGGTTCAGCGCCCGCTGCCAGCCGACGATCCCACGCGGCGCCGCCCCGATATCACTTTGGCCAAGAAAGAACTAAACTGGCAACCCTCAATTACCTTGCGCGAAGGACTGGTGCAAACAATTGACTGGTTTCGCTCGATCGACCTGGGGCACTATCGACCACCGACGCCCAACTTTGTTTAACAGAAGTCATTGAGTCGCCGATGAGTAATACCGAATTTGGTTCGTGGGTTGATGTCAAATTTGACTGCCTGCCGCTGCGCAGCGTACGGAGCTTCGCTGCCCCGGACGATGCCTCGCCAAAATTGGCGGCCAAGCTGGAGCGAATGCGCGTGGCGCGTGAGTCCCATGGCAGCATGGGCAGCTATTACCTGCATAACGCGACCTGCACCTTTCACTTCACGAATGATCCTGCTCTGGGCATGTGTCAGTATAGCTTTGAAGGTGTGGTGCTGACCGATAGCCAAGACATGCAGGCTCGCAGTTGTGAGCTGACTATCGAACTTGCTCGCGACACTTGCAGTTGGATCAACCAAGCCATTGTCGACTGGCTCGCCGAATCGGTACAGCGCGCCGTATTGGTTGAATTCAATCGCTTTATCCAAGCAGGAGATTTGACAAAGACCATCCAGAGACTTGAGTCCATGAACAAGGCCAGCGACGACGCCGGTGGATTTGTCGGTATGTACCTGTAGGAGATTGGCCAGCGCCGCATTGGTAGTCGTTCCAGCGTAGCCACTGTCTGGCGACGGTGGCTACAGGCTGAAGCTTGGCTCAGCTCGCCCACTGGGTTGACCGCTGCAGCGCTCGGCTCCAAGTGGCCCGCATAGCTTTAACAGCGGCGGCCTTCATCTGTGGCTCAAATGTTCGATCAGCTTGCCATTGCTGTTGAATCTGAGTCGGGCTATCCCAGAATCCCACTGCCAAGCCGGCCAAATAGCCCGCGCCCAGTGCAGTCGCCTCGAAGGTCTTGGGACGCACCACGGGCACTCCCAAGATGTCGGCCTGAAACTGCATCAACAAATCGTTCATTGCCGCACCGCCATCGACCCGGAGCGCGCGAATTTTCAATTTCGAATCGGCATGCATGGCATCCAGCACGTCGGCTGTTTGAAACGCTATGGACTCAAGCGCCGCCCTCGCGATGTGAGCAGCGGTTGTGCCACGTGTCAATCCAACGATGGTTCCGCGCGCGTAAGCGTCCCAGTGCGGTGCCCCCAAGCCCGCAAAGGCTGGCACCAAGTAGACGCCACCGTTATCTGGAACCTGACTGGCCAAGCGCTGCACATCGGCGGCGGTCTTGATAATCTTTAAGCCGTCGCGCAGCCACTGTACGACGGCGCCGGCAATGAAGATGCTGCCTTCCAACGCATACATCGGTTGTTGATCTGTCTGCCAAGCCACGGTTGACAGCAATCGGTTTTGCGAAGCACGCGGTTGGTTGCCAACATTCATCAGCATGAAGCATCCGGTGCCGTAGGTATTCTTGACCATGCCCGGTTGCAAGCACATTTGACCAAACAGTGCCGCATGTTGGTCGCCCGCCAAGGCGGCGATGGGCAAGGAATGTCCCAGCAGAGACTTCACAGAATGTCCCACTACGCCACTGGATGGGCAAATCTCTGGCAATACATTGGCCGGAATCTTGAGTGCTTTCAGAAGCTCTTGATCCCACTGACAGGTATGAATGTTGCACAGCATGGTCCGGCTGGCGTTGGTCACGTCGGTTCGATGAACGGCTCCGGCAGCCTGTGTCCCACCGCTCAGTTTCCATAACAACCAAGAGTCCACTGTGCCAAACGCCAACTCGCCGCGTTTGGCCGCAGCACGAGCGTGTGGCACATTATCGAGTATCCACGCCAGCTTGGTTCCTGAAAAATAGGCATCGACAACCAATCCAGTCTTGTCGGTGAACAGCTCGGCCAGACCTCGTTTGCGAATGCGATCACAGTGATCTGCCGTTCGTCGATCTTGCCATACGATAGCGCGATGCAGTGGCTGGCCGGTCAGTCGATTCCAAACGACGGTCGTCTCGCGCTGATTCGTAATGCCAATGGCTGCAATCTCAGACGCCTTGACCTTTGCCTTTCGCAACACACTGCGAGCCACTGCCAATTGGCTACTCCAAATCTCCTCCGCATCGTGCTCAACCCAGCCTGGCTGCGGAAAAAACTGAGTGAATTCCTGCTGTGCCACGCCGGCCAGACTACCGTCGTGCCGCACCAACAGCGCTCGAGAGCTGGTTGTGCCTTGATCAAGCGCCAAAATATATTGGGTCATGAAATTCCCCCGATCTGATAAAGTCGGTTGACGGTAGGGTGAGTAGAATGAATGGCTGGGCTGGGTGGACCACACCGTGTGGCAGACGGGTCGGACCATGCGGCGGCTGGCTTGTGTTCGGCGCAGTAGGCCACATATAGCAGCCACGCCAGCCACACAGCATAAACGCCCGCCATCAACAGCAGCCACCACCAGCGTCTGACTGGCGCACCAGAGGTTGCTACTGGCTTGCCAGCCGAGCCAACTGAGTCTGTCTGCATTCGCTTGTCATCTCCTGATAGGGTTGCTCGCAGCCAGCCGATCTTGGACTGGCAGGTTGGAACGTGTAGGGTAGGACCAGCCAGCCGAATGAAGCTGGTTTCTCACGCCCTGCAGAGCATGAAAACGACAAATGGCCTGTGGAGGGATTTTAGTCTGGCTTGCGCCAGCCCACTACTTACATAGCCTGACGCCAGGGCAATTCGTTGCCCACATCCGCTGCCGTCCAACTGAGGTTCGTGACGCAACACTGACCCGCTGCGCACTCTAGTCATCATTCTCAGCCAGTTCAAACACCGGATCAAATGCGGTCGCAAAATCGTAGGCGTTATCAAAGTCTTCGCGACGGTCGTGGCTGGACTTCTTCATGTGCTTGATGCGAATCAGATTATAAACGATTTCACCGAAGTCGCCGGTCGTGTAGATGCCCCAACTGTTTAAAACTGTCTTAGCCATGTAACCGAATTGGCTGAGCGCGTATTGGCGAATGGCTTCGCATAGTTGTTGGCCGTTGATATGGTGCTCGCCCTCACCATCCTCCTTGGCGGCCCCGCTGGGAGGCATCTGTAAAACCTCCTGTGCGTAGGCCAGTGCTTCGCGCACAAATTGATAGGCTTCGATGTGATAGCGATGATCCTGTTGCAGCAGCTCGAATAGCGGATGAATCTTATCGTTCACGTTGGTGCTCATGCATATACGTCTTTGTAGCCTGGTATCGCCGAGATGATAACCAAAAAACGCAACGGTTTGCGTCTCATGTTTTCCACACCGCTGGTGGCCCGGCAGAGGGCCGAACCAAATCCGGTTGGAGGTCTAAAATTGTTGCCAAATATTCTGAAGGAAGTCTATCAAATCACCACAGCCCTGCTGGACGCACCCTACCGTGCCCGTAAACGGTTACGAAAAAATTCATCCGCCGTCCAGCCTAGAATCTTCGTCAGAATCGTCTGAACTGCCTGTGTCTTCGGGCTCGGTGCCTGGGCTGGGTGTGGATCGGCCTAGCACGGTCAGCACATCTTCTGCTCGAATCATAATTCTGCGCTGGTCTTCCATCGTCACCAACAGTTGGCGACTCAATAACTCATGGCCAACTACCCGCCCACGACCGCTGTTGGTGATGATGTCCGCACCGATGCGCGGCATACTCTGGCGATGTTCTTCATAGGTATCGAATTCATATCGCAAGCAGCACTTCAATCGACCACAGCGGCCCGAGATCTTATTGGGGTCCAACGTCGCCTTTTGTAGCTTGGCCATTCGCATAGAGACCGGCGGCATTTTAGTGAGGTGTGTATTGCAACACACAGGCTTGCCACAGTCGCCATAGTCAGCCAATATCTTGGCCTCATCGCGAATGCCGATTTGTCGCATTTCGATCCGCGTCCGAAACTCGCTGGCCAGTCGCTTGACCAAATCGCGAAAGTCCACGCGATCTTCCGAAAGGTAATAGACCACCAATCGTTCGCCGCCAAACACCCGCTCGACCTCCACCAGGTCCATGGGCAGTTCCAGCTCGCGAATGATTTGATGGCATAACTCGGCTTCCCGCTCCTGCTGAGCCCGTAAATGCGCTGACTCGTTTTCGTCAGCCGCAGTTGCGAGCCGCTGAACCGAGCCGCCGGGCGGCGAATCCATCTGGGCAACCGCGTGTTCACTAGCTTCGCACAACACCTCGCCAAGTTCCAGCCCGCGATTGGTGCGAGCAACGACTCGCGAACCACGTGGGTGAGCTTCGTGACTGTTCATTACGTGCAGAGTCCTCAGGACTCCGCAACGAACCACCAGGCTTGGCATGGAAAGTTGGATTTAGGTTGAATTAGAAATCGACTAGATAACGAAAGCGATTAGCTGGCAATTGCCCGGATGCGCCATGGCCGCAGATTTTACTTGATTCTTGGCGAATTCCAAGCAGCACAACTGATCTTTCCTCTATGCCCAGATTTTTCTAGTGTTCGGTGGCTGGAGTGCCCTTAGGGCCAGCTGGTCCATAAATTGGATATCAATTGCGTTAAAACTTGGCCGCAGTCTGTCTCATGGAACTTGAAGCGCGGGAGTCCGATCATGTTCAGTGCTTTGGATGTCAGTACCAGCGCGTTGGTTGCGCAACGAATCCGGCTCAACGCCGTGTCTGCCAACATTGCCAATGTTAGCACCTTGAAGGACGAAAGTGGTCAGGCCAAGCCCTATCAACCGCGTTTCACCGTGTTTCAAACCGACGAAACGCTGGCGGCAGCAGGCGGTGCTCCTGGCGTTAAAGTTGCCTCCGTCGAGACCAGCGATGCTGAACCGCTGTATCGTTATCAGCCTGACCATCCGCTAGCGATCAGCGAAGGACAATGGAAAGGCTATGTGGCCTATCCCAATATCAATTTAAACGAACAGATGGTCGACGCGCTCGAAGCGACTCGATCCTACGAAGCCAATATCGGGGTTATGGAAATTAGCAAGAGCCTGGGGCGGCAGTCACTCTCCATCATCGCGTAGGCCAGCCCAATCTGGCGACACCCATCACGAACCGGTCACCTTGGCCACACGAATTCAATCGACAACTGAATCAGTTTAACACGACGAGTCAATTACGGTGATTCCCGTTACTAGCCAGTCAAGCACCATGCAGTTGCACATGCCGATCACGCAACAACTGCGGGCCTACCAGGCCAAGACGCACGGGCAGCCGGAAATGCCAACTTCGGGTTCATTCATGAGTCTGCTGTCGTCCGGCGTTCAGGCCGTCAATCAGGCCCAGCAGCATTCCGACCAGCAGGTCCATGCACTGCTCACGGGCGGCGACGTTCAACAAGCCGAAGTGTTAACCGCCGTTCAAAAGGCTGACATGGCGTTTCGACTACTGATTCAAATCCGCAATAAACTGCTAACTGCGTATGAAGAGCTGAACGCGATTCGCGTCTGATTGAGACATTGTAAGGCATTTACATTCAACCGAGCGACATCGGAACCGAGTGACTAAAGCGTATGAACTGGTTAACAACAATCGGCAAACAGATCGGTGAATTGATCACCTCGATGACTCCAGCCGCACGGATCATGGCGGGCCTGATGACTGCGGTCGTGGCCGTTAGCCTGGGCTGGATTGCAGTGGGCGGAGGCTCGTCTCAAAAGTACGAATATATGTTCGGCGGTCGCGATTTTTCCGAGGCGGAATTGTCTAGTTGGGAGGCTGCGTTTGGCGACGCTCAATTGCGCGAGTACGAACGAGTCGGCCAGCGTATCAAGATTCCTGCGGCCCAAAAAGACTTGTATCTCAAGGCGCTCAGCGCCGCGAATTCGCTACCCAAAGAATTCGACAGTTATATGAACGAAGCGCTGACGGGCGGAAGTCCCTTTGAACCCACTTCGCTGATCGACAAACGCACTGTGTTTGCCAAAGAACAACGGCTGGCGCACATGATTCGCGGGTTGTCTGGCATTGAACAGGCGTTTGTGAACTACGACGAACAACGTGCTGGCTTTGGTCGCAAGACGGATCGCGTCTGCAGCATCGCTGTCCGAGGCAGGACAGGCAGTCCCGTGCCACCTTCACAATTGCGAAATATCGCCAAAATGGCCATCGCCTCGTTTGCTGGACTGACCGAACAAGATGTGACGGTCAGCGATCTGGCTAGCCCAGGCAATTTCTATCGCGGTAGCAGCGACCCCAATTCTCCTGAGGAAAACCCCTACTTCACGGCACAGGCTCAATGGGAAGAGCGGTACGAAAGCAAGGTCGCTGCGCTGCTCAATCGCTACGAGGCACAAGTGGCCGTTAATGTTGTACTGGACCCCAAGTTGACATCCCAGTCCGAGCAGATCCAGTATCAACAGCCTATGGCCGTGCAGACCTCTTCCGTCTCCAAGAATTCCGAAAACTCCAAAGCCGCTCCCGGCGGTCAACCCGGTGCAAGTCCCAACGGGATTTCCAACCAACCCTCTTCAATCGCAGCCAATGCAGCGGGACAGTCATCGAAGACCAAGGAAATACAAGAAAACGAGCGCCGGGTCGCCGGGCACGAGGCCACGGTCACTCGGACTGCCGGACTTGTTCCCAAGGAGGTGTACGTCAGCATTGGCATCCCTGAATCGCATTATCGAAAGGTTGCTGCACATCGCTTCCTGCTGGAGAATCCTGGAAAAACCGAAGCCGATGCTCCAATTCCGACGGCAGATGTACTGGCGGCAATTCGTACCAATGAAGAAAAAGCCGTCCGTGCCGCCGTAGCCACCATTCCGGTTGGCTCGCAGGCCGGTGATGATCGAAAGACGTTCATCGAAGTCTACAGTTTCATCGACTTGCCGACACCTCCCGTGCCCGGCCCAACGATGGCTGAAAATGCTTTGGCATGGCTGGCCGATTCATGGAGCACCGTAGCGCTGATCGTTCTGGTTGCTCTGAGTCTGGGAATGATATTCACCTGGGCCAAAGCGCCGACCGGAATCCCGGACAATGATAAGCGATTTGCGGAGGGATTTGGATTACAAATACCTGCCACGGCGGTGGACAGCCTGGACCTAAGCGAAGGCGGCGAATCGGGACAAGTCGCTGGTCGCCCCCGTCCACCTGCGATGGAATCGACCGGCGGGGAGCTGAAAGAAGACCTCTCCACCATCATCCGCGAAAACCCAGACGCCGCCGTCAATCTCATCCGCGCCTGGATTGGCGAAGCCGCCTAGACAGCACACACAGGTCGAACGGTATCGACCCGCCCGATCGCTGCACAGCCTTGAGCTAAGAGCAGCTGGCTTGGCAGAGTGCGACATGCATTTGCATAAGCTTCTTGACGCTGGCGTGGCGCGGTTGTTGCAGCTCGGTAAAGGCAACTTGAATCTGCTGGCCATCAGTACCCCGTGGCGTTGCATGGACGGCGACCGGAAGCGAATTCTCTAGTTGGCTCAAGTCCAGTCCTTTCGGACCATTGAACACGGCAATCAAACCTTCGGGTCGTTTGGTGTGTAAAACAATCCACGGCTCGGCTTGGCCAGGCAAGTGATAACGAGCACTTGTCGGTTCATCCCAGCGCCAGCGTCCGCCACTGGCAACTTGATGCACGGCTTGAATAAAAACGCTGAGCGTCTCGGTGGGCCAGACAATCGTTTTGCCTGGCGGAAAGCCTTTGCGCAGTGCGTGCCAGCGCTGCTTCAGGATCTGCCACGGCATCTTCAGCGGCTTGCCCGCACCAATTTCGCTTTCCACCGCCGGGCTGGTCTTACCCAAAAACGCGTGGCTGGCCTGTTCCAACCACTGCCAAAATCGTGGTTGGTCAAGTTCGTCCAGCGTATGGGGTCGAATCTGCAGTTCCATCCAAGAGCCGGCGGCCTGCGCGCGGACGCGCGGCTGATTCCCGTACGCTTCCACGCCCTCCAGTTGATTGAGCGTGGGCAAACTGACTACCGCCTCCAGTTCGGCTTTGGTAAACATGCGACGAGGTACGCGGAACTTTAGCGTCAACAGCCAGGTATCGGCAGTGATGGCGTGCATAAACCAACCGCGATTCTTGATTGGGCCACTGACCTCCACGATACTGCGATTGTCCCATTTGACTGGGGCAAAACCATCGATGGACTCCAGTCGCTCAATCACGCGAATCAAAATGTCGCGCTGCCAACGGATGGGTTGTCCACTGCGGTCCAAGCTGTCGCTACAGTGCCAGCGCCGACCGTCGGCCTGCCAGGGCAGCAGTGTGTCACGTCCAATTTGTTCCAAGTCAATATCGCCCGACTGCCGCTGATTCAATGCGCTGGAATCGTACTGCTGACGTGCTACATACCGACCGCCTTTAAGCAGTTCCGCTAACGCTTCACCGGTGTGACTGCGCGGCAACACGAGCGTCTTACTGCGCTGCTTGCCAGACGAACGTCGAGCGTATTGAACCAAATCTTCGGGCGTGCCCGCAAACAACAATTGCCCGCCTTCGTTGCCCGCCTCTGGGCCCATGTCCAGAACCCAGTCCGCTGACTTGATAACATCCAAGTTGTGTTCGATGACAATAACTGTATTGCCCAGGTCGACCAGACGATGCATGACCTCCAGCAGCTTGCAAATGTCGTTGAAATGCAGGCCCGTAGTCGGTTCGTCCAACAAGTAAAAGGTTTTGCCAGTATCCGGTCGCGAAAGTTCTGCTGCCAGCTTCACACGCTGTGCCTCACCGCCTGATAGCGTGGGAGCGCTTTGACCCAAGGCCACATAATCCAAGCCGACATCCACCAGCGTCTGCAGTATTTTGCGGATTTTTGGAATGTTGCCAAAAACCTCTAACGCCTGTCCAATTTGCATTTCCAGGATGTCATGAATACTGAAGCCATGATACTTGATAGCCAGTGTATCTTCGGTAAACCGCCGACCTTGGCATGAATCGCACTGTACCCAGACATCTGGCAGAAAGTGCATTTCGATGCGCAACTGGCCCAGGCCTTCGCATTTCTCACAGCGTCCGCCGGGCACGTTGAAGGAAAACTGGCGCGCCGTGTAGCCTTGAGCACGTGCTAGGGGTAATTGACTGTACAACTGACGAATCAGATCGTAGACACCAGTGTAGGTTGCTGGCGTCGAGCTGGGGTTGGCGCCCAGCGGGCTCTGATCGACGCGAATCACTTTATCGATCAGTTCTACGCCGTCGATATTTTCATATAAACTCTTAACGTTCATCTGACGCGCCAGTCGCTTGGTCAGCGCGACGTGCAACACATCGTGAATTAAGGTGCTCTTACCGCTGCCACTGGGGCCGGTCACAGCGATCATGCGTCCAATGGGAAACGCTACATCAACATCGCGCAAATTGTGCGCGCGGGCTTTCGACAGGCAAATCGCGCCACGGTCATCGCTGCGGCGCTGCTTGGGTATCGGGATCTTCTGCTGTTGGCTAATGTAGGGCCCGGTGACGCTGGTTGAAGATTGCGACACCTCGTCAGGCGAACCGCTGGCAATCAATTGTCCGCCAAATCGTCCAGCGGCAGGTCCAAAATCGTACACGCGATCGGCGCTGGAGATCACATCGCGATCATGTTCCACCACAACCAAGGTATTGCCTAAATCGCGAAGCTTATGCAGGGCGCCAATCAATCGCCGGTTATCACGCGGGTGTAGTCCAATTGTCGGTTCGTCCAGTACATACACGACGCCGCACAGGCCGCTGCCAAGCTGACTCGATAATCGAATCCGCTGCGACTCACCACCGCTGAGTGTGTTGGCGGGCCGCGAGAGACTGAGATATTCCAAGCCGACATCCAACAAGAATTGGACTCGATTGCGTATTTCACGCAGCAGTTCACCAGCGATCTCTTGCTCGCGCGTAGTTAGTTTCCAGGCATCGATCTGTTGATCCAACCATTTGAAGCTATTCCGCGTCAAATCGGCCATATTCAAGTTGCGAAACCTGGCGGCCGATGCCTCTATATTCAACCTTGAACCGTCACAGGCCGAGCATGGGACTTCATCGATAAACGGGGTCAGGCGGGCTCGCAACTGGGGGCTGAGCCGAGCGGCTTGCTCAAGCGCAGGAAACAGTCCGCGCCATTGAAACTCCAGCTGCACGCCTTTCGCAGTGCGAACCGAGAACCAGCGCTGGCCGCCACCATACAGAATCAAGCGTCGTTGACCGCTGGAAAGCTTTTCAAATGGCACATCGCCAGGAATTCCAGCAGCGACACACAGCGACCGTAAAATGCTTGACCCTAGCCCGGCTGATGACTGCAAGTCCTCTTCAGTCACGGCCTGCGGTCCCATCGGCCAAACGCGGATGGCTCCCTGGTCAAGTGACTTGTGAGCGTCAACCAACACCGACAGACTGGTCCCGGTTTGCGTGCCCAAGCCCTCGCAATCTGAGCACCAGCCCAGCGGC
This sequence comes from Pirellulaceae bacterium, assembly GCA_019636385.1. Taxonomy (NCBI): domain Bacteria; kingdom Pseudomonadati; phylum Planctomycetota; class Planctomycetia; order Pirellulales; family Pirellulaceae; species Pirellulaceae bacterium. The sequence goes on along the minus strand of JAHBXT010000003.1, from coordinate 46,709 downwards.
GAATTAAAGGAAAACGAATGTGGCGTCAGTGGTGACATGCTGTAACCGCATTGGCGGCAGGCCAGGTGCAGGCTGTGTCGAGTCGATTGCCAGTGTATTTCGTCAACATCGTCTCTGGGCACCAGCGCACCCAGCACGCCAGATCCCATGGACAGCGCCAGTTCAACACTTTCGGCGATACGGCTGCGATTGGCCGCAGAAATCATCAGTCGATCAACCACCGCCTCCACGGTGTATTGCGCGGTCGTCGTCAGTTCTGGTGGTGAGTCCAATGAATGTATACGGCCGTTGATGCGAACGCGTGACAACCCACCGCTGCGCAGATTCTGCCACATCGACTGGGGATCCATGCTGGGCTGCCAGCGTAGCGGTGCTGTTAAGATCAGCCGCGTTCCCTCGGGTAGCTCTAGCAAATGTTGCGTGATATCATCCGGCGTTTGACTACTGACCGGCACGTCGCAAGCGGGGCACATGGGTTGACCTAGTCGAGCCATCAACACTCGCAGGTAGTCGTAGATTTCGGTGACCGTGCCCACAGTGCTGCGCGGGTTATGGGCCACACTCTTTTGTTCGATGGCGATCGAAGGGCCCAGCCCGTCAATCCGCTGTGCATGTGGCTTGGGCATCTGCCCGACGAATTGACGCGCGTACGAGCTGAGGCTTTCCACGTAACGCCGCTGGCCTTCAGCATAAATCGTATCCATAGCCAATGAACTCTTGCCGCTACCGCTGGGGCCGCAGAATACGTTCATCTGATGATGCGGTAATTGCAGCGAGACGTCCTTGAGATTGTGCTCCGTTGCTCCCTCGATTGTCAGCACCGGCGTGCGCCCCACCGCAGCGGGTCTTTGAACGCGACGTTTAGGACTGGCTTTCTGGGGCGGCACCGCAATCGCAGGTCGGCTCAAATGCTTGTTCAATGCAGCTGCGGTATGCGAGCGCGGGCACTGCAGCAGTTCAACGGGCGTGCCGGCGAAAATGAGTTCACCACCGGCCTCACCGCCATCTGGACCAATATCGATGATCCAGTCAGCGGCCCGAATCACGTCCATGTTGTGCTCGATGACCAGGACGGTATTGCCCAGGTCCACCAAGTCTTGCAGCACTTTCAGCAACAAGCGTATATCGTAAAAGTGCAAGCCAGTGGTCGGCTCGTCCAGCAGGTACAGCGTTCGTCCGGTAGCCCGCCGCGACAATTCCTTGGCCAACTTGATGCGCTGCGCCTCGCCGCCGGACAGCGTCGGCGAAGGTTGACCAAGTTTAAGGTAGTCCAGGCCTACGTCGTGCAGCGCCTGGAGCTTTTCCAGAATGCGCGGTTGGTTCTCGAACAACTTGACGGCTGCGGCGACATCCATCTCCAGCACGTCGGCGATCGAGTGGCCTTTGAATTTCACCTGTAGCGTTTCGTGATTGTATCTCTGGCCATTGCAGACGGTGCACGGAACCCACAGATCGGCCAGAAAATCCATCTCCAGTTTGTTTGATCCGTTGCCCTGGCAGGCTTCGCAACGACCGCCTTGCACGTTGAAGCTAAAGCGTCCAGGCTGGTAGCCTCGTCGTCGTGCATCGGGAAGATCGACGAACAGGCTGCGGATTTCGTCAAAGGCTTTGACGTAGGTGCCAGGATTGCTGCGCGGCGTGCGGCCAATGGGGCTTTGATCGATGACGATCACCTTGTCCAAATGTTCGATACCTTCGACAGCCCGGTGCTGGCCTGGCAAGTCTTCGGCGGCGTGCAAGCGCCGGCGTAACACCGGTGCCAAGACTTCATTGATCAGAGAGCTTTTCCCCGATCCACTGACTCCGGTCACACACACCAGCTTGCCCAGCGGAATATCGACGTCGATGTTTTTGAGGTTGTTGTGCGTGGCACCCAACACGCGCACTGATTGGCCAGTGCCTGCCCGCTGAGTGGCTGGCACGGGAATCGTTTCGCTTCCGGACAAGAATTTTCCGGTCCAACTATGCGGGTTGGCTGTCAGTTCCGGCAGGCTGCCACAAGTCATCACTTGACCGCCGCGCACGCCGGGACCTGGCCCGAAATCCACGATCAAGTCCGCTGCGCGCATCGTGTCTTCGTCGTGCTCGACGACGATCAGCGTGTTGCCCAAGTCGCGCAAGTTCTGTAGCGACTGGATCAGTCGATCATTGTCGCGAGGATGTAGGCCGATCGAGGGTTCGTCCAAGACATACAGCACGCCCACCAGCCCAGCCCCGATCTGGCTGGCCAGTCGAATACGCTGCGACTCACCGCCACTGAGCGTGGGAGCCGATCGACTCAGACACAGGTAATCTAAACCGACGTTCAACAAGAATTGCAAACGCGTAGTGATCTCGCGCACCGCCTCGCCCGCAATCTGTCGCTCCAACGCTCCCAGTTTAAGGCCCTGTAGAAACTGCAAGCAGCCTTGGACCGACAGCTCGCATAATTCTGGCAGATTCAGCCATGGCTGGCAGCCGGGCGGAGGCGTGTCGCTTTGTAGCCTGAGCTGCCTGGCAGCCTGATTCAGCCTAGAACCGTGACAGGCGTTGCAGTTCATGCGATCCATGAACTTTTCGTACTTCTTGCGTGTCAAAGGATTCTTGGCATTGCGATACTGATCCATCAACTGCGCGACCAGTCCGGCAAACTGTCCGCCGTATTTCACTGGTCGATTGCCACCGCGCCAGGTAAAAGTGATGTGCCGATTACCCGTTCCGAACAGCCATTCGTCGCGAACTTGAACTGGTAAGTCTTGCCAAGCAGCAGTCAAACTTTCACCGGCCTGCAAGCCATGTCGCTTTTCAATCGACTCACCGACGCTCAGCCATAAATGCCGCTGCCAACGTCCCAGGTCATTCCATGATCCCAGCAACTCGATGGCACCTCGACGTAGCGATCGGGTAGGGTCAGGAATGATCAGCTGAGGCGCAAACGTGAATTCCTCGCCTAGTCCCTCGCAGGTTTCACACATACCTGCCGGGCTATTGAATGACAGCAGTTGCGGCGTGGGAGGTAGTGCCGAGTAACCGCACTGGGGACAAGCGTATTGGCTGCTGAATACCAGTTCGTGGCTGCGGGCCTTTGCAGCTCGTCGCCGCGTCGGCTTCGGTGCCTCGGTATCCGTCGGTGGACTGGCCGCCTGACTGTCTGGCTCGTGCCACGGCGTGACGATCAGCGTACCGGAACCCAGCTTTAGCGCCTGTAGAACTGCGTCGGCAACAGCGGTGCGCGGCGTACCGCTGGGCGAATAACGCGTGACCACAACTTCGATATCGTGCTTTTGTTGCCGCTGTAGCGCGGGCACCTCTGCCAAGCGGTAGATTTGACCATCGACGCGCGCTCGTGCGAAGCCTTGACGCTGCAACGACTCAAACAGATCGCGATATTCCCCTTTCTGTCCGCGAATCAATGGCGCTAGTATCAAGTATTCGGGCGCTTCGGTAAGCCCTTGCAGCCGCGCGATAATCTGATCACGCGTCTGTGAGGTAATCGGCACTTGGCATTCAGGGCAGAACCCGGTGGCCACGCGCGCGTAGAGCACTCGCAGGAAATCGTAAATCTCGGTGATGGTGCCAACAGTGCTGCGCGGATTGCCGCTGGTTGACTTTTGGCTGATGGAGATGGCGGGGCTCAGTCCGCCTATGTAATCTACGTTGGGTTTGGGGAGCTGTCCGATGAATTGTCGCGCGTAACTGGACAGGCTCTCCAGATACCTGCGTTGGCCTTCGGCGTACAATGTGTCGAAAGCCAGCGAACTCTTGCCGCTGCCGCTGACCCCGGTAAACACGATGAGCTGATTGCGAGGTAGCACGACGTTGACGCCGCACAAATTGTGTTCGCGGGCGCCGCGCACCTCGATCGTTGCATTGTCCATAACTGCTACAGTTTTATCCTCACCAGCGCTGGGCTCAGCCCCGCGCGTCGCCATTATCCGAGTTGTTGCCTACAATATTGTCCTGCACCATCGCTGGTACACTGGGAAAACCCAGTATTGTAGAGGAAATCGCCGACAGTGGACCTGCCCTTAAAGATTTACCAGGGTCGTTTTGCACTTTTGCGCCATCGCCCGCCTGCTCGACTAACCGACGTAGGGCAACTTGCCACACTGTCACCCGAGCCCAAGTTCAAATCACACTGGGATTTACTGCTGGAATCTGACATCCAACAACTGTTGACTTGGCGTCTGCTGCCAATTCTAACTAGCCGCATGTGGAGCCCTCAGGTGCTTTTTCCACAGCCTTCTGGGGACTCTCGCCCGCAATTGCTCAAGGCCACGCGGCTAGAAAATCATCGTCCGGCCTACCTGGCATACGAAGGCCCGGTCAGTGGCAATCGTGGCTGGGTGTGGCGTGTGGCCGAAGGTAGCTACCGCGTGGCGTGGGATCAGCGCTCAGGACAAGGCACGGACCGGTCTGCCGAAATTTGGAATCAGTTACGGCATGCTTCCGGGCAAGCTCCAACCTTGTGCGTCTCCGACATCGACAGTCTTAAACTCCAACAATTGCCACCGGCCTCCGACAGCCGCGACTGTTTTTTCATTGAGCTGGACGATCAGGGACAGAAACGACGTATGATCGTGCCGCTGTCGGGCATCGGAGAGGTCGTATTGGCCAGAGTCGCTTGAATCGAGGCGCTCCATGGTGGCCGAGAGTCTCGTAAGGTGGGACAAGGTCGCCGTGGCACTACGACATCATTGTGCTCAAATCCACAAACGTTGCACCACGACTGTCCCACGACCGCTGGCCTACCATTCAGCCCGGCAAGCAGTGTCGGTTATCGTTGGCCAGAGCATGATTAGTCACGCCGCGTGGGTTTTGATGGTTGGATGCGCATGGTTGCTCACGTTGGTTGGTGGGCCGGTGCGGGGCGCGAGCAGAATGGACTTGAGGTCCAGCGTGTTGTAAGCGACCGACGATAAAGAAAGTTTTGAAGCAGCGCACCACCACTGGCCCCACCCTACAAATCACTCACACTGCGGGTTGTGATGACTGAGGGGGCAATCTACACTTTCGCATCAGGCTGCTGGTAAATTACAGGACTTAGGCGCAAGGCGAGGCTCTCATGCAACTGGCACACTTCGATAACTTAAAAGTCGATCAGTTGTTAACACCGTGTTTAGTCGTCTCACCACAGATCATCCAGCAAAACTTACGGGCTATGATCCACATCGCCGACGATGTGCAGCGACTGCGACCCCATGTCAAAACACACAAGTGTCCGGAGATCGTCAAGACAGCGGTGGCCATGGGTATAACACGCCACAAGTGCGCGACGCTGGCCGAGGCGGAAATGTTGGCTCAGTTGGCCGACGATATCTTATTGGCTTATCAGCCCGTCGGTCCGGTTGTGGGCAAGTTCGTTGAGTTAGTACACCATTTTCCCCAGCGAAGATTCTCGACGGTGCTGGATGCGATCGAGCCGGCGAGTCAGTTGAGCGACGCATTGACGAAACGTCGCCTGAACATCGACGTATTGATTGAAGTCGATCCGGGCATGCATCGCACAGGTGTTGGTCTGGGGCCCGCAGTGTTGGACTTGGCCGCAGAGGTTCAGAAGTTGCCTGGACTACGCCTGAGTGGACTACATATCTACGACGGACACCACCATCAGGTCGATTTAGAACAGCGGAGCGTAGCGGTTGAAGAGATGATGCGCAGCGTTTTGCAGTTGGTGGCTGAGGCTCGTGGGCGACAATTACCGATCGACAGATTAGTGTGCGGTGGTACGCCGACATTTCCCATCTTGGCGCAATGGGCACAGTCGCCACTAGCTAGCCAAGCATCCTGCGCGATCGAATTGTCACCAGGCACGAGTGTCTTGTCGGATTACAACTATGATCGCGACTATCCCGATGTTCGCGGAGTATCACCGGCGGCCATACTGTTGACACGGGTGATCTCCAAACCGGATTCCGACCTGGTCACCGTAGATTTGGGGTACAAATCCATTTCAGCCGACCCGCCGGCAGGTCGCCGCTGCTATTTCGCAGACTTGCCGGATGCACAAGAAGTGCGGCACAGCGAAGAGCACTTGGTGATCCGCACCACGCAAGCCGATGCCTTGCAAGTCGGGCAGGTGCTGCGAGTCATTCCGGCCCATATTTGCCCCACCGTCGCCTTGCATGACTGGATGTTCGTATGCCAGCAAGGGGATATAACCGGGAAATGGCCGATTGTCAGGCATAGAATCTATCAATAGACCGCTGAATTGTTGGCTTACGCGGCTGATTACGACATGTCGATTAGCCTCAGACCATATTGCAGGATGGGTCCGGCAACTACAATAATCGGATCACAACCACCGGACTTTGTCGATTGATCGTGGAATTATGGCGGTCCCCAGATTGCGTTGACCTCAAAAGTAGCTGCCGTCGCCAAGACGGCGGTCTGCTGGGAGACCGCCGTCCACGCTCTGGCGAGCGTAGCTACAAAGCCTCCACGCTCTGGCGAGCGTAGCTACGATTTGATCGCGACAACCCAATAAGGTACAGGAAAGCAAACAGGCATGAGGTCCATTATTCAGTGGGCGGTCAGGAATTCGCCCGCAGTGAACATGATCGTGTTCGCGACGCTAGCAGGCGGATTGATCTGCTTTAGTTGGTTGCGCAGGGAGATGTTTCCAGAGTTCGAGTTAGAGATTGTTTTGGTGACGGTGCCGTATCCGGGTGCCTCGCCGGCTGACGTGGAAAAGGGCATTTGTCAGCCTTTGGAAGAAGCCGTGCGGTCATTGGACGGCGTGAAGCAGGTCATCAGCGTCGCCAAGGAAAGTTCGGGTTTTGTACTGCTGGAACTGTACACTAGCGTGCGCGACGTGCAGAAGGTGGTGGCCGATATACGTTCGGCGGTGGATCGGATTCGCAATTTTCCCGAACTCGCCGAAGATCCCACAGTTCAGCAAATGACCTTCCGCGATACGGCGATTCGCGTGGCCCTGCTTGGGCCGGAAACTAATACGCTGGACGCCGAGTTGCGGCTGCGCGAGGTAGCCGAACAGGTCCGCGAAGACTTACTTCGCCTGCCCTCAATCAGTCAAGCTGACTTGCGCGGAGGCAAGAATTATCAGATCGACGTGGAGATATCCGAAGCCACACTGCGCAAACACGGGTTAACTCTGGGGCAAGTCGCTCAAATCTTACGTCGCGAGAATGCCGAGATGCCGGCAGGACAATTGCGCTCGGACAGTCAAGAGATTTTGCTGCGCAGTAAGAATCGTCGCGAGGTGGGCGAAGAGCTTAAAAGTTTGCCGATCATCGCCCAGTCCGGTGGTGCAGTATTGACCGTCGGCGATTTAGGCCGCGTGGTCGATGAATTCGAAGATTCACCAAAAATCAACGAAATTAATGGCAAGCCGTCGTTGATGATCAATGTTCAGCGCACGACCGAGGAAGATTTAATCAGCATTTGCCAGGAGGTGCACGACTACGTTAACAACCAAGTAAGATTGCCGGAAGGCTACAGCCTGGTGGTCTGGGGCGACACCAGTATCGACGTAGCCGATCGACTGAAAATGCTTCGCCAAAATGGAGTGCAGGGCCTGATCCTGGTCTTTATTATTCTGGCCTTGTTCCTCGAGTTTCGCCTGGCCTTCTGGGTCGCCATGGGGATTCCAATTAGCGTTCTGGGCGCGTCAATCATCTTGTACTTGACCGATCAGACGCTGAACATGCTGAGTATGTTTTCGTTCCTCATGGCCCTGGGGATTGTGGTTGATGATGCCATCGTAGTGGGCGAGAACATTCATTCGCACCGCATGATGGGTAAAGATTTTCTGCGTGCGTCAATTGACGGTGCCATCGAAGTGATCCCGTCGGTCTTTGCCGCTGTCAGCACGACGATGATCGCGTTTTTGCCATTCTTCTTTGTCTCTGGAGTGATGGGCAAGTTCATCGCTGTCATGCCGGTTGCGATTCTGGCCATGCTGGCAATTTCCCTGGTCGAAGCATCGATTGCCCTGCCCTGCCACTTGGCACACCAAGCTCCGCACAAATCCAAGAATCCTATACAGCTAATGGCTCATTACCTGGGAGTTGCCATGACGCCGTTGATGGTCGTGGCCAACGCGGCCAGCCGTGTCTGCGGCGGCATGATGGAATGGGTAGGTGACCGAGTGTACTTGCCGACGCTCCGATTCTTGCTGCGATATCCGTTGCTGGGTTTGGGCATTTCTTTGTTTTTGATTTTGGGCACAGCCGGCATGGTCAAAATAGGGTTTGTCCCCTTTGTGCCATTTCCCAGCAGCGATTCAAAGCAGATTTTCGCGCAAGTTCTTTTCAGCGACGGTACGCCTGCAGCTATTACCGATCGGGCCACCAAGCAACTGGAGGACGCACTCTGGCGAGTCAGCGAAGAACTATACGAACAGGAGCGAGCTGAGTATGGTGACGACGCTGTCAGTGGCCAAAAGTCTACTGGTTCAGGCCCCAATGGACCGGTTAAGCTCACCTTTCGTCAGGTGGGTACCGTACGTGAGCAAGGTCCGTTTGGCAATGGACAAGATGCGGGCAGCAATGCCGGCCAGATCATCGCTGAATTGATCGATCCGACTCTGCGATCGATTCAAAGTAGCGAATTGATTAATCTTTGGCGTCAGGCTGCAGGGGAGGTGCAGGGAGCGGAGCGCGTCAGTTTCCAAGCCGAAGGAGTCGGTCCAGGCGGCAATCCAATTGAATTTCGCTTGTTAGCAGTGTCGGAAAAGAGTGAGCAGTTATTCGCCGCCATCGAAGAGGCCAAACAGCATCTGGCGACCTATAAAGGAGTCTACGATATTCGCGACGATGCTGCCGATGGCAAGATCGAATACCAGATCAAAGTTAAACAACGCGCACAGGCGATGGGGATCACCACCATGGATTTGGCCGAAACCATTCGTAATTCCTATTATGGTGCCGAAGCCATGCGCATGCAGCGCGGCCGACAAGAGGTCAAGTTGATGGTTCGCTATCCGGAAAATGAACGTACCGCCTTAACCCGATTCAATGAAATCTTTATCCGCCGGCCCGATGGAGCGGAGATTCCCATTACTGAACTGGCCGATATCACGGTGACTCGCGGCTATTCAGAAATCAATCGACTGGATCAACTGCGTTCAATCACAGTGTCAGCAGACTTGAACACCGGCGAGGGTAACGCTCAAGACATTATCGCCAAATTGCGCAGTGATTTTTTTCCCAATCAGATGAAGGCAAAGTTTCCAGATGTCTATGTGAGTTGGGAAGGTCAGCAGAAAAATACTACTGAGTCGCTCAGTAGTTTGATGATTGGATGTTCAGCCGCTATGGTTCTGATGTTCTTGTTACTGGTAGTTGAATTTCGCAGTTATATCCAGCCGCTGCTGATTCTGATGATCGTTCCGTTTGGCGTCATAGGTGCTGTGTGGGGCCATGCGATCATGGGCATTGAGGTCACGTTGTTCAGCTTCTTTGGGCTGGTCGCGCTGACCGGAGTAGTGGTCAACGACTCGATCGTGTTGGTGGATTTCATTAACTCCCGCGTGCGCTCAGGCATGCCTTATGATCAGGCGTTAGCGGAGGCTGGCCGCAGGCGAATGCGACCTGTGTTCCTAACCAGCATGACCACCATTGCCGGTCTGGTTCCGTTGCTCATGGAAGGTTCGTTCCAAGCGCAATTTCTCAAGCCCATGGCCACCAGCATCGCCTTCGGTTTGATGCTCTCAACGGCTCTGGTGTTATTTCAAGTTCCGGTGTTCCTGAAGCTATATTTAATGTTCTTGTCCACATGCGGTATTGACCCGTCCGAAACGTTCGAACACGACGAACCCGGCGAGTCACCCGCCGACAGCGTGGCAGCTCACCCCGCTGCAAGCATCTGATCGAGTTGCCGAAAAATCGGAAGCCCATAGACATCGATAGTGTCAGTGTTGCTCGCACAGATGATTATACCGCGTGGACGTCTGGAGCGTGGAAATCAGTGTCGGTCCTGTTGTAAACCGAAAAGTGTTCCGCGATGCTCAGGCGCCTTCGCTGACTTGCGATCCTGTTCATCGCAAATCCGCTCACTACGGTTACGGTGTAGGCGCAACCTTCGCGAGAGATTGGATCGCAGCGCGAACTGTTTGTCGATTGCGGGCTGATCGAGCGAACAGTTGTTTGGGAAGGTCAAGTCTCATTGCAAGAATTGAGCGGTTAAACGGTTCGGCTGCGTTGCGTCATGCGAGACGCTGATTTGTTTGCAATTTAGTTTACAGAGTAGGCAAATCTGCACGCTCTCGTACAGGTGTAGAACAAACGTTCTCGGTCAACGTCAGCCATAACTCACATCACTGCCAGAGTGAGAGAATTGGCCGCCTACTGGCGAATTTCGACTGTCGCGCCCTTGGCTAGTATGCGATAGACGTCAGCGGCATCCAGTGGAGCCAGGCTAATGCAGCCTGCGTCTTCCAAATCGCTGGTGACCTGTTCTGCCGACCCGTGAATGGCTAAATTATTGCCCAGGCTCAACCAGTATCCGCCATAGGGATTGGTGGGAGCGGTTGCCGGAATCACGACGCTGGTACCGTAATACGTCCGGTCGCGACGCCGATCAACAATTTCAAAATTGCCTTGCGGTGGTCGGTTCTTCTTGGAAATCGAAACGGGGAAACGGCCGGCATACATTTTTCTCAAGAACAGCGTCAGTTCGCCCCGCGACAAACTGACTTGAGCGCGAAATGGCCCTTCCAACACTTTAATTTGCGAATTCGGTACGAGGCTTGCAGAATCTCCCAGTCGGTTGATCGCGGCCAGTAATTCGGTTGACACTCGATGTTTGTCAGCAATGCTCTGCAAAGTATCACGGGCTGCCACGGTGTAGGCTGGTTCCAACAGCAGGCGTTCTGAGTAGATGACTTCCCGCGATAATGCATCCAACAAATCGACCAAATCCGTGTGTTCTGTGTAACCCAATTCAGGGCTCTCGTAATACTGGCTCATCATCTCCAACGCGTCGCTGAGCTTGCCTTGCTGCGCCAAAGCGAGAGCCTGACTGCGGGCTTGGGTAAAAGTCAATGTCGCGGCATTGGCAGAAGATGCAGCACTGCCCAGAGACGCTGACTGGTCGACCACAGGTGTGCTGATCGGGGTAGAACCAGATGGACTTGCGCTGGCCATTTGTACTGGAATAGATGTGGCGGATGCAGTCCGCGCTACAGACGCCTCTAACAGACCTGGCTGTTCAGATTCGGCGAGGTCACTGGTGCCCGCCGAAGCAGCCAGTTCATTGGACGGATTGGATCCGTCAAGCGCTGGCAAGTCGTCCAGCGCAGAAATTAAGTCGTCGACAGCGAGTCCTGTAGCGCTCAAGTTACTGGCAGCGGTTCGGCCAGCGGTAGAATCAGCATTGAATTCGATACTAGGACCGGCAGGGAAGGAATCGAATCCGATACTCACTCCTGGAGTCGTACTAGCCAACTTCGCTCCGCTGGTGGCAGTCGTGTCCTGTCCCGAAAGCGCATCGTTTGACGCTGGACCTACCGAAGCGTTCTCCGGGGTATATTCGGCCAGGGGCGTATCAGCCACCAATCCCCACTGTGAATCGTCCGGGAACTTTGGCTGACTGTCTGTCGGTGTCGCCGTAAGCTTGGGGAGGTTTACTTCAGGAAATCGAGGCAATGCAGTATCGTTGGTAATTGCTTCGCCTGAGGATGACAGACCGCTGCTTTCGGCAGCGGCAAAGCCATGGTTAGTTGGTGAATGCGATAAAGCAAGGGCACTTTGTTGCGCGAAACTGTCTGGCAATTCGATCGTTGGAATCTGAAAGTCTTCGATTGTGTCTGGACCGGTTGCATTGGCCCACTGTTGCAATTCCTCTGGGATGCTGACTTCTGGTGCGTGTAAGGCAACAAATGCGCCGTAACAGACTGCGATCAACAGGGCGACTACAATAAACGACTTGATGGTTTGCATTTCGGGCTTCCTTGCCAATAACGCAACGTAAGCGGAGGTCATGCGACCAGTGCTCGACGAACGCATCCCAGAATCAGTCTGTGGACTTGTTCGCGTGCCGCGCGACACTAACTAATTATGAGCGATTGGGGCTAGACCAGTTTTTGCCCGTACGATTCTAATTAGGCTGCCGACAGTACCTAACTTCGACACAATTGCTATCAATTACAGGCGGTGCATGGACGACAATTCATCATTGAAGCATCAGTTACGCCAATTTCAGGGCAAACGGCGCTCAGTGAATGGGAGCAGTCTATCGGTGGTATTGCATGACTCGTTGTTTGTGATCGCCATCTGCGTGGCCTCGGTTGCACAGGCTCAGGCGTCCAGGCGTCCGGCCAGGGCCAATCCGCCTATATTTCAGCCAGGTCAATTCACCCATCTATTTCCAGATGACGCTGAAAATGGATTGACTGGCCCTCGACCGCGTTCATCTCCGGCAACCGACGCACATAACTTGGCGATGGCGGACAGTAGTTCTCCGGGGGCTCCGCAATCGCCAACTGTGGAAAATGGACAATCGCCCAACCCCTTGTTGGCACCTTCGTGGCAGCGGCTGATCTCAACTGAGTCGATAGAAGACCTGGTTAAGGAATCGAAGTTGCGCTTAGATCAACTGCTTAAGTCACCAACCGCGTTTGTAGGTGGTGGCTATCAAGCGGCTAGGAACGAGTTATCGCTGCTGTCGCTGATGTTTAATATCGTTTCTGAGTATCCAGGTGAAACTCGCTGGAAGAAATCTGCAGCCGCAGCACGACTCAGCATGCGGCGCGCAGCGGAAATGTGTCGATCTGGTTCGCGGGCTGCTTTTGAGGCTGCTCGACAAAGTCAGCAGGATCTGGGCGATGTGCTCAGTGGCACCGGGCTTGCTGATTCAATGACAACAGAACTTCCAGAGCACAAAGGACCATTAGAAATCGCCCCGCTCATGCAGCTCGTGGACTGGGCATTCAAACAGCAAGTACAAATACATACGGCAAACGCTCAACAATTCCAGCGATATCGAATGGAACTACTGCGACATGCCGAGCTGATAGCTGTGTTGGCAAGCGTCACTATGCAGCCCGACATGCCCAACGCCGATGATCCTCAGTTTGTCGAGCTGGCCAGTGAGTTGGTTCAAACAGCCCAGAAATTGGGACGAGCAATACGGTCGGATGAGGCACAGGCAGCTAGCAGTTTGGCAATCAGCATGGGACAAAGTTGTATTCAGTGTCACGAAGCCTACCGCTGACTGAGTACCGAAACAGTTGTGCGGTCTGCGTCGGGTGTCAACCGTGAGCAGCTTGAACAGTCTGTCTGAGAAATAAGGACCGCTGAATTGGGAATTCGATTTCAATGCCACCGTTGCGGCCATGGACTGCACGTCAAGGACTTTCAAGCCGGCAAGCGTGGTCGATGCCCGCAGTGTGGTGGTTCGCTGCAAATTCCTTCGGCTCAAGATTCAGCTGAAATCGAATCGACGCAACCCGCTCCGGCACCCTGCCCCAAACCTACGCTGCCCGCAGAACCCGCCGGTGAATCATTGCCTCGGCCACTGCCTGAACAATTAGCGACAGCCGCCTCAATCCAGCCACCTGCCTCTATCGTACCCGCTGCCGTTGACAATTCGCGTGCTTCGACTGGAACTTGGTCCACCGGCAGGCCCATCCGAACGCGCTCTTCCACTGGTCGGCGTCAGCGCAATCAAGGACTATGGATTATCGGTTTATCCGTGCTGTTCCTGCTACTGCTTTCCGCGTTGATCTACGTTCTGATGACGCAAGCCAACTAGCCACCTGAAAACTGCCTACGCAATCAGGTCGTGCATTTCACTGGCTGCACGTGACCCTAGCACGATTTATAGATTGGCTCAATCGTCAAGCAGTGTATGCCTGGGAGGTTTCAGTGGTATGTGCACTGATCGGTGGCGGTAGCACGGACATGATGGTTTGACGATGGATGGTGGGCTTCATCGACGTGCTGCGGTTGAAGACTTCGTCAGTAAGTTGAAATCGATTGGCTCACGCTGCTTGGGAGAAACATGTACTTGGAGCGTAGTGCGGGAGTTGTACTCGGCCGGGATACGCTCCTTGCGCTGGGCTGACGGCTCTTCGTCACCTGTATTATCACCCCGCGTGCTGATCGATACAGAATGGGTTCCGGGCACAGCGCCCAGTTTTTCGGCAGAATAACGGAGTTGAAATTTGCCAGCGGCATCGGTCTTGCCGAGCGAGGGACGGCCATCGCTGGGACGGAATACCACTTCCGCATCGGGAAGTGGCTGGCCGTCAAGCGTCACCCTGCCTTCCACGTTGACCAGCCCGAGCCCATCACTACAGCCGGCCAGCGTTATGCTAGCGGTAATCACAATCGAAAACAGAATCGTTGGCATCCAGGGAAGATTCACGAATTGTCCTTGTAGTTACGAGGAAATGAGTTAACTGCGAAAAATCCAGATCACTAAAAGGCGCCCAGCACCTGACCGTCTGAAATTTGCCCCAGTAACTGCCAGGTCGAGCCATCCATGTTTTCGCCTAAGAACCGAACCGAGCCATCAGCCAACAGGCTTTGCGTCCCCATGCCTCCGCGACGTACCTGTCCACCGTCTCCACCGCCAGCGGTCGATCGTCCTAAACCTCCGTGCATACTGGCGGTCGAGTTATTGTTCAGACCGTTGACCACCCAGTTCGGATGATTTTCCACTCGCACCAGGGTGGCGTATTTGTTGCCAGCCCCGTTTGGACCACCCGGTGCCTTACCAACCCACACGGCACCACGACGTTGCTCTGAATCGCCACCGTCCCAGAATCGCTCAACAATCATCAACGTGTTGCTGGAACCGTCCGTCACTGCGGCCAGGCGTGTGCGGGTGTTATAGCCAAAGATGCCTCGATGCTCGGGAAGTTGATCTTGGTTGTAGTTGGCACCATTTCCAGCTCCACATACGGCGGCGTATGAAGATCGGGCATGGCCATCGCTGCTGCCATTCCCACCCATGGCGGTAGCCGTATGTAAATCTCCGAATGCCTCAGTCGGACACCGGAACGCGCTCAGCACCGAACGTGTCAGCGAGGTGGGCGAAGCAGGAAAGTTTGGGCCGTTGGGACCAAGTTGATCGTAAAGTGGAGCCTGTTCCATATACGGGAGAATATATGTGCCCCAGCCCCATCCACCGGTAACGGCAGTGCGTCCCGGCTCGGCACCTCCCTTGGCAACGGGAGTTCCATTGTTCAGAAACGCTAGCGCGCCAGCGGGAAACGCTTTGTGAGTGTCATGATGATTGTGAAGCGCCACGCCAAACTGCTTCAAATTATTCATGCACTGAATCCGACGCGCCGCCTCACGCGCCGCTTGAACGGCGGGCAACAACATGCCAACTAGTATTCCGATAATCGCAATAACCACCAGCAATTCGACGAGAGTAAACCCCTGGCTTGATTCACATCGACGCATCATCGAAATCCTTTAATGAAAGACGCTACAAGTATGCTGCTGGCGAACTACTAATGCACAAAACGTATCAAGGCGATGCGTGGATGGCGTGAAGAAATTATGAAAATTCTGTGAATCTGATTGGCGTGAATTGCCTCTGTGCGTAGCAGTCTCGATTCAAATCGCCTGAATTAACATGCGCCAGGGATGCACCTCAGGCAAGAATCAATTAGAACAGTGTTGGCGACTCATGTTAGACTCAACGATTGCTCACCTTTGATTGCGAATCTCTCAAATGCACTTGGTGTGCCTTGCTAAAATCCGTCTGCCAATATGCCTTCTGCGCCCAGCGCCGTCGTTAGCGTTACGTCTGTTCGACACTGCCCCATGAAATCTAAACCTGAATCTGGTTGGCAGAATGATTGGCGGGGGTTACTGCTGGCAGCAGCGGCTGCGTTTTTCACCTACTTCTGCATGTACGCTTTTCGCAAGCCCTTCACGGCGGCGACTCTGGACCAAACTACCTGGGGAGGTCTAGGGCTCAAGTCCGTATTGGTTGTTTCTCAATTGCTGGGATACATGCTCTCGAAATTCATCGGCATCAGAGTAGTATCCGAGCTGCCTGCACACCGACGAGCACTAGGGATTCTGTTACTGATCGGCATCGCCGAGCTGGCGCTGATAGGCTTCGCCGTTTTGCCAACTTCCGGCAAGATCGTCATGATGTTCATAAACGGCTTGCCACTGGGCATGGTGTTTGGGTTGGTGCTAGGTTATCTGGAAGGGCGTCGTCAGACGGAAGCTCTGTCGGCCGCCCTGTGCGCCAGCTTCATTGTCTCCTCTGGTGTCGTCAAGTCGATTGGGGCGTGGATCATTCAGGACTATGGCATTAGTGAGTTCGTGATGCCAGCCCTGGTGGGCCTGCTGTTTACGCCACCGCTGCTGCTGTCGGTGTGGCTGCTCCAAAAAACGCCACCCCCCGATCAGGATGATCAGCGCCTGAGGGGTCGACGACACGTGATGACAAGACGCGAGCGCGGAGAATTCGTGAGAGCCTATTTGCCGGGTTTAGGGCTACTGGCCTACGTGTACGCAGTGTTAACAATGGTGCGCACACTACGCGATGATTTTGCAGTTGAGATTTGGCGTGATATGGGCGTCAATCATACGCCGTCGATCTTCGCGACCACGGAGATTTTGGTGGCGGTAGTGGTCATCGTCGCCAATTCGTTGATGATTTGGCTGCGTTCTAACCTAGCGGCGTTACGCGTAGCAGTGGGACTAATGACGATGGCATTTTCGCTGACCATCGGTGCGGTTTGGCTTCTTCGCCACTCGATGGTTACTCCACTTGCATTTATGATTACTTGTGGAGTTGGCCTATACGTCCCCTACGTTGCATTCCATACCTGTGTATTCGAGCGATTGATAGCCGCTCTGAAAAAACCGGCTAATCTGGGGTTCTTGATGTATTTGATCGACTCGATTGGATACCTGGGCTATGCAGCGCTCATCGTCTGGAAAACTTCAGCCGAGCCGACGCGCGAGATCTTGCCGTTTTTTGAATGGACAATGCTGTGGGCAGCTACCAGTTCGGCGTTCGCGTTGTTGGCCGCGCTCATGTACTTTCAAATCAAAATCAACCAACCAGACACTCCCGAATACCAATTCGATAGTAATGTGTGATGACCGCTGATAGTCAGTTCCAGCAGGAATGCAGCTTCGAAATTCCACCGACTTGTGGAGCCTTCGTGTTCCACGGTCCCCAGCAGGGGTTCAAATTCGAAGAGTTGTCCATTCCCGCATTGGCGGATGGTGAAGTGCTGGTACGCATTCTGTGTAGCACACTTTGCGGCAGTGACTTGCATACTATTCGCGGGGCGCGATCTCAGCCAACGCCATCCATCCTTGGACATGAGGCCGTTGGATGTGTGGCGCGGGTTGCCGGCCAGGCGACCACCATACAGGGCCAGCAATTGCGTGTCGGTCAGCGCGTCACTTGGTCGATCTGCGTCAGTTGTGGTCATTGCCAGCGCTGCCTGCACGGATTGCCTCAAAAGTGTCAGCGGCTAGCCAAGTATGGCCACCAGGCTGCCGAAGGGCGATTGGCTCTGAGCGGCGGCCTGGCCCAGTACATGGTATTGAGGCCCGAAACCAGTATCGCCATAGTTCCCACAGGCATTCCTCTGGCGGTGGCTAGCCTAGCCAACTGCGCTGTGTCCACTATCGCAGCGGCGTATCGAGCGACCGGCTCGCCTCAGGGACTACGAGTGGCCATTATGGGCGCAGGGATGCTAGGATTGACTGCGGCAGCTTATGCCAATTTCAACCAAGCAGAACAGGTCACCGTCATGGACGTCGATCCAGCCCGACTGAGCTGGGCATGTGAGTTTGGTGCGACACAGGCGGTACTCGTCACCAAGCTAAGTTCCGACCACAACTCGATGGCTCAATCAACCTTCGAGAGCTTGGATGCGAGTCGTCGTTTTGATCTAGTGCTGGAGTTATCCGGTGCGCCGGGTGCAGTGGAAACAGCGATCGAAGTGGCTGATGTTGGAGGCAAGGTCGCGCTGGTGGGCAGTGTGATGCCGTCGCCGGGGATCATGCTGGACCCGGAATCCGTCGTTCGTCGTTGCCTATCCGTGTTCGGGATTCACAACTACGCTCCCCAGGATTTGAATGCAGCGTTACACTTTTTACATTCGGCGCACGAGCGCTATCCGTTTCTGCGAGCCGCAGCGCCCCATTTTTCGCTGGACCAACTTCCGCAAGCCATTCGATTCGCTGAGGACCATCGCCCATTGCGAGTGGCCATATTTCCATCGGAGATGAACCGCCATGTCTCAACTGCTCAGCCCTAACCAGCTACTGGAATTGTTGGCCAGTCAAGGAGGAGCCATGTACGGTGGCGAAGCGGTAACGCAGCTTGAGCACGCATTGCAAGCGGCCATGTTGGCTGAACAGGAACGGGCTACGCCCGAGCTGATCACGGCAGCGTTGTTGCACGACATAGGGCACTTGAGCAGCGGGTTATCGGAAAAAATTTCTGAACACCAAGTCGATGATCGCCATGAACATCGCGCTCTGGCTCTGCTGGAGTCGATTTTTCCGATTACCGTTACCGAACCGATTCGCATGCATGTTGATGCCAAACGTTACTTATGCACCGTCGATCCCAATTATGAGGCAAAACTGAGCCCGGCATCGGTGGTCAGCCTGCGATTGCAGGGAGGTCGCATGTCTTCGCGGGAGGTTGAGGCATTCCAAGCGCATTCACTACTGGCAGACGCTTTGCGGTTACGAGGCTGGGACGATCAGGCGAAAGTTGCAGGATTGCCGACCCCGCCACTGTCGCACTTTGCATCCTACGTTTCACTGGTGTCAAGAACAGAATCGGATGCCGATGAATAGCTCGTACGATGTGACGGTTGTGGGCGCAGGCATCGTCGGTCTGGCGCACGCTTGGATGGCGGCACGCTGCGGCCTGCGAGTAATGTTGGTCGAGCGAACTTCTGTCGCCCAGGGGGCGACGGTCCGTAACTTCGGCATGGTGTGGCCGATCGGACAACTGGCCGGTCGAGATTACAGCATTGCTTTACGATCTCGACAGTTATGGCTGGAGCTGGCAGATTTGGCTGGTCTGGCAGTCGAGGCTTGCGGTTCCATCCATGCGGCACATCAGCCCGACGAGCTGGCGGTACTGGATGAATTCCATTCCCTGGCGACTCATCAGACACAGATGTTGACCGCAGCCCAGGTGTTGCGGCAAGCGCCCGTGGTACAGCCAGAGGGACTGCTGGGTGGAATGTACAGTCCAACAGAATTGCGCGTCGATCCGCGTGAAGCGGCACATCGCATTGGTCGTTACCTGAGTGAGCTATCGAACGTCACCTGTCTGTATGGGACTCTGGTGAGCGATTTAGATGGTGCGGTGGTCGTTTGTAGTGACGGACGTCGTTGGAGGTCTGCTGAGGTCATAATATGCAGTGGAAGCGATCTGCAAACATTGTATCCCGCCGAATTTGCAAGTAGTGGTCTGATGCTGTGTAAGCTACAAATGCTACGAGCCCGCTGGTCCGCGAGCGGGCACTGCAACTTGCCGCACATCGCCAGCGGATTGACCTTGCGTCATTATCGGTCTTTTGAAAGCTGTCCGACATTGCCTCGCCTACGCCAAAGAGTTGCCGATCAAATGCCGGAACTGGATCGGTTCGGAATTCACGTGATGGCCTCTGCATTTCCCAATGGGCGCATCATCTTGGGTGATTCCCATGAATATGGTGCAGATATTTCTCCCTTCGATAGCAGTGAAATTGACCAGTTAATGATTCGTGAGCTGCGGAAGGTCATCCGTTTGGACTGCTGGGACATCGAACAACGATGGCATGGCATCTATGCTAAGCTGCCCGATCGTCTAGTGTTCGAGAAGACGTTGCCACATCAGCATAGAATTTTTGTGGGGACCGGTGGCGCAGGAATGACATTGTCTTTAGGGTTAGCAGAAGAAGCTTGGCAGCGGTGGAGGGGATAGTCACACATGCAATGTCAACATTTAAAGGCAGTTGTGTTCGATTGGGCGGGCACGATGATCGACTACGGCAGTTGTGCACCAGCCGTGGTTTTCCAGCAGATTTTTCAAACCAATGGAATCAGGATTACTCCCCAGCAAGCACGAGAACCGATGGGCATGGCAAAGCGCGAGCACATCGCAACCATCGGCGCCATGCCGGAAGTAGCCGCAGCCTGGCAGAACATACATGGTCGGCCATTGAACGTTCAAGATGTGGACAGGATGTACCAGCAATTCTTGCCGTTGCAGAAGGAGGTGCTGGGCCGATTCAGCGAACTCATCCCGGGGGCTGCTGAAGCTGAGGCGTCGTGCCGTGAGTTGGGTTTAAAGGTTGGTTCAACCACAGGCTACACTCGGGAATTGATGGAGTCCGTCACGGCTGCTGCAGCTCGTCAGGGCTATCGACCGGACTTTGTCCTGTGCAGCGAAGATGCTCCGCGTGGTCGACCTGCCCCGTATCTATTATTTGAAGCCGCAAAACGCCTAGACGTATTTCCGATGTGGAGAGTGGTAAATGTCGATGATACCACGGCTGGCGTCGAAGCAGGCCGAAACGCCGGCTGCTGGAATATCGGCATCTCCAAGTCCGGCAATCTTGTGGGCTTATCACAAGCCGAACTAGATTGCATGGACCAATCCATCGTGGGCGAACTTTGTAAACAGGCTGAACGCAAACTTGTGGCGGCCGGAGCCCACTACGTGGTGCCAACCGTCGCGCAGGTACCTGAAGTATTGCGGCTCATCGAGCAGCGTTGCCATTCTGGCCAACGGACGGCAGCCGTCTAAGACGTTCGTGATTCATCGCTCAGCCATGACACTAGCTCGGCCACTTACCGTTGGTGTCCGTCAGGCAGAAGCGCTGAGCCCGGCTGCTTCACACAGCAACTACCCCATGAACAGCCGAACCGGACCCAATTCCGAATCGGCCAGGGTAATCGTGACGCAGCGGACGCTAAGAGCACGCTTACAAACGAATTAACGTTTGCTGAATTGAGTACCACGGCGGGCACCGCGGAGACCGTACTTCTTGCGTTCTTTCATGCGCGAATCGCGAGTCAAGAACTTGTCGTCTCGCAAGGTTTGGAAATTATCCTGGTTCATGCCGACCAGGGCACGAGCTAACGCCAAGCGAACTGCACCAGCTTGACCGGTCAGTCCTCCACCACTTACGCGGACGTTCACATCGACAGATTTGTCGGCGTTAACGGCCGTCAAGGCTTGAGTCACTTGCAGTTGGTGCTGCACAGTGGGGAAGAACTCTTCCATCGGCTTGCCATTGACAGTGATCTTGCCAGAACCGGGCCGCACGCGAACACGAGCCACGGCGGTCTTGCGGCGGCCGGTTCCCAAAGAATCCCCGTTCAACTTGTCTTTTTTGGCGATTAGCATAGGAGTTCAGTTTATTGGTGGACTGTGATTTGGTGATATCAAAGGATGGGGGTTAGATCGATCAGCGATTTTTTTTGGTATCAGCGATTTTGTTTGCGTTAAGACGCGGATTTGCCAATTGTCATCGCCTCGGGCTGCTGGGCTTGATGCGGATGTTCAGGACCGGCGTAAATCTTCAGCTTGTCCAGCATGCTGGAAGCCAATTTATTCTTGGGCAACATGCGTCGCACAGCGTGATAAATCAAATCTTCCGGCTTGCGCTCCAACCGTTCCTGATAGCTTTCCATTTTCTGGCCCGTATGGCCGGTATACCAAGCGTAGTGCCGAACCTGCAATTTGCGGCCGGTCATGACTACCTTTTCGGCGTTGGTAACCACCACGAAGTCGCCCGTGTCGACGTGCGGTGTATAGGTGGGCCGATGCTTGCCCATCAATACCATGGCCACGTCGCTGGCCAAGCGACCCAAAATCTGATCGGTTGCATCCACATGGAACCACTTCTTGGGTAATTGACCGGGTTTGGCAATGGTTGTTTTTTGAGTCAAGGTCATAGTCGTAACTTCGCAACTACAAATCAAAAGTACGCACGATGGGGCACAAAGCTCCAGTGGTACGGGGTTAGGCGACTGATGACGGAACTTGAAATGTGCCGCCAGTAAGCCCAGCAGTTTATCGCCCAGGTCGATGCTCTGCAAGTCGTTTTGGTGCTGTCAAGTAGCATGCGAAAGCCTGTTTTCCGTAGCCACAGTCGCCGAGGCTGAAGTTTTGTGCGCCCCGCTTCCCGCTAGCCTCTAGCTAGGGTAGCTAACGGGTGCCTGGAAGTGCCGCAGTTTGCAAGCTGCACTTGGGCCGACCGTGGGCTTGAAGTACGGGCTACCGGGGAGCCATCGCCACCAGCTTTAGGGATTGGGCAAGTGATTCGGTGGCGGACTCCGCCAACGGCTACGGAGCTCCAAACACCCCCCTTTGCGGCAACGGGAGTGCAAGTTAAAAACTATCGAACCACGCAACCGGACGATCCGTAGGTTGGTGCATTAAATGGTTTGCGGAAGGGAAAAGCGGCATCAGCCGGGCTCTCCGCGTGACGCCCATGAGCATTCGATGGAGCCACTTGGCAAATGAGCGACTCTGGTAAAAGCAAGCCGATGATTGAAGCCATCGGACTATCCAAGTTCTATGGGCCTTTTGCAGCGGCCCGCGATATCAGCTTTCAAGTTCACGAGCGAGAGTTGGTGGCCTTTCTAGGGCCCAATGGCGCTGGAAAAAGCACCACCATGAAGATGTTGACCGGTTATTTGGCGCCCAGCGAAGGCGTTGCCCGCATTGCCGGCCATGACATGTTTCACGACCGCTTGGCCGGCTCTCGCCGCTTAGGCTATTTGCCGGAAAATGGGCCGCTGTATCCAGAAATGACACCTCACGACATGTTGGCGTTTTTTGCGGAGGCTCGTGGCATGAGCCCCAAGTACACCAAGCAGCGAACTGAGGCTGTCGTTGATTTGTGCGACCTCAGTTCGGTACTGCACAAGCCGATTGGCAAATTGTCTAAGGGATTCAAGCAACGCGTGGGGATGGCTCAAGCGCTGTTGCACGAGCCCGATGTGCTGATCTTGGACGAGCCTACCGCTGGTCTGGATCCGAATCAAATTCGCGAAGTCCGCAAGACATTGCGCAAGTTGCGTGAGACGAAGACGATCCTGCTGTCGACACACATTCTGCAAGAGGTCGAAGCCATGGCCGATCGGGTGATCTTAATCAACGACGGTCGCAAAGTATTTGACGGCCAAGTAGCACAATTGCGATCCAAAGGTGACACGCTGGAATCAGCGTTCCATCAACTGACCGGTGCCGCCGGCTGAGGCTTGCGCGACACTCGAAATTCCAACGACTGATCTTTCGCTTCTGCCATGGGATCAATCGTCAAACATACAAACACCGCAGACAAACTCGTAGAATCGAATCAACACTATGCTCAATGAAGTCTTGACTATACTGTTGCCATTGGCGCTGGTTATCGGTATCGACCTGGTCTTCTTGCTGTTTGCCTGGTTGGCCATTGGCTTTTTGGCCAAGCGCAAGCGCGCGGCATTTGCCGTGTTACGCCGCAATTTCTTAGCCTACTTTTCCAATCCAACGGGCTACGTGTTTTTGTGTTTGTTCGTGCTGTTGACTTCTATGGCCGCCTTCTGGCCCAACGAGTTTTTCAATGCCAATTTGGCCAATTTGGATCAACTGAATTTCTGGTTCCCGGTCATCATGTTGTTCTTCATTCCGGCGATCACCATGAGCATTTGGTCGGATGAGCGGCGCCAGGGAACTGACGAGCTATTGTTAACGTTGCCTGCCGATGACTTTGATATAGTCGTGGGTAAGTTTCTGTCAGCGGTATCCATCTATACGGTGTCTTTGATTTTCTCGCAGCTCTCGACCTTCCTGGTCTTGCTCTATCTGTCGGCTGGAGGCGTGGACGCAGGGCTGTTTTGCGCCAACTACTTGGGGTACTGGTTCGTTGGTGTCGCCATGATTGCCATCGGCATGGTGGCGTCGTTCTTGACCGCGAACTTGACCGTGGCATTCATTCTGGGAGCACTGTTCAATGCTCCGTTGGCCTTTGCCGCCAACGCCGAAGTGATTATCGCGCGTGGTGCCTGGTCGCGGCTGGTGGCCGCATTTAGTTTCAGTCGCCAATTTGACAATTTTGGTCGCGGGGTAGTCAGCATCGCCCCAGTGGCGTTCTTTACGTTACTCACACTTACCGGATTGTACCTGTGTATTGTGCTGATTGGCCGCCGGCACTGGAGCGGTGGTACCAATGGTAACCGAATGTTTGCACACTACCTGGTGCGCTGCATCGCGCTGGCGGTGGTCGTGTTAGCCGGTAGCTACTTCTTCATGCAAAACGATCGCCCCCGATTCGACGTGACTCAGGGAAAGGTCAGTTCGCTGAGCCCGACCACTCGGCAATTGATTCGCAATTTAGATCCTGAGCGGCCCATCGTGATTGAGGCCTTCGTGTCCAATAATATTCCCGAGCAGTATTCCAAAACGCGCTATGATCTGGTGACGCTGCTGAAAGAGTTCCAATCCTTGGCTGGTGGTCGCAATACTAAGCTACAAGTTCAATTGTACGACAATCTGGAGACTTCCAGCCCCGAGGCTCAGCGTGCCCGAAAACAATACGGCATTGAACCGCAAATGATTCGCGTCCGCCAGCGAGGCGCCTTCCGCGATCAAGAGGTATTGCTGGGAGCGGCCGTTCGAAGTGGTTTATCGAAGGTGGTGGTGCCATTTTTCGATAGTGGAATTCCGGTTGAATACGAGCTAGCACGATCGATCAATACGGCCGCCCAGCCGCGCCGCGCCAAGCTGGGCGTGGTTAACACCGATGCCAATTTTATGGGTGGATTTTCAATGGCCGGTGGCTCGTTCCGCCAGGTGCCCAAGCAGCCGATTATCGAAGAGCTGGAAAAGCAGTATTCTGTTGAAGGTGTCGATGCCAGCGACCCGATTCCGCCTGGCAAATATGACGCCTTATTGGTGGTGCAGCCGTCGTCATTAGGACCGCCTCAATTGAAGAACCTAGTGGATGCGGTTCAGGCCGGAGTGCCTACAGCCATCTTTGAAGACCCATTGCCAGTGGCTATTCAGGGGGTTCCTGGAACAAGCGAACCCAAAGAGGGGCAGGGCGGCATGTTTGGCGGAAGTCCGCCACAGCCCAAGGGCGACATGCAGGCGTTGTGGAAAACTTTGGGATTGAAAATCTCGCAAACGCCGGGCATGCAAAGTATCAATCCAGATGTCGTGTGGCAGCGTTACAACCCCCACCCACGGCTGAGATACCTGCTGAACGCCACCGATCAGTGGTTGTTTATTCGCGAAGAGGCTGGCGATGAGGCTGACTATCTGAGCGAGAAAAGCCTGGCCACCGCCGGCTTGCGTGAATTGATGTTCTTATATGCTGGGGCTATCAGCGCCGATAAGGAAAATCAAGACGTGCAAGTCACGCCGATTATTCGTCTACGCCCCGACAGCGGGATCATCAAGTTCGATGATGTGATGAGTCAGCTTAGGTCCGGCGAACCCAATCCGACGCAACTGCAAGTGCTACAAGGCCCAGCCTTGGGCGAACAAGTTGTTGCAGTTTACGTTGAAGGTGTCTCTGCTATTGCCAACCCTGGTGGTGATGGCTTACAGGGAGACGCAAGCAACTCCGCCGAAAATCAGGACCAGGCACAAGCAAACGCAGCGCAGCAAGCCCAGTCTAACGGTGATGCAGAGCGCAAGCTCCGAGCGTTCTACGTGGCCGATATTGACTGTATGGCTCCCTTCTTTAGCGCCAACCGTCGCCGACCCGAGGACTATGAAGATATCAGTCTCCGTGTACAGAATATCACCTTCGTGCTGAATGTGATCGATGTTTTGGCTGGCGAGACCAATTATCCCAAGATTCGTAGCCACGAACCGCAGCACGTCACGCTGCGATTGTTTGAAGACTTGGCACAAGAATTCCAATCTGCTGAAGTCGAGAATCAAAAAGTCTACCAGGAAGAATTCAACCGCGCTATTCGCGAGGCCGAAGAGCAGAATCAACGATCGGTTGCCAAGTTCCAGGATCGGATTAATGAAATCAAGCGCGAGGGAGCGGTCGACCCGGCGAAGCAACAGACGTTGATCGCCGAATTGCAGCGCTTGCAGATTCAGAATATGTCGCTGGAACGCAAGTTAGGCATTCAGCGGCAGAAGTTGGAAGCTGATCGCGATGAGAAGATTCGAGCCAGCCGCATGGAGGCAGACTTGAGAGTCTTGGGCGAACAAGCTCGCTACAAATACATGGCGATTCTGCTTCCTCCCATACCGCCATTGTTGGTCGGTATCGCCGTCTTTGTATCGCGTCGCGTTCGAGAGCGCGAAGGCATCTCCAAGACGCGGCTGCGTTAGGCTGACCAGAATAAACATATACACATACAAACCTGGATATTGTTGAGGAGTTGTTGTTGTGAGCGAAGTGAAGACCACGGCACTATTTGCGGCTGCCGCTGCAATTTCGCTGGGCTTGGCCTGGACGTTTCGTCCTACGGCGGTACTCAGCGAAGGGCAGTTGGCTGAAGAAAAACGCGGTTCCGCAATCTTTCCGGAATTGGATCCTACCACGGCTCAATCATTTCGCATCGTGAAATTCGACGAGCAATTAGCCACGCTCAGTCGTATCGAACTGGCCAAGGACCCCAAGACCGAACTGTGGACATTGCCTTCTGCCGACGGCTATCCAGCCGACTCCGAGCAGCAGGTCAGCCAAGCGACAACACCCTTGGTAGCGCTGAATGTCATTCAGACCGTCAGCACAGATCGCGGCGATCATGTACTGTATGGTGTGGTCGAGCCCAATGAACAGGAGCTGACGGCCTCAGCCTCCGGTGTGGGAATTCTGGTGCAAGTCGGCGGAGCCGATAGTCAGATTTTGGCCAGTTTAATCATCGGCAAAGAGGTTCAAGGATCTAAGGGCCAGCACTATGTGCGCGTGCCGTCAGAAGATGCGGTGTATATCGTCGAAATCAGCACCGATGCCTTCTCCACGGAATTTAGCAAGTGGATTAAGGGTGACATTCTGAATGTTGTCAGTAGCAACATCGAATTTGTGGGTTTGCGAGACCACGCTATTGTGCGCACCGATCGCGCCTTCGGCTTGGCTCGAAACTTCGACTGTGATCTGGAAAACAAAGATAGCCGCTGGTCGCTTAAGAGCTTTATTGACTATACCGTCGAGGGGCAACCGACGATGACGGAGCCTCCGCCGGGTACCAAGTTGAACGAAGAAACCCTCAATGCGCTGCGGACCTCGATTCAGAATCTGAAGATCGTCAATGTGCGCCGTAAGCCCTTGGGGCTAGCCGCTGACCTGAAGGCTGATAAGTCCCTCATGGAGAATGTCGAGTCGGCCCGAAGTCTGCAAGATCAAGGATTCTTCCCATTGGAATCCGGCGACGTGTTTTCCTCGGGTGGCGAAGTGATCTTGGGAACTAAGGAAGGCATTCGATATTTCCTGCGGTTTGGCAATACCCAGGTCAGCGGATCGTCGCTATCTGCCGAGGAAGAAGCCGAGGGAGCAGAGGACAAAGCGGATAGCGATGAAGGAGTTCGACGTTATTTGCTGGTGATGGCGCAGCTGGATGAATCCAAGTTTCCTGCCCCCGATTTGAAGCTTGTGCCCGAGACCGTCCAGCAGATGTTGGAGATGGAAGCCGCGGAAAAGGCCGAAACAGCAGTTCCGCCGGCCGCCGCGCCGTCAACCGCCGATGTGCAAGTAAGCGAATCATCCGCTGATGATGCACCTGCTACCGACGACGCGACCTCAGTAGATACTCCAGCGCAAGAGTTGCCGGCCTCTGAAGGTTCACCCGCGGACGCCCCAGCCACCGAGTCCCAAGATGGTGAGGCGGCTCCACAAGCCGACCAGCCACCATCGGCCAAGAATGTTCGCCCCATTCACAGCAGGCTGGTTAGCTTCACCAACGATGAAGCTGGTTCATCGCCAGATGACGCCGCATCCAATCCATCCGACGCTCAGCCCAGCGACAATGCGGTTCCCGAACAGGAACTGTCTACAACTCCGGCGTCCTCTAAGGCCGGTCAGACTGAACTGGCGCCATCTGCTGAACCAACGGCCGAAGAATTGCAGGAACAACTGCAATTCATGCAGGAAACCATCCGCAAGGAGAATCAGCGTTTGATCGACTCACGCAATGAATCGCTAAATGAAACTCGTAAGAAGGTAGCCGAGCTGAACGCTAGATTCGCAGATTGGTACTACATCGTCAGCGATAGTGTTTACCAGAAATTAAAGGTTTCACGCGAACAGTTGTTCCAAACTCCTGAACAAGCTGCCAAAGCTGCTCAAGGCGCGGGCTCACAATTTCCAGGACTACCATCGGACATCAGTCTGCCACCTGAATAAACACCAAACTTTGAATTCGGATATCGGGTCCGATCGGCATTGGTTGGTCGCGGCCCGTAACCAAGAGCAGGCCATTATTCTCGACCGCCAGGTGGCTCACTGGGCCGGCTCCCACGATTGGCGAGGGTTAGCGTCGAGATTATTTGGTTGAGCTGGGCCGCTGAGTATCCCTTGGTGCAGCGATCTGCACTACATCTGGCGACAGGCCTGAAAGCGGTTTTGGAACATCTGTAACCGATGGATCAAGGGGCTGATGCGTATGCCAACGCGCTGCAGCGGGGCTCGCGTTTGGCGAATGTTATTGTCTGAGATGGTGATGTCTTCGGCCTAGCCTTGAATGTCGATGGCGATTCCACCCCGGCCACTTGGTCGATTAGGCAATATCAAGTTTCATTCAGAGCGGTTTCGTGTCCCATTCCGTTGGCGAGTGATTGTGCGAGCGAACATTGCAAAAGGCGCTTTTGGCGAAATTGGCAACTGCCAATTGCCAATGTTTTTGGTTATCATTTACCGAAACTGCGGTCCGTCTATTGGGTAATCAGGGTCACCAAATGAAATCATCACCAGTCGACCGAAGTCATCTCGAATCTCGGCGTCAGTGGCTCAGCAACACGATGGCGGTCTTGGGATTGGCTGCATGTCCGTCCATACTGCGTGCGCGGTCTGCAGCATTACCCACCATGAAGTTTGGACTGGTAACCTACCTGTGGGGCCAGCACATGACGTTACCGGAGTTGTTGAAAGCATGTGAAACCTCTGGACTGCTTGGGGTCGAATTGCGGACTGAACACAAACACGCTGTGGAACCGAGTCTGAGCCCTGCCCAGCGAGCCGAAGTAAAGCGCCGTTTCGCGGACAGCCCGGTAGAGCTAGTCGGATATGGCTCGAATTGTGAATTCCATGCCGATGATCCCGCCAAAGTTGCCAGCAACATTCAGCAAGCCAAGCAATACATCCAATTGATGCACGATTGCGGAGGCTCGGGCGTTAAAGTAAAGCCCAACGGATTTGCTCGCCAGCTATCGCGCGAGCAGACGATTGAACAAATTGGCCGGGCATTGAACGAGATTGCCGAATATGGTCAGCAGTATGGCCAGCAGATTCGAGTCGAAGTGCATGGTCGGGGAACTAGCGAACTACCGGTAATGGCTGACATATTTGCCGTCGCTGACCATCCGAATGTGGCCGTGTGTTGGAATTCAAATGGCGAAGACCTGCACGGGGCCGGACTGGAAGCTAACTTTAATCTGATCAAGGGCCGGCTCGGAGCGACGACGCACGTCCGCGAACTGGACGATCCGAGCTACCCATATGAACAATTGCTCAAGCTTTTCAAGCAAGCCAATTATCAGGGTTGGATATTGCTGGAGGCACGCACCGATCCTGCTGATAAGACCGCAGCTATGACGCAGCAACGCGAGATATTTGAAAAGCTGTGTGCCAGCTAGGTACGTTAGTCCTGGTACGGATTGGCTAGTTGCTTGTTGAATCGCCGAATGAACAACTTGGTATAGGCGACCGGGAAGATACGCGTCATCCAGTCAATCATCTTACCATCACGTCCGATGACCAATCGCATCTGATTTCTTTCGACTGCTTGCAGTATTTGCCGCGCCGCCTCCGATGCAGTCGTGATAGCGACCTTGTCAAAGTCCTGAACCAACTGCTTGTAATGGTCGTCAGTTATGACCTGGCCAGACACGGTCGAGTTACGCACGATGTTGGTCTTGATTCCCCCAGGATGCACACAGGTCACATTCACGTTGGACTGATGCAGTTCCATTCTCAGCGATTCGGTAAAGCCGCGGACTGCGAACTTGGAAGTGCAGTAGGCCGCATTGCCATCCACGCCGGCCATGCCAAACACGCTCGACACATTGACGACATGCCCCTGATTGTGCTCCATCAAGTAGCCATAAAAGGCCTTCGTCAGCCGGACCAATGCTGTCAGATTTACATCCAGCACCCGCATAAAGTCTTCAAGTGGCGTATCCTGGAATCGACCCGCACAAATGGCCATACCGGCGTTATTAAACAGTATCAGACGATCGCCAGCGAGCGACGGCAGCACAGCGTCGACGAAGCGTCCAAGCGATTCTGTACAGGCAACGTCAAATTCGTGCGGTTCCAGTCGGCCACCCGACTGCTGAATGAGTATTTCGGTCTCCCGCAATCCAGGACCGTTAATGTCCGTGACGATAACTCGCTTGGCTTGCCGTTGAATCGCCTGTACGGCCAGTTCGCGGCCAATTCCTGAGCCGGCTCCTGTAATCACACAGACCGAATCCTTGATACTGGTCATACATCGCTTTCTGTACTGTCGAGTGCTGCTTTGGCTCTTGCGATCCGGTGCTTCGACTTATTCTGCCAAGAGGTCCACAACACTAACAGTCCCATGCACACCAGCACGCCATAGGTCGACGTGGTTGTCGTGCCATCGGCAGTACCGCACGTCATGCACCGTTGCCCGCTACCCAACGCAGGGCAGATCGGAGACACTTGGGCTGCAACACAGTCTGCAGCCGAAGAGCGAACAGTGTTCGTGGTACCTGATATTGTTGGAATTACAGTGAGATCTGGCACTGCGAGATCTGGCACTGCCAGCGGCAGACGGCTAACCGGCATGCCTGTCGAAGCCCCCGCCGACATAATTTGATCGGCACTACTGAGGCGACCGCTGAGCGCTACGTAAATGCTGAAAACAATCAGAGCTGCCCGATTCATGGGAGTCTCATCCACTACTGGCCCACCGCTAGTCACTCACACAGTAGCAGAACTAGCTGCTACTCATCCGTTAAGACTACACGATTTAGCTGAAGGAAACAACGGTTCGCCTGAGGATTACCTCAGCCTGTCGGCTAGTTGACAAGCCACTGGTAGACCTATACGGTAGCAGCAGTGGTTTGCGTCGAGTTTGACTCAAACCGGCCAAACGGTGAAATTCATTCATCCTGGCGTCAACTCGGGCTCAGGATTGGGTCGGAGCGCTCGGTCCAATTGAGGGAGCATTCCAAGCGATGCAACAGTTCAACGAACGTTTTGAAATCGAGTCACCTCGTCGGCCAGTTGTGGCTCCAAGTACCAAGAATCGCGGCTGTTTGTGGCTGATGATTCCTGCAGGTTGCCTGGGCGTTTTGCTGGTTTGCGGTGGTGGACTGACGGCGCTAATCGTTGGTGGAATGTCGCTCTATAAAAACTCTGAACCTTACCAGCAGGCCGTGCAGTTGGCAAAGAATAGTCCACAAGTGCAACAGGCATTAGGCGAAAACATCATGCCCGGCTGGAGTATTCAAGGCTCAATCCACATTGAGAATAATAATGGTCAGGTTGATATGACCATTCCAATGTCTGGCTCCAGAGGCAACGGCCAGATACGCATCCGGGGAACGAAGTCAGGTAGCGATTGGGATTATGATCTGATCGAGTTCGAGGATGAACAAGGGAATATTATTGATCTGAATCAGAATTCTGATCACGAGCCAAGTGATGCTGCAAGGGGAGATTGGCGCGACGAAGACAGCTAGGGCTGTGCGCCCCACGGGGTTCGAATTGCGGCCGCACAGCCTCAAATCGTGTACCTTGGCCATGATCACTGAGACCCTTACGGCAACCGCTTGAGAGAAGGCGACATGGAACTACTACTGGTTCCCTTCACTGGCCCTGTCATTCCGGCCACCATCTTGGTTAGCCTGGTCGTGGGATGGAGTTTGCTGTCGATCTTCGGAGCGATGAGCGCTGACGGTTGGTTGGACACTGACTTGCTAGACTTGGACGGTGGCGTGGAAGGCCAGGTCACTGCCGGTCTTATTCCATCTGTGATTAGAGCGGGAGTGGGAGGCTGGGGGCTAAGTGTTGCTCGCTGGTTGAATATGTCTGCGGTTCCCATTGTGGTCTGGGGTGCTGTGTTTGCCGTGGCCTGGTGGGCAATATCTGGGTTTCTGTGGATCGCCGTCGACCAGTTTTTGTTTGCCCCCAATTGGTGGTGGAGTACTATTCTGGCCATAAAAAACTTGATTCTAGCGCTGCTACTAACCAAGCTATTAGTCATGCCGCTCAGAACCAACTTCAAGCAGCCTCCGGCCACACCGCGCTCGCTGATTGGACGCGAGTGTACCATCAGCTCCAGCGAGGCCACACCGGAGTTCGGATTGGTGCGTTTCCAAACGGGCGGTGCGCCGCTGCAGCTGAACGTTCGCACTGATGGAGCCTGTTTGCCCAGGGGTACAGCGGTATGGATTACGCATTACGATGCGCAGCGGCGAGTATACATCGTTTCACCCACCTCAACGCGTACCATCGATTCGGCTAACCCGTAATTGGGCTGCCAGCCGAGACAATGGTACTCTACAGAGTCCTTACACAGAGATCACGACAATGATGGACATCATGCTGCTGGGACAGTCCTTCGCTTGGGCACTTCAATTGTTGGGTTGGGTTGCGGCCGTCCTGGTCGTACTGGTGGTTTGTGGAATCGGACTCGGTGCCTTCTTCAGTCAGTTCTATCGTAAGGTTGGTCCCGATGAGGCGATCGTGCGAACCGGCATGGGCGGCATGAGGATCGTCACGGCCAGTGGGATCAACGTCATCCCCGTGCTGCACAGTCACGACAAGATGGACTTGACCCTCAAGAGCTTCGAGATCGCTCGAGAAGGCTCTGAAGGCCTAATCTGCAAAGACAATATTCGCGCCGACATTCGAGTCGCCTTTTTTATTCGCATCAACAACCAAGAAAGTGAAATGCGCGAGGTGGCCGAGTCGATTGGTTGCCGCCGCGCCAGCCAGTTAGAAACCTTGCGTGAGCTTTTCGATTCCAAATTTTCTGAAGCTCTCAAGACGGTTGGTAAGCAATTCGAGTTTGTCGAACTATACGACAAGCGCGAGCAGTTCAAAGAGCAGATTTTGCGAGTCATCGGCACCGATTTGAATGGTTATAAACTGGACGATGCGGCCATCGACTATCTGGAGCAAACGCGACTGGAACTGCTGAATCCACACAACATTTTGGATGCCGAAGGTATCAAGAAAATTACTGAGTTGACTTCGCAGGAAAAAATCCGCGAGAATTTCTTCACGCGCGAACGCGAAAAGACCCTCAAAAAACAGGACGTCGAAGCAGCGGAGGCCATTTTGGAGCTGGAGCGTCAGCGAGTTGAAGCTACTGAGCGACAGAAGCGGGAGATTGCAGAAATTGAGGCCCGAGAAAACGCGGCGGCGCAACAAGTCCGCGAAGCTAAACGCTTAGACGCCGAGCGGGCTCGCATCGCTACTGACGAGGATCTGGGGGTCGCCGAAGAGAATATGAAGCGACAAATCCTGGTGGCTCAGCGCAACAAGGAACGTGCCGATGCCGTTGAACTCGAACGTGTCGAGCGCGATCGGATGTTGGAACTGACAGAACGCGAGCGATTGGTGGGCATTGCCGAAGTTGAAAAGGAAAAGGCCATCGAGACCCAACGCCGAGACATCCAAGAGGTGATTCGCGAACGAGTTACCGTGGAGCGCTCCGTCGTCGAGGAAGAACAACGCAAGCTGGACACGTTGGAACTGGCAGCGGCCGAGCGCAAGAAGAAGGTGGAAGTCCTATCCGCCGAGACATTGGCCGAACAAGCTTTGGTCAAAGAGGTCAAAGCCGCCGAGGCGGCCCGCAAAGCTGCCGAATTACATGCTGAGCAAATCCGCGTCGAAGCTGAAGCGGAACGCGATCGCGCGGAAAAACTGGCTGCCGGCAAGAAGCTGATGGCCGAGGCGGTTACGGCCGAGAGCGGTGCAGTGGGTCTGGCTGAAGCCAAGGTGCAAGAGGCCAAGGCAGCGGCTATCGAAAAGCAAGGGCTGGCAGAAGCTCGCGTGCTAAAAGAAAAATTTGCCAGCGAAGCCGGCGGCATTCATCAAAAGGCCGCAGCTATGAAGGAGTTGGATGGAATCGGCCGCGAGCATGAAGAATTTAAGCTGCGACTGGATAAAGATAAGGCGATTGAGATTGCTGCCATCGAGGCGCAGCGAACCGTAGCAGAACAACAGGCCACCGTGATTGGACATGCACTCAAGTCTGCCAAAGTCGATATTGTCGGTGGCGATGGCCAGTTTTTCGAGCAGATTTCTGCTGCAGTTCGCGGCGGCAAAGCCATCGATCGCTTCGTGCATAATTCTCAAGTGGCCAGCGACGTTAAGAATACGTTCTTCACCGGCAATCCGGAAAGCTTTAAGCAGGGCCTTCGCAGCTTGGTAGAGCAACTGCCGCTGAATATGGGCGATATTAAGGACTTGAGCTTTGCGGCTGTGGCAGCGCACGTGTTGGCCAGCGGAGGCGCTACCGAGCTGCGATCACGACTGGTGCAGCTGTTGGGCTTGGCCGACAGTTTGAATTTGGCGGACAAGCCCCTGGGACAATTGCTCGAGGAGAAGTCACCTGCCAAACGTGGGTCCGGCAAGCAGCCGTCGTAACCGGATCACCGCTTACTTGGATTGCCTTTTACATGAGCGGTGACGTTTTATTTTGGGCTGCGTCCAGCGCTGGCTGAATTTGACATGACCGATTCTCTGGCTACCGGAACCTACGAAGTACTGCGCGGACGGCTGCGCGAGGCCGCCCGCGAGTTGCGCCGGCGCTTCGAACTACTCAACGCGTCGCGGGCCAAGGTTTTCGGCAACATCGCGACTCGACTGCTGGGCACCGCGCATATCAGCACCGATCACAATTGCACACCCCGCGATTTGCTGGCGGTTGGCGATCATTGGCTGCTGGGCTTCAACGTCCAGTTTGGGCTGCAAACCGAAATCCGCCCCGAAGACGTATTCGGCTGCTATCGGCTGGAGGGCGAGATTGCTCATCCCTTGCCGCTAGGGGATATTTTTGACGCCGACAGTCGCCGGGACTTCATCGAACTATATCGCTACTACAAGCAACCCGCCTTTTCGCGATTCTATACTCACGGAAACAACGTCTATTTCGTGTTTCAAATTGGCAAGACGCCTGCGGATATCAAAGCCCTGAAATGGACGATTGACGGCCAGCGGTTGCGTTATGTCGACAATCGCAGCGAGCAGGAGGTGCGGTTTCCTCCGCAACATGCGTTTCAGTGGAGGCGAACCAATCGCGATCAACACCGTAGTGGAGCCCATCCGCACATCTCGATTGAAGACATCGTGTTTGTCGAATGTGTGGGCGGTGATTTGACAGTCAAAATCGAGGACAATACCCAGGACGGTACCGGCGTCTACTCGGAGCCCGTCGAGCATGCTGACCAAACGCTGGATGACGCTGAGATCTATTACTCGATCGTTGGGCAATTAGTTCTGCTGAAGGTGCGTCCCTACCAAGAGCGAACTTTTCGCTACTTGGTTTTCTTCCGCAAGCAGGCCACGGTAATTCGGCTCGACGCGCTCGAAAAGTCGTGCGTGTTGCTACCTCAGGATCACGGTCTGGTTTTTCCTGGCGGATTTGTGTTGCAAACCGGACAATACAAGATCTTTGAACACGGCTTGGACAATCTGTTGTTCGAGCGGATGATCGCAGCGCCCAATGGGGAGGATTATCTGTACATCTTCCTGGAACCTATCACCGGAACGCATCTGCATTTGCGCTACAACGTCATTCAGCAGACCGTGGATACTCCCCTGGTGTGTCATGGTCAGGCGCTGTTTGAAGACGGTCGCATGACTACCTTTCGCTCCGATGATACTCCGCAAAAGCATCATGCCATGCAGCTTTGGCAGACGCCGTTCGTCGGAGCTAATTTTCGCGTCCCCGTGACGACCGATTCAATGCTTTACAAAATCGGTAATCGCGAATTGGTGCGCTGTTTGGCTGAGTGCCAAGAGTTGTTGGCGGTCATTGATAAAGATGAGGATTATCAAGATTTGTATGTAGACTTGGTGCGACGCGCTACCAATGTTCTGGATGCCTATCACTGGATTGGACATGCTGAAGCTTGCGGGCTGCACGAGCCGTTGGCTGGGGTACGTGATGCCGCCAGCGCGGCCATTGAGGAGTACGACAAAGTCATTCGCGTTCGCCGCGACACTCAATCCGCGACGCTGGCTGTCCAGCAAGCTGCAGACGAACTACTGAAATCCATTCAACGCGGTGGTCATACGACTGTCGAGCTGTTTGTTGCACAATTGTCTGCGGTACGTCAATTGCGCGGTCGCGCCATCGGCCTACGCGAGTTGCATTATGTCGATTTGCCCGCAGTTGAGGCCTTAGAAGCCGATATGGTCCAGGCTGCTGAGCGACTGGGCCAACGTTGTGTCCAGTTTCTGCTCAACCCACAAGCGTTGGAACCCTATCGGCAGCGCATTGGCGATAGCCAGCAACGTATTGCTGCGGTTAGTACCGGTGCTCAAGGAAAATCGCTACAGCAAGAATTGGCTCAAATTGCTACGGATTTGGAGTTGCTGATCGAAACCGTTTCGCAATTAAAGATCGACGACGTGACGCAGCGCACCGCCATCGTGGATCGCACCGCTGGACTGCTGTCCGAATTGAATCGCGTACGCTCGGCGCTGGCAGGGCATGTCCGCGAATTGCTGTCCGACGAAATGTCGGCGGATTTTGCGGCGCAGATGCGGGTCATCGATCAGGCCGCGGCCGGTGCACTGGATTCGGCCGATACACCCGAACGCGTCGATGAATCGTTGACGCGAATCATGCTGCAGTTCGAAGAGCTGGAAGGGCGTTTTGCCGAGTTCGATGAATTGCTGCAGAGGCTAACCGACAAGCGTCAATCCCTGTACGATGCGTTTGAATCACGACGAGTGCAATTGGTCGAGGCACGCACGCGTCGAGCTGAGTCGTTGGCTAGCGCGGCCAGTCGCATTCTGCAGGGGATCGCCACCAGAGCTGCCCGGCTGGACGACCCCGACGCGCTGCGCAGTTATCTGGCTGCCGATGCAATGGTCGATAAAGTGCGGCGATTAGCCGAGCAATTGCAGGAACTGGGCGATTCGGTACGCATGGATGATGTGCTCACGCGTCTGAAGGCCATCGGCGATGATTCGCTCCGCCAGCTTCGTGATCGCCAAGAGCTGTATTCTGGTGATCAAGGGCTTATTCGCTTTGGCAAACATCAGTTCAGTGTACATAGCCAGCCGATCGAATTGACCACCGTCGCGCGACATGGACGATTGTGGTTGCATTTGACCGGTACTCAGTTTTTTGAACCGCTCAACGACCCCGATTTGGATCGCGCCCAGGATTTATGGGAGCAAACGCTGCCGAGTGAATCGACTGTGGTGTATCGTGCTGAATACTTGGCTTCTCTGTACTGCGAACAACTGCGCGGTGGTGCGCTGGCACCCTTGACGGTTAAGCAGTTCTTGGGGCTGGATCGTTCAGTAATCGTCGAATCGTTGCGGCATTTCATGCAAGCCCGCCACGACGAAGGCTATGTGCGCGGCGTACACGATGCCGATGCTGCCGCCATCGCGCATGCGCTGCTGTCTATGGAATCCGGGTTGGGACTGTTGCGCTACTCGGCTCAAGTGCGCGGACCGGCGATGTTTGCGTGGCGCAAGCTGATTCCCACGGCTGCGACGGGCCCGGTGCAAACCTGGATTCGCTCGCTGTCGTGGGTCAGACGCATTCTGCCCGCGACGCGGCCCGGTGCAGCTTACGTGACAAAAATTGGCGAGCTACTACACGAGCACGCCGCAGCGTTCTTTGCGGCACATGCTGCCGGCAGTCAGGAAGGTCAAACGACTCAGTCGCAGAGCATCGAACATGCTGCCGAGTTTTTATTTGAACATCTGTGTTGGTTAGCTGACCACGACTGGCTGGATGGTGAAACTGCTGCCAATGTTTTGGTGGCTACGCCCTGCGCTACCGCGCTCCAACATCTGCGGGAACATCTGTCGCAGGCCGACCGTGACAAGTTAAATTCCGCGATTTCGCAAGTCGCCCAGCGTCCGCTGGCTGCTTGGACACTCGCTGTGGATGCCGTGGACGGCTATCTGCATAGCTTGCCCCCGCAACCCCAGCCTGCACTAGACCCACTGCCCGGCTATCGCGCCGAAATGGCATTGATGTTGCTAGACCAATCACTACGGCCGGTCGTCGGACCCAGCCTGTCGGCCGCGACGCAGCTGGATGGTTTAGTGGGGGATCACCCGCGCATCGAGCAGGGCAAGCTGACAGTGCACTATCACCAATTCATACAACGTCAGCGAGATTATCGACTACACGTAGTGCCCCGCTTTCGTGCGCTCAAGCTGGCAAAACAGGCTGCACTGGAACAGGCGGACCGACGACTACGAACCGCCGAGTTCAAAGCGCGTGTGCTGACCAGCTTTGTCCGCAATCAATTGATCGATCAGGTATACCTGCCGTTGATTGGCGATAACCTGGCCAAGCAGCTCGGGGCAGCCGGGACCGACAAGCGTAGCGATCGCATGGGATTGCTGCTACTGATTAGCCCGCCGGGTTATGGCAAGACGACATTAATGGAATACATTGCCAATCGCTTGGGGTTGGTGTTCGTGAAAGTCAACGGTCCTGCCGTGGGGCATCAGATCACGTCGCTGGACCCAGCCGAAGCCACCAGCGCCGCGGCGCGGATGGAGGTCCAGCGAATCAACATGGCTCTGGAGATGGGTGACAACGTGATGCTGTATGTGGACGACATTCAGCATTGCAATCCTGAACTTCTGCAAAAATTCATCCCGCTGTGCGATGCCACGCGGCGCATCGAAGGCGTCTGGAACGGTCAGTCAAAGACATACGATCTGCGCGGCCGAAAAGTGGCCGTGGTGATGGCTGGTAATCCGTATACCGAGAGCGGCCAGCAGTTCCAGATACCCGACATGCTGGCTAACCGCGCCGATGTGTATAACTTGGGCGAAATTATCGGCGACGCGCGCGAAGCGTTCGAGCTGAGTTATTTGGAAAATTGCTTGACAAGCAACGT
Organism: Pirellulaceae bacterium; assembly: GCA_019636385.1. Lineage (NCBI taxonomy): Bacteria > Pseudomonadati > Planctomycetota > Planctomycetia > Pirellulales > Pirellulaceae > Pirellulaceae bacterium. The sequence continues at coordinate 7,562 of JAHBXT010000003.1, read as the reverse complement.
CGCCTTGGCACCGCTGGCGCGCTACAGCAGCCAGGATCAACGCGCGGTCATTCGCTGTGCCGAGCGCGGCTCTACCCAGGACCTGGAATTGTCCAGCAATTTACCGGCGGATCAATTGCAAGACATGATTCGAGTGCTCAGCAAGCTGCTGCGTGTGCGAGACATTGTGCTGCGCATTAATCGGGCCTACATTCGCAGCGCTGCCCAGGTAGACGAGTATCGCACGGAACCGCCGTTCAAGTTGCAGGGTAGCTATCGCAATATGAATCGCATTGCCGAACGCGTAGTGCCGGTGATGAACGAACAGGAACTACAGACGCTGATTGTCGCTAACTATGAACAAGATGCCCAAACTTTGACGCGCGACGGTGAATCCAATTTACTGAAGTTCAAAGAGCTGATGGATATTTTGACCAAGGAGGAATCAGAGCGCTGGGAGGCGATCAAGTATGCCTATGTGGACAGCATCCGCATGAGAGGCATCCAAGGTGAAGACAGTGCGGCGCAGATCCTGCGATCGTTGACCGGCCTGCGTGATGGACTCGAGTCGATTCGGCAGGCACTCAACAAGGCCATCGTGACGCTGGGCAATCAAGCCAGCCAGCAGGTGGTTGAGCAAGGGTTGCAGCGACTGACCAGCGGATTAGGCGGATTGAGCCAGCAGATTGCTACAGCAATTGCCTCGGCCAGCCAGCGATTGGAACAATCCAGCCAGAATGTCCCCGATCAAAAGGTCCTGGTCCAGCACTCGGTCCCGCGCGTCATGACCGATTTGGTACAATCACAATTTCAATTGTTGTACGATGGCTTGCGGCCAGTGCTGGAGGCATCGGCTGGCAGTCGCCGGCAGTTGGAGAGCTTGCAACAGTCCATCGATGACTGCCTACGCAAGTATCGGGCACTGCAGGAAGACATCGAAAAGTCTGTCTCTGCCGACAAGCCGCCGCACAATTAGTGGTTCAGAAATCGAGTTACTACTCAGCGGGAAAGCGCAGCAACGTGGTGATGCAGCTTGGCAGTGTCGTTCCCTTTGGTCGATCGCTGGACGAATACCAATGTATGTTTGAACTGTCCGCGACAGACTTGGACAAGTCGATCGTGTCTTTGGCCGATGGTCCTGCCAGCTTTAACGCCGAAATGTTTGCTCTTGGCCGTCGTGTCGTTTCGGTTGACCCCTTGTACAGCTTCGATCGCGCTGACATCGAGAGGCAATTCTATTGCGTAGTGGACGATATCATCCTGCAGATCAAGCGTACGTTGGCAGATTGGGTTTGGACCTACCATGCTTCCCCCGATCATTTGCGCGAAAGCCGAATACAAACGCTGGGACGTTTTTTAGATGATTTCGACTTGGGGAGAAGCCAGGGGCGTTATGTGGTGGGTCAGTTACCCAATACGCAGCTGCCCGACAACAGCTTTCAATTAGCGCTGTGCTCGCATTTTCTGTTTCTCTACGCAGATCACTTCCCCTACGAATTTCATCGCGCCGCCGTCCTGGAGATGCTGCGACTTGCCCCGGAAGTTCGCATCTTTCCGCTGTTGACGCTGATGTTGGAACCATCATCCTATGTTCCCCGGTTAATTGATGAAATGCAGGCCAGTGGCTACGAGTGCTGCGTGCGCACTGTAACTTATCAATTGCAGCGCGGAGGCAATCAGATGTTGTGCGTAAAGAAGCGTTAGCGTTCTGCCCGGTTGAATCGACTGCGCAAAACCACTAGACTGATTTGGCCAACTGTTTGAAAGTTATGCGGCAGGCGGCAATCTCCGTTCGAGGTCGATCCCTGTCGCTGGACCATTAACAACCGAGCCCAACCATGAGTCGCGAGCCAGCCCGCAACTTTGACCAGCAGCTGCTGAACCTCTACGAAGACTACGCCCACGGCTTGGTCGATCGTCGCGAGTTTATGCGGCGGGCCTCGACCTTCGCCGTCGGCGGCGTGACGGTGGAAGCACTGCTCAGCCGACTCAGTCCCAACTACGCCTTGGCGCAGCAGGTGGCTGCGGACGATCCACGCATTCGGGTCGAACGGATCGAGTATGCCAGTCCCAAGGGCGGTGGCACGATTGCCGGATTGTTGGTTACGCCGCGATCGCTGTCTGAGAAGATACCGAGCGTATTGGTGGTTCACGAAAATCGGGGTCTCAATCCCCACATCGAAGACGTCGCCCGGCGCTTTGCCGCTGCTGGCTTTCTGACGCTGGCACCCGATGCGCTGTCGCCCTTGGGCGGTTATCCCGGTAACGACGACGAAGGCCGAGCGTTGCAGTCCAAGCGCAGCGCCGAGGAGATGATTCAAGATTTCATGGCGGGCGCTCAGTTTCTAGCAGCCCATCCCCAGAGCAACGGCAAGGTTGGCGCAGTCGGCTTTTGTTTCGGCGGTGGCGTGACCAACGACCTGGCCTGTCGCCTGCCTGAGATCGTCAAAGCGGCCGCCCCGTTTTACGGACGTCAGCCGGACTTGGCCCTGGTATCCCAAATCAAGGGTGCACTGTTGATTCACTACGCCGAGTTGGACACACGCATCAATGCCGGTTGGCCGGCCTACGAACAAGCGCTCCAAGATGCCAGGGTACAGTACGAAGCGCACATCTACCCGGGCGTCAACCACGCCTTCTTCAACGACACGACACCGCGTTACGACTCTGAGGCCGCCAAGCTGGCCTGGCAGCGCACCGTCCAGTTCTTCCAAACCAAGCTCAAGTGATTCCGCTCCTCTTCGCCACTGCCCGTCACCCGCTTTGGGCTGAAACGGATCCTTGGAGAGCGTTGCGAGACAACGTACCGTTCCCCGGGGCCGCGACAAGTTAACGCAACCACACCGCTGGACCGAAACGCGGCTGTGATCGAACATTTTGTCCGGCGATTCAGTGCAGTGCCGTAGTCTTCCTGTGGGTGTCCGCTACACCTTGCCTCTTTGTTTTAGGGGACGATATCCGAACAGGAGAACTAGTGCTCCATCGGTCGCAATTGCTATGGTTCGCAGATCGAAGCCCGAAATGCCCCCATAACGAGCTGGGTGGCAAGGAAACCACCGACCAGCGCGACACCAATACCGAGAAGGATCGCGATGATGATTCCTCCTGGGGCGTTGCCGGGCATGATGATTTTTGCCAAGAATCCGGCAATCAGACCGAGCACAATCCACGCGTTGATTCCCATTTGCTCCCCTTCAAATATTGAAATGTACCATTACGACGCCGAGCGCTGCCAAGATGCCGCCAGCAAAGGCCAAGGGCTTTTGCGAGTCGGGCGACCAAAGGGCGCGAACATGATTGATTGGTTAGGCTGCTTCAGAAGTCCGAAGAATACCTGCAGTTACCAAACTCTGCAGAAAGGCAACAGTCAACGCGTTGCTTACACCGACACAATCTCGGTGAAAGGTATCCCAGGCACCAACTGCCAACGAACCGTTTGCTTCGACTTGGACATGAATAAGACCGCCGTCGTATGAGAATACAACGGGGCCGCCAAGGGATTTCCTGAGCAGCGCAATTAGCGGCCTTGAGATAGGCAACACTACGAAATCAAGCCGAGGAGAATTTGTCTGCCGCTTTAGAACCTTTGTCTCGTCTGTTACTGCTGCGGGATGATCACGCACGCCAAGCGCTTGCAGATCCCCTCCAGTGACAGCAAGGCTCCTGCGGATTGGAATTGATCTAGCACGGCCCATAGGAACGCAGGCTTGTTTCTTGGATTGAGCCGCCGCTGCATCTTCGTTCTTTGGCCTATAGTTTCAAATAATCGGGCTTGTGCCCGCAATTCGCCATTGTCAAAAACCGCTGCTCACGGGTGCCGGTTGAACCGATGGTTATGCAACATGCGACTGTTTAGAAATCGACTACTACTTGTGCTGGTTTAGCCAGTTTCTTGCTTCTTGGCGGTACTTACTATCGCGGTGCATCCACAAATCCGTGTGCGGGTTAATCACCTTTCCCTCTGGAATCTCAAATATCTCACCAACAATCGGCTTTAGGAATGTGAACTTCGCCAATTCTAAATGATCTCGTAGAAAATCATTTGCCTCACCACACACCAGAACAGGCCGGCCTTTCAGGCGGGCCAAACGCAGCAGTGCCGACTGGCGATCGCTCTCGGGGTAGTTCCAAGTTCTGTTGCCATCAAAATGGTCGTGCGTGATCATGCCCTTCCAGAATGACGAGATCTCATCATCAGCCAAGCCAATGTAACTGGCACCGATCGCGCCACGCGAAAAGCCGCAAATAAACACGCTCTCCAGATCACCTCCAAACTGTTTGCAAATTCTAGGTAAGTTCGTCTTGCAGTAGTCGACAGTCGCTTGTTTGTCGCCCCACCATAAGACAGCATTCCGTTGGCCGCCTTTCTCGATGTAGGGCATCGAGACCCAGATAAAGCCTTTGCCACCCGTCAGGCCGTAGCCGAGATTGGCATCTTTGACTTCGCCGGTCGAACCGGATTCGGCGTACCTGTTGCCCGTGTATTCAATGATCAGAGGATATTTGTCGCCAAGCTTCCAATCCACGGGTAGGTACAAGGCGTGGTAAACTTCGGTACCCTCGTACTCGGGGGCAACTTGGCGAACTCGCCGACCAGCGGCGGGCTCGTCATTGGTCATTTCAGGCGTAACCAGATCTCTCGTTATCGATTTGTCATTTGCACAGACAGGCGAGGCGATGCACAACGAAACTACGATTGCAAAGAAGGAGCACAATGATTTCATTTCTTGAGCCTAACCTGTTTTTCTGCAGAATTCCCGTTTCGCTGGGACTCGGTTGAAAAGTCTACCAGGAAGTGTGGAGCCGTGCGAAGGAATTCAATGCGAAAAACCAGCCCGCAGGGGGTGCTGATTGACGTCTGTTGGATACGCCCCGTATTCCGATATTATCCAGATCTGGATAAAACGGAAACGGAATATGGCTGGCCACGATGCTCATTTACTCGAGGGGCTCGATGGCTATGCCAAGTTCCTTCAAGACAAGTACTTGGCGTTGGACAAGCACCAGCCGTACCTCGTACGTTGGGTGCGGGACTTCCTATTGTTCGCCCGGGCACATGGCGTCGGGTACACCTTCGAGCAAACGCTGGATTTGTTTCTGGCCGAGGTGGGCAGGCGTATTGGCCCGAAGCCGTGGCAGTGTCGGAGACAGGGCTGACCAAAAGAGTAACCTGCCATACTTTCAGGCATTCCTTTGCCCCCCATTGGCTTGCTAGCGGCTACGACATCCGAACCGATCAGGAATTTTTAAGGCACAGCGAATTTGGTACGACAATGACGTACACGCATGTACTGCATCGAGGAGGTAAGGGCGTTCGCAGCCCAGCGGACGGCTTAACGCAAGGTTTCCCAGAAGATTGGACCTAAGCACTCTATCACCCCAATCAATAAGTGATCGGCTCTCAAGTGTCCGATATGATTGGAATTTGGGGGCGAGGCTGTCTTGAGCAATAGACTGCATTGTTGCAGCCAACAGGGTTTGTGCTGAACCGCTTAAAGGCATGTTATCCGCTTTAGGTTTCCACGTTCAGCCATTTTTGGCAGCGTCGATTCCGGTTGCCTTCGATCTCGACATTCGCGATAGTTTAGCTATGAGCACAACACCTGAATCGGATATCAAATCCAAAGTCCGTGAAACCATCGACTCGTTACCGGCTGACGCGACATGGGACGATGTCATGTATCGACTCTACGTCCGCCAAAAGATCGAGGCTGGACTCAAGGACGTTGAATTGGGGCGTACGCTTTCAGTTTCCGAAGTACGGACGCGTTTTGGACTCCCAGAGTAATGCGAATCGAATGGACTCAGAATGCGATTTCCGATCTCGCTGCAATCTACGAATTTATTGCGACCGATTCTCCTCGATATGCATTGTCGGTCGTTGATCGTTTGACGAAACGAACGACGCAACTTTCCTATTTTCCATTGTCGAGTTAAATGGTCCCGGAATACCAACAGGAGGACGTTCGAGAGATTATCGAATACTCTTACCGGATACTCTGTCAGGTAAGACCTTCGGCCATTTTTGTCATTGCCTTGATTCACGGAGCCCGCCCTTTGCCAGATTCACCACCGCTGCTCTGAAGACTTGCACTTTGATCCAGCCCATGACCAGTGCGATACTTTACAGCGTCCATCAACTGCTTTGCTTCATTGGTAATGTCTCTGTCGCTTAAATATCCGACAGTTTTTCCCTGCAGGTCCCATAGCCAGTATTGAATTCTAAGGGACACACCATTTCTGGAGGCGAAAGTCGGCAAGACGTTGTAAGGGGGAGCAGGTCACAGGCGTTATGGGCCCGAAGCCGTGGCAGCTTCAGCAGGCGTCTGACGCGATCCGCATCTACCGCTACGAGAGCTGAATCCCGGCGACACACCATTTCCGGAGGCGGGCGTCGGCAAGACGCTGTCCGGGGCGCAGTACAAAGCAACGCAATTTCTGCAGCACCTAAAGCGCCAGCGGCCCGGCTGTCGCGGCTCAAGACGATAGAAAAGCCCTGCGCAGGTCTGTGTCCCCATGAGCAGTATTTCCATGCGACGTCGTAAGGCAGCTTAGAATGTCAGTTACCTCGCGCAAGTCCTTGGAATTTCACAAGCTTAGTGTGCGTTCGCCCTGGCCTTAAGCCCGAATTGTGTTGCCAATTATTCGTCACTCGTGATCGATATGCTAATTGGCCTCAACGCCACCACAGTGGCGGTGCCAAGACGGTAGAATAACGCCATGTTTACTGCTCCCTCTGCCGCTCGCTTTAGAAGCCCAAGGGAAAGTCGGGCTAAAAGTTCCTTGTACATCTGGGGAGCGCTTGAAAGAGTCCCCTCGAAAAGACTGTCGGCCAACTTGTCGATTTGTTCTTCCAGTTTTGCGGAAACAAAAGTGGAAAAGAAGATTCGCCATGTCAGCAAGACTGATTGCCACCGTCCAGTTCTAACGCCATATAAATGGCATAGGTCTTCCACCATCAGAACGGCATTTGTGGCAACAATCAAAGAATCTACAAAGCCGGTTGGGCTAATCGCCGTTTTTAACGCAACCTTCGTAGCGTAGCTCATGACATGCTGTTTGGCTGACTTATCGATCACGGAAACAAACAACCGGTTACAGTCCTCGATCCACCTGGATTGTCCTAAGTTGTCAGTCCGCAAAAGGTTTTCTAAGTTTGACTGAAGGGTCTTAACTTCTTCAGGCTGCATGCCGCATCGAACAAGCAAGGCTCGGTGCTTCTTGTCCGCGATTGGATACGTTTCAACTATTGTTCGTAAAGATTTATATCCTGCTTCCACCTGCCGGTGGATTTGTTCCCTTGTGGCGGCTCTTTGTTTGGCCTGCCGAATCGCATTGAGATTTACCTGCGGAGTGACAGACAATCGGCGATAAACCAAGGCGAGGCGGATCAATGCCGTACAAAATGCAATCGCGAGTAGCGCAATGCAAAGATCAGCAATGACTTGGATAAAGAAAGGAGCGGCCTGTACAGCTTGGACGAACTGAAATACTTCGCTCAGGATGACGATAAGAATTCCAGCCGCAGCCAATACGAGTGCAGCCGAAATCAATGGACTTGTAAGCAGCTTGCCAACACTTAG